>NZ_JBIVTO010000007.1:0-303596 GCF_044756805.1 Paeniglutamicibacter sp. NPDC091659
CTGATCGACTCGGTGCTGATGCCGCCGGCAAAGAAGTAGCTGCCGCCGCCACCATCACAACGCATTGGCCATCCAGGGGGTTGGTGCTCGACGAGAAGGATTCGTCAAGCACCAACCCCCTGATTTGGATCTATGTCGATCTCTCGGGGGATGGGCAGATACGACTTTTCTAGTAGCCGCGCCAGTAACGATGGTGGGTGAGATTTGGAATGCATGAGACCCTTGAACGCATGAGCTCACATCGACTTGGTGAAACGGAACATGTTTCCGCTCCCACACCTGAAGACCTGATGCTCCAGATTGCCGAGGGCAACGAAAACGCTTTTGAACAACTCTACGATCGCTTGTCTTCCCAGGTTTTTGGCCTGATTCGACGCATCCTGAAGGATGAGGCGCAAAGCGAAGAAGTGACCCAAGAGGTATTCGTGGAGGCCTGGCAGCAAGCAACGCGGTTTGACGCGGCCAGGGGTAAAGCGATCACGTGGCTATTGACGTTGGCTCACCGCAGGGCCGTTGACAGGGTTCGGGCAAGCCAGGCGAGCAAGGACCGTGACCTGCGCGAAGGCATGAAGGAATTCCAGGAAAGCTATGATGACGTTGAAGAAACGGCCATCCAACACGACGAAAGCCGTCGCGTTCTGCAAGCTCTGGAACGACTCAGCGAAACACAACGCGACGCCATCCAGCTAGCTTATTTCGGCGGCTACACACATCTGGAAGTGGCCGAGTTACTCAAGATCCCGGTGGGGACTGCAAAAACGCGGATACGCGATGGTATGAACAGACTTCGAGACCTTATGGGGGTGGCGTGATGGAAAAGCACAAGAACGAGCTGACCGGCAGCTTTGCCCTAAATGCACTTGATGACTCGGAGCGCGACGAAGTACTTCAGCATGCAGAGGCTTCCGAGGCTGTTCGTGACGAAATCGATGCCTTGCAGGAAACCGCTGCGCTCCTTGGGCTCTCTGCCGAACCCGTGCATCCTCCTGCCAGGGTCAAGGCAAACATCATGGCCGCCATCCGCAACACCCCTCAGCTTCCACCCGTTCAAACTGAAGTTGAAGAGCCGGCCGAGCCTGTTGCGGAAACTCCGCCGGCGGAACCGACTACCGAAAACGCTCAGCGGGAATCCCCATCCCAAATCCACGAGCCAACGGCGACGGCACTCGCAGCGGGCAAAACCAACCAGCGAATGTTCGCGTTGGCGGCAGGCGTCCTGTTGGTCGCCTCCGGCGTCCTGACCGGGGTGGTGGTGAACCAAAATGCCCAGCAGGAACAGCTCAAGCAGCAACTCTCTGCCTTGAACGACCAACGGGCCGAATTGACCAAGATCCTGACTGCCATTGACGTGAAGTCCAAGACCCAACGGATGGACGACGGCGCCCGGGTTACCCTGGCGTACTCGGCCGCCGAGGGAATGATGGCCGTGACCACGGAGGGCCTGCCGGCCTTGCCCAGCGACAAGGGATACGAACTGTGGCTGATCTCCGATACCGGTGCGGTATCGGCGGGCATGGTTGACGGAACGAAAACCGACGGAATGGTCATGGTTTCCGGCTCGATGGAGGGTGTCACCCACTTCGGCATCACCGTGGAACCGGCATCCGGGTCCCCGGCCCCGACGACCGATCCGATCATGGTCCAAGCTCTCTGACTTCAAACACAGAGAATGCGGCCGCCAACCAATCCGGCGGCGGTACCGTTCCGAATACGAAGTGATTGATGCTTCCCTGGATATGCCGGCGGAGGCAAAACACAACGTACGGGGCAGGTGCACTCATGAATGAGAGAACAGCAACCAGACTGCGTGACCTCGGAGTCTTCGGGCTCGCGGGTTTCGCGTCGGCGGCGGTGCTTTTTTCGGTGGCGCAGTTGGCTTCGGCCTTCTTCGCCACCGCTTCGGCACCGCTGGTGGCCATGGGGGCGGTCTTTATCGATCTGACTCCACCGTGGCTCAAGGACCTCGCAATCGCCACCTTTGGCACCAACGACAAATTGGCGCTCTTCGTCTCGATGGGCGTGATCGCCGCAGCCGCGTCTGTGATCATCGGGTTGATTGCCAAGCGTAGTATCGCCATTGCATCGGGATGTATCGTGGTCCTGGCGATCGCCATCGGCGGCGCAGTGATTTCCCGCCCGGCCACCGGCCTGGTCGATCTGACTCCGATCATCCTCGGAACCGTGGCTTCGTTGATCGTGCTGCGCAAGTTGACGCAATTGGCAGTCGCTTCCCGGGCCCCGGGCCCTGACGCCGACTCCGGCGTCGTGCCCGGTTCCTCGCGCAGGAATTTCCTGCTCGGAACCGGACTTGCCTTGGTCGGTTCGGCGATTGCCACGGGGGTCGGAAAGTCCCTGGCCACGGCCAGAAACGTGGCCGACGCCGCGCGTTCGGCCCTGGGCCTGCCACCGGCCAAGGTGTTGGCGAAACCCCTGCCGGCCGATGCGCAGATCGACCTGGCAGGCATGCCGCAATTCGTGACGCCGAACAAGGATTTCTACCGCATCGATACGGCACTGTCGGTGCCCCGCATCAACCCGGCCGAGTGGTCCCTGCGCGTCCACGGGATGGTCGAGAAGGAATTCACGATCGACTTTGCGGAACTTCTCAAGGAAGACCTTGTCGAAAGCTACCTGACACTGACCTGCGTATCGAACCCGGTGGGCGGGCCGCTGGTCGGCAACGCCAAGTGGCTGGGCTACCCGCTGCGGCTTCTCCTGGAACGGGCAGTCCCGAAGGCAGGCGCGGACATGGTGCTGTCAACGTCCATCGACGGATTCAGCGCCTCCACGCCCCTGGAAGTCTTGACGGACGATCGCATGGCCTTGCTGGCGGTCGGAATGAATGGCGAGCCGCTGCCGCTGGAACACGGCTTCCCGGTGCGCATGGTGGTTCCCGGACTCTACGGATACGTCTCCGCCACCAAATGGGTGGTGGACCTGGAAGTGACCCGGTTCGCGGACAAGGTCGCGTATTGGACCACCCGCGGTTGGTCGGATCACGGCCCCATCAAGATGTCTTCGCGGGTGGACGTTCCGCGTTCCTTTGCCAAGGTCCCAGTGGGCAAGGTGGTCATGGGTGGAACCGCTTGGGCCCAGACCCGTGGGATCTCCGGGGTGCAGGTCCAGATCGACGACGGCGAGTGGGCGGACGCCGAGCTGGGCGCCGAAGCGTCCCTCGACACCTGGCGGCAGTGGCGCTATGTCTGGGGCGGCGGGTCGTCGGGAAACCACACCGTCAGCGTCCGGGCGATCGATGGCCAGGGCGTGGTGCAAAGCAGTGAGAAGGCCAACCCGGCACCCGACGGTGCCAGCGGCTGGCAACGGGTCCAGTTCTCCGTGGAGTGACGCCCGCCGGGGTGGAATCCCTAGGTGTACATCAAGGAACCGGGCGTGGTCAGCCGTTCGCCGGTTTCGAGCCAGGTTTTCAATCCGGAGAGGATCATCGGCCAGCCGCCGTACAGCTCACCGTGCGCCCCGGCGTTCATCCGATCGTGGGTTACCTTCAGCAGGCACGTGTCCTCGACCTGGGTGATCTCGTAGGTGATGCGGCTTTCGCCCTCTGCCAGCACCGCCTCGCTCCACAGCGCCGTCATCGTCACGACCAGCTTGTGGTTGGGCTCGGCCTCGACAACGGTGCCCTCGCCCAGCGGGCCGTCGGCATTGGGGTTGGTCGTGGTGAAGGCGGACCCCGGCGCCCAGTCGGAGATGTATGAATTTCCGAAGTAGTAGATGGCGGTTTGCTCCGGGTCGGTCATCGCCGCCCAGAGCTTCTCGGGGGTGGTCTTGATGTAGTACTCAAAGATTTTTTCCATGTCCACAGGGTAGTCCCGTTGAGTGACAATGTTCTGGTTTGCAGCAGGACTTCCGGTGAATTCGACGCGGTAGGTGCTTAACCAAGAAACCGGCCGGCCCGATGCTTCAGGAGAAGCGTCCGGGACGACCGGGTCCGTGGGAGTCCGTGGGAGAAGACTATTTCTTGTCGTCTCCGGTGAGCCGCTGGCTCAGGTAGACCGGGATCATCGAGGCCACGATGAGCACCGCGGCAATCACGTTGACCACGGGTGCCTGGTTGGGGCGGGACATGTTGTTGAAGATCCAGATCGGGAGGGTTTCGGTGCCCGGCGCGGCGGTGAACGTCGTGACGACGATTTCATCGAAGCTCAGGGCGAAGGCGAGCAGGCCGCCGGCGATGAAGGCCGAGCGGAACCCCGGGAAAGTGACTTGGAAGAAGGTCTTGAACATGTTCGCGCCCATGTCCATGGCGGCTTCCTCGAGCCCGCGGTTCATGCGTCCCATGCGCGCCTGGACGTTGTTGAACACCATCACGATGGAAAACGTTGCGTGGCCGACGATCACGGAGAACAAGCCGAGCCCGATGCCCAGCGGCTCCAGCACCGTCTTGAAGGTGTTATTCAGGGCGACACCTGTGACGATGCCGGGAAGCGCGATCGGCAGGACCACCAGCAGGTTCACCGTGCTCTTGCCGAAGAAGTCGTAGCGTGAGAGCGCGAAGGCAACCATGGAGCCGAGGACCAGAGCGATCACCGTGGCCACGGATGCGACCTTCACGGAGGTCCACAGTGCTTCGCGGACGCCTTCGTTGTTCCATGCGGCTACCCACCACTTGGTGGTGAATTCCTTGATGGGGAATGCGCCCGAGGTCGTCGCGTTGAACGAGTTCGCGATGACCAGCAACAGCGGCAGGTAGATGGCCGCCATGATGAGACCCGCGAAGAGGGTCAGGGTGGTTTTTGCGGGAGTTGAGAGTCTCATGTCCGCCTCCTTAGAGTGCCTTCAGGGCACCGGTTTTGCGGGCCAGGAAGAGGTAGATGACAACGACGACGATCGGGACGATGCCGAAGGCGGCCGCCAGCGGCGGGTTCAGGTTGATGTTCGAGGCGATCACTGTGCCGATGACCTGCGTCTTGCCGCCCACGAACTGTGCGGCGATGTAGTCGCCCAGCGACAGGGAAAAGGTGAAGATGGACCCGGCGATGAATGCGGGCTTCAACAGCGGGATCGCCACGGTGCGGACGGTGGCCCACGACTTGGCACCCAGGTCGGAGGACGCGTCGAACAGGTTGTCGGGGATCTGGCGGAAGGCCGAATACACGGGAACGGCCATGTAGGGGAACCACAGGTAGGCAAGGGTCACCACGAGCGCGGCGGTTCCGTACCCGGGACCCGTCAGACCCAGGGGAGCCAGGAACCAGTCCAACGGGCCGCCCGAGGCGAAGGTGATGCGCCAGGAGAACACCTTGACCAGGTATCCGGCCCACAGCGGCAGGGTGATGCCGATGGCGAAGACGGCCCGCACCTTGGGGGAGGCGACCTTGGCCATGTACAGCCCGAGCGGCAAGGCAAGTGCGGCGCAAAGCACCGTGACCGCGAGCGCAATCAGGATGGTGCGGATGGCGGTGGCCTGGTAGGCCGGCTGGGTGACGATCTCCGCGAAGTTTTCCAGGGTGAACGCGGGGATGACCTTGGAGGTGAATGAATCGGTGGTCCAGAAGGCCGTGATGAAAAGCAGCGCGAGCGAACCGATGTAGAGCACTCCGAGCCACAGCAGCGGCAGCAGCAACAAGCTTGTGACGCGGACCTTGGGCCGCCTGTAGAGATACCGGGAGATCTTGTCGCCCAATGAGTTTCGCGGACGGATGGATGGCGGGGCTGCCGGAGCCGGAGACGGGGCGGTGTCCGGCGGGCTATGGAGTGCAGTCATGGCGGGTGCCGACGAAATTCGTCGATCCTCCTCGTTGATGAGAATGAAAAGTGGGGGAGCATTCACGGCCGGCCCGTGGCGAAACGGTCGTTGTGGGAGGGACGGGGCCGGTCGGCGGGCGGTGAAAAGTATCGGTCACCGCCCGCCGGAGGACCAGAAAAGACGGGACTAGCCCTTGACCTCTGTCCAGGCCTTTGTCCACTCCTGGTAGTTGGTGCAGGTCGCGTCGGTGCGGCCGTCGATGCACTGCTCGACAGGGGTGGTCCACATCCAAACCTGCTTGTAGTAGTCCTCGTCGGTGGCGTGGAACGTCTCGCAGTGGGCTTCGTTTTCCTTGGAACCTTCACAAGCCAGCTTGTTGGCCGGGGCCATGCCGAAGTTCTGTGCGAGCTTTGCGTTCACGTCCGCGCTGGAGGCCCAGTCGATCCACTTGTAGGCGCAGCTCGGGTTCTTCGACTTCGAGGAGATCATCCAGGTGTCGGACCATCCGGTGGCGCCTTCCTTTGGAAGGACCGATTCAACCTTGCCGCCGTCGGCCTGGGCCAGGTTGACCACGACCTGCCAGCCGGTGCCCAAGGAGGAAGTTCCCGAGGAGATCGAAGAGACGGCCTTCAGTGCGTCGTTCCAGTATTCGCCCGCAACTTCGTTCTGGGTCTTGAGTAGTTCAACGGCGGCTGCGAGCTGCTCCTTGTCCAACGCGTAGGGGTTCTTGATGCCCAGCTCAGGCTTGGTCGCCATCAGGTACACGGCGGCATCGGCGATGAAGATCGGGGAGTCGTAGGCCATGATGGAGCCCTTGTAGGGGGAATCCGCAGCCCAGGTGTCAGCCCAGGAAGTGGGTGCAGTGGTGACCTTGTCGGTGTTGTACATCAGCACGTTTGCGCCGCGCCCGATGGGAACGCCGTAGCTCTTGCCGTTGAGCGTGTCATAGATCTGGCCCTTGAGCCCGTCCACGATGTTGCCGAAGTTTGGGATCAATTCGGTGTTGATCGGGGCAACGTCGCCGCCGGCAATCAAACGCAAGGAGGCATCACCCGAGGCCGAGACCACGTCGTATTCGCCGCCGCGCATGAGCTGAACCATTTCATCGCTGGTGGCACCGACCTTGCGGTTGACCTTGCAGCTGGTTTCCTTTTCGAAGGCCGTTACCCAGTCCGCGTCGGGGTTCGTGGAACCGTCTTCGACGAATCCGGCCCATGCCACGATGTTGACCTCGCCCTCGGAGTCGCCGATCGAGGTTGCGGCGGGGATATCGGGAACCTGGATGCCGTTGCTGTTGGAGGCGGCGGTGCTGCCACCGCAAGCGGCCAGAACCAGTGAGAGTGATGCGAGCCCGGCCAGCGGCAGGAACTTCTTTGTTCGTTTCATGATGGTGTGCCTTCCTTGAATGAGGGTGAAGAGAGTGTTCTCAGACTGTGTAGTTGAAACGGGTGGGCCATTCGAGGCGGACGTTGTCGCCCCTTTTTGCCCCTGTGGACCCGGCCCCGTTTTGTTCCTGGATGATCAGGGCCGCGCCATGCTCGGTGGCCGCCACGTAGCGGGTCGTCGGTCCGGTGTAGACGATTTCCTCGATTACCGCGTGCACTGCCGAGGTGCCGGATTCCTGCATCGAGTCCTGCGGCCGAACCACAATGTGTTCGGGGCGTAGCGAAATGAGGTTGTCTTTCCCGGTAAGGTACTTGGCAAGTGCCCCCTCAATCAGGTTGGTGTTACCGAGGAACGAAGCCACGAAGCGAGTGGCCGGGCGTTCATAGAGATCTTCGGGGCTGCCGACCTGGTCGATTTTTCCTTCGTTGAAGACCGCCACCCGGTCAGAGAGCGTCAGGGCCTCCTCTTGGTCATGGGTGACGAAAACGAAGGTTATGCCGACTTCGCGCTGGATCTGCTTGAGCTCGATCTGCATCTGTTCGCGCAGCTGCTTGTCCAAGGCGCCCAGTGGTTCGTCAAGCAGGAGCACTTGGGGACGCAGGACCAGGGCACGCGCCAGTGCGACGCGTTGGCGCTGCCCCCCGGAAAGCTGCGAAGGCAGGCGGCCCGCAACCTGCGGCAGACGAATCATTTCCAGGGCCTCGTTGACAAGGGCCGTGCGTTCGGCCTTGGGTAGCTTGCGGAGCTTGAGGCCGTATTCGACGTTCTGCGCAACTGTCAGGTGGGGGAAGAGCGCGTAGTCCTGGAAGACGGTGTTGACGTCTCGTTCGAAGGGAGCGGCGTAGGTGACGTCCTTGCCGCCAAGCTCGATGCGGCCTGCCGTGGGCAATTCGAAACCGGCGATCATACGCAGGACGGTGGTCTTGCCGGAACCCGAGGGGCCGAGCAGGGAGAAAAACTCCCCGCCGCGAATTTCAAGATCCAGTCCCTTGACGGCATGGAAGTCGCCGAAGGACTTGCCGACCTGCTGTAGGGAGATCGCGGGGGTGCGATTGGAATCGGCTGAATGGGCCGGGCGCTGAAGTGATGTTGCTGTGCTGGGCACCGTATTCGTCCTTTCTCGGTGAGATGTGGTGTGGCTTACTTCCAAACTGTTAACCTATGAAACCAGATGTTAGATGTAATAGCCATCACTTTCTGACAAAATTCTGTGAGAGGATTTCGGAAGCGAGCCGCGCAAAGCTCTAACCTCAGTGTTTTGAAAGGATGGTGAACATGTCTCGAGATTCATCCCCGCATCAACGTCAGCTCTCATCCGTGTTCGCCTCCCTGGGGGACGAAGGGCGTGCCAAGCGCGTCGAAGATCGCATAGTCTCGGGCATCACCGCGGGGATCCTGCTTGATGGGGATCGACTGCCCAGCGAAGCAGAAATGGCCTCCGCATTGGGTGTCGCCACGATGACGGCCCGTGAAGCATTGATTGCTCTCAGAACCCGCGGGCTGGTCAAAACCACTCGGGGGCGCGAAGGAGGAACCTTTATTACGTTGCCGCAGGGGGACAGGGCCAGCCTGCTGCATGAACGACTCACAGCCATGAGCAGGGTCGAGCTTCGCGACTTGGGAATCCACTATGTGGCAATAGCAGCGACGGCCGCGGAGCTCGCCGCGAAGGCGGCTGACGACCAGGACCTGGAGATCTTGCGTCGGATATTGGACCCGAAAACCGCCGGCAATGGGTCGCCCGGCACCATTGTGGGAGATTTTCTCCTGGAGATGGCGGCACTTAGTCAATCGGCGCGGCTTACGCGAGAACACGTCCGGTTGCACACCGATTTTGGCTCACTGCTGTCCTTGGCCCATGCCGATGACACCTTTGATGCGAAGGCGATCGCTTTGTGCGACGAAATTCTTGGTGCGCTAGTGACCGCGGATTCCGCCAAGGCGCGTTCGCTGGTTGGCGACTACGTTGGGGCCGGCGTCGCTTGGCTGATCGCGGCCCAAGCCGAAAACGCCACCAAAAACAATCAATCCAATAAACTGCGCCCGAGCGCCACGTGAGGAGGCCAATGTGACCACCATCAAAACCGCCGACAATGACGCCAGCAGTAGCGTTGTCACCTTCTTTGAGTCCTTGATGGAAGATCTGCGTGTCTGGGCCGGAGGCATGAGTTCGCTTTTTGAAGATCGCGAACATGCCCCTAGCCAGCGGGAAGTGGATGCCGTTGTTCACCCCTTGGCCCGGAAATTGCTGAATCGCCAGGATCTGCCATTGGTGGGTGCCGGATTTGTGGCTGCTTTTGAGGCGGTCTCAGATGTGCCGTGGCACATGGCCTGGTGGCAGGGGGAAAAACAGGAGCGGCTTCTGATGCTCACCATGGAATCGGCGGGCGAAACGTATTCCCGTCGCGAATGGTTCACGGTTCCCATGGAATCCGGGGCTGGGCACATTACCGGACCCTACGTGGATTTCCTGTGCACCGATGAGTACACCCTGACATTCACTGTTCCGGTGAAGGCGCATGGACGCATCGTTGGGGTTGCCGGGGCTGACATTTTTGTGGAATCCATTGAAGGGCTGCTGGTGGACAGGCTTCGTGAAATTGATCCACGAGCGACTTTGATCAACGGTGTTGGTCGAGTCGTTGTTTCGGCAGACCCGCAACTAGCTGCGGGCCGGTTGCTGATCCGGAGTTGGAAAGATGCTGAAGGATCCGTTGTGCCTGTGGACGGTGTTGACCTTGGATTCACCAAGGTGCATGTGGCCCGGTGTGGTGATCTGCCGATGGCTGTTGCGGTGCCCGAATAGTTCATAACTGCTTTGGGCGCAACAGGTCTAAGCTTGAAATAGGTCTTCGGAAGATCCGTTGGCTACCCAAAAATCGAAGTCGGCATCGCACGAAAAAGCAACGAATCTTCTCGTTGGCCATCTTGGAATGGCAGCATTTCGCGATGGTTCCCCAGTATCGTGGACTCATCGAGTGAACCCCGGAATGCGTTGTTCGGACCAAATTCAGGAGCCCGGCGCTCGGAATAGGCGGACAACTTCAACGAAATCGAACCCCAAGTATTTTCCAGCCGGAAGGTACCGGGTCCGACATCGCTTCCCTAATTCTTGAGCCCTAACTTACGGGGCGCCTGTTGCACCAACAGGTGAACACAAGGAGCACACCATGAACGAGACCATGAGCCCTCGGTCCAACGAAGCGGCAGAGGACGTCGCAAGTGCATCGGCAGGTAAACCCAAGTCCTCCAAGCGCAGCGTGGATGATTTGCCGGATGGAACGGGCAATGATTCAACCAAACATCGCCACGGGGACTCCGACGAGGACCGCTACGACGCCGGGTGACAAGAAGCCTGACGCGTGACACATGGGTTGAAGCGGTACGAACCGCAGATCCGTATTCGTGTCACCGTGCCAGGTGCCAACCGAATGGACTTCGCCAGTTTGCCATCTTGCGAAACCCGGCCTGTCCGCAGAGTTTGCCGATGCAAGAAAATACCCCTAGCAAGCCCCGTGCGATAGGCGTAGCGTCAAAGGTGGTTCACCAGCTAGATTGCTGGGTCAACGGACCTGAATTAAGAAATCTGGTGTCAACGAACAACATCCGCGCAAGCACCGGGCGGAAGCAACCGAGTGATGGTTCAACGGCTGACCAAATCCACGAATACTCGTGAGGAATCGGCTCAACATCAAGGAACCGGCATCGACTCCGCCCCACCATCGTGGCACGGGGATTGTTACGGTTATCGGAGGCAACGCATGGGAATATGCGACGTTTGCGGCAACGAGTACGACAAGACGTTCATCATCATGCGCGGAACACAGCAGCACGTATTTGATTCATTCGAATGCGCCATCCACCTGATGGCGCCACGGTGTGCGCATTGCGGATGCGCCATCATTGGCCACGGGCTTCAATCGAAGACGGGCCAATACTGCTGTGCATCATGTGCGCGGCATTCGGGGGAATCGGGCCTTGTCGATAGAAAGGAATGAAGTGACATGGGCAACGAATCGAAAATTCCGGACACGGGCAGTGGCCCGCAAGTACCCAAACATGTTCAGGGGAAGCACCACATCAATGGGTTGCTCATTGGCGGAGGCAGCATTGCCGTGCTCTTCTTGATCTTCCTCGTCAGCGGCGGCTACACGCTCGGCGGCGTTATCAGCCCCCTGTGGATCGGCTTCGCAATCGGTGTCCTGATTGCGGGACTCGGCCTGTTCCGTCTCATCAAGGGACCCATGGCCTTCGGCCTGGGGGACACTGAGCACAAGCACTCCGATTAATGGCGGAAAGCCAAGGCCCGGGTGGTAGCTTCCCGCTCCCGCCCGGGTCTTCCTATGTAAAAGTCAGAGCGTGTCGAGGTGTCATGCCGATGGCGCATAGGGTGCGCAGATTAGGCTGTGGGGAGTATCCAGAAAGGTAATTCCCCTTATGAGACGGACTTTGGCCTACTTGCTTCGGATTGGCGGTTCCATAGCCATTGTGGCTGCATTGGTTGCCCAGATTCAGCGGACGATCCAGAACGAAAGCGCAGGCAAGGGCGAAGTCGGATTCGTGGTCCAGAACTTCTTCTCGTTCTTCACCGTGGAAGCCAATGTTCTTGCCGCCCTGGCGCTGTTCGTGGGCATATTCACGCTTTCATCGCGTAAGAGCGATTCCCAAGGCTGGACGATTTTTCGGGCCGGGGCTACAACGTACATGGCCACGACCGGTGTTGTGTACAACTTGCTGCTGCGGGGCATCGAACTGCCGCAAGGGGCAACCGTGGGCTGGTCGAATGAGATCCTGCACGTCATCGGGCCGGTTATCATGGTGCTTGACTGGCTCATTGCCCCGGGGCGCCGCCCCTTGAATGCGAAGGCGCTTTGGGCGATTGTTGCCTTTCCGATTCTCTGGGCCGGATACACCTTGGTCCGCGGGGCATTGGTGCTGGATCCCAGGACCGGGGACCCTTGGTTCCCCTACCCCTTCTTGAACCCGCATACGAGTGTCAATGGGTATTTTTCGGTTGCGTTCTACATCGTCCTGATTGGCGTGCTGATTGGCGTTGTCGGGGCCGGCGTCCTGCGGCTAAGCCGAGGCCGACGTCGAGCTTAGGGGAGCGATGCCCTGTTCCGTGCGATACCCTTGGGGGTATATGAAAGCAAGATTTTGGGAAGGATGGTGGCCGAGTTTTGCTTCGTGATCGCGTCATATGGATCGTCGTTTCCCTGCTGCTGGCGTCGATGGCAGCCTCCCTCTGGGGCGACCAAGCCATCGTCGGGGCGTTCGGCGCCGGTGCCATGGCCCTCTACGCCGGAATCGCGGCGGTGCGTGGGCGCTGCGTCGGGGCAGCTTGTGCCATGCCGCTGCCATTCCGAAGGAAGAACGGCGACGCCTCGGACGGGTAAGGCTGGGCGCATCTTGAATTCCCGGGAATGAAACCGCAACCACTCGTGTTTTATATGCAAACGCATTCAATCCTCGAGAGGAAATTCCCAGATCATGAACCAGTCAATCGTTGTAGTTTCAGGCGGTCTCGGCACCCCGTCAACCTCGGGCTTGCTCGGTCGGCAACTCGCTGAAGCGGCTGCCAGCGAGCTGGCAGCCAGGGGTTTCCAGGCAGACATCACCGTCCTCGAGCTCCGCGACTACGCCACCGACATCACCAACAACCTGCTGACCGGATACGCCCCTCCGCGACTCCAAGAAGCGATTGACGCTGTCACCGCGGCCGGTGCGCTTGTCATGGTTTCGCCCGTTTTCACGGCCTCGGTCTCGGGACTCTTCAAGTCCTTCATCGACGTGCTCGACCCGAAATCGTTGGAGGAAAAGCCGGTCCTCCTGGCTGCCACAGGCGGAAGCCCGCGCCACAACTTGGTCATCGATTACGCGATGCGGCCGATCTTCAGCTACCTGCGCGCTTCGATCATGCCCACCAGCGTTTTTGCCTCGCCGGAAGACTGGGGCGCGGACCAGGGACATGGCGCCCTGGCCGATCGTGAACGGTTGGCCGGGCGCGAACTGGCGTTGGCAATGATGGCCCGCGGAGGTGGCGGTACGCCCGTGATTCAAGATTTAGGTGACACTCGCTCGATTGCCCCCAACGTCAGTGACACGGCGAACCCCCGCGACGCCATGAGCTCGTTGCCGTTTGAACAGCTATTGGCAAATATCCGAGCCGTATAGTGGATCGCCACGCCGCATCTGAGGAGGGCCAGCGTCGGTTGACGTGGGGCGGGGGAGGGCTGGCCGCTGGACCACTGCGTGATCTGGGCCGTGGCCCTGGCGGCTGGCGCTAGCCTGACCGGGTATCGGCCGAGGCGGTGTGGAGGCAGAAGGACCCGTTGGCCCGGTTCCGCCAACCCGACGTGATCGCGTTCTCCATGCGCAGCCGTTGACCGTCCCATGATTTAGAGGATTCTCTCCCGGGAGTGCCGTGGCAACAGCGGGTCCGGCCACGGAAGCCGGGGCAACCGCCTGATGGTCGCGCACACCACCAGAACCCAGCCGAGCACGCCGGCGAGGCAGACCCGCTCGGCGAGCCCCAACAGGTCCGGCCCAATCGCGGCGGCCAGACCCAGCGATGCGAGCCCGACGGTAGCAATGGCCGTGAGAGTCAATGCCGCCGGGTAGGCATTTGCCAGCTCCGGGCTTGAACGTATCCAGCGGGTCAGCACGAGAATGCCGGCCAGCGCGGCCAAGAACCCCAAGCCGGCCACGAAGAGATGCACGATGCCAACAGTCGTCGCAGCCAGTATGCCGGCGTCGGCGACATCGGTGGGGAAGAAGGCCAAGATCGCCGAACACAGGCCGCCGGCGGCCATGAGGAGCGCTCCGGTCCGCCGAAGTCCGGTGGCCGGACCGACCCCGTTGATGGCGGCGATCGCACACAGGGTGGTGATGGCCCGGCCGATAAAATTCAGGTTCATGATCCACCCGAACGGGCCCACGGCCAAGTTGCTTTCGGCGTCGCTGATCACGCTGTAATAGGGCGGCAGGAACTGGAGTACGACATCGACGAGGACGTAGATGGCGACACCGGTCATGGCGGCCGTGGCAAGTCGTCGTCGAGCATTGTCCTGGTTCTGCGGCATCATTGCTCTAGCTTTCCACATCGGCGTCCACCCTCCGCCAACGCCAGCGCTCGTCCAGATACGGCAAAGTCGCACGGGGCCTCACCCGCAGCGGTCTGTTTGCCGGTTTCCCCTTATCAGCTGGCGAACTCGGGGTCGCTTGCATCAAACTTGTCGCACCCGTCCACGGCGGCGCCCATCCGGTGGATCATGCCGCCCAATACGGGTCCGGGTGTGGCGAAGTTAAGCCTGACAAACCCGCTGCCTCCCTTGCCGCAAGCGCTCCCGCTGGTCAGGGCGACCTGCGCTTCGGTGAGGAAAAATTGGGCAGGATTGGGTTCCAGTGCGAGGCGCGAAAAATCCAGCCATGCGAGGTATGTTCCTTGCGGCGCCTGGTACCTGACCTGGGGCAGGTGTTCGGCAATCAGGCTTCCGAGCAAGATGCGCGATGCATCGAGGTAGTCGAGGACGCCATCAAGCCACCCCGACCCCGTGCGATAGGCGGCCGTCGTCGCGGCAAGCCCCACATTGGCCGCTGCATGTTCGGGAACGTTGCCCACGCGGGACCAAACCGTCCGGTCAACGTCATTGGTCAAGACCAGTTGTGCACACTTGAGCCCCGGCAGGTTGAAGGCCTTTGTGGCGGCGACAGCGGTGATTGAATGACCCGCGGCGATCGGGCTTATGGAAGCGTACGGGATGTGCGTGGATCCTGAATAGACCAGCGGTGCATGGATTTCATCGGAGAAAACCCTCGATCCGGTGGCCTCAACCAGCAACGAGATTCGCTGAAGTTCCTCCCGGGAATAGACCTTGCCGATGGGATTGTGGGGATTCACCAGGACAAGCAGCGCCCCGCCGCTCAGGGCTTGTTCCAGCGCCGTCCAGTCCAGCTCCCACCCGGCTTCGGTTTGGAGCATGGCCACCTGCTTGGAATTCCTGCCAAAACGCGAAGCCGCCGAAATGAACGGCATGTAGGAGGGAGTGAGCAGCACCAGTGGGGCGTCCGGGCGGTGTTTTGGCGAAAAATGCATGATTGCGGCGTCGAGGGCTGCCGCAACGCTGTTGAGGGGGCGAACCTGTTCGCTTTCAAGCCTCCAGCCGAAGCGGGTTTCGAGCCATTGCGAGGTGGCCTGCTGCATGTCGCGGACCAACGAAGTCGGCGCGTATCCGGTTAGCCCGCCTGCCAGTGTTTGCTGTGCCGCCTCGATGACGCCCGGGGCTGTTCCAAAATCCATTTCCGCTACCCAGGCCCCCAAACTTCCCGGGTATTCGGTCCACTTCAATGACCCGTTGTGGCGCAGCTGATCAACGGTGAGGAGGTCAAATGGGTGGGCGGTCATTTAGCAAGCTTAGACTCGATCGACCCCTAGCGGTACAAATCCCTCCCCTTTTCTAACCCCATAAGTCGGCCACTTTCGATAGGTTGATACTCATCACCCAAGTGGGGGAAATCTTGGACCGGGCAACACGCGGACGCTGGGAGGAAGATCCTATGACGCAGGGCCGCCATGAGACCGTCGAAGAGCGGTTGGACCGAAATTGGAATGAACTGCTGCAGGAATTGCGGGTCATGCAGACAGGCGTCCAGATACTGGCGGCGTTCCTGGTGGTGCTTCCCTTCCAGGCAAGATTCACCATTCTCAATGCCGCCGATCGAACCTTTTACATGGTCCTGCTGGTTTTCTCGGCACTGCTGATTGTCCTGATCGTCACCCCGGTGGCGGTGCACCGGCATTTGTTCGGCCACCGGGTCAAGGTCACCACCGTGCGCATGGGCCATTCGATTTCCAAGATCGTCATTCCCGGGGTGGGCATGCTGGTCGCCGGCTGCGTCTGGTTTGTGGTGCAGGTGCTTGACGGGTGGCTCAGCGGGGTGTTCGTTGGCGGTTCCATCATGCTGGCGGTCTTCATCCTCTTGTTCGCGCTGCCGCGCATCATCAAGCCCCGGCTTTCGCTGGAGGAACTGCCGCCGACCGGCGAACCGGGCGCCGAATGATCGAGCCGGTTAAACACCGTGGGCGACGCGATCGCCCGTCTCCGGGGATCGCGCCGCCCACGGGGCGTGCCTGGACCGGCTGCTTCTTAGAGCAGCGAGTCGGCGAACTGCGAGGCGCCGATGGCGACCGCGTCGGTTCCCAGTTCGCTGCGGAGAACCTGGATCGGGTTTCCGGAAATGGGAGGGGTCCGGCGCAGGGACTCATCCATGGCCGGGTGCAGAAGATCCCACGCAAGGGCCACGCCGCCGCCGATGATGAGCGCAGAGACATCGAGGATTCCCGAAATCATCAGCGCCGCCTTGGCCAGCCCCGCACCTGCGTCGGCAAACAACCCGGCGGCGGTGTCGTCGCCCTCGCGGGCCAGCCGGGCCACGTCCTTGGCGCTGAAGGAATTACCCGTTGCCTGTGCGTAGAGCGACGCGATCGAGCGGCCCGCGGCAATGGTCTCCAGGTGGCCCTTGCGGCCACAGGTGCACAACCGGTCGCCGAAGCCCGGGATGTGGCCGATCTCCGCCGCGGCCCCGTGCTCCCCGGTGTGCAGGTCGGAGTTCAGGACAAGCCCGCCGCCCACGCCCGTTCCCAGCGCGATGCCAAAGAAGTTCTCCAGCCCCCGGCCGGCGCCGAAGCGCTGCTCTCCGAGCACGAACGCGGCAACGTCGTTGCCGACGCTGACCGGCATGGCCAGGCTCGCGTTGAGTTTCTCGCCCAGCGGGTAGCCCTCCCAGCCCGTGAACGAGTCGCTGGCGGCCAGGACCACCCCGTCGGCGTCGATGACGCCCGCGGCACCGACCCCGGCAACGCGCGGGCGAAGGCCCGAACGCTCCGTGGCCAAGGATGCCACCTCGCGGCAGGCCGCCACCATGGCGTCCCCGCCGTGTTCGGCGGGGGTGCCGGTGCTGGCGCGGCCCTTGACGCTTCCATCGACATCCATCACGACGGCGGAAATGCCCGTGCCGCCGATATCAATTCCCAGTCGTGGATACACCTCTAGGAACCTTGTGTGGCGGAGGACAACAACAATGCGGTGCGCGCCTCGCGGCGCTGCCTTTGCACGATGGGGTTGGGCGATGGAACCGATGCCAGCAGGTGGCGGGTGTACGACGCCTCCGGGTGCCGGAGCACCTTGGAGGACAGGCCCGACTCGATCACGTTGCCGTGCTGCATGACGGTGACGCGCTGGGACACCGAGTGCACCACCGCGAGGTCGTGGCTGATGAACAGGCAGCCGAAGCCGTGTTCCTTCTGCAGGTCCAGCAGCAGGGTCAGCACCTCGTCCTGCACCGAGACGTCCAACGCGCTGGTCGGCTCGTCGGCGATCAGCAGTTCCGGGGCCAGCGCCAGGGCGCGGGCCAGGCCGATGCGCTGGCGCTGGCCGCCGGAAAGCTCGTGCGGGTAGCGGTTCGCGTTGGCGCCCGGCAGTCGGACGGCCTCCAGCAGTTCGCGCACGCGGACGTCGCGTTCGGCGCGGCTCGGGCGCTTGCCGTTGACCCCGTGCATGACCAGCGGCTCGGCGATCGAGTCGCCCACGGTCATGCGCGGGTCAAGGGATCCGCCCGGATCCTGGAAGATGATGCCGATGCGCGAGCGCAGCTTGCGGATCTCCCGGGTCGAGGCCTTCAGGACGTCGCCGCCGAAGAGCGTGATCGCACCGCCGGTCACCGGGACCAGGCCCAGCGGGGCGCGGCCGAGGGTCGACTTGCCGGAGCCCGATTCGCCGACCAGGCCGACGATCTCGCCGCGGTTGATGACCAGGCTGGCCTGGTTGACGGCGCGCAGCTTGCGCCCGCCGCTGGTGTAGTCGACGCAGACCTCGCGCATGTCCAGCACCGGGTCGATGAGCGGGGCGTTCCCCAGGGAGTCAGCGTGCTGCGGTTCCCTGGCGGGTTCCTCGGCGCGTTCCTCGGCGATGATGGCATCCCACTGCGCCTCGGGCAGCGTCGGGACCGCGGCCAGCAGCGCCTGGGTGTAGGGCTCGGCCGGTTCGGTGAGCACCTGGACGGTGGTGCCGGTCTCGATGACCTTGCCGGCGTTCATGACGACCACCCGGTCGGACAAATCGGCGACGACGCCCATGTTGTGGGTGATCAGCAGCAGCGCGGTGTTGGTTTCCTTCACCAGGTTGCGCAGCAGCTCGAGGATTTCCGCCTGGACGGTCACGTCGAGCGCGGTGGTCGGCTCGTCGGCGATGATCAGCGTGGGGTCGCAGGCCAGGGCGATGGCGATGACCACGCGCTGGCGCTGGCCGCCGGAGAGCTGGTGCGGGAAGTTCCGGGCCTTGACGGCCGGATCCGGGATGCCCACCTTGTCCAGCAGCTCCACGGCGCGGGCCATGGCCTCGGCCTTGGAGACGCCGCGGTGGTTCAGGATGGCCTCGGCGACTTGCTTGCCGACCTTCATGGACGGGTTCAGCGCGGTCATCGGCTCCTGGAAGACCATGGAAACCACGTTGCCGCGCTTGGAGTCCATGTCCGCCGCGGAGGCGTTCAGGACGTCGTGGCCGTCGACCTCGACCAGGCCCGCGGTGCGGGCGGTGGAGGGCAGCAGGGCCATGGCGGTCAGCGAGGTGATGGTCTTGCCGCTGCCGGATTCGCCGACGACCGCCAGCACCTCGCCGCGGTCCACGGAGAAGGAAACCCCGCGCACCGCGTTGACGACGCCGTTCTTGGTCTTGAAGTCGACGACCAGGTCCTGGACCTTCAGGGCCGGGACGCTGGATTCAGTGAAAGTGGTGCTCATGACTGGCCTCGTACATCAAACATGTCGCGCAGGCCGTCACCAATGAAGTTGAAGGCGCTGACGATCAAAACAATGGCAATACCTGCGGGGAAGATCAGCCACCAGGCGCCGGAGTACACCGAGGAGATGCCGTCGGTGAGCATGGCTCCCCAGTCGGTCGCCGGCGGCTGCAGGCCCATGCCCAGGAAGCTCACGTAGGCGATCAGCAGGATGGCGTCGGCAACCTGGAAGGTCGCGTTGACCACCACGGTGCCGATGGTGTTGGGGATGATGTGGCGCAGGATCGCCCGGGCGTTGGAACCGCCGGTGGCCTTGATGGCCAGCACGTAGTCGCGGCTTTTGAGCGACAGCGCCTCGGCGCGGGTCAGCCGGGCCGGGACCAGCCAAGACACGGCGCCGATGATCAGCACCATCATCCATTCGCTCGGGCGGACGATCGCGGAGATCACCAGCAGCAGGAAGATGCCCGGGATGGCGATGCCGGCGTCGACGATGCGCATCATGGTGGCGTCGATCCAGCCGCCCATGTAGCCGGCGACCGAACCCCACAGGGTTCCCAGGATGGTGGCGAGCACGCCCGCGGCCAGGCCGACCAGGATGGAGGTCCGGCCGGCGATCATCAGGCGGCCGAGCACGTCGTAGCCCAGGCCGTCGGTGCCCAGCGGGTGGCCGTTTTCGCCGGGCTTGAGGTCCGCCTGCATGAGGTTGGTGGACACCTGCTCCGTTTGGTAGACCAGCGGACCGATGAAGCTGAAGATCATCAGGGCGACGACGATGACGACGCCGATGACCGCAAGCTTGTTGGAGAAGAACTGGCGCACCGCGCGGGCGGCCGGGGACTTCGGGGGAGCCATACGGCTCAGTGTTGCTGTACTCACTTGACACCTCCACGGGCGCGGGGATCGAGAATGAACTGGGTGATGTCCGCAAGCAGCGAGCCGACGACGGTGGCCACGGAGATGACCAGCACGCAGCCCAGCAGGACCGGGAAGTCGGTGGTCTGCGCGGCGTTCCAGAAGAGCAGGCCCATGCCCGGGTAGTTGAAGAGCTGTTCGACGACCAGTGCGCCGCCGAACATGACGGGCAGGTAGTAGCCGAGCATGGTGACCACGGGGGTCAGCGAGTTGCGCAGCACGTGGCGGGAGATGACCTTGGCCATCGGGGTGCCCTTGGCGCGGGCGGTGCGGACGTAGTCCTCGTGCAGGTTGTCGATCGTCGCCGAGCGCATGTAGCGCGAGAACGTCGCCACGCCGGCCAGGCCGCTGGTGAGGATCGGAAGGACCATCTCGCGCGGCTGGGACAGGATCTCGGCCACGGTGTCGCCCTGCGGAGCGCTGGCCGGAAGCCAGCCGAGCAGCTGCGAGAAGAACATGATCAGCAGCAGGCCCAGGAAGAAGCTGGGGGTGGAGTAGACCACGAAGTTCAGGCCGGTCATCACGTAGTCGAAGGCCTTGTTGCGGCGCAGCGCCTGAGTCATGCCCAGCGGGATGGCGACCAGCAGGGCGCCGACGATCGCGGCGACGGCCAGGATCATGGTCTTGGGCAGGCGCTGGGCGATGAGCGAGGAGACGTCCGTGTTCATGACGAACGAACGGCCCAGGTCGCCCTGCAGCCACTGGCCCAGGTAGTTGAAGTACTGCTGGATGAGCGGCAGGTCGAAACCCTGCTCATGGTTGAAAGCCGCAATCTGGGCTTCGGTGGCCTGCTGGCCCAGGATGCCGCGGGCGGGACCGCCCGGCAGGGCCTGGAGCAGCAGGAACACAATAACCGAGACGATCGCGATGACGACCGCCGCCTGCACAAGTCTTTTGGCTAAAAACCAACTGAACAGCCGAATCCCTGAGCTATCGCGAATGGCGGTGGTGGTGGTCGACATCGACGATCCTCCCTTCTTGGTGGGCCGAAGCCCGGTTGTTGGGCTAGTTAGCCCGAATTACTTGTTCCAACCCCAGCGCTGCGGGAAGAAGTTGGCGGTCGGGTCCTGCGTGGTGCCCGTCATGCCGTCGCGGATGACCGAAACCTGGTAGACCGGGTTCGGCAGCCACATCACCGGCAGCTGCTCGGCGAGCAGGGCCGAGTACTTCTGCATGGTGGCGGGGTCGTTGGTGGTCAACGCCTCGTCCATGAGCTTGTCGGCATCGGCGTTCGAGTAGTTGCCGAAGTTCACCGAGGCGTCGGTGCCGAAGATGCGTTCGCCGGTCGGGTAGGCCGGGAAGTACCAGGAGCCTGCTGCGCCGAAGTAGGAGAACTCCCACTTGCATTCGGCCGAGTCGGCCTTGCACGGGGCGGTGTTGTTCAGCACGGTGTTCAGCGGGGCGCGGTCGAACGTGACGGCAACGCCGATGTCGCGGAAGGAGGACTGCATGGCGGCGAACTGCTTGTCGGCCTCGTCCGAACCGGACTGGACCATCATGGTCAGGTCCATCTTGGTGCCCGCCTCGACGCCTTCGCCGCACTGGTTCTCGGCGGTGCCGGCTTCCTCGCACACCAGGACGCCGTCGGCTCCCGGCTTCCATCCGTGGTCGGCGAAGAGCTTCTTGGCCTTCTCGATGTCGAACGGGTACGGGTTGTTCTTCTGCGCCTCGGAGAGGTACGGGGACGGGATGTCCTGCGGGACAGGGCCGAAGACCGGGTTTGCGCCGCCCTTCCAGACGACCTTGGAGATGGTCGGCTGGTCTATCGCGGACTGCAGCGCCTGGCGGACGTAGAGCTGCTTGAAGGTGTTGCCCAGCTTCGGGTTGTTGAAGTTGTAGGGCATGTAGGTGACGGCCCAGCCCTCCCACGGATCGACCTGGTAGCCGTTGGACTCGAACTGGTTCTTCTGGTCCATCAGCGAGGTCGGGATGTAGCCGTAGTCGACGCCCTTGGAGCGCAACAGGTTGACTTCGGCGTCTGCCGAGGTGAACGGAAGCAGGTTCACGGTGGTGACCTGGGCAGCGTCCTTGCCGTCGTACTTCTCGTTCTTGGTCAGCGTGGTCTTGCCGGCGTTGTCGAAGGCGCCCAGGGTGAACGGGCCGGAGACGGTCTTCCACAGCGGGTTGGTGGCGTAGGAGGCCATGTCCTCGGAGGACTTGTTCAGGTAGGCGAAGATTTCCTTCGCGCCCTCGGCGGTGCGGTCCGCGTCGCCGATCTTGCCCTCGTCGCTGGTCTTGGCCCAGGCGTGGTGCGGCAGCGGCCGGATCGAGGTCAGCTGCGTGGAAGACATCCAGTCCTGGTTGTAGACCTTGTCGAAGGTCAGGGTGAAGGTCGTGTCATCGGTGTAGTCGATGTCGGTGATGTTGTCCGGAAGACGGCCTTCCTTGTAGCCGCCCCAGGCTTCCTTGTTCGCCTTGATGAGGTTGAACCAGAACTCGACGTCGCGGGTGGTGATGGCGGTGCCATCGGACCAGTGCATGTCGCGCATGTGGAAGGTGACCGACTTGCCGTCCGCGGCGTAGTCCATCTTGTCGGCGATGCCGGTTTCCAGATCCAGCTTCATCTCGCCCTTGGAACCGTCGAAGGTCATCATGGGGGACCAAAGCGCCTGGGCGATGGAGGAGTTGTGGGTCGCCATCTTGCCCGCGACGCCGATCGGCAGAATCCAGTTGGGAGTTGAATTCGGGGGAAGAGCGTAGTTGACCGTGGTGGTGTCCACGCCCGCCGCCACCGTGGCGGCGCTTCCGGAAGCGCCGGGCTTGTCACCAGCACCGCCACCGGCGCAGCCGGTGAGCAGCAATGCGAAGGCGGTGATGCCTGCGGCAAGACCAACCTTCAAGCGTTTGCGATCGTTAGACATTGAGCGATCTCTCCTGATCTAGATGTGGGGTGGAGCCATGTAAAGGTTAGTTCGTCATCGAACAAAGTATGATCACGAATGGATGAACTATGTGTAATATAGAGCACAAGTAGGGTTGCGCGCATCTCGGAAAGATAACGATTCGAACGTAATGGGCGAAAAACCCCTGCTGAGACGCCAAAGTCAGAAGTTATGCGAATCGAAAGAAGTTGCCCATGAGCACCGGAGACCTTGCAGTGGATGTACTGCGCAGAATTGCCGTGGAACCGGTCACCCGCTCGGCCCTGGCCAAGGAAATGGGACTGGCCCCCTCGACCATCTCGGCCAAGATCAACGACCTGATGGAGGCCGGCCTTGTCCAGGAGGGCGGCTCAGCCCCCTCCCGCGGCGGACGGCCCGGGCGACTTCTCTCGATTTCCTACCAAACCGGCCGCGTCGCCGTGATCTCCATGGGCGCCAAGCACGCACGCCTGGGGCTCTCCGATCTTTCCCGCGCCATCCTGTCCACCACGTCGATAGCCATCGACGTGACCCAGGGCCCCGAGGCGACGGTTGAACTGCTGGCCGCGGGAATCCGCTCCATGCTGGAGGCCGACGGCGGTGACCTGCTGTCGGTCGGCATCTGCCTGCCCGGCCCCGTCGATGCCGTGCGCCGCGTCGTGGTGGCACCCTCGCGCATGCCGGGCTGGCACAACCAGGACGTCGGCGCGCTGCTCGAAAAGGCGCTAGGCGTCCCGGCCATCACCGACAACGACGCCAACCTTGCGGCGCTGGGGGAGTACCTCTCGCGCCCGGATGCGGCGGCAAACTCCATCACGGTGCTGGCCGGCACGGGCGTGGGCACCGGCATCATGGTCAATGGCCAGCTGTACCGGGGCTCCACATACGCCTCCGGCGACATCACCCACACCAAGGTCGAGGCCGCGGCCGATCGCATGTGTTCCTGCGGAAACCGCGGATGCCTGGAAACCATCGCCTCCGGTGCCGCAATCGTGCGCGACCTGGCCAAGGTCGGCATCGAGGCAAGCGACATCTTCGAGGTGCTGGACATGGTCCGCGACGGCGACCCCACGGCCAACGGCGTGGTGCGCGAGGCCGGCCGCCAGCTCGGCCTGGCGCTGAGCACCGTGGTGAACTTCTTCAACCCCGGCGACGTCTACCTCGCCGGCGCACTGTCCGGAGCCAGCGTCTACGTGGCTGCCGTCCGTTCCCAGCTCTACGAACGCTGCCTACCGCTGGCCACGTCCGGGTTGCGCGTCGAGGCGGCACACTCGGGAAGCGAGGCCGGACTCGTCGGCGCCGCCGAGCTGGCCATCATCCACCTGTTGAACCAGCCGACCCTTCCGGCCAGGTTCTCCGAATCAGCCGGCTCCTGAGCCGGCCCCCGATTTTCAACACCAGCAAGATCATGTACCCCTCGTTTGCACAAGGAGCCCCACTCTCATGAGCGCAGCAGCAACCCGTCCCCGCATCGGCACCGGCGGCATGTCCATCGAAGCGTCCAACTTCTCCCCGCACCGCTCGGGCTTCGAGGCGTTCAACTTCACCAAGGACGACGTGCTGCTCTCGCGCTACACGGTGCTGGCCCCGGAACACGAGAACCACGATGCCGCCGTCGCCGACGGTGCCACCTGGGTACCGCTGGTGCACGCCCGCTCGCTGCCCGGCGGCATGGTGGAACCGGTGGTCTACGAGACCCTGAAGACCGAGCTGATCGAGATGATCCACGCCCAGGGTCCGTTCGACGGCTTCTTCCTGGACATCCACGGCGCCATGACCGTGGTGGGACGCCAGGATGCCGAGGCGGACCTGACCCGCGCCGTCCGCGCGGCGCTGGACGAGGTGAGCGCCAAGGCCGGCGCCCCGCGCACGCTGATCTCCGCCACCATGGACCTGCACGGCAACGTCTCCGCCGGCCTGGTCGAAAACTGCGACCTGATCACCTGCTACCGCATGGCCCCGCACGAGGACGAGCAGGAAACCAAGACCCGCGCCATGGCCAACCTGATCACCCGGCTGGTCGACGGCACCGGCGCCCCGGCCAAGGCGTTCGTGCGCATCCCGGTGCTGCTGCCCGGCGAAAAGACCTCCACCCGCCTGGAACCGGCCAAGGGCCTCTACGAGGCGATCCTGCCGATCGAGGCCTCCGAGGGCATCGTCGACGCCTCGATCTGGGTCGGCTACGCCTGGGCCGACGAGCCGCGCTGCTACGCCACCGTGGTCGTCACGGGCGACGACGCAGAGCTTGCCTCCGCCAAGGCCACCGAGCTGGCCACCGGTTACTGGGACGCCCGCGCCGACTTCGAATTCGTCGCACCGGCAGCGGACCTGGCCACCTGCCTGGCCGCGGCTCTGGCACCCGGGGCCAAGCGCCCCTACGTGCTCTCGGACTCGGGCGACAACCCGACCGCCGGCGGCTCCGGGGACGTCACCTGGACGCTGACCCAGCTCATCAACGACCCGCGCTTCGCAGAGGGCGGCCCGCGCACCGTGGTCGCCTCGGTCTTCGACAAGGCCGCGGTCGCGGCATGCTTCGCCGCGGGCCTTGGCTCCGAGATCGAGGTTTCCGCCGGCGCGCTGGTCGACCACGTGCACTCCGGCCCGGCCATGCTCAAGGGCACCGTGCTGCGGCTGACCGAGGGCGATGCCACCTCCGGCCGCGTCGCGGTGGTCAAGGTCGGCTCGATCGAGGCCATCATCACCGAACGCCGCAAGCCGTACCACCAGATCTCCGACTTCGCCGCGGCCGGCCTCACGGTCACCGACGCGGACATCGTCGTGGTCAAGATCGGCTACCTGGAGCCCGAGCTCTTCGAGCTGGCCGCGGACTGGATGCTGATGCTCACCCCCGGCGGTGTGGACCAGGACCTGATCCGCCTGGGGCACAAGAACATCGAACGCCCGATGTTCCCGTTCGACACCGACATGGACGCGCCGGACCTCGCAGCCACCGTGTTCCCGGCAGTTCCCGTGGGAGCCTGAACCATGACAAAACTCGAGATTGCCGTCCAGGATGCGGCCGGCGCACGGATCGCGCTGGAAAACGGTGCCGACCGCATTGAGCTCTGCACGGCGCTGGTCACCGGCGGCCTGACCCCCTCGCTGGCGGCCATCGAACAGGTGGTCGCCGTGGGAATCGGCGTCCACGTGCTGATCCGCCCGCGCGGCGGCGGCTACACCTACACCCCGGCCGAGGTCGAACTGATGGTTGCCGACGTCGCCCACGCGGCGCGCGCGGGTGTTGCCGGGATCGTGATCGGCGCGCTGACCGAAGGCGACGCCGCCCTGGACCTGCCGGTGCTCTCCGCGCTGATCGACGCGGCGCACCTGGTGAACCCGGACATCGAAATCACCGTCCATCGCTGCGTGGACGTGCTGCTGGAAAACGGGACGCCTGTTGCCGACCTCATCGGACAGCTGCGTGCCCTGGGCGCACACCGGATCCTGACCTCGGGCGGCGCCCCGGCGTCGGGCGCGGGTGCCGAGGTGTTGCACCAGCTGCGTGCCGAGGCGCAGGGAAACCCGCAGATCCAGGCCGGCGGCGGCGTGAAGATCGACGACATCCCGGCCTTGGCCGGGGTGGACGGCGTCCACCTCTCCGCACGCACCCAAACCACGTGGGGAGCCTCGGGTCCCGGCGGCGGCGAATCGGTCTTCGACGTGACAAGCCCGGAACTTGTCGCGGCCGCGGCAGGCGCGCTGGCCCGGGCCAAGTAGCACCGGACCAATTTCACCTGCGGGCGTTCCCACATACGTGTGGGGGCGCCTGCAGCGTCGTTTGCGGCAGGGGCCGTCATGCGCCGGTTTGACCCGCTGTCAGTGGCTTGTCAGGACCTCCGGCACCGGCAGGTCGTGGAGGGCCAAGGCTTCGCAGAGCGCGGTCAGGGGATAGGGGCTGGAAAGTGCCCGATTGCCCCGCAACAGCGGGAAAATGATGTTTGCCTCGGTGGGGTACACCTTGGCGATCCCCGCACGTTCCCAGAGCCAGAGGATCTCCAGCGCCACGCGGGCCGCGGTTCCGTTGGGCTCCTGGCACAGCGAGAATGTCCGGTGTGCCGCCTTCGGTTCGGCGCCGACCTGTCTCAGCAGCAGCATGGCAAGTTCCTCGATGCGGACCTGCTCCGGGCCCCCGGTGGAAAACGCCGCGACAAAAAGCTCGGCGGCCGCCCGGATGCGATCGTCTAGCAGCAGCCCGTACAGGTCCTGCGCGGCGGTGTCCGGAACGTGGAATGTGCTCGTGTGTTGCGTGACGGGAGCTCTGTGGCGTTTCCAGTTCATGGGACCCACGCTAGAAGCCGAAGATGAACCGGGCGTGAACCACTCATTGACATGTTGCTGTGCTGAATGTGAGTTGCGCTACCCATGTGGCTACCATGTTCAAGTGTGGCCCGGATTTGCAGAAGGGTCCCAGCAACAAACACGATCTCCGGAAGGGCCCAGGCCAGCATGCTCAATGATGAGACCATCACCCAGATTGCCGATGAACTCGTTCAGGCGGGTCAAGACCGCGTTCCGGTCAAACGTCTGACCGCACGATTCCCCGAAATGACGGTGGAAGACTCCTACAAGGTGCAGAACCTGTGGCGCCAGCGCTCCGAGGCCAACGGCCGCAGGCTTGCGGGCCGCAAGATCGGCCTGACCTCCCGCGCCATGCAGATGGCCACGGGCATCACCGAACCCGACTACGGCATCATCTTCGACGACATGGTCCTGGACTCGGGCTGCACCTTCGAATGGGACAAGTACACCCACCCGCGCGTGGAGATGGAACTTGCCTTCAAGCTCAACAAGGACATCGAAGGCCCCAACGCCAACATCTTCGACGTGCTCAACGCCACCGAGTACGTCATCCCGGCCCTGGAAATCCTCGACTCACGCATCGAGATGGAGGGCCGCACCATCGTCGACACCATCTCCGACAACGCCGCCATGGGCGCCATGGTCATCGGCGGCAACCCGATGAAGCCCTCGGACATCGACCTGCGCTGGGTCTCCGGCATCCTCTTCAAGAACCAGGTCGTCGAGGAAACCGGCGTCGCCGCCGGCGTCCTGAACCACCCGGCCGCCGGCGTGTACTGGCTTGCCAACAAGATCGCCGCCCACGGCGACAAGCTCAACGCCGGGGAAATCATCCTCGCCGGCTCCTTCACCCGCCCCATGTGGGTCGACAAGGGCGACACCGTCTTCGCGGACTACGGACGCATGGG
Source organism: Paeniglutamicibacter sp. NPDC091659 (assembly GCF_044756805.1). Lineage (NCBI taxonomy): Bacteria > Bacillati > Actinomycetota > Actinomycetes > Micrococcales > Micrococcaceae > Paeniglutamicibacter > Paeniglutamicibacter sp. NPDC091659. The sequence goes on from NZ_JBIVTO010000007.1 coordinate 27,870, forward strand.
AACCGTGACATGTCATTTCGCATAGAACCCGACCCGTCCTTCAAGGACGCGCTGTCCGCCGCCGACCGTTCGCTGGCCGGCATCTGGGTGTGCTCCGGGTCCCCTCTGGTGGCCGAGATCTGCGCCGGGGCCGGCTTCGACTGGCTCTTCATCGACGCCGAACACTCGCCCAACGGGCTCGAGTCCATCCTGGCGCAGCTGCAGGCGGTGCGCGGCTACCCGGTGGTGCCGGTGGTCCGCCCGCCGGTGAACGACACCGTCGTCATCAAGCAGTACCTCGACCTGGGTGTGCAGTCGCTGATCGTGCCCATGGTGAACACCGCCGAGGAGGCGCTCGCCGCCGTCCAGGCCTGCCACTACCCGCCGATGGGCGTGCGCGGCGTCGGCTCGGCGCTGGCCCGCTCGGCACGCTGGAACCGCATCCCTGACTACCTGAACCGTGCCTCCGAATCCCTGACGCTGATCGTGCAGATCGAATCGGCGCAGGCCGTGGCCAATGTCGAGGAGATCGTGGCGACGGAGGGTGTCGACGGCATCTTCATCGGCCCCTCGGATCTGGCCGCTTCCATGGGCGTGATCGGGCAGCAGGACCACCCCGAGGTTGTTGCCGCCGTGGAGAAATCCATTGCCGCGGGCAAGACCGCCGGAAAGTTCGTGGGCGTCAACGCCTTCGCCGAGGGCACCGCCAAGCGGTACATCGAACTCGGCGCGGATTTCGTGGGGGTCGGCGCCGACGTGGCCCTGCTGGCCCGGGGCTCCGAGGCGCTGGCCGCCAAGTTCGTCTCCGCGGAAGCCGCCAAGAGCGGAACCCCGGCCAGCTACTGATGAGCCGGCCGAGGCGGGCGGGCACCGCACCGGGCGACCGGTGAGGTGCCCGCCCGCCTTTTTGCTCCCGTGTGTTGTGCCTCACCGGACCCGCGGCGGCCCGACAAAACAGATTAGGCTCGCTTGAATGGAACTCTCCCTTATTTTTCTGGTGCTTGGCATGGTTGTCATCGGCGCCATTGCCCAGCGCGTTGCGGGACTGGGATTCGCGATGCTCGTCTCGCCGTTCCTGGTCCTGGCGCTCGGTGCCCACCAGGGCGTTTTCCTCGTCAACATCTGCGGCGTGGTGTCCTCGGCAATCATCGTCCCGAGGGTCTGGAAGGACATCGACTGGTCGATGTTCCGCTGGCTCACCGGCTTCAGCGTGTTCGGCTCGGTGGCCGGTGCGCTGCTGGCCGGCGGCCTGCCGCAGGCGCCGTTGTCGATCATCGTTGGCGCCACAGTGCTCGCGGCGCTGCTGCTTTCGCTGATCCTGGTACGCGCCGACGTCACAGTGACGGGCCAAATCCCCAAGGGCAGCGCGGGGTTCCTGTCGGGCCTGACCAATTCCCTGGCCGGCGTCGGAGGGCCGGCGGTCAGCGCCTACGCGGTGCTGGCCCGGTGGCCGCAGCGCCCCTTCGCGGCAACCCTGCAACCCTTCTTCGTGGTGACGGGCCTGGCCACCATCGGCATGAAGTTCCTGACCGTGCCGGACCAGTTGCCGCTGCTTCCCGCCTGGGCCTGGGTCGGCGTCGCCGTGTTCATCTGGGGCGGGGTGCTCATCGGGGAACAGGTCCAACGGGTGGTCAGCGACAAGCACGCCCGGTTCTTTGTCCTGTGCTGCGCCTTCGTCGGAGCGGTCACCGCCCTGGTGAGCGGACTGCGTGCGCTCTGACCCTGGCACCTGGCCCGGCAACGTGCCCTGCTTGGTGCGCGTCGGTGAACCGTGCGCGGGGGCATCGGTGGCACGATTGAATCAATGAGTGAGAAGAAGAAAAAGCCGCCGGCCGCAGCGGCGTTGAACGCGGCGCGCGAGCGGCTGAATACCGGCTGGCCCATGCCGCTGTTCCTCCAGGGTGCCTTCGAGCTCCTGCAGGCCGCCCTCTTCTCCGCGTTCCTTGTGGTCATCCCGTGGATGGCTGTCTGGTTCAGCGGCGGTTTCGCCGACCGGAGCATCGAATCGGTGCTGAAGATGAGCGGCCAGATGTGGCTGCTCGTCCACGGCGTTCCCCTGCACTTGCTGCAGGTGGGAACGGGAGCCGACCCCTCCAACCTCTCCGGGGTGCTGAACGTCGTCCCGCTGGGGCTGACGCTGGTCCCGTTCTTCCTGTGCTGGCGCGCGGGACGGCGCATCGCCCGGGCCTCCTACACCGACCAGCTGTGGCAGGGCATCCTTGGTGCCCTGGGCGTCTACCTGCTCTGCGGACTCTTCACCGGCTTCCTGGTCAACAACGACGAGGCCCAGACCACGCTGATGATGGCCTCCACCATCCCGCTGATCTCCGCCGGTGCCGGCGTCATCATCGGCGCCCGCCGCGAGGCGGGTTCCTGGGGCAGGCTCATCGGGTTCGACGCCGCGGCGTGGATCTCCAAGACCTCCCAGCATTCGCGCTGGGCCGGTTCCTACCTGTGGGCCGTCGTGTGCGGCGGGACCCTCGCCTACATGATGACCTTCGGGCTGGCGGCGCTGCTGCTGACCATCAACATCGGCCTGCACTGGGTCGACATCTCAAACGTCTACCAGCAGCTGCGGCCCGGGCCCATCGGCTCCGCGGTGCTGACGCTGGGCCAGCTCGGGGTCATGCCCAACCTGGTGCTGTGGACCCTGGCTTGGATCACCGGCGGCGGGTTCACCTTCGGCGTCGGCAGCACGATCTCGCCGCTGGAAACCACAGTGGGGCCGCTGCCCGCGATCCCGATCTTGGCGGCACTGCCCTCCGGGGACCTGACCTATGCCTGGGCCTTCATGCTGCTCCCGGTGTTCGCCGGCTTCATGGCCGGCTGGTACTTCCTGCGCGTCGGGGAGAACCACTTCGACGACTGGATCTCGCTCAAGGTCCGTTCGCGCTGGGTGTCACTGGGGTTGTCCACGGTTGTCCTGGGCGTCGTCGTCGGTGCCACCGCTGGGATCCTCTCGCTGGCCGGAAGCTGGCTGGCAAGCGGGTCGCTGGGCATCGGCCGGTTCACGGAGATCGGGCCGAACATCCTGCTGACGGCGTTGTTCCTGGCGGCCGAGGTGGCGATCGGCACGGCCATCGGCTACCTGGTCTCCCCGTTGCTGGAGCACGACCCGGTCCTCGGCGTCTAGCAATCCCCGCCCGGTGAAGCGTCCCGTTGACGGCCGCCGCCTGACAGCGACAGCCGCCCAGGGAATCCCCTTCACCAGGGAGAAGAGGACGTCAAGCCCCGATGTCGTGCAGGTGGTGCGCCGCGTCGTGCCAGGCATACCGGGCCAGCGTGGCGGCGGTGAAAGCCGACCCGTTGGAACGGAAGCCCGGGCGTTCAAGCTGCGCACCACGCAGCGTACCCAACGTGACCGCGAAGGCCTCCGCCGTGGCCCGCAGGCGTTCAACAACGAGTCTGGGGGACTGCGCCGCATAGTCGCTGCGGAGCGCTGCCTCGTCCTGGTCCCAGTTGGCGAACTTCGGTGCTTCCTGCCCGACGATGAGTTCCAGACGCTGGTTCATCACCTCGTACATGTCCCCGACGTGGGCGCAGTATTCCAGCGGGCTCCACACCTTCGGGGACGGCCGGGTGCAGGCATCGGGCCGGCGCAGGGCCGCGGCGAAGCGCGGAACGGAATCGCGCACCAGCCCGGCAATCAGGCGCGGTTCCAGGCCTCGCACATCCTGCCTGCATTCGTCGCACACGGAATCCAGGACCCAGGTCCAGTCCTTGGAATCGGGAGTCGGTTGATCGCTCATGGTGCCTTCCTTGGGGGAACAGGTAGTAGCTGGTTTTGCAGGTTGTTGAGGCATTGCTGCTGGGAACCCAGGGTCAGCGCATCCGCCATGCACCGCTGGTACTCGAGGCTGGGCTGGTAGAACAGGGCCTGGGCACCCAACGTCGCGGTGAACAAGGCGCAGGCCAGGGTCGCGATCGGGGCCGCCAGCCGGAGGAAACCGGCGCCAGGGTTCCCGAAGGCCTTGAGGCAGGTGATGAAGCCGACGACAAGCCCTGCGACGGCAAATGGCAAGCCGACAAGCCGCCACGGCAGGTGCGCGAAGGAAGCGGCGTAGGCCGCGGCCATCAGCAGGATCGTCGCCCGCACCCAGGCGAACATCGGGCGCGCGGGATCGGCTCCCGGCGAAAGCGGTTTGACGGCCATGGATCCAGACTAGTCCCGAATCCGAACTCCTTCGATGGATGTGGCAGCACATGCCTCCCGGCCATACGATAATGGTTTGTTGTGGTGTTGGATCGATACGCCAGTCGGGGCAGCGGAGACGCACCCTGGTTTCCCGATTCCGCCGGGGGGAAGCAGCCCCGTGCGGGACAAAGAAGTAAAAGTGAAGGAAACTCTTCCATGCAACGTTCGACCACAAGCCGTCGCGCCGGGGTGCTCGGTGCACTCATGGCGAGCGCGATACTTGCCCTGACCGGTTGCACGGCGGGATCCACCGGGACACCGGGATCCACCACGGACAAGACCAAGCTCACCGTGGCTCTCACCGGCGAACCCGTGAACCTCGACTTCACCACCACCGCAGGTGCCGCCATCCCGCAGGCCATGATGTCAAACGTCTACGAGGGCCTGGTCACGGTCGACCAGACCGGCGCCATCAAGCCGCTGCTGGCCACCGGCTGGGAAACCAGCGGCGACAACAAGTCCTACACCTTCACCCTCCAGAAGGGCGTGAAGTTCTCCAACGGCGCCGACTTCGACGCGGAGGACGTGAAGTTCTCCATCGAACGCGTGAAATCCGACGCCTGGCTCAACGGGCTCAAGTCCAAGATGGACGTCGTGGACACCGTGCAGGTGGTTTCCCCGGAAACCGTCACCGTCAACCTCAAGCGCCCCTCGCAGGCCTGGCTGTACTCCATGACCACCTTGGTCGGCGCGATGTTTGACCCCTCCGGCGTCGACGACCTGGCAAACCGCCCCGTCGGCACCGGCCCCTACGCGCTGGAATCCTGGGCGCGCGGCGAATCCATCAAGCTCGCCGGCCGCCACGACTACTGGGGTGCCGAGCCGGGCATCAAGAACGTGACGCTGCGCTACTTCGCCGACGCCATTGCCACCACCAACGCCCTGACCAGCGGGGACGTCGACCTGGTCTACAACATGCAGGCCCCGGAACTGCTCAACGGGTTCCAGTCGCAGCCCGGGTTCCAGGTCATCGAGGGAACCAGCAACGGCGAGATCATGCTCTCCATGAACAACAAGGTCGCCCCGTTCAACGACAAGCGGGTGCGCCAGGCCGTCATGTACGCGATCGACCGCCAGGAAGTGCGCGACACCGCGTGGAACGGCCTCGGGACCCTCGTGGGCGGCCCGGTCCCGCCGACCGACCCGTACTACGAGGACCTCAACGACCTCTACCCGCACGACCCGGCCAAGGCCAGGGAACTGCTCAAGGAAGCGGGCGCGGAGAACCTGGACGTCACCTTCACCGTCCCGACCCGGCCCTACGCCAGCGCGGTGGCCGAGGTCGTCTTCTCGCAGCTCAAGGACGTGGGCATCAACGTGAAGATCCAGAGCGCCGAGTTCCCGGCGGTCTGGCTGGACAAGGTCTTCAACCGCCACGACTACCAGATGTCGGTGGTGCTGGCCGTGGAGGCGCGCGACGTGCTGACCATGTTCGACAACCCGAACTACTACATCGGCTACGACAACTCGAAGATCAAGGACGAGGCCGCCCTCGCCGACGAGTCCGACGAGGCCAACTACGTGGCGGGCATGAAGAACGTGGTCCGCACCATCGTCGAGGACGCAGCCTCCGACACCCTGTTCATCTTCCCGAACATCTCCGTGGCCAAGTCCGGGCTGAGCGGCATCGGCGCCAACTCGGTCACCGAGGCGCTGACGCTGTCGACCATCGCCTGGTCCTAAGCGACCGGCACCCCGTGAACCCGAACAGGCCGAGCCCTTGCTGATCCGCATCGCCAAGAACCTGGCACGCTTCGTCGTGACGTTCCTGGTCGCCACCCTGGCCGTGTTCGGCATCATGCGCGTGCTGCCGGGCGACCCCGCGGCGATCGCGGCGGGGGAGAACGCGACCCCCGAGCTCATCGCGCAGCTGGCCAAGGAATTCGGCACCGACAGGCCGCTGCCCGAACAGTACTGGGAATGGTTTTCCGGGCTGCTGCGCGGGGACTTCGGCGTTTCCTACGTGACGCGGACCGACATCTCGCCGCTGGTGCTGGACAAGGTGCAGGTGTCGCTGATCCTTGTCACGCTGGCGATGCTGCTGGCGCTGGTCATCGCCATCCCGCTGGGCATCCTGGCCGCCGTCCGCCACGGGAAGCCCAGCGGTGCCCTGGTGTCGGGCCTCAGCCAGCTGGGCATCGCAATCCCCGGCTTCCTGCTGGGCATCCTGCTGGTGTCGTTCGTGTCGCTGCGCCTGGGCTGGCTGCCGGCCAACGGGTGGACGCCGCCCGGGCAGGACTTCGGCGATTTTCTCCGGCGCATCATCCTGCCCGTGACGGCGCTTGCCGGGGTGCAGTCCGCGATCCTGATGCGCTACGTGCGCTCGGCCGTCCTGGAGGTCATGCACGAGGACTACCTGCGCACGGCACGCGCCAAGGGGCTCTCTCCCGCACGGGCGCTGCTCAAGCACGGCCTGCGCAACGCGGCGATCCCGGTGCTGACCGTCACGTCGGTCCAGTTCGCGGCGCTGATCATCGGGGCCGTGGTCATCGAGCGAGTCTTCGTGATACCCGGGCTGGGGTCCATGCTGCTCACCGCGGTGGGCAACCGCGACCTGCTGACCGTCCAGTCCGTGGTCATGGTGCTGGTGGCCATCACCCTCATCATCAACCTGGTCGTTGACGTGCTCTACACCGTCCTTGACCCGCGCATCCGCGCCGCCAACTAGCAGAAGGGGAAGACGACGACGATGGGCGAAATCCCCGTGTTGCCGCAAGCCGCACCCGCATCCGCACCCGCATCCGCACCCGCGGCCGGGAGCCGTCCGGGCCGCAGGCCGAACTTCAACCTGCTGGCCGGAGGCCTCCTGGTGGGGCTGGTGGTGTGCATCGCGCTGCTCTCCTTCTTCTGGACCCCCTACGACCCGGTGCGGATCGACCCGCCGGCCAAGCTGCAGCTGCCCAGCGCCGCGCACTGGCTGGGGACCGACAACCTGGGCCGCGACCTGTTCTCGCGCATCCTGGTGGGCGCGCGCATCACGCTGCTGGTGGGCGTGGTCTCCGTGGGCATCGCGGTGCTGATCGGGACGCCGCTGGGCATCTGGGCCGGCATGAAACGCGGCGCCGTGGAGGAAATCACCATGCGCGGCGCCGACATCCTGCTGGCCTTCCCCGCCCTGCTGCTGGCCATCATGTTCGCCGCGATCTACGGGGCCTCCACAGTCAGCGCCATGGCCGCGATCGGGCTGGCCTCCGTCCCGGGGTTCGCCCGCGTGGCACGGGCCGGGACGCTGCAGGTGATGAACGCCGAGTACGTGCTGGCGGCCCGCGCAGCCTCGCAGCGTCCGCTGCGCATAGCCCGCAGGCACGTGCTGCCCAACATCGCCGGCATGCTGATCATCCAGTGCTCGGTGACGTTCGCGCTGGCCGTGCTGGCCGAGGCCGCGCTGTCCTTCCTGGGCCTCGGCACGCCGCCGCCGATCCCGTCGTGGGGGCGCATGCTCCAGGAGTCCCAGCAATACTGGGGCACCTTCCCCGCCATGGCCGTCTGGCCGGGCGTCGCGATCGCCGTCGCGGTGATGGGGTTCAACCTGCTGGGCGACGGGTTGCGCGACAGGTTCGATCCCAAACTGGGCAGGGGCAAGGCATGAACGAGACCGCGAACGAAACCACGGCCGAGACGCTGCTCGAGGTCAAGGGGCTGTCCATCCATGCCGGTGCCACGGCACTGGTGCAGGACCTGGAATTCTCCATGCAGGCCGGCGAGCGCATCGGGCTGATCGGCGAATCCGGTTCCGGCAAGTCGCTGACGGCCACCGCCCTGCTGGGCCTGCTGCCCGACGAGCTCGCCGTGGACGGGAAGGCGCGCCTGCGCGGCGTCGACGCCAACCTGCTCAGCGCTCCGGACAAGGTCATGCGCTCCCTGCGCGGGGACGAGATCTCCATGGTGTTCCAGGAGCCGCTCACCGCGCTGAACCCACTGATGCAGGTCGGGGCCCAGGTGGCCGAGGTGATGACCCGGCACCGCACGGTGCCCAACCGCCGGGCCGCCCGCAGGCGCGCCGTCGAGCTGCTGGCCTCGGTGAAGATCCCCGACCCGGCCGTGGCGGCGCGTGCCTACCCGCACCAGCTCTCCGGCGGGCAGCGCCAGCGCGTGATGGTGGCGATGGCGCTGGCCAACGACCCGCAGCTGCTGCTTTGCGACGAACCGACCACCGCACTGGACGTGACGGTGCAGCGCCAGGTGCTGGACCTTGTCTCCACCCAGGTGCGCGAGCGCGGCACCGGGCTGCTGTTCATCACCCACGACCTGGCCGTCGTGGCGAGCATGTGCACCCGCGTGCTGGTCCTGAACCGGGGGCGGATCGTCGAGTCCGGCCCGATGGAACAGGTATTCTCCACCCCGGCCCATCCCTACACGCGTGCCCTGCTGGCGGCCAGCGACCTGGAGGCGACCGACGAGCGCGGCCGTCTCTTCACGGTCGCCACCGCCGGCAGCTACGTGCCCCCGGCTCCCGGGGAGGAACCGGCCCAGGCCGGTGCCCAGACCCCGGCCCCGGCCCCAGGCCGGACCGCGGCGCCGGAGCAGCTGGCCGTCAGCGCGCAGCCGACGCCGGGGCAGGTGTCGGCGACGGGCCCGCTGGTCAGCGTCACCGGGCTGAACCGCACCTACCACCGGGCCCGCACGTCCCTGCGCGGCCCTCGCCCGGAGGTCCGCGCCCTGAAGGACGTGGACTTCACCCTGGTCGCGGGGGAACGGCTGGGCCTCGTGGGGGAGTCGGGCTCCGGCAAGTCCACGCTGCTGCGCATCCTGGCGGGCCTCGACCAGCCGACCAGCGGCTCGGCAGTGGTTGCCGGCACGGAGGTCGCCGGCGCCAAGGAGAACCGGCTGGAGGGATTGCGCCGGCAGCTGCAGATCGTCTTCCAGGACCCCATGGGTTCGCTTGACCCCCGGATGCGGGTCAGGGACATCGTCGGGGAGCCCCTGCTGGTTCCCGGGCAGTCGCTCAACGGCGCCCAGCGGTCCGCCAAGGTCGCCGAGATGCTGCTGGCCGTCGGGCTGGACCCGGAGTCGGCCGAACGCTTCCCGCACCAGTTCTCCGGCGGCCAGCGCCAGCGCATCTCCATTGCCCGGGCGCTGATCTGCCGCCCGCGCGTGCTGGTGGCCGACGAACCCGTCTCGGCGCTGGACGTCTCGGTCCGCGCGCAGGTGCTGAACCTGCTGGCCGACCTCGTGGACGAATACGCGCTCACGCTGCTCTTTGTCTCCCACGACCTCGCCGTCGTGCGGCACCTGTGCGACCGGGTGATCGTGATGAAGGACGGGGAGATCGTGGAGGCCGGGCCGACCGGGGACGTCTACAACAACCCGCAGCACCCCTATACCCGCGAACTCATTGCCAGCTCGCTGAACCTGCGAGAACAGGTCGCCAAGGCTTGATGCGGGGAGAAGGAACCCGCAGGTAGCCGAAACCGGTCGGTGCATGCCTGCCCACGGGCCAGACACGTGTCACACGGAGGGAACGAAGTTGGGCGGACCTCCTGCCGCGACCTAGGTTTGGTCCCATGGACTCTCGAACACTGGACTTCGGCACACTCAGCTTTGCCCCGGCCCTGGACGCCCCCGAACTCGTCGCCGAACCGGTGCGTGCCGCGCTCGACGGCTCCGCCGCAACGGAGGTCCATGTCGCCGCGATCGACCCGGCGCTCGCCGACACCGTGGCGTTCTGCGAGCACTACGGGATCGGGCTTGAGGACGGCGCGAACTGCGTCATCGTCGAGGCGAGGCGGGGTGACTCCTCCTGGTACGCGGCCTGCCTGGTCCTGGGCCACGAGCGGATCGACGTGAACTCCCTGGTTCGCAAGCACCTGGGCGCCAAGAAGGTGTCCTTCGCGCCCATGGACGCGGCCGTCGAGCTCACCGGCATGGAATACGGCGGAATCACCCCGATCGGCCTGCCCGAATCGTGGGCGCTGCTTATCGACGAATCCGTCGCCGCGGCACCGAGGCTGATCATCGGCAGCGGCGTACGGGACTCGAAGGTCCTGACCTCCGGCGCGTTCCTGGCATCGCTGCCTGGGGCCGAGGTGATCTCCCTGGTCAAGCGGCAGGAAAATTGAGCCGAGGCGTGATGTGCGTCCAGCAGGCCGCGGTTGCAAGTCCCGCCCGCGCAAACAACTAAACTTGAACCCATGCGCATCGTAGCCCTCGTTTCAGGAACCGGATCCAACCTCCAAGCCGTCATCGACGCCGTCGCCGACGGGTCGCTGGAAAACGTGGAGATCGCCGCAGTCGGCGCCGACAAGCACGGCACGTTCGGCGTCGAGCGCTCCGCGGCCGCAGGCATCGAGACGTTCGTGGTGAACTTCAAGGACTACGACGACCGCGCCGACTGGAACCACGCGCTGACCGAAAAGTGCCTCTCCTACGCACCCGACTACGTCGTCTCCTCCGGATTCATGCGCATAGTCGGCGAGGAGTTCATCAACGCCTTCGACGGCACCTACATCAACACGCACCCGGCGCTGCTGCCGTCCTTCCCGGGTGCCCACGGTGTCCGCGACGCCATGGCCTACGGGGTCAAGGTCACCGGCTGCACCGTGCACATCGCCGACGCCGGAGTGGACACCGGACCCATCCTGCGCCAGGAAGCCGTCGCCGTCCTCGACGACGACACCGAGGAAACCCTGCACGAACGCATCAAGGTCGTCGAGCGCCGCCTGCTCATCCAGACCCTGGCGGACCTCGCAGCCAAGTAACCCGACCGCCACGTAGCCCGCCCGCCTGCGTGGCAGGGCGCGCCTTGTCTTGCCGCGTCTTGTCCGCAGCGCACGTTTCCCCGGTCAGGCCGCCTGCTTTCGGGTTCCGCATGAATCCGGCGCCGGATCGGCGAAAACGACGAACCTGCCGTTCCCCGCAGCGGCCGTCACGCGGTCTGATGGGGCTTCCCCGCACAGCACGGTCGGCCCCCGCAAGGTCCCCACAACCCCGCAGCGCCGCCCCCTGCAGGTCGGCCCGGGGACCCAGACTCGGTTCATGGAAACCGGCACGCTCATCCAAGCACTCACGGACCCCCGTGACCATCCGGAACACCCCGTGTCACCGGACGATGAGCTGCGCCTGCTGATCGCAGCCGGAAAATTCCTCGGGGACCTCTGCACGGCACTGGCCTCGCACACCACCAATTCGCCCACCCGCGCCGCCCTGCTCGCCTTCACCGTGGAAAACGTCCACAAGACCCTGGACTATGCACAACTCCAGGCTGCGAAGACGGCCCAAGGGAACCTGGTCCACGAGTTGCCCGCCGGCATCCTCACCGAGTTGCGTGCAATCGGCGATGCGCCCGGGCCCTATCTCCAGGGCGAAACCGCCCTGCCGGCAGATCCACGGACGGTGCCCACCGGATTGCTGGCATTCAGGGACACCACCGAATTCCTGCAACGCACCCTGGCCATCTCGCACTTCGATGCCAAGGCACGCATCCACGCCGCGTTCGCGCTGCTGCCCGGCACCGACGTCTTCAGGAACCCCAAACCGCCTCGCTACCCGATCTTGGCCGAACAACTGCGCTCCGGGGCGGCCCGGGTGAAACCCACCGCCGCGGCGGCCCGCAAGCTCGACAAGCTGCGTCCCGGCATCCAGAAGCAACCGGGCCCCGATGACCTGGGTAGCCGCATCGAGGAACAGGTGGCGCAGTCCGTGAAGGAAGAAACATCCCGGAACACCAAGCGGCTCCTTGACGCACTGGGGGACGAGCTCGACGGTGCCGCCACGGCCCCCACTGTGGAGGAAATCCGCGCCAAGACCGGTGTATTCATCACGAAGCGCACCAGGAACTTCACCTACATGAACGTGTGCATGTTGAATCTGGACGCAGAGGTGTTCCTTTCCCACTTCGCCCAAACCGACAACCCGCGGACCCTTGCCGGGAACCGCGACGCCATGGCCGCGGCTGCAACCCACCCCGGCCCGGCCAACGCCAACGGCACGACAGAAACGCAGGACGGCCCGGATTGGTTCACCAAGCCGGCCGACGCGGCCACCTTCGAGACCCCTGCCCCCGCCGAAGGATACGACTTCGGCGAGGAATCCCTGGGCATCTTCAACACCACCGACCCCGGCGCCGACGGCCTCACGCCACCGCAACGACACCTGCAAACCCTGTTGAACCTCATGCGCACGCCAAAGAACGGAAGCGCGAAGGGCACCACCGGACTTCCCACCGCCCAACTGGTGGTCTACGTGCACCTTGAAACGCTGCTCGGCCTGGCTCGTGGAACAGGCTGGAGCGCCCACGGGCTGGAAATCCCCATCGGGGAGATCCGACGACGGCTCAGCACCGACGGAGTCATTCCGGTCGTACTGGGCGGGCAAAGCGAAGTCCTCGACGTCGGCCGCGGCATGAGATTCGCCCCGGACTACATGAAACGTGCGGTCCTCGCCCGCGATGGCGGCTGCATCTACCCCGGTTGCAGCGTCCCGCCGGAACACTGCGAGTTCTGTCATGTCGAGGCCTGGGCCGACGGAGGTACGACGAGTGTCGAAGGCCTGACTCCTGGCTGCACCAAACACCACCACATGTTCGACACCGGCGAAGCCAAACTCGTCATCCACGACGGGCTGCCCCACGTGATCCTGCCCAAATATCTCGATCCCGAACAAAAACCTGTCCGGAACACCTACTGGCCCGGCCCCCAGACACCTTTGTTCTAGTGTGCCGACGCAAGGGGCGCCGTGGTCTCACGTGAACATGCGTTCATGGAGATCACGGCGCCCCTGGCAGGGAGGAAAGACCCCTACTGCAGCGCGCGCCCCTTGGTTTCGGGGGCGAAGAACGCCATCATGACGACTGCCACCAGCACCAGGGCCCCGGCGGCCAGGAAGAGGTTGGCCAACCCGACGATCGGCCAGAGCGATGCGAAGACCAGCGGTCCGAATCCGGCACCCAACCGGCTGAAGGACGACGCCCAGCCGAACCCGGACCCGCGCAGTTCCGTGGGGTAAAGCTCGGAAACGTAGGCATAGAGCACCGGGATGGCGATCTGCACCACCACTCCGAAGACGAGCAGCCAGGCCAGTGCCATGCTCGGCGCGTTCAGCGACAGCGCAACCAGAACCAGCACGATTGCCGAGAGCGGCCCGGTAATGCCCAGCAGCCATTTGCGTCCCACGCGTTCGACCAGCAACGCCGCAATCACCACGCCGACCAAACCCATCAGCGCCATCACTGCGGTCATGAAGAACGCGGTGGATTGCGCCATGCCGGTGTCGGCGAGGATCGAAGGCATCCAGGTGAGCGCCAGGTAGTAGACCAGCAGGATGGTCAGGAACAAAGCCCACGACGTCATGGTGATCTTGGGGCTGAACTTCCAGATTTTCACCAGCTGCTCTAGCCAGGAACCGGCCGAGAGCCGGGGCGCTTCCTCGGGCTCCGGCAGCGTGTATTGCTGCTCCGGGGCCCCGGTGCGCTTCACCAGGTCGTCAATGACCTTCGCGGCTTCGTCGCGTTGTCCCTGGCGCACCAGGTACAGCGGAGACTCGGGAACTCCACGGCGGACCCAGAAGACCAGCAGCGCCGGCAGCACCATGACGGCCAGGATCAGGCGCCAGTTGCCTGTGGTTGCCTGCACCCAGCCGGAGATGAAGAATGACAGCGCGGCGCCCACCGGCCACCAGCCGTCCATGGCGGTGAGCACCCGGCCGCGTTGCTTGGCCGGGGTGAACTCGCCGACCAGTGCGTAGTCCACGGGGATGCAGCCGCCCAGGCCCACGCCGGCCAGGAAACGGCAGGCGATGAACCAGGCGAAGTTCGGGGCCAGTGCCCCGGCGACGGTGAAGAGCGAGAAGATCAGCAGCGTCCAGGTGAAGGCCTTCTTGCGCCCGATCTTGTCGGCAATGGTTCCCCACATGAAGGCACCGAGCGCCATGCCGATCAGGTTCGCCGTGCCCAGCCACGCGGCGGTGGGACGGTCAAGGCCCCATTCGGCGGAGACCAGGGGGATCAGCGCCCCGTTGAGCGTGACGTCCCAGGCGTCGAACATGAAGCCGAGCCCGCCGATGATGAAGATCTTCCCCTGGACGCCCCACCTCCATGGCAGGTTTTGGACGACTGACTCGCCGCTGGGCAACTTGCGGAAATTATTCATGCGGGGCCTTCAAAGAGGTGTGATCGGGTGCTTCGGGGGACATCGCGCTCGTGGAATCCGGCGACGCAAAGAGGTGCCGACGGAATAGATCGAGCAGCACTGCACACAAGGCTACGCCGACGGGGCAGAAAGCACAGAATAGCTATTGACTTTTTGTAGGAAACCGGGCGCTGTCTTCGCGAAACTGGGCGGTTTTCCGCTGGAAAGACCCGTGTGCCGCCGGACTGTTCCCGAGCTGGCCCTGCCGGGGTAGAGTCTGGATATGGGAGTAGATTGGACCGCTCTCGAAGAGGCGATACGGGTGTCGGCTCTTCGCCAGGCGGAAGAAATTATTGACCGTCACCCGAACGAGGTTTTCTATGCCGTGGCCCTTGACGGGGTCAGTGCGGATGAAACAGACCATCTGGACCTGCCGGTGCTCGCCCTCAATTCCCTCCAGGCCTTGGCCCGGAAGCAGAAGGAAGAAGAGGACGAAGAGGTTGTTGTCGAGGATGACTTTGACGACGACGAGGACGAAGGGTTCGAGGAACGCCCGGACGCCGAAGACGACGTTTCCGGCCGCGAGTATGAAGACGACGAGGACGAAGATGAGGACGACGAAGAGGATGAAGAAGACCTTGACGATGTCCTGAAGGAGCTCGAAGCCATGAACTCCGTGGAGGAGCAGGGCTTCTATTCCTCCAAGTGGAATCCGCCTGATTGGTTCTGGTGCTCGATCGAGCTCTTCGACGATTCGGCCACCGATCTGTGGAGCCAGGCGCTCACCAGCGTCGCCAAGCACCACGGCTGGGAAGAGACCAACCGCTTGTATTACGAGATGCTCATTCGCGTCACCGATTCATTGCGGCAGGCACTTGCCGTGGGACGCAACGCCGACATGGTCGTCTATCTTTCCGATGAGGAGCATGCCGACCGGATCCTGCGCCGCTGCCTCACCCAGGATCAGCTGGCCAAGCATTTCCCGGAGCTGGCGCACTAGCTTTGCGGACCAGGGTCCTGCGGCAGCGTCACCACCGCCAGGACCCTGGAATCGTAATCGCGCAATTGCACCGTAGCGATGTTTCCCAGCTCTGTGGGGACGGCTCCGGTGAGCGTGGTCTTGCCCGTCTTGGTGGCCTGCCAAGACCCCGCCCGGTCTGCAACGCCTCCGTGGTCGACAACCCACAGCGACAGGATCCCGGAGGTGGGAAGATCGGCGCCGGTGAATTCCAGCTCGGTTCCCCATGCCTTGGCATTCATTCCCAGTTCCACACGCGGTCCGAGCGCGGAGGCCACCGCAAATCTGGCGTCGGGTGCCGGGCCGGGGCGAACCACCGGGGCAAGGAACACCCCGGTGGCCACCGAGGCCGCCACTGCGGCAAGCCCGATAGCCCCGATCTTCAAGCGTTTCTTGCGGCGTTTGGCGGCCAGTCGCTCCAGCAAGTCGATGCACGCCTCCGGCTGCGCCGGATCGGAGGCGGTGTCCATTTCCCGCACAGTTCTGTCCACCGGCGGTTCTGTTCCCAAGAGCGCATTGGCATCGGAGGGATTCAGGGTGCCCAGTAGTGCCGAAAGGCCGGAAGCCCCTTGCATTTCCTCCTGGCAGGCGGCGCATCCTTCAAGGTGCGATTCAAACTCCAGGCGTTCGATGGGCGACAAGCCACCGAGAATGTAGGCGCCGAGCAGGATGTGTTCGTTCCCCGGTTCATTGGATGCGTTCAACGCTCAATCCCCATATCTTTAAGAATGCTTCGTAGGGCACGCACCGCGTAGAAGGCGCGTGATTTCACTGTTCCCTCGGGGATGCCCAAATGTGCGGCGGCCTGGGTGACCGTCGATCCGGCGTAGTGCAATTGCAGGACCACTTGCCGGTGTTCATCTGACAAATGCAAGAGTGCTTCCTCCATCAGGACACGGTCCAAGAGCTCATCGATCCGCCCGGAACTGCTGGGCGGAAGCGGCGTCTCATCTGTCAGCGCCGTGGTGGAAACACGGACAGCGGCCCGCCGGTTCCTGTCGATGAGCACATTGCGTGCCGTGGCAAACAAGTAACTGCGCAGCGACCCGGTGATGCGGGGCGCGGCCTGCCAGACCTTGAGCACTGTTTCCTGCAAGATATCCTCGGCGGTGTCCCTGTCGTTGGACACCCGCATGACATAGCGCCGCAGTGCCGGGCCATGTTCACGATATATCTCAGATACCACTTGTGCATCGAACGGCACATCGGCTCCATCATCTTCATTCGAGGACATTCTTCACCCACTTAGACGCACATCAATGACGAATGGTTCAACGTACCTATCGAGTATGCGCAAAAACGTTGTGGATTTCTCTGAACCGAATGATGAACCGGTGCGTCTTACCAGTCAGGAAGCCCGCCCCAAATCGTTCCCAAGGCGCCCGCCGCGGGAAGAACCGGGCTTTCTTGATCCCCAGAATTTAGGATGTGCCACCATGAAACTGCACCACAGCAAGACCTTTGCCGGATCCGCCGCGCTCATGATCGGAGCGGCCGTACTTTTGTCGGGATGTTCTTCCAGCACCCCGACCACGACCAGCCCTTCGGCCACCACCGCGCCTTCCAGCACGGCTCCATCCAGCATGGCGCCCTCCTCGCCCGCCGCCGCAACCCTGGATTTGAAGTCGGGGGAGTCCGCAAAGGGAACCATCGTCGTGGACGGCAAGGGCATGAGCCTGTACTACTTCTTGAAGGACACCAAGGACACCAAGGTCAGTGCCTGCACCGGCGCATGCCTGGACGCCTGGCCCATCGCCGTGGCCAGCAGCGAAACCCCTGTGGTCGAGGGAGTCACCGGCAAGGTCGGCACCATCAAGAGCCCCGACGGAAAGCTGCAGCTCACCCTCAACGGCATGCCGCTGTACTACTTTGCGCAGGACAGCAAGCCCGGCGACATCCTTGGACAGGATGTCAAGGAAGTCTGGTACCTGGCCGCTCCCGACGGAACGATGATCAAGTAGCACGTGTGAGGTAGATCAAGCGAGAGGTCTGGCGCACACTCCCAGCCGGTAGAATGGGTGAACACCCCTCAAACCGCACCCTGGGAGACTTCTGTGAGCCAGACCGTCCTTGATCGCGTCCCGATTCGTCGCGCCCTGATTTCTGTTTACGACAAGACCGGGCTGGAGGAACTGGCTGCGGGTTTGCACGCCGCCGGCGTCAAGCTGGTGTCCACCGGATCCACCGCCAAGCGCATCGCGGCGGCCGGCATCCCGGTGTCCGAGGTCGAGGAAGTCACCGGTTCGCCGGAAATGCTTGATGGTCGCGTCAAGACCCTGCACCCGCGCGTGCACGGCGGCATCCTTGCCGACCGCCGCGTCCCGGCACACATGCAGACCCTGGCCGACATGGAAATCGAGACCTTCGACCTGGTCGTCGTGAACCTCTACCCGTTCGTGGAGACCGTCCGCTCCGGCGCCGAAGGCGACGCCGTGGTGGAACAGATCGACATCGGAGGGCCGGCCATGGTGCGCTCGGCGGCCAAGAACCACGCAGCGGTTTCCATCGTGGTCGACCCGGCAGCCTACGGTGCGGTCGTCAAGGCAGCGGCCGAGGGTGGCTTCGACCTGAAGACCCGCCAGCGTCTGGCAGCCAAGGCCTTCGCGCACACTGCCGCCTACGACACGGCCGTTGCTTCCTGGACCGCGGCACAGTTCCTCGATGAAGACGGCGACGGCTTCATCGACTGGCCCGCATACACCGGTCTGGCCCTGGAGCGTTCCGAGGTCCTGCGCTACGGCGAAAACCCCCACCAGCAGGCTGCACTGTACGTTGACAAGGCCGCCCCGGCCGGCATCGCCCAGGCCGACCAGCTGCATGGCAAGGCCATGAGCTACAACAACTACGTCGACGCCGATGCCGCACTGCGTGCCGCCTTCGACTTCGAGCAGCCTGCCGTTGCCGTCATCAAGCACGCCAACCCGTGCGGCGTGGCAGTTGCCTCGGCAGACGCCGTAGACCCGATCGCCGACGCGCACGCCAAGGCCCACGCCACCGATCCGCTTTCCGCCTTCGGCGGCGTCATCGCGGCAAACCGCCCGGTGACCGCGGCCATGGCCAACACCGTCAAGGACATCTTCACCGAGGTTGTCATCGCACCGGCCTTCGACGCCGAGGCAGTGGAAATCCTGTCCAAGAAGAAGAACATCCGCCTGCTGGCACTGCCGGAGGGCTACGGCCGCTACCCGGCGGAAATCCGCCAGGTTTCCGGCGGCGTGCTGGTGCAGCTCAGCGACAAGGTTGACGCCGAGGGCGACAACCCGGCGAACTGGACCCTTGCCGCCGGCGAGGCAGCCGACGAGTCGACCCTGGCCGACTTGGTCTTCGCCTGGACCGCCGTGCGTGCCGCGAAGTCCAACGCCATCCTGCTGGCCAACAACGGTGCGGCCGTGGGCATCGGCATGGGCCAGGTCAACCGCGTGGACTCCTGCAAGCTCGCCGTCGAGCGCGCCAACACCCTTGGCGTGAAGATCGAATCCAAGGTCGACGCCGCGGGCGGTGCCGCCGGAACCGGCGACGCCGTCTCCGTGCAGCGCTCCCACGGTGCCGTTGCCGCATCGGATGCGTTCTTCCCGTTCGCCGATGGCCTGCAGATCCTCATCGACGCCGGCGTGCGCGCCGTCGTGCAGCCGGGTGGCTCGGTTCGCGATGAAGAGGTCATTGCCGCGGCCAACGCCGCAGGCATCACGATGTACTTCACCGGGGCGCGTCACTTCTTCCACTAGGGGAGCGCTCGACCTGAAACCGGCGCGGGGCGCCTGCCGCGGATCAAACGATCCGCGGCAGGCGCCCCGCTTCGTTTACAGCGAAAAACCCGCCGCCAAGCCGGTTTTCAGTTACTTCGAAGTAACTGAAGTTCGCCGGTGAAACAAAATGTACGCTTGCTCACATTGGGCGCGCATTCGGGGTCGTTCACCGATTTCATCCAGTCCTAAAAGGTGGTTTTGGGGTCGAATTCGGGTAAGTTGGGGACGTTGAGATCAGTTCGGACCACCCGTATCCGTAAGACCGTTCAGGGAGACGCCTCACCTATGGCCAAGATTATCTATACCCACACCGACGAAGCTCCGATGTTGGCGACCCACTCTTTCCTGCCGATTGTCGAAGCGTACGCTTCGACCGCGGGCGTAGAGATTGAGACGCGCGACATCTCGTTGGCTGGCCGCATCATTTCCACCTTCGGTGACTACCTCACCGCGGAACAGCAGATTCCCGATGCTCTCGCAGAGCTCGGTGCCCTGGCCAAGAGCCCGGACGCAAACATCATCAAGCTGCCGAACATTTCGGCATCCATCCCGCAGCTCAAGGCAGCCATTGCCGAACTGCAGGCCGCCGGCTACGCACTGCCGGATTACCCGGACAACCCGTCTTCGGACGAGGAAACCGATATCCGCGCCCGCTACGACAAGATCAAGGGTTCCGCAGTGAACCCGGTGCTGCGCGAAGGCAACTCCGATCGCCGCGCACCGTTGAGCGTGAAGAACTACGCCCGCAAGAACCCGCACTCCATGGGTGCATGGTCCGCGGACTCGAAGACCAGCGTCGCCACCATGGGTGAAGACGACTTCCGTTCCAACGAGAAGTCCGTGGTCATCACCAAGGACCAGAACATCTCCATCCGCTTTGTCGGCGAAGACGGCGAAGTCAAGGTCCTGAAGAAGGGCTTCCCGGTCCTCAAGGACGAAATCATCGACGGCACCGTCATGCACGCCGCCTCGCTGGACAAGTTCCTGAAGGACGCGGTTGCCCGCGCCAAGGCCGATGACGTGCTCTTCTCGGCACACCTGAAGGCCACCATGATGAAGGTCTCCGACCCGATCATCTTCGGCCACGTCGTCAAGGCGTTCTTCCCCGAGCTCTTCGAGACCTACGGTGAGCAGCTTGCCGCAGCAGGCCTGAACCCGAACAACGGCCTGGCAGCAATCCTCGGAGGGCTCGACGAGCTGTCCGACGAGGTTCGCACCGGCGTCGAGGCATTGATCGCCAAGGGCTTCGAAGAAGGCCCGGCCCTGGCCATGGTCGATTCGGACAAGGGCATCACCAACCTGCACGTTCCGTCTGACGTCATCGTCGATGCCTCCATGCCGGCAATGATCCGTTCCTCGGGCCACATGTGGGGCACCGACGGCAAGGAAGCCGACACCCTGGCAGTCCTGCCGGATTCCTCCTACTCGGGCATCTACCAGGTCGTCATCGATGACTGCCGTGCCAACGGCGCGTACGATCCGACCACCATGGGCACCGTCCCGAACGTGGGCCTGATGGCCCAGGCGGCCGAGGAATACGGATCCCACGACAAGACCTTCGAGATCAAGGCCGCCGGCCACGTCCAGATCCTGGATGCCAGCGACGCCGTGCTGATCGAACACCAGGTCTTCCCGGGTGACATCTGGCGCGCCTGCCAGACCAAGGACGTGCCGGTGCGCGACTGGGTCAAGCTGGCCGTCAACCGCGCCCGCGCCTCGCAGACCCCGGCCGTGTTCTGGCTGGACAAGACCCGCGCGCACGACTCAGTGCTGATCGGCAAGGTCAACGAGTACCTCAAGGACCACGACACTGAGGGCCTTGTCATCGAGATCCTGTCGCCGGTCGAGGCCACCCAGTACACCATCGATCGCATCCGCCGCGGCGAGGACACCATCTCGGTGTCCGGCAACGTGCTGCGCGACTACCTCACCGACCTGTTCCCGATCCTCGAATTGGGCACCAGCGCCAAGATGCTTTCCATCGTGCCGCTGATCGCCGGTGGTGGCCTGTTCGAGACCGGTGCCGGCGGTTCCGCCCCGAAGCACGTCCAGCAGCTGGTGAACGAGAACCACCTGCGCTGGGACTCCCTGGGCGAGTTCCTGGCCCTGGCCGTCTCCTTCGAGCACCTGGCCAACACCTCGGACAACGCGCGTGCGCAGATCCTGGCAGACACCCTGGATGCCGCAACCGGCACCTTCCTCCTGGAGAACAAGTCGCCCAAGCGCAAGGCCGGCGAGTTGGACAACCGCGGCAGCCACTTCTACCTGGCCAAGTACTGGGCAGAGGAACTGGCCGCACAGACCAAGGACGCCGAGCTGGCAGCGGCCTTCAAGGCAGTTTCCGAGGCGCTGGGCGGCAACGAGGAAGCCATCGTGGCAGAGCTCGCAGCCGTGCAGGGTGCCCCCGTCGACCTGGGCGGCTACTACCGCCCGGTCGAGGAAAAGGTCGCAGCCATCATGCGCCCGAGCGCGACGCTGAACACCGCACTGGAACTGCTCAAGAAGTAGTCTCCGGCCGCACATCACAACGGCGGGCCGCCTTCCCTTTCCGGGGGACTGGCGGTCCGCCGTTGGCGTTTGCAGAATCGGGGCAGGGGCTAGAGCCCCCGGCCGACCTCCCACAGCCCCTCGTAGGTCCCCGTCAGCAGGGCGTTCACCGAGACGGCCTGCGCGTCGGTGAACGAGGCGATGTAGTCGACGATCGCCCGGGCCCGGCCCAGCCTCTCGACCTCGCCGTGGCTGGCCTGCGCGAACAGCCCGGGCGACTGGGTCCGAAGCAGGCGGTATTCGCCGGTTGCCGCCTCGACGGAGTCCAGCAGCCTGCGCGGCGCACGGGCCGCGTCATCGCGGTCCTCGAGCCATGCGTGCAGCCCTTCTGCCAGCGAAGCGATGATGCGGGTTTGCCCGCGCTGGTACACCGCCAGGTCGGAACGCTCCAGCACGAAGCGCGAGTGCACGAACTTGAGCACCACCACGTCGTGCCAGGCCTCGTCGGCCAGCCGGACGTGCCCGCTGCGGACCGTGGGGTTCTTTTCCACCGCGATGGAGGCCTGCAGCCTGTCGATCCAGCGCCGGGTGAATCCCGTGACGGCGCGGTCCGCCTCGATCCCGCCGTCGTAGGGGACGGCCAGCAGCCCCTCGACCAGGTCGTGGCCGACGCGTTCCACCGAGGCGCGGAAGGCCTCGGCGTTGGCGATCCAGGGATCCTTCGCCGCGACGTGCCGCCACGTGCGCTCCAGCGCGTGCCCAGGCCTGCGCGTATCCAGGGCTGCATCCTCGGTGCCCGCCAGCTGCGCGCCGGAATCCAGCCATGCCCGCAGCTCGGCGGAGACCGTGGTGTACTGCAACACCCCGGCCCGGTAGAAGTCGTCGAGGTCGTGCACCGCGTAGGCAATGTCGTCGGCGATGTCCATCACCGAGCACTCCAGGGTCTGCTGGTTCTTCGCGATGCCGGGGAACACCGAGAGCACGTCGTGCATCTCGGCGGCCTCGATGTCGTAGGCGGAGAACTTGTGGGCGCCGGAGCTGCCGACGGAGCCCACGCCGCGGGGGAGCATCTCCGGGGCGCCCGGAGGTTGCGACCGCCATTCGTTGCGGGTCCACGGGTACTTGAGCACCGCCGCGCGCACGGCCCGGGTCAGGTTCAGCCCCCGGGGCGTCGCGTCGCAGCTGTCCAGCGCTGTGAGGATGCGGAAGCTCTGCGCATTGCCCTCGAAGCCGTCGGGCAGTCCGAGCGTCTGGCGGGCCACGCGGTCGAGTTCCTGTTCGCCCAGGTGCCCGAAGGGAGGGTGCCCCATGTCGTGGGCCGCCGCCGCGGCCTGCACCACCACGGGGTCGCAACCGCCCAGCCCGGCCACGAGCTTCCGGGTGGGCTCGTCGGCATTGATCAGGCCGATGGCGATGGAGCGCGCCACGGCGGAGACCTTGAGCGAGTGCGTCAGCCGGTTGTGCACCACGGTCCCGGCGCCCGCCTGAGGGATCACCTGGGTCACCGCGGAGAGCCGCGAGAAGTAGGGGGAGAACCTGATGCGCTCGATGTCGATGCGGAATTCGTCTTCCCCGGCGCGCATCTCCTCGATGATCGCGCGGTCGCGTCCGCCGGTCTGGTGGGTTTTCTGCCTGGTATCCATGGTGCGAACCAGCCTAGTGGGCGCCGGGTGCCAGTCGCGGACAAACCACGGGACATTCGAATGATGTCGCAAATGATTTGGCTTGACGGCGCCTTCGACTGCGATTCACACCGGTACAGGGTTTCAACGGACGGCTGCCGCTTACCACTGTCTCAAGAACCAGCAGGGTAGTGGGGCCTGGGGAGGAGTGACCCGAGAGTCGCTGGATCCGGGGCTGCAATGTATCCAGGACGAGCGTGCTGGCGCGCACATTAGCCTCACCGGTTCTGTTGCCCTTCCGCGAGAGGCTCAGCGGTTGGCGCCGTCGCAGCGTTCACCAGCCGGGTGACGAGTTCCGCATAAGGGATGCCCGCAGCCGCGAACATTCTGGGTACTTGGGATTCGGCTGTCATTCCGGGCATTGTGTTGACCTCATTGAGGACGGGGCCTTCGTCGGTGAGGAAGAAATCCATGCGCGCTACACCGGCACAACCGAGTGCCTCGAACATTTCGAGTGCCACCCGCGTGATCGCGTCGCGCTCCGTGCTGCCGAGATCGGCAGGAACGCTAAACCGAGCTGAGCCGTCGTACTTCGTGGTCGTGTCGAACAAGCCACTGGTGTGGATCTCAAGCGGCGGCGGAGCCCAGCAACTTCCGTCAGGCTCGCGTATGACGGCAACGTCGATCTCCCGTCCGTGAACGACGTGCTCGATGAGGATCCGGTCATCAAAGCGCGCTGCCGTCCGCAGCGCCTCACGAAGCTGGGCGGTGTCCCGCGCCAAGCCGACGCCGTAGCTGGACCCCGAGGAAGCTGGTTTCACGACAACGTCTGTCTCGAAGTCGATGTCCTCCATGTCGGCTGCGTGGACCAGTCTCCCTCGCGCGGTACGTATCCCGGTGGATTCGGCAACAAGCTTCGTTGCCCATTTGTCCATGCCGAGTGCTCCTGCCCGCAGGCCCGAGCCGACTACGGGTTTATGGGCGAGTGCACACAATGCTGCCAGCGTCCCGTCCTCGCCCAAGGGGCCGTGCAGGGCGGGGAAAACCACATCCGCCTGCTCGAAGAAGAACAATGCGCTCCTAAGCGAGGCGGCGGCGCTTTTTCCAAGCGGTCTTCGGGCCTGCCTCCAGATTCCATCGCGGCCGATGGTGACGTCGGTGACCTCGAATCCGTTGCTGCACAGTGCCTTTCCGATGGCTACGGCTGTTGCCAGCGAGACGTCGTGTTCGGCGTTCTGGCCGCCGCCGATGACCAAGATGTGCTGTGTCATGCAATTGTCCTTTTCACTCGTGATCCGATGTTGGTGACGATGGTGTGGGGAATGGTACCGGCCCAGCTGGCCCATTCCTGGATGGTTGGTGTGACCCCGTCCTTCGGGCCGAACACGGTCGCGGTTGTGCCGCGCGGGTAGTAGGTGGCCCCGGTGTTGATAACGATCTGGTCCATCGAGACGCGTCCGACCACCGGGTACCGGCATCCGTGGATCTCCACCGAGGCGTCCGGGGAGATTTCTCGAGGGATTCCGTCGGCGTAGCCCACCGGCAGGGTGCTCAGCCGAGTCGTCCGATCGGTGGTGTAGGTGCCGCCGTAGCCGACGGGAGTTCCTGGCATGACGGTTGCGTTGTGCACGATGGGTGCGGTCAAGCGGGATGCGCCGGAAAGGTCGGTGGTCCCGCTCGGATCGATGCCGACAAGTCCGGCCCCGAGTCGGATCATTCCGAAATGGGTCGCAGGGTCCGTCAGCGCGCCGGCGGTAGCGGCCAGGTGGGTGATCGGATCATCGAACCCCGCAGCCGTGATCTTGGCTTTGGCTTCGTGCATGAGCGCAACTGCTTCTTCGTTTGCCCTTGGGTCTGCCCGGTCAGCCAACGGTAGATGCCCCATGAGGCCGACGACGAAGATCTTGCCTCGCCGTTGTCCCTCGAGGGCGCGGAGGATAATGGCGTCCCACTCGGAGCGGGGGACACCTTCTCGAGACATGCCGGTATCCACGTGCAAGTGAATGCGGACGGCAGCACCGGAAGGCTGTTCGAGAAGTGTCTGCAATTCCTCGACCGAGCCGACCGCCAAGTCGATCCCGCCTGCCGAGGCGGCCCCGGCATCGAAACCCGCGGGGTTCAACCAGGCAAGGATCGGCACGCTCAGGCCCGCCTCGCGCAGGTTCACGGCTTCGTCGAAATCGGTGGTGCCAAGCCACTGTGCTCCGGCGGCGATCGCGGCGCGGGCCACGGTCAGGGCGCCATGTCCGTAACCGTCTGCTTTTACCACTGCCATGATTCGGGAGTCGGACCGGGCTTGCACGATTGCCATGTTCTTCGCGATCGATTCGGGGATCGTCTGCAGCGTGGGTGGTCTGAGACCAACGACCGTGGACTGGGCGCGGCAGGGCGTGCTGGTCACCGCTTCATCCTCGGGTCGTAGGTAGGGTCGAAATACTTGGCGGGGCAACCATTCTTGATCGCCTCGGAACGCAGTTCGAAGTGCCAAGCCTCGTTGTCGTAGATCTGGCACAACCCGTACTTCGCACCGTTCTTGGACAGCCATGCACTGGCGTCCCAAAGCCCAATGTCGACCGCGTCCCCCGACACATGTGCGGAGGTTTCCGCGGTTGCCACCCACCGGGAGGCTTCCTCCTTGGAACCGTACGTAGTGACCGCTTGCTGGAGAAGATTGTGCTGGAAATCCGGGGAACGCCAACCACTGTTGACATGGAACTTGATTCCTTCCCGGGCTGCATCCTTGGAGGCCCTGCCCAAGGCAGCACGGAGAGCGGGATCCAGGTTAACCACCGCCGGAATGTCAGAGGCAACCGTCGTGCCTTTGGGGACGTCACCGCCCGCCACTCCAAGCCCCCCGGATTGCTTCCCGTGAGGTTTCGCGAAGCGCGCTGCGGGGGATTCGAGATAGTTCGACACCGGATGGAAGTCGCGAGCCCCGAGAATCGCTCCCACCATGAGTACCAGGAGGACGGTGGCCAATGCCAAGACGGCCGTCATGATGACGACGATCGTCGATGGCTTCCGTCGTCCGGGAGTTTGTGCTGGTTCGTTGTACGTCATGTTTCCAGTCAAGAGCGTCCGATGTTGCCAGCATGTATGTGGTTTTCGATATGCCGACGATATGTCTCACCTCGTAGCATGGGGAGCATGCGCGTGTTGATCGTCGAAGACGAGCCATATATGGCCGAAGGTATCCGCGATGGTCTACGCCTGGAAGCGATCGCGGCAGACATCGCCGGTGATGGCGATACCGCCCTGGAACTGCTGACCGTCAACACCTACGACATCGCCATCCTTGACCGTGATATCCCCGGGCCGTCCGGCGACGAGGTCGCAAGACACATCGTGGCTTCAGGCAGTGGTACGCCAATTCTCATGCTTACCGCCGCCGACCGTCTCGATGAAAAGGCCTCCGGGTTCGGGCTCGGTGCCGACGACTACCTCACGAAACCATTCGAACTCCGGGAACTCGTGCTCAGGCTCCGTGCCCTCGACCGCCGGCGAGCACACCACCGGCCGCCCGTACGAGAGATTGCAGGCTTGCGACTGGACCCGTTCCGCCGCGAGGTCCATCGAGAGGGGCGCTACGTCGGACTTACCAGAAAGCAGTTCGCTGTCCTGGAAGTTCTAGTCGCATCCGAAGGCGGTGTCGTCAGCGCCGAAGAACTCTTGGAACGCGCCTGGGACGAGAACGCCGACCCGTTCACCAACGCCGTACGCATCACCGTCTCGGCACTGCGTAGGCGCCTTGGCGAGCCTTGGATCATCGCCACTGTCCCGGGAGTCGGATACCGCATCGATACAGGGACCGTCCCCGAGGCTGAAGGACGCGGACGTGCATAGGACACCGGGGATGAGCGTACGGCTCAAGCTCACCCTCAGCTACGTCGGGTTCCTCGTGCTCGCAGGGGCTTTGCTACTCGCCGCCGTGTGGATCTTCCTTCTTCGGTATGTTCCTGAAGGCGCGATCAACAACAATGGCGGATTCGTTCCAAACCGCTCCGACCTCCAACGCGCATTCGGTCCCGCAGTAGCCGCAGTGATGGCCTTCCTGCTGGTGTTCGGAGTGCTTGGAGGCTGGCTCCTCTCCGGTCGAATGCTCGCGCCCCTTTCCCGAATCACCGACGCCACCCGAACCGCTGCGAACGGATCGCTATCCCACCGAATCCGGTTGGAGGGCAGAAAGGACGAGTTCCGCGAACTCGCCGATTCCTTCGACACGATGCTCGAACGACTCGAAACACACGTTGCCGAACAACAGAGATTTGCCGCCAATGCCTCCCACGAACTGCGCACACCGCTGGCAATAACACAGACACTTCTCAACGTGGCACGAAACGACCCGGACCGAAACACCAACGAACTTCTCGAACGTCTCGACACCGTCAACACTCGTGCAATCGACCTCACCGAAGCACTGCTGTTGCTCACACGGGCCGACCAGAGATCCTTCACGCGAGAACGCGTCGACCTTTCCTTGGCGGTCGAAGAAGCAACCGAAACCCTCCTCCCGCTTGCGGAAAAGCGCGGAGTCACCATCGATGCTTCCAGCAGTTTCACCCCGACATTCGGTTCATACGCACTCCTGCTGCAGATGGTCACGAACCTTCTGCACAATGCGATCGTCCACAACCTCCCGGTGCAGGGGACAGTCTGGGTGAACACCAAGGTCGGCCCCGAATTCGTTGTGCTCATCGTCGAGAACACCGGTGAGAAACTCACCGAAGAACTGGTCTCCACGCTCACCGAACGATTCCAGCGCGGGACCGAACGCACCCGCACGAGCGACCACGCAGGCGTCGGTCTCGGGTTGGCAATCGTCAAAAGCATCACCCTCGCACACGACGGAACGCTTACCATTGCCCCGCGCCCCGCTGGCGGGCTCCGCATTGCGATCCACCTGCCGACCGCACCGGGTGATGTTGGGCAGTAACAAGAGAACTGTCGGGCATGCGTTGCTTCGAGACCGGCTGTGTTGAAGAGGTGGCGCAGCGATTTTTGGGCATTGCTATTTCCTGTCACCAGTACCGTGATGGGCTTCTCGCTGGTGAAGTAGAGCATGCGGTGTTGCAACACTGAAAGCAGCAAGAGCGCGAAATGGAACATTGAAAACCCCAGCATGGACCGCCGGTGGGAATTTTCGGCTCAGCGACCGGTTACTGACCGAGATCGAACGCCCGCAGGTGGCGAAGGACCTCAACGTGCCCACGTCCGAAATTGTTGATGACGAGCGACTGGCTCGACTCATCGGCCACCAAACCCCGCGAAAATCCGGCCATTTACCGTTGCGATTCACAGCTTTCGGTGCCGGAAAACAGTGACCGCCAAGAAACTGGTGAATCTGCTCCGCAGGGCATGCGCCTTCGACATGGAGATCACCGGACGATTGGTCCAATCGGTTCCGTGCTGCATTCTGTCAGCGGGAACCCATTGCCGGGTGCAGGTCGCGGAACCTGTTGACGGACCCGCGGTCTGCACCCGGAAGTCTTGCTGCCGTGCCGGCTAGTAGAGCTTGTTCGCCCCGCCGTCGGCCATGAGGGTTTGGCCCGTCATGTAGCGCGAGTCATCCGAGACCAGGAACGCCACGATGGGCGCGACGTCTTCCTCCGGATCCCCGAAGCGCCCCAGCGGGACCTTGGCCAGCGAGTCCTGGTACATCTGCGGGTATGCCTCGCTCCAGGCCTTGACCCCCTCGGTCAACGCCATGGGGGAGACGACGTTGACGCGGATCTTGTCCTTGGCCCACTCGTTGGCGGTCACGCGCGAAAGCCCGCGGATGGCTTCCTTGGCGGAGGCGTAGGCCGCCTGGGTCATCTGGCCGACCATCGCCGAACCCGAGCCGAAGTTCACGACCGAGCCGCCGTTGACCGCCAGCAGCGGGTAGGCCGCGGCCATGAACTGGCGGGTGGCGCGGAAGCCGGTGTTGAAGGAGAGCTCCCACTGCTCCTCGGTCAGGTCGTTGAACATGGCCTGGCGCGAGGCATGGGCGTTGTTCACCAGTGCGTCCAGCCCGCCGTAGGTTTCGCTCGCCACTTCCACCGCGGCTGCGGCCACGGCTTTGTCGCTGACATCGCCCAACAGGAATTGCACGTCACCGCCGAGATCCCCCTTGAGCGCGGCGCCGGCCTCGCCGTTGACGTCGACGGCGACGACCTTGGCGCCGCGGGCCACCAACACCCGGGAGATGGCGCCCCCGATGCCCGATGCTCCGCCGGTGACGATGGCTACCTTGTTGGCAAGCTGCATTCCCATTCCCCTTTTCGCGTTTACGTGGCTGGGCGGTCCACTGGGGCGGACCGCCGGTCTACAGGATCACGCCAGCTGGCGCGTTGAAGGACGCCGCGTCTTGGCGGATCCGACGAAATCGTGTCGCGACGACAGTATCCCATTGGGCGCCCTTGCCACAATGACTTCATTCGCCACCCGCCCCTGGGCTCTGTCGTCGACGCCCCGAGCGCCCCTGTCACAAAGGCTTCACAATGGAAGCCAAAAGTAACGCTCAAGCGGAAAGTGACCGGGAAATCGGGCAAAGTCGGCTCGGCGCGCTCTTAACAATGGCTCGGGCGACGTTGCCAAAGATGACAAAAAATCGTCATGTGAAGTGTTTTTGCCCCGCGTGACGCGGGACGCGGCCGGCGCCTTGCACCGTCCTTGAAGCGTGGAACATGATGAATGCATCAACCATCAAGAGCGGCTGAGAGATCTGGCTCGTTGACGCCGCAGCAACCATCACACGATGGATTCCCCCGTGCGGGGACTCCGTTGTTGAGGGTGCTAAGGCCAGAAGCGATGGAGCCGCTTCAAAACCTGCTCACCATCGCCGCAGTCATCCGTACGGATCGCTGGGGCTTTTGTGGCGTACCTTGGGGCCTCCCTCGTTTAGACGAGGAGTCACACATGAGCATTACACCGTCCGCGGCCCCGCCGTCACTGTCCTATGAGCTGTACCCGCCGGTGAACCGCGACGCGACCGAGGGCGTTTTCAACAGCATCGAGGCGCTTCAGGCCACGAACCCCGACTACGTGTCGGTCACCTACTCGGGAACCCACGCACGCCGCCGGGCCTCGCTGGAATTGATCGAACACCTCATCCAGAACACCAGGCTGCGCCCGCTGGCGCACCTGACCTGTGTGGGGGAGAGTCGCCAGTCCCTCGAGAACCTGATCCGCCACTTCATCTCGCTCGGTGTCCGCGGTGTCCTCGCGCTTCGCGGCGACCTGCCCACCGATCCGGATGGCTGGCGCGGGGAATTCCCCTTCGCCCGCTACCTGATCGAACTCATCCGCGAGGTCGAAACCGAGCACTCGGCGGCACTGGCCGGCGGGCGGCTGGGGGTAGGCGTGGCCGCCTACCCGATCCAGCACCCCGAATCCCCGTCGTTCGATCACGACGTGGAGGTGCTGCTGGCCAAGGAACGCTCGGGGGCAAACTACGCAATCACCCAGGTGTACTTCCGGCCCGAGGAATACACCAACCTGGTTGATGCGGCCCGCCGAGCAGGGGTGTCCATCCCGATCATTCCGGGGGTCATCCCGCTGAATTCGCTCAAGCGTCTCAACCGGCTGGCCTCCATGACAGGCGTCGAACCGGACCCGATCCTGGCGCACGCGCTGGAAACGGCGAGCACCGACGCGGAACGCCACTACATCGGAGTCACCGCCGCGGTCACCCTGGCGCGGCGCGCCTTCGACGACGGGGCCCCGGGCGTCCATCTCTACACCTTCAACGACCACCGCGGCTCACTCGATGTCATCGAAAGGCTCGAACTGCCCCGCACCCGGGCCCAGGTCGTCAATTCCTGGGCCGCCCGCGCCGCCGTCTAGGCGCCCGGGCACTTCAAAACCTTTACCCATCAAATCACTAACTCTTCCCCCCACGTTCAACACCCAAGGAGCTACCCCATGACCAAGTCGACCTTCCCCGCAGCCTCCATCCTCGGCTACCCGCGCATCGGCCCGAACCGCGAACTCAAGAAGGCCCTCGAAGCCCACTGGGCAAACCGCACCGACGAGGCCACCCTGCACGCCGCAGCCCTTGAGCTGCAGCAGGCGAACCTGGCCAAGCTGACCACCCTGGGCCTGGGCGCCACCGACGCCTCGCTGCCCGGCGACTTCGCCTACTACGACCAGGTCCTCGACGCGACGGTCGCGCTTTCCGCACTGCCGACCCGCTTCGCCGACCTGGCAGCAGCCGACGGCACCATCAACACCGCCGCCTCGTTCGTGCTGGCCCGCGGCGACGAGTCCCGCGCCCCGCTGGAAATGACCAAGTGGTTCGACACCAACTACCACTACCTGGTTCCTGAGATCGGCGAGAACACCCCGATCGCCGCCAACGCCAAGCCGCTGGTCGAGTCCTTCAAGGCCCACGCGGCCAACGGAAACACCATCCGCCCGACGCTGGTCGGCCCGATCACCTACCTGCTGCTGGCCAAGGCCGAGGACGGCGCCGCAGAGGGCTTCGACCCGCTGACCCGCATCGACGAGGTCGTCGCCGCCTACGCACAGATCCTGACCGAGCTTGCCGCCGCCGGCGCCCCGTGGGTCCAGCTCGACGAGCCGGCACTCGTCACCGACCGCGGCGCCGCGCTCGCCGTTCCCGGCGCGCTGGCCGAGTCCGTCTACGCCAAGATCGCAGCCGCCACCGAACGCCCGGCCCTCTTTGTCACCTTCGGCTACGGCACCGCCGGCGACGTGACCCGCCCGGGTGCGACCCAGGGCCTGCTGGCACGTGCCGGCGTCGAGGCAGTGCACGCTGACCTGGTCCGCGGCCTGGCCCCGAAGGCCGAGTTCCTCGGCGATCTCGCAGGCTCCACCCTGGTGGCCGGCATCGTGAACTCGCGCAACATCTGGCGCAACAATCTGACCGAATCGCTGGAGATCCTGAAGAACCTGCGCACCGAGGTCGAGCAGTCCAACGGCACCATCGCCGTGGGCACCGCGACCTCCCTGCAGCACGTCCCGCACGACGTCGCCCTGGAAAACAACCTGCCGGCGCACCTGCCGGAATGGCTGGCCTTCGCCAACCAGAAGGTCGCCGAGGTCATCACCCTGGCCAAGGGCCTGGCGCAGGGCGAATCGGCGATCGCCGCCGAGCTGTCCGCCGCCGAGACCGCCATCAACCACCGCGCGGCGTTCGCCGGAACCACCGTTGCCGCCGTCCGCGAGCGCCTCGCCGCGCTCACCGACGCCGACTTCTCCCGCTCGGCCTCCGACGTCCGCGAGGCAGCCCAGGACGCCGCACTGAACCTGCCGGTGCTGCCGACCACCACCATCGGCTCCTTCCCGCAGACCGGCGAGGTACGCACGGCCCGCGCCGCGCACCGCAACGGCAGCATCGACGACGCCGCCTACGAGGGCTTCCTCAAGGCCGAGATCGCCCGCGTCGTGGAGCTGCAGGAACGCCTGGGCCTGGACGTGCTGGTGCACGGCGAGCCCGAGCGCAACGACATGGTCCAGTACTTCGCCGAGAACTTCGACGGCTTCTCCGAGACCGCCAACGGCTGGGTGCAGTCCTACGGCTCGCGCGCCACCCGCCCGTCGATCCTCTGGGGCGACGTGTCCCGCCCGGCCGCCTTCACCGTCCCGTGGATCTCCTACGCCGCGTCGCTGACCAACAAGCCTTTCAAGGGCATGCTCACCGGCCCGGTCACCATCCTGGCCTGGAGCTTCATCCGCGACGACCAGCCGCTGGCGGTTTCCGCCAACCAGGTTGCCCTGGCGCTGCGCGACGAGATCGAGGACCTGCAGGACGCCGGCATCTCCATCATCCAGGTCGACGAGCCGGCGCTGCGCGAACTGCTGCCTCTGCGCAAGGCCGACCAGGCCGACTACCTGCAGTGGTCCGTCGACTCCTTCCGCCTGTCCACCGCCGGCGCCGTGGATGCCACCCAGATCCACACCCACCTGTGCTACTCGGAGTTCGGCGAGATCATCGACGCGATCGACGCGCTGGATGCCGACGTCACCTCGATCGAGGCCGCCCGCTCCCGCATGGAGGTCACCGCGGACCTGACCGAGTTCGGCTACAGCCGCGGCATCGGCCCGGGCGTCTACGACATCCACTCCCCGCGCGTGCCGTCCACCGAAGAGGTCGCCGAGCTCATCGAGATCGCCCTGGCCTCGCTGCCGGCCAAGCAGCTGTGGATCAACCCGGACTGCGGCCTGAAGACCCGCGGCTACGCGGAGACCGAGGCCTCGCTGGCCAACCTGGTGGAGGCCACCCTCGCGGCCCGCGCCACCATCGGCGCAAACGCCGGCGCAAACGCCTAACACGTTTTCGCCCCCCATGCCCGCCGCAGGGCCCGCACCCGAGTCCCTATCTTGACCGGGCCCCGCGGCGGCACAGGGGACTGACGTGCGGGGCTGCGCCGACCCGCAATCCGGTGCGACCCCGCACGTCCCTCCCCGAAATTTTCCCCAGCACCAGGCCCCGAAAGGCACGATCATGGCCACCAGCAACTGGCAGAACGCCACCACCGAAATCCACGCCGGATACAGCCCGGCGGGCCCGCACCGACCCATGACCGTGCCGATCTACAACTCCGCGGCGTTCGAGTTCACCGACTACGCCACCGCCGCCGAGCTCTTCTCGCTGAAGAAGGCCGGCTTCACCTACTCGCGCACCGGCAACCCCACGGTCTCCGTGCTGGAGGCACGCGCCGCGGCGCTGGAGGGCGGCATCGGCGCGCTGGCCACCGCCACGGGCCAGGCCGCCGTCGCCGTTTCCCTGCTGGCCCTGCTGCAGGGACCCAACCACCTGGTGGCCTCCAACAAGCTCTACGGCGGCACGGTCGACCTGCTCACCGACACCTTCGCCGACTTCGGGATCACCGTCACCTTCGTCGACCCGGAGGACCCCGCCAACTGGGCGGCGGCCATCACCGAGAAGACCCGCGGCTTCCTGCTCGAGTCCGTCTCCAACCCGCTGATCACCCTGGTGGACCTGCGCGCCATCACCGACGTCGCCCACGCGGCAGGCATCCCGGTGGTCGTCGACAACACCCTGGCCACCCCGGCCGCCTACCGCCCCATCGAGTTCGGCGCGGACATCGTGGTCCATTCGGCCACCAAGGCGCTGGCCGGCCACGGATCGGTGCTCGGGGGACTGATCGTCGACGCCGGCACCTTCGACTTCTCCGATGCGGCCCGCTGGCCGCAGATCGCCGCGCCCAAGGCCCGCTACTACGGGGACTCCCTGCTGGAACGCTACGGAGCCAACGCCTACCTGATGCTTGCCCGCTCCAAGTTCCTGCACGACCTGGGTCCCACGCTCACCGCGGCCTCCGCCTCTGCGATCCTCACGGGAATCGAGACCCTCACGCTGCGCGTGGCCAAGGCGCAGGCCAACGTGCTGGACCTGGTGGCGGCGCTCAACGAGCACCCGGCCGTGGCCAGGGTCCACCACCCGTCGCTCGCCAATCACCAGGACCACGTGCTGGCGCACCGGGACTTCCCGGCCGGGACCGGCTGCGTGTTCTCCTTCGACCTCCACGACGCCGCCGGCGTCCCGCAGGTCGTCGACTCGGTCGAACTCTTTGCCCTGGCCGCCAACATCGGCGACGCACGGTCGCTGATCGTGCACCCCGCCGCCATGACCCACTGTCGGCTCTCCGACGCGCAGCTTGCCGCAGCCGGGATCTCCGCCGGGACCCTGCGCGTCTCGGTGGGCCTGGAAGACTCGGCGGACCTGATCGCGGACCTGACCCGTGCGCTTGACGCGCTGACCCAAGAAACCACATCACCGACCCGCGAATCCGTCGGCGTCTAGGAAGGAACGACCATGAGCAACCACGAGGGCACGGCCCATTCCTCCGCCGCCCACTCCTTCAACACGCTGGCCATCCACGCAGGCCAGGCCCCTGACCCGCTGACCGGCGCGGTCATCCCGCCGATCTACCAGACCAGCACCTTTGTGCAGGACGGCATCAACGTCCTGCGAAACGGCCACGAGTACTCCCGAGGCTCCAACCCGACCCGCGGCGGGTTCGAAACCCAGCTCACCGCCCTGGAAGCGGGCCACGCGGGCTTCGCCTTCGCCTCCGGCATCGCCGCCGAGGACGCGCTGCTGCGCGCGGTGCTGGAACCCGGGGACCACATCGTCCTCGGCGCC
Source organism: Paeniglutamicibacter sp. NPDC091659 (assembly GCF_044756805.1). Taxonomy (NCBI): domain Bacteria; kingdom Bacillati; phylum Actinomycetota; class Actinomycetes; order Micrococcales; family Micrococcaceae; genus Paeniglutamicibacter; species Paeniglutamicibacter sp. NPDC091659. The sequence goes on from NZ_JBIVTO010000007.1 coordinate 63,093, forward strand.
GACGGCTACGGCGGCACCAACCGGCTGATCAACCGCCTGCACGGCAAGTGGGGAATCACCAACACCCCGGTGGACATCACCGACCTCGTCGCGGTGGCCGCCGCGGTGCAGCCCGGGAAGACCGCGCTGCTCTGGGTGGAAACCCCGTCGAACCCGCTGCTGGGCATCGCCGACGTTGCCGGCTGGGCGCGGATCGCGCGGGAGGCCGGTGCGTTGCTGGTCGTGGACAACACCTTTGCCACGCCGTTCCTGCAGCAGCCGCTCACGCTCGGCGCGGACGTCGTGGTTCATTCGACCACCAAGTACATCGGCGGCCACTCGGACGTGCTCGGCGGTGCCGTGATCGTGGCGGAGCGGATCTTCCGCGGCCAGTCGCTGGCCGAGGCCGTCGGGTTCCAGCAGTTCGCCGGGGGAGCCGTGGCCGGCCCGCAGGACTGTTTCCTGGCCGCCCGCGGGCTCAAGACCCTGGGGCTGCGCATGGAGCGCCACTGCTCGAATGCCGCACGCATCGCCGAATGGCTGACCACCCGCGAGGAGGTGGCCACGGTGCTGTACCCGGGGCTCGAATCCCACCCGGGGCACGAGCTGGCCAAGACCCAGTCCCGCGGCTTCGGCGGCATCGTCTCGCTGCAGTTCGCCGGCGGTGAGGCCGCGGCGCGCGCCTTCGCCGAATCGACCGAGCTGTTTGCGCTCTCGGTGTCCCTCGGCGGGGTCGAGTCGTTGGTTTGCTACTCCTCGGAAATGACGCACGCCTCGGTGATCGGAACCCCGCTGGCGGTGCCCAAGAACCTGGTGCGGCTCAGCGTCGGCGTCGAACAGGTGGAGGACCTGATTGCCGACCTCGAACTCGGCCTAGCCGCCGCGCGCCGCGCCTCCCTGGTGGCGGCCACGGCCTGACATGGGATTCCCGGCCCGAGGGCCGGGCCATCAAGTGTGCGTTGGCCGTGCATGGGGGTCTGAGGGGGCCGAAGGCCGGCCAACGCATTAACCGCCGAAGAACCGCCGGGCAGCTTCCCGGCGGTTCTTTGCGTTCCGGCGGCCCGGTGTGGACGATGGGGACATGGACTTCGAATTGCGCATCATTGCCGACTGCCCGAACGGCTCCCCGGCCGGCGAGCTGTATCTTCGCGCGCTGGAGGCCGAGGGGCTGGATGCGGGGGAGCTGCGCATCCGGGAACTGGCCAGCGAAGAGGAAGCCCTCGACCTGGAGTTCCACGGGTCGCCGACGTTCGTTGCGTCGGGCCGGGACCTGTTCGCTTCCGGGGCCGAGCCCGCACTCAGCTGCCGGGTCTACCCCACGCAGGAGGGGTTGGCCGGGTTGCCGTCGTTCGACGATCTGCGTGCGGCACTGCGCAATGCGGGAGAGGCCGAACCGGCGGCCAAGTAGCCCCGCGCGGGACATGGCAAAGGTGGCGCTTGCCGATGATCCCTCATCGGCAAGCGCCACCTTCGTAGGTGCAGGAGCCAGGGCCCGTCTTGGCCCTAGCTGGTGCGCGCCAGGTCGTTGGGGTAGCGGATCCCCAGCTGGTGGCGGATGCCATCGAAGATGGCCATGGTGTTGACCGAGTGTTCCCACGGCATGGTGGGGGACTCGTTCAGGCCCTGCTGGATGCATCGCGTGGCTTCGCGGAACTGGTACGTGTAGTTGTTGCCCACCGGCTCAAAGACCTCGGTGCGGCTGAGCCCCTTGGCCGGGTGGATGAACAGCTTGGTGGGGTTGTGCAGCGGTGCGTTGGTGCTGAGCCAGCCGTTGCTGCAGGCCACCCGCGCCTCGCGCGGGGGAGTGGCGGTCAGGGTGGTCATCAGCTGCGCGTGGCGCACGCCCGGGTAGGCGAGCGTGATGGCGTTCTGGATGTCCACGCCGTCCTCGTTGAGGTCTGCGCTTGCCTGCACCGACGTGGGGAACCCCATCGCGCCGATGGCCCAGGTGAGCGGGTAGATGGACATGTCCAGCAATGCCCCGCCACCGTCCGCCGGGTTGAAGAGGCGCCAGTTCGGATCGTACTCGGCCTTGAAGCCGAGGTCCGCCTGGACCCAGGAGACCTCGCCGAGCTCGCCGGATTCGAGAATTTCCAGGGCGCGCGCGAACACCGGGGTGAAGCGCGACCAGACGGCTTCCATCAGGAAAAGGTCGCGTTCCCGGGCCTCGGCGACCAATGCGCGGGCCTCGTGCGCGTTGATGGTTAGCGACTTTTCGCAGACGACGTGCTTGCCTGACTTCAGAGCCGCCATTGCGATCTCGAAGTGCTGGCCGTGCGGGGTCGCGATGTAGACGGCCTCGACCTCCGGCTCGTCGAACATCGCCTGGTAGGATCCGAATGCCCACTCGATGTCGTGTTCCTCGGCGAAGATGCGGGCACGTTCCTCGCTGCGCGAGGACACGGCGATGACGTTGGCGTCACCGAGCGACTGCAGGTCCGCAATCACGTGGGCGACGATCCTGCCGGTGGAAACCACGCCCCAGTTCAGGGTGCGGCCCGTGGCGTGCACCGGTGAGGGTGCTCCGGGGTGTGCAGTGGGTGGTGCCTGAATGTAACTGGCCATCGCTTTGTACTCCCCTGTGGGTATCTACCGTGCCGCGTTGGCGTCACGGTGCTTGGCTGCCAGCACCAAATAGTGGGCAGCGTTTTCCTTCAGGCCCTCGACTTCTTCATCGGTCAGTTCGCGCCTGACCTTGGCCGGTACCCCTGCAACCAGTGAACGCGGGGGAACGACGGTTCCCTCGAGCACCAGGGCGCCCGCCGCCACCAGGGAGTTCTCCCCGATGACCGACCCGTTCATGATGGTTGCGCTCATGCCGATCAAGCAGTCGTTTCCCACGGTGGCCCCGTGGACGACGGCCGAATGGCCCACCGAAACGCGGTCCCCGATGGTGCAGGGAACATCCGTGTCGGCATGCAGCACCACATTGTCCTGCAGGTTGGTTCCTTCGCCGACCTTGATCGCGGCAGAGTCGCCGCGTACCGAGACACCGTAGAAGGCACTGGCCTGCGCCCCCAAGGTGACGTCGCCGGACAGGGTCGCGGTCGGTGCCACGAAGCAGGTCTGGTCGACGGAGGGGGTCTTGGAGTCAATGGTGATGATGTGAGCCATGGCACCACTCTAGCGTGTGCCCTTCACTGACTGTGGCACCGAGACACGACGTGGTCCGATGCGTTTTTCCAGACCTGGTTTCCGGTCCGGGCACGTGCCTCGCTGAAGGGGGCCGCGGCCGTCCCGGGACGGTACTGCTGCAGGGAGCCCGGGCTCCGGGTGGCCATGGTCCGGGGCCACCGGATAGTCTTGGGGATCGACTCCGTGCCTTGGAGCGGCAGGAATTGAATCGGCGTCTGGGCGCCGAAGAACGGGAGCAGCTGGGACGATGTGGCCGCAGCACAAGGTCGAGGTTTACGAGCAGATGGTCGCCGCGTTGCGGTCCACACTGGGGGAGCGGGCCGCGAACATTCCGCCGCGGATCCTGGCCGAGCTGGAAGGCATCATCCAGGCTGCCGCGCACACCATCGACAACGGCGCAGAGATCGTGGCGATCGGGCTTCCGGAGCTCGAGCCCGAAGCGGCCGTCGAGCCCGCCCCCGTGACCGTCGAACCCGCCGCCGCGCCGACGCCAGTGAAACCCGCCATCGATCCGTTCCGACACGGCAGCAAGGCCGAGGCCAACAGGCTGCAGAAGGCCAAGGAACTGGCCCGCTGGCTCTGGGACAGGAACATCGGCGGCGAGCAGGTGCTGGGCTTCACCAACAAATGGCGCAACAAGATTGCCCGTGCTGCCGGGGTCAACCCGCCCTCGACCCTGGAGACCTGGACCGTCGCGGCCGAACTCATGGAGCGCATGGCGCAGCTTGCCGATTCGGGAACCCAGCCAGGGGCCAGCGAGCGGCACCACCTGGACGAACACGAGCAGTGGGCCACCGAACGCTAGCCACCGTTGCGCCCGGTGCCGGCGTATTGCCGCACCTGGCAGCGAACCAGTCCGCTGGTGGCATGATGGTCCCATGAGCGAAAACGAAGACCCCACGCTGCGTTCCGTCGAGCTGACCCGCACGGCAACGGCCCGTTACACGGTGCGCAATGCCGCGGGCGCAGAAATCGAGTTCGGCCAGGGCGAAGGGCTGCTGAGCCCGGTGGAGCTGCTGTTGGCGGCGATTGCCGGCTGTTCGTCGATCGACGTCGACACGGTGACCGCACGCAGCGCCGAGCCCACGGACTTCCGTGTATCGGCAACCGGCCACAAGGTGGTCGAGGACGGTGCCAGTCGCGTGGACGGGCTGCACATGTCCTTCAACGTGGCTTTCCCCGACACGGCGGAAGGCCAGAAGGCAGCCGGCATGGTCGAACGCCTGGTGGAACTTTCGCATGAGAAGTACTGCACGGTGTCACGGACGGTGGAGCTCGGCACACCCGTCTCGAATGAAGTCCACGTGGCGCTCGGTGGCACCGAGGGCTGACGGGAGCGCCGGACGAAATCCCGGCACCCTTATCGAGCGTCGGCCACAGACCGGTGTTCGTCGCAGGCTCGAGTCCCAATGCAGGCATGTCATTATCCTTTGAGACGACTGCACCGTCCAAAGTCGTCCGCACTGCGTTTGGTCCCGAAACGGGAAGACTTGCCGCGCACTGCCAGTTGTGTGTTCGAGTACCAAACACGGACGCCCGGACAAGGCAGCACCGCCAGAGGACTGCCGAGTGCCGACAACGATTCACACGGGACCCCCGACGTGGTTATCGCCCAGCCGTAACGGTCGGCTGGGTGGAACAGGGGCCACGCTTCTCAGTGGCCCCTGGATCAGCCTCCGCTCTCGTTCATAAAGCGGTCTCTAACGAGTCTGGGTGAGTGGGGGCTCCGCAGCCAGGAGATCAGGGCAACCGCCGGCTTCTGGGAATAAGCACAACCGCAAAGGCACAGAGAACTGGCCGGGAATCGCCAACGGCAACTCCCGGCCAGTTTCAGGTCCGCAGAAAAGCGGTACCACCTATGTGGAACACCCGCACCAACTCGGGCTATTCGCCAGCGTCTCAACAACTTTTCACATGAGTCGTCGGCCACCAAGCCAACGCTGTGATAAACCAAACTCCAGACACGACAGAGTGACAAACGGGAATATCCTGGCCGTGCCTCCGCAACCATCCCGTGGACCGTTGTTGTCCCGAGAAAAACGGTCGGCAGGGAGTCGATCTTCCGGGTTTGAGATGGGTCACTGACTTCAGTGCTGGGCGGGGGAAATCCCGGTTACCCCCTGCGCTTCGTAGATGGCGGTGGATACCTTGTCCCGGAGACGGACAAATTCGGGTGCGGATCTCAGCTCTGCGCCAAGCGGGGAACCGTTCTCATCACTGATGTTGATTGGCTCGTCGAGGATGATACGTCCTGGACGTGCACTCATCACAAGTACCCGCGTCCCGAGGAAAATTGCCTCCTCGACACTGTGCGTAATGAAGAAGACGGTCTTCTTTCTTTTCCGCCAGATTTCCAGCAGTTCAACCTGCATGCGCTCACGTGTCAGCGCGTCCAGGGCTCCGAACGGCTCATCCATGAGGATGATCTCGGGGTCGTTGGCGAGAACGCGCGCAATCTGGCAGCGTTGCTGCATGCCGCCGGAGAGCTCATAGGGCTTGCGGTCCATGAACTGCTCCAGCCCTACCATTTTCAGGTAGCGCTTCGCTTCGTCTTGGCGAACGGAGGCCGGAACTTTCCGGAGCTTTAACCCAAGTTCCACGTTCTTTCGGACGCTGAGCCAGGGATACAGGTTTGGCTGTTGGAAGACGACGCCGCGATCCTGCCCGGGCCCCAAGACTTTCTCCCCGCCGATGGTGACGGAGCCCTGGGTAGGGGTGAGAAACCCTGCAAGCATGTCCATGAGAGTGCTTTTGCCACAGCCGGACGGACCAACAATGCATACAAACTCGCCGGACTCGACAGTGATGGAGGTGTCCGAGACCGCGTGCACCGTATCCCCGCTGTCGGTTGTGTAGCGTTGGGAGATATTGTCGAGGACCACCCGGCGTCCGGCGGGTACAGAGCCCGCAATGGGCCTGTCATTCACCGCTGTCATTTGGTGCCTACCTTGGAAATCGACGCGCCGTAGAGCCCGTCGGTGTAGTCCTGTTCGTCGCCCACGGCCGAGATTTCTCCTTCGCCGTGGAGGAATCCAGCTGTTTTATGGAAGTCCGCTGCGAGCTTACCGCCGAAGTACTCGGCCCCGCTTTGCTCTTTAGCCGTCAAATATTTGTATCCGGTGAACTGCTTTTCGACCTCTTCGGGGGCGATCCCCAACTCGACTGCCACGGAGACCGCGGCTGCCTTCGGATCCTCGTTGATAAGTTCCACAGCGTAGTTCTGGCTCTTGGTCCACACGTCCATGAAGCCAGGATTCGCTGTGATGAAAGCATTGGTGGCTCCCGCTGCATCGAACGTCGGGAACCCGGCTTCGGCAGTCTCACCGCTGCCTGTTACGACGGATCCTTCCGCCTTGAGCTGAGTCAGCGTCGGATCCCAGACCCAGGCGGCATCAACCTCTCCGCTTTGCCACGCGCCGATCACCTTGTCGGGCGACAAATTGATGACTTTGACGTCCTTGGCGGCGTCCAGTCCCGCTTCCCTCAAAGCGTTGAGCAGACTGTAGTGGGCTGTGGAGCTAAAGGGAACAGCGATCGTCCGGCCTTTTAGATCCGCAATTGATTTGACGGAGGTGTCCTTGGCGATGAGGGACTCTGCGGCTCCAATGACATCATGGAGCCAAACCACTTTCATATCGATGTTCAACGGAGCAGAGAGTGCCTTCGTAGCGGGGCTGGAGCCGATCAGCCCCAAATCCGCGGAGTTGGAACCGAAAGCCTGCACCACGTCTCCGCCCGAGTCGTACTTGCTCCACGTAATTTTCGCATTGGGCATGCATGCTTCGAGCAGACCCTGGTCCTTGACGATCAGATCCCCGTTTGGAATGTGCTGGTAGGCAATGCGTGCTGTGGAAGTAATGGATTCATCGGGTGCAAACGGGCAGGTTGAGGTTTCGGTGGTGCGCTCCGACGCGCTGGCGCAGCCGGACAGAGTCATGGCCAGTAGGGCGACAACGGCGGCGGCGCTACGTGTTCCGGAAGGAAGCTTCGTCATGATGAGTCTTTCTCTTTGAGGTGCGGATGGTTCAAGTGCGGAATGGGGCGGTCAGGCCTTGCCGTGCCACGGAACGAGGACGCGCCCGAGGTTCTTGATGAGGGCGTCCAGCGCGATGGCAGAGATGCCAATGACGATGATGCACGCGATGGTCAGAGGTGTCTGCAGCTGGGTGCCGGAAATGTAGGCCAGACCGCCGATACCGGGGATGCCGTTGTTTAGCTCGGCTGCCACTACGGTGGTCCAGGCAAAGCCGACGGCGATACGGATGCCGCTGAAAATTTCCGACAGGCTGGAAGGGAGGATGACGTTTGTCATGACTTGCCACCGGGTCGCGCCGAGGGACTGGGCTGCGTGAATCCGGGCCTGCCGGATTCCGCTCACTCCGGAAATGGTGGCCATCGCAATCGGCGGGAACGCGGCGAGGAACAACAGCCAGATTTTCGAAACGTCTCCAATGCCGAACCAGACGATCAGCAGGCCAATGTAGCCCAGCGGTGGCAGCGAGCGAAGGAAGTTCAGGTACGGCTCAATGACCGTGTTGATGGGTTTTATCGTGCCCATGATGAAGCCCAGGGCCACGCCAAACACGATGGCCATGCCCACTCCGGCGCCGATCCGCTGCAGGCTGGCGAACAAGTGCTCCCACATGAAGTAGTTCTGCTCGCCGCAGACGAGGCGGTCGACTCCAGCGGCTACGGGACGGCACGAGTTCGCCTGGACGGCGGCATTCCAGACGGCCCCGGGTGAAGGCAGGAACAATGGTTTTACCAGGCCTGCAGCCGTTACGCCCCACCACAGCAGCAGGAAGGCTGCAAAGACCGCGAGGCGGATTGCCGTCTGTCGCCTCCGTGTGGTCCGTGCATGATTCTTCGGCTTCTTGCCGGAGGTGGAAATGCGCTGCTGATTATCGGATGCGGTGATAGTGGCGGTGGCCATGGGAACCCTTCCAAGTCTGACGTCTCGAGCGGCACAACAGAAGTGGAAGAGATCTCCACACCGCATCGAATGTGAACAAGCTCACGTTTCGGTGGTTTGGATAAACGTAGCCAGTGCTTCGAAGCGTTCCTAGACCCAGATTGCAGGCAAAAAAAGGGGTCCAGCCCGCTGGCCGCGTTTAGCACTGCAAGTGCTAGCTGCACAGGCGCCAGACCTGAAAGCGGTATGGGGCGAGAGCTCTCGTGGCTCCTTGGGTTCTGTTTTTGGCCGAGTGCGAGGCCTGCACCCGCCAGGCGGGCGGTGCGTTCCTGCGCGGGCAGGGGTTATATTCCTTGCAGATGAACGAGCGGCGCAAACTGCGCGATGCAAGGGTCTTGGCCGGCAAGAAACCCGGAGAATCCAGCGGGAAAATCGCTGCTGAGCAGGCCGAGATCGCACGGTTGCGCCGTCGGCTGGAGGTGAGCGGGAGCCGCTTGAAACTATCCGAGGCAGCCCTTGGTGTGATGGGAAGACTGCACGAGCTCTTGGAGTCTCTCTCCGAGAACACGAACGACGATCCGGCGCCCGGGAAGCGCTGATGGGCGCCTCCGGGCAGCTGGTTGGCTTGGACGTACAGACCCGGCGGGCCACTGCTTGCCCCGGCCCTCGCGCGCCGTGATCTACCGCAACGTACCCGCGCCTCCACGCTCGCATTCGACGCCTAAAAACGCTGGCGCCCTTGCAACGGCCATGGAGAGGGGGCCGCTCATTGGATAGCCCTATTCGGGAATACGGCAGACAGCATACAAACCCGAGTGCGGTACTAGGAGAAAGTCGGTATTAGGAGAACACTACGGTGCGGTGGCCGTCGAGCATCACGCGGCGCTCGGCGTGCCAGCCCACGGCGCGGGTGAGCGTGCGGCCCTCGACGTTGCGTCCCATGGCCACGAACTGGTTGGCGGTGCGCGCGTGGTCCACGCGGATGACCTCTTGCTCGATGATCGGCCCCTCGTCCAGATCCGCCGTCACGTAGTGGGCGGTGGCGCCGATGAGCTTCACGCCGCGGGCGTGTGCCTGGTGGTACGGCTTGGCGCCCTTGAAGGAGGGCAGGAACGAGTGGTGGATGTTGATGGCCTTGCCGTTCAGCGCGCGGCAGAGGTCGTCGGAGAGGATCTGCATGTAGCGGGCCAGCACCACCAGATCGATGTCGTGTTTGGCGACGAGTTCCAGCAGCTGCGCCTCGGCATCGGCCTTGGTGGCCGCGGTGACCGGGATGTGCACGAACTCGATGCCGTAGAAGTCGGCCATGGGCTTGAGATCCAGGTGGTTGGAGACGATCACCGGGACCTCGATCGGCAGCGTTCCGGCGCGCTGCGCGAAGAGCAGGTCGTTCAGGGCATGGCCCTCGGTGGAGCACATGATCAGGGTGCGCAGCGGTGCGCCCTCGGCGCTGATGTCCAGGTTCATGGAGAACGCGGCTTCAATCGGTTCCAGCGCCGCACGCAGGCTTGCGATGGGCTGTTCTGTGGCCACCGCGATGCGCATGAAGAAGTTGTGTGTTTCGGGGCTCTCGAACTGCTGTGACTCGGTGATGTTGCAACCGGCCTGCAGCAGGGCGCCTGACACTGCATGGACGATGCCCGGGCGGTCGGGGCAGGACAAGGACACGATGAATTCGTTGGTGCTCACCTCGAAGAGGTTACCCCCGCTGCCGGGCCCGATGCAGCATGTGAAGCCTGTGTTGCGGAATGCCGCGGGGCTGCGGGACTACCGCGCCGCCACCGGCCGGCGTTCGGCAAGGTTGGGTTCGGCCAGCAGGCGCGCGGCACCCACCGCGGCGGCGCGCCCGGCACGGGTCGCACCGATGGTCGAGGCGGAGGCCCCGTAGCCGACCAGGAACATGCCCGGCACCTTCACCACCGACACGGAGTCGTCGTCCATGAGGATGCCACCGCCCGGTTCCCGAATGCCGAGCGGGGCCAGGTGGTCAAGCGAGGCGCGGAATCCGGTGGCCCAGAGGACAATGTCGATCTCCTCTTCGCTGCCGTCGGCGAAGCGCACCGAGCGCTCGCCGAATCCCGCGATGCCACCGCGGGAAACCAGCACGCCGGATTCGATGCCCGCGGTGTAGAAGTCGGTCAGCGGCAGGCCGGTCACCGAGACCACGCTGCGCGGCGGCAACCCGGAGTGCGTGCGGTCGTTGACCTCGGCCTCCACCCCGATGCCCCAGGACTTGTCCTTCGGCGCCGTCCTCCATTGAGGTTCGCGGCGCGTTGACCACAGGGTGTCGATGCCCAGGTCCGCGAGTTGCAGCAGGAACTGGGCGGCGCTGGTTCCCCCGCCGACCACCAGCACTCGCCGGCCCAGAAACTCCTCGGGTGCGACGAAGTCCCGGGTGTGCAATTGCCGCCCGGTGAAATCGCGCTGGCCGGGATATGACGGCCAGTGGGGCTTGTTCCAGGTCCCCGTCGCGTTGATGAGCGTCCGGGCAGTGAGGGTCCGTCCGTCGGTAGCGGTGACGGTGAACCCGTCCTCGATCGACCCCGTGACCTTCCTGGCCTTGAACGGCCTGATGACGGGGACGTCGAAGTGGTCCTCGTAGCTTCCGTAGTAGCGGGCGACCACCGCGGAGGCGGGTTCCTTCGGGTCGGGTGTGTCCAACGCCATTCCGGGCAGGGGATGCAGGCCGTGGGCCCTGTCGAAGGTCAGGGTGTCCCAGCGGTGGCGCCAAGCGCCGCCGGGGCCGTCGTTGGAATCGAGCACCACGAAGTCCTCGAAGGGCTTCAATCCCTTGCGGAGCAGGTGGTGGGCAGCCGAGAGCCCGGCCTGCCCGGCCCCGATGACGATGGTGTCCAACACCGAGTTCGAATCCTGCACGTTCGCTGCACTCCCGACCATATCTGTTGAAGTTTCAACTGTCATGGGATGTAACAGTCTCCGCCACCGCGCTATTCCGACTAAGATTGGAACCGTCGCAACTGGCGTTAGGTGGGATGAACCACCGGGGAGCGGCACATGAGCTGACCACGGACCGCGCGCCTGGGCCCGGGGGTTGAATTATTCGCAAGTAGAAGTCTGCCCGAAAACCAACCCTCACCCCGATGGAGTTCATCATGAGCAACAACACCGTGACCAACCAGTCCCTTGCCGAACTTGACCCGGAAATCGCCGAGGTCTTGAAGCTTGAGCTGGGTCGCCAACGCGACACCCTGGAAATGATCGCCTCCGAGAACTTTGCGCCCCGCGCCGTGCTCGAGGCCCAGGGCTCCGTGCTCACCAACAAGTACGCCGAGGGCTACCCGGGACGCCGCTACTACGGCGGCTGCGAGCACGTCGACGTGGCCGAGAACCTGGCCATCGAGCGCGTCAAATCCCTCTTCGGCTCCAAGTTCGCCAACGTCCAGCCGCACTCCGGCGCCTCGGCCAACGCCGCCGCGCTTTCCGCGCTGATCCAGCCGGGCGACAAGATCCTCGGTCTGTCCCTGGCCCACGGCGGACACCTGACCCACGGCATGAAGCTGAACTTCTCCGGCAAGCTCTACAAGGTTGCCGCCTACGAGGTCGAGTCGGACACCTTCCGCGTGGACATGGACAAGCTGCGCGCCCAGGCCATCGCCGAGCAGCCGCAGGTCATCATCGCCGGCTGGTCCGCCTACCCGCGCCAGCTGGACTTCGCAGCCTTCCGCGCCATCGCCGACGAGGTCGGCGCCAAGCTCTGGGTCGACATGGCACACTTCGCAGGACTGGTCGCGGCCGGCCTGCACCCGAACCCGGTTCCGTACGCCGACGTCGTCACCTCCACGGTCCACAAGACCCTGGCCGGCCCGCGCTCGGGACTGATCCTGACCAACGACGCCGACCTGGCCAAGAAGATCAACTCCAACGTCTTCCCCGGCCACCAGGGCGGACCGCTGATGCACGCCATCGCCGGCAAGGCCGTCGCCTTCAAGATCGCAGCCGGCGAGGAATTCGCGCAGCGCCAGGCCCGAACCCTGGAAGGCGCCAAGCTGCTGGCCGAGCGCCTCACCGCAGAGGACGTCACCGCAGCGGGTGTCTCCGTGCTGACCGGCGGCACCGACGTGCACCTGGTGCTCGTGGACCTGCGCAACTCGGAGCTCGACGGCCAGCAGGCCGAGGACCTCCTGCACGAAATCGGCATCACGGTGAACCGCAACTCCGTGCCGTTCGACCCGCGCCCGCCGATGGTCACCTCCGGCCTGCGCATCGGCACCCCGGCCCTGGCCACCCGCGGCTTCGATGCCGCTGCCTTCACCGAGGTCGCCGACATCATCGGCATCGCCCTGCGCGACGGCCAGAACGCGGACAAGGCCGCCCTGGCGGCCCGCGTCGAGACCCTGACCGCGGCCTTCCCGCTGTACCCGGGCCTCGAAGAGTGGCACGCCTAACCCCAAGACAGATGCCCTCCACGGGGCATTGACCGCATCAAGGTGAATGGGATGCGGTGCACGGCCCGCGATCCGGGCCGGCGCCGCGTCCCATGAACACGCAACATTTTTTGAAACGGAGCATCTCCTTATGACCGCACAGATCCTCGACGGCAAGGCCACCGCCGCGGCCATCAAAGCCGAACTCACCGAACGCGTCGCGGTGCTGAAGACCAAGGGCATCACCCCCGGCCTCGGCACCATCCTCGTCGGCTCCGACCCCGGATCGACCTGGTACGTCGGCGGCAAGCACAAGGACTGCGCCGAGGTCGGCATCCAGTCGATCCGCGTCGACCTGCCGGAGGACACCACGCAGGAAGACCTGCTGGCCAAGGTCCGCGAACTGAACGAGAACCCGGAATGCACCGGCTACATCGTCCAGCTGCCGCTACCCAAGCACATCGACCAGGACGTCATCCTCGAGGCCATGGACCCGGCCAAGGACGCCGACGGCCTGCACCCGATGAACCTGGGCCGCCTGGTCGCCAACGTGAACCGCCCGATGACCTCCCCGCTGCCCTGCACCCCCAAGGGCTGCGTCGTGCTCCTGGAACGCCACGGCATCGACCTCAACGGCAAGCGCGTGCTCGTCGTGGGTCGCGGCGTGACCATCGGCCGCCCGATCGGCCTGCTGCTCACCCGCCGCGACATCAACGCCACCGTGGTCCTGGCTCACACCGGCACCAAGGACCTGGCCGCCGAGCTGGCCACCGCCGACGTGGTCATCGCCGCGGCCGGTTCCGCGCACATGATCAAGGCCAAGGACCTGAAGCCGGGCGCCATCGTGCTCGACGTTGGCGTCTCGCGCGTCAACGACGAAAACGGCAAGGCCGTTGTCACCGGCGACGTGGAGCCCGCGGCCTACGAGGTCGCCTCGTGGATCTCCCCGAACCCGGGCGGCGTGGGCCCGATGACCCGCGCCATGCTGCTGGCAAACGTGGTCGAGTCCGCCGAGCGCGCGGCCGGCCTGTAACACCCCGTTTCACGCCCGCGGGCGGTCACGCTTCCGGAAAACCTTGCCCAAGGATTCCCGGAGGCCGTGGCCGCCCGTTTGCGTTGCCTGGGCTTTTGCCGCCGTGTACTCCCGGGGGAGTAGGCGGGCCTACACCCGGTGCCCGACGATGGCACGGGGCGCTCGGGCGTATTCTCGAACCATGACCGCCCGCCGCCGCCCGCCATTTGCCGTGTTGAGTGTGTTTGTGGCATCGGTGCAGGTGGTCGGCACATTCTTTGCGGCACACCGTTTCGGGACCGCCCCGACGTGGCAGGCGGTCGCCCTGTTGCTGGCCGGCCCCGGTTTGCTGCTGTTGCGCCGCAGGGCTCCCGGCCCCATGGTGGCGGGCATCGGGGCAGTGACGGCGCTGTATGTGCTTGCCGGGTTCCCCTGGGGGCCGTTCCCGTTCTCCCTGGCGGTCGGCTTGGTCCTGGCTCTCGCCGCGGGGAAACGCTGGTGGGCCTGGGGGACCGGCGCCGGGATCGCGTTGCTGTTCTTCATGCTGGCGACCCGGCAGGAGTTCATGACCAGGGCGTGGTTCGTCATCATTTGGCTCATTGTCGTCCTGCTGGTCGGCGAGCTTGCGCGCATGGCCAAGGACCGCCGCATCGAGTTCCGCCGCGCCGCCGTGGAACGCGCCAAACACCACCGGGACGAGGAGCGGCTAGTCCTGGCCCGGGACATCCACGACGTGGTGGCCCATTCGCTGTCGATGATCAATGTCCAGGCCTCCGTCGCCCTGCACCTCTCACGAAAGGACGGCGACACGACGGCCCTCGTGGAAGCCATGGAAAACATCAAGGCAGGATCCAAGGAAGCCCTTGACGAGGTGCGCGAGGTGCTTGCGGTGCTGCGGCAGGATGCCCCGCGCGTCCCCAGCCAGCGCCTTGAACAGCTCGCCGAGCTGGTTCAGCGGGTGCGTGGCGCGAACCTTGAGATCGGCTTCCAGCCGCCGAGGCTTCCGCCGCCGGTCTGGGTCGACGGGCGCATCGAGAACACCATCTACCGGGTGGTCCAGGAGTCCCTGACGAACGCGGTGCGCCATGCCAAGGCCGGACGGGTGGGTGTGCTTGTCGACCTCACCGAGCAAGGAGCACGCGTCACCGTCCAGGACGACGGGATCGGCATCGGCGCCAGCGACGAGGGCAACGGACTCGGCGGCATGCGCGAGAGGGTCGCTTCCCGGGGCGGCACCCTGGAGATCACAACCGCCAGTGCCCCAACTGGATCCCCGGGGCGGCCTGGAACCAAGATCAACGTGTGGATTCCCGCGCCACCGCAGCAACCTGAACCCAAGGAACGGGGAAAACCATGATCGGCATTCTCATCGTCGATGACCAGTCCCTCATCAGAGCCGGATTTTCGGCGCTGCTGGACGCAGAGGAGGACATGCGCGTGCTGGGGCAGGCCTCGAACGGCGTCCAGGCCGTTGCCCAGGCCCGGGCCCTGAAACCCGACATCGTGCTCATGGACATCCGGATGCCGCAGGGCGACGGGATCACCGCGGCGGAGGCCATCGCGGCAGACGAGAGCCTCGGGCACACGCGCATCATCATGCTCACGACCTTTGAGCTCGACGACTACATCCTGGCATCCATCCGGGCCGGGGCCTCGGGCTTCCTGGTCAAGGACACCGAACCTGAGGAACTTATCGCGGCGGTGCGCATCGTCGCGGCGGGAGAATCGTTGCTGTCGCCCTCGGTGACGCGGAAGCTGCTGGCACAGGTTGCTGCCACCAAGCCGGCACTGGCGCCCGAACGGCCCGCGGCCCTGGAATCGCTGACCGAACGGGAACGCGAAGTGCTGATGCTCATCGGAACTGGCAAGAGCAACGCGGAGATCGCCGAACAGCTCTTCATCACCCCGCTGACGGCCAAGACCCACGTCTCGCGCATCATCGGGAAAATGGGCGTCCGCGACCGAACCGGGCTTGTGGTCATCGCCTATGAAAGCGGACTGATCACGCCCGGTGCCGTGCCCGCCCCGCAGGCACGCCGACGGAGCCTGGACTAATCCAGGCACCATCGGCGGCTGCACCAAATGGAGTACGTGCGGCAAGCCGAGGTGGCTCCACCGGGCCGATGCGGGGTGAAGCCCTCAAGGACGAAAGTGGATGCATGAGGCGAAGGGCCTCGAAATCCGCCATCCACGCTTTGAGGAGCGACCCATCATGACAACGACGATCCTTCCCGTCCTGGACGCAATGCCGACCCATCCATGGGGACCGGGATACGGACCTGGCTGGTTCATCCTGATCCCGATCTTCTGGATCCTGCTCATTGGCTTTTTCATCTTCTTCAGCCGCCGCATGTACTGGCGCCACCGGATCCAGGGCGATCCCATGAGTGCCGAAGGCGTACTTCGTGAGCGCTATGCCCGCGGTGAAATCGATGAAACCGAATACCGGCAGCGGCTGGAGGTGCTGCGTTCGGGCAAGAAATAGCAGGCTTGTTCAGGTGCGGGCGCCGGGTTGTTTTCCGTCTTCCCGCAACCCGGAAGCCACGCACGTCCGAAACCAATTTCCGGGCCTGAATATGCCATATGGCGTATATGTCGTGTCGGTGGCCGTTGGGAAAAATTGCCGGAAATCCGTGGTGAAAGCCTGTTTTGATGCGGAACTGCGCGGAACCCATGCCGAAAGCAGAATTCGGGAAAGTAGTCTCATTGTGCAACGATCAGGTGCTACACATGCGATGCCCGTATGCTCAGAGTTATAGGAACCGAGACTTTCAGTTCTTTCGACTGATTTGTCGCCCTCCTCGCTCCCGGGAGTGAACCTTGAGCAGTATGAGTTCCACACTTTCCCCTTCGGTTCCAGAGCAGCGCAGCACGCGTGGAAACGCCGGCTCCAACAACTACCGCCACCTGAAAATTCGTGTGCGCGATGCGGGTCTGTTGGGTCGTCGCAAGGGACATTACCTCGGAACGACCATCGTTTTGCTGGTCCTGCTTGGTGGCGCGGTTACGGGCTTCGTCCTTTTGGGGGATAGCTGGTTCCAGCTGTTGATCGCCGCAGCGGTCGGCATCTTGCTGACCCAGTTCGCGTTCCTGACCCACGAGGCCTCGCACCGCCAGATCCTGACTTCGGGTCCGGCCAATGACAGGATCGGCCGATTCCTGGCCAACGTCGTTGTCGGCATCAGCTACCAGTGGTGGATGAACAAGCACAGCAAGCACCATGCCATGCCAAACACCATCGGCAAGGACCCGGACATTGAATGGGACACGATCTCATTCCAGACCGAGGACGCGCAGAGGCAAAAGGGGATCCTCAAGTGGATCACCGAGCGCCAGGGCTACCTGTTCTTCCCGTTGTTGACGCTCGAAGGCGTCAACCTGCATTTCCGTTCGATGATGTACCTGTTCACGGGTGACAAGGTAAAGGGCCGCGGCAAGGAAATCACTTCGATCGCGATCCGACTCACCGTCTACGTGGCGATCCTCTTTATCTTCCTGGAGCCGGGCATTGCTGCCGCATTCCTGGGTGTTCAGCTGGCAGTCTTTGGCGTTTACATGGGCGCCTCCTTTGCCCCCAACCACAAGGGCATGCCGATGATTCCCAAGGAATCGCGCATCGACTTCTTCTCCCGCCAGGTGCTCACCAGCCGTAACGTCATGGCTCGCTCCGACTTCGGAAACCGGATCCTGTCGCATGTATTCGGCGGCCTGAATTACCAGGTCGAGCACCACCTCTTCCCCTCGATGCCCCGCGCCAACCTTGCTCCGGTTGCCAAGATCGTCCGCGACTACTGCCAGGAGCTCAAGGTGCCGTACACGGTCACCTCGGTCACCCAGTCCTACGCCCAGGTCATTACGTACCTGAACAAGGTCGGACTCTCCGCGCGTGATCCGTTTGACTGCCCGATGGTCAGCGAGTATCGCCCGCACTAAGCTTCGCGCCCGTTGAGGGCTACGCACTACCGAGGTGATCCCCGAATCACCTCACGTTGCCTCCGGCGCCATTTCCATGGCTCCGGAGGCAACGTGTTTAACCAGTGGTTCGCGGCGGCCAAGTGCCTTTTGGTGGAAACATTCGGCCTTGATGTGACGAGAGACACGTATGGCCCGGCTTATCCGAAGGATGGGGGTTCCCGGGTCTGCAAATGGTCACAAAAGGTCGCTTTGACTAGGCGAAATTCTCCGGGTCGAATCTTGTCAAAATACAATTCATCGTAAAGTTTTTGTATTTGGGTTACTAAAGGATGACCTAATGGGCTGAAATTTTACGCTTTTGCGCAGCTTGGATGGATATTTAGGTAAGACGTACCTAAGCTAATCGAGCGGGTTCACATCGATTGGCTTGTGACTGTCGCCCTTTTCTCCTCACCACAGAAGGTTTTGCCCCATGAAGATTCGCAAAAACATGCTGGCCGGCATCGCACTGGCGGCCACCGCCGTGATGGGCCTGACCGCGTGCTCCACCGGTGCTCCGACCCCAGCGGCTTCCGGAGCGGGCGAGATCACCGTTTACAACGCCCAGCACGAGAGCCTCGCCCAGGAATGGGTCGACGCGTTCACCAAGGAAACCGGAATCAAGGTCACCGTGCGCCACGGTTCCGACACCGAGATGTCCAACCAGATCATCCAGGAAGGCAAGGCTTCACCGGCCGACGTATTCCTGACCGAAAATTCTCCCGCAATGGCGCAGGTTGAGAATGCCGGACTGTTTGCCGATGTCGACAAGGCCACCATCGACCAGGTTCCTGCCGAATTCCGTCCGTCGACCAACAAGTGGACCGGCATTGCCGCACGCTCCACAGTGTTCGTCTACGACCCGGCCAAGATCAGCAAGGACCAGCTTCCCAAGTCCATGCTGGATCTGGCCAAGCCTGAGTGGAAGGGCAAGTGGGCAGCCTCGCCGACCGGCGCCGACTTCCAGGCCATCGTCGCGGCCCTGCTCGAGCTCAAGGGCGAGGAAGCCACCACCGCGTGGCTGGCGGGCATGAAGGAAAACTTCACCGCCTACAAGGGCAACTCCACCGCGATGAAGGCCGTCAACGCCGGCGAAATCGATGCGGCATTGATCTACCACTACTACTACTACGGTGACCAGGCCAAGACCGGCGAGAACTCCAAGAACGTTCAGCCGTTCTACTTCAAGAACCAGGACCCGGGAGCATTCGTTTCCGTCTCCGGCGGCGGCGTGCTTGCCTCCTCCAAGAACGCGGACGCTGCACAGAAGTTCCTGACGTTCGTCACCGGCAAGACCGGCCAGGAAATCCTGAAGAACGGCACCTCGTTTGAATACGCCGTCGGTTCGGGCGTCGCGTCCAACGACAAGCTCGTTCCGCTGAAGGACCTCCAGGCTCCGACCGTTGACCCGGCCAAGCTGAACTCGGCCAAGGTCACCGAGCTGATGACCAAGGCAGGACTGCTGTAACTCATATGAGTAAGACTCGAACGGCTCCCGACAACAAACGGGAACCGAGCATGGCGGGCGGGGGCAAAAGCCCCCGCCCGCCATTGGGCGTTTCCAGCCTTTCCCTGTTGGCGATCCTTATCGCCCTGTTTTCGCTCATCCCGCTGGGCTATGTCATCTACATGACGGCTTCCACCGGGTGGGACACTGTGGTGGAACTTGTCATCCGGCCGCGCGTGGGTGAACTCCTGCTCAACACCATCCTGCTGGTGTTGGTCACCGTGCCGTTGTGCCTGGTCCTGGGCGTGGGTGGCGCCTGGCTGGTGGAACGCACCAACCTGCGCGGCTACCGGTGGTGGGCGCTGGCGTTGGCCGCCCCGCTGGCCATTCCCGCGTTCGTGAACAGCTATGCCTGGGCCTCGACGATTCCGTCGCTCGCCGGGCTGGGGGCGGGCGCGCTCATCGCAACACTTTCCTACTTCCCGCTGGTCTACATCCCGGTGGCGGCGACGCTCGGGAGGCTTGATCCGGCCATCGAGCAGTCGGCCGCTTCGCTGGGCCTGGGGCCCTGGGCCGTGTTCTTCCGGGTGGTGCTGCCGCAGCTGCGCATTGCCATGGCCGGCGGTTCGCTGCTGGTTGCGCTGCACCTGCTTTCCGAATACGGGGCCTTTGCGATGATCCGTTTCGACACGTTCACCACAGCGATCATGGTCCAGTTCCAGTCCACGTTCAACGGCGCCGCCGGAAACATGCTCGCCAGCGTGCTGGTCCTGCTGTGCATGCTGCTTCTGCTGGCCGAGGCCAAGGTGCGCGGCAACGCCCGCTACGCAAGGGTCGGCTTCGGTGCCCAGGGGCTGGCTTTCAGGCTTCGCCTGGGACGCTACGAACTGCCGGCCCAGCTGGCGCTTCTGGGGCTCTTCGTGCTTTCGGTCGGCGTGCCGCTGTACTCGGTGGTCCGCTGGCTCGTCGCCGGGGGAGCCGAGATCTGGGATCCGGAGAGGTTCTTCCCGGCCCTGGCCCAGACCATGGGTTACGGCCTGGCCGGCGCGCTGCTGACCTGCGTGGTGGCCTTCCCGATGGCATTCCTCGCCGTGCGCCATCCCAGCTGGTTCAGCAAGCTCCTTGAGCTCTCGAACTACGTGACCAGCTCGATGCCCGGCATCGTGGTCGGCCTGGCCTTCGTCACCGTGAGCATCCGGATGGTGCCGGGCATCTACCAGAGCGCCTACGTCCTGCTGGCGGCCTACGTCCTGCTGTTCCTGCCCCGGGCCTTGGTGAACCTGCGTTCCGGCTTGGCGCAGGCGCCGCGCGAACTCGAGGAGGCGGCCCGCTCGCTGGGACGCTCACCCTCGGTGGCGTTCTTCCGGGTCACGCTGCGGCTCACGGCTCCGGCGGCCGCGGGCGGGGCCGCGCTGGTGTTTCTGGCGATCGTGAACGAGCTGACGGCGACCCTGCTGCTGGCACCGAACGGAACCCGCACCCTGGCCACGGCGTTCTGGGCTAAGAGCAGCGAAATCGACTACTCGGGCGCCGCCCCCTACGCGCTGCTGATGATCCTGATCTCGGCGCCGATGACCTACCTGCTGTTCCAGCAATCGAAGAAAGCTGCCGGACAATGACCGACGCATTGCCAAAAACACACAAGATCTCCGGGCTGATGCCGGCCGTGACCTTCCTGCGCACCACCAACCTCGTCAAGAGCTTCGGCAGCAAGCCGGTGCTCAAGGGGGTCAACCTTGCGATCGCCGAGGGCGGCACCACCGCGATCGTGGGGCCGTCGGGCTCCGGCAAGACCACGTTGCTGCGGCTCATCGCCGGATTCGAAAACCCCGACACCGGGTCCATCGAACTCAACGGTCAGACGGTGGCCGGTGGTGACGCCTGGGTTCCGGCCCACAAGCGCGAGATCGGCTACGTGGCCCAGGACGGGGCGCTCTTCCCGCACCTGAGCGTGGCGCAGAACATTGCCTTCGGCCTGGACCGCGAGTCGGGTGTCCGCGGCAGGGCCGCCACCGCCAAGCGCGTTGCCGAGCTGCTGGACATGGTCTCGCTCGAGGCATCCATGGGCGCCCGCCGCCCTCACGAAATCTCCGGTGGCCAGCAGCAGCGCGTGGCCCTGGCACGCGCACTGGCGCGCAAGCCGAAACTGATGCTGCTCGACGAGCCGTTCTCCGCGCTGGACGCGGGGTTGCGGGTTGCGACCCGCAAGGCCGTGGCCGACGTGCTGCACGAGGCCGCCGTCACCACCATCCTGGTGACCCACGACCAGGGCGAGGCGCTCTCCTTCGCCGACCAGGTCGCCGTCATGCGCGGCGGGACGCTGGCGCAGACGGGCAGCCCGTTCTCCGTGTACACCAGGCCCGCGGACCGAGACACCGCCGAATTCCTGGGCGATGCGGTGATCCTGGATGCCCAGCTGCAGGGGTCGCTGGCGACCTGTTCGCTGGGCTGGATCCCGGTCCGCCACGCAACCACCCAGGGGAAGGTGCGCCTGATGCTGCGCCCAGAGCAGATCCGCATCACAGCGGACGGACCCATCAGGGGCACCGTGGTGGACACGGTGTTCTTCGGGCCCGAGACCACGGTCCGCATCAGGCTTTCCCCCGTGGAAGGCCTTCCCGGCGGCGGAGAAACCATCACCATCCGGCACTGGAACGCGGCGATGGCGCGCCCCGGCATGGAGCTGAACCTGCGGGTCATCGGCGAGGGCGTTGCCTTCCCGACCGAGCAGGAATAGCGGGCAGCGGAGCCGCCGCCCGCGCAGGGACTGGCCGGGGTGCCGTCAAAGATGTCCATGCGCGCAGATCCCGACGCGCCCGGCGCGGCGCTCCTTGAAGAGGCACGGGATCCACGGCGGGAGACGCAAAACGGCGGGCCACCACCGAAGGTGTCCCGCCGTTTGACGCTGTACCGAGATCTATCGTTTGATCAGCGTCGATTCGACCCCGGCCGGAAGTTCGCGCTTGTCGAACACGGTGGCTCCGATTTCCTGTTCGGCCTGGTTTTCGATGGACAGGTCGATGCCCGAACGGTCCTTGAGCAGCGTTACGGCGGTCAGGGAGATCAGCGTCATGACCAGCAGGTAGACCGACACCGCGGTTGTGCCGCCGGTTGCCTGGACCAACGCGGTGGCGATCATCGGGGCGAACGCGCCGCCGATGATCGCACCGAGCGCGTAGGAAATGGATACGCCGGAGAAGCGGACGGACGCCGGGAACAACTCGGAGTACAGGGCGGCCTGCGGGCCATAGGCCAGGCCCAGGCCGACGGCGAAGAGCGCGAAGGCCAGGTACAGCATGGGCAGGGAAGCGGAATTGATGAGCCAGAACAGCGGGAAGACGCACAAGGCCTGGGCCGTGAAGCCGATCTGGTAGGTGCGCTTGCGCCCGATCTTGTCGGCCAGATAGCCCGAGAGCAGGGTCGTGAGGAACCACATGGTCGCTGCAAAGGAGACGGCAACCAGGACGTCGGTCCGCTCGAAGCCGATGGGCCCGTTGGGGTTGGTGGTGTACGCCTGCAGGAAACCGCCGGTGGTCATGTAGCCGGCGGCGTTGTTTCCGGCAAATACCAGGGCGGCGATGATGACCAACAGCCAGTGCTTGCGGAAGAGCTCGACGATCGGGACCTTGGTCTGCTTCTTCTTCGCGGCGATTTCCTCGAAGATCGGGGATTCGTCCACTGCGCGGCGCACGATGAAGCCGACAACAATCAACACGATGCTCAACAGGAACGGAACCCGCCAACCCCAGGCCAGGAACTGTTCGCCGGGGGAGATGACGCCTGTCATCAGGGCCATGACGCCCGAGGCCAGCAGCATGCCCAGCGGGACACCGAGCTGCGGGAACGCTCCCGCGCGACCGCGGCCGTCCTTGGGGGCGTGTTCGACCGCCATCAAGACCGCACCGCCCCATTCGCCGCCTGCGGAGATGCCCTGCAGGATGCGCAGGCTCAGCAGCAAGATCGGAGCCAAGGCCCCGGCGGTGGCGTAGGTCGGAAGCACGCCGATGAGGGTAGTGGCCGCGCCCATCAGGATCAGGGTGATCACCAGCATGGCGCGGCGGCCGAGCTTGTCTCCGTAGTGTCCGGCCAGGAATGCACCCAACGGGCGGAAGAGGAACGAAATACCCACCGAGGCGAACGACAGCAGCAGGCCAATCTGGGCGCCGGCCGGCTTGAAGAACAGCTCGGCGAAAATCAAGCCCGCGGCGGTGGCGTAGATGAAGAAGTCGTACCACTCGATGGTGGTGCCGATGATGGTGGCAAAGGCGACGCGGCGCGAATTGGCACGCTGGGCCGGCGTTTGGGTGCGTGTGGAACTCATGGTGTGGGTGCTCCTCGGTGAGCGGGCTGTTCAAGGCGGGAGAATGCGGCTCTGTGCGGTGTCGGAACCAGGGGATGTGATCCGCGACAATGCGCTGCATCACCTACCAGTGTTTCAGCCCACATTGATTGAGTAAACTTCAATTAGGTGTATAACTTGTTTGATTGGACTGAAGAATGGCTCGTTTCTCCCTGCGCCAGCTTGAACTGCTGGCCGAACTCCCGCGGCATTCGACCCTAGGCTCGGCGGCGGCGGAACTGAACATCTCGGAATCGGCGCTTTCCCAGGCGATCACGGCGGTCGAGAGGATCTCCGGGGAACAGCTCTGCGTGCGGCGCAAGTCCCACGGCGTGCATATGACCCCGGCTGGCCAATATTTCGCGGCCAAGGCCGCACGCATCGTGGCCGATGCCGAGGAGCTGGGGGATTCATTCCCCCGCTCGGATGGGTCCCTGCGCGGTCCGGTCTCAATCGGGTGCTTCGCGTCCATTGCCAGCCACGTGGTGCCCTCTACGCTGGAGGGCTTTCGCACCCTGCATCCGGGCATAGAGGTGAAGGTGCAGGTCGGCACCCACGACGATCTCCTCCCGGCTCTGGAAAATGGCGATCTGGATTTGGCCGTGGTCTACGACCTGCTGCTGCCCGCCGGATTCACCAAGCGCGTGATCTACGAGACGCGGCTCGAGGTGGTGCTGCACCCCGGGCATCCGCTGGCCGCCAAGGAATCGATCTCGTTGGCCGAGCTGGAGTCGGAGCCGTTGATCAACTACGAATCCACCCCGAGCACCGAAAATACCCGCAGGCTCTTTGCCGATGAGGGGCTTCATCCCAATGTCGCCTATTCGCTGCCGCAGGTGGTGCTGGTCAACGCCATGGTGGGCCGCGGGCTGGGCTATGGGTTGCTGTATGCGCGGCCAAATAACCCGCCACACACCCTGGACGGGCTGCCGGTGGCCATCAGGGAACTCGAACCGCCCAACAGCCCCAGTGCCGTGGTGGCCATCTGGCCGCGTTCTTCAAGGCTCGGGCCCAGGGCCGAGGCCCTGCTGGAACACTGCATCAAGGCCATGGACGGAGCCTGGGGCCGGAGCTAAGACATTGTGGGTCACGCCGGAACCGAAGCCACGGTCTTGGCCAGGGCCTTGATGCTGAATCCCGGTGAGGTGATTTCCTCCGGGGTCATGGCCAGACCGCGGCCCACGAGCTTGCGCGCGGCGATGTGGTCCGCCGGCGAGTTCACGGACTCCACTGCGGCAAGCACCCCGTTGCGCAGCAGCGCGATGGAGAACTTCCCGGACTCGGGATCCCCGAGCAGCACCGGTTCGTCGCCGGGCTCCGAAACGCCGGCGATCTGCAGCCTGATGGCACCCTGGGCGCTCCAGAACCACGGGGTCCGGGCGTACGCCGATTCGTCGCCCAGGATGCTGCGGGCCGCATGGCGGGCCTGGTCAGTGGCGTTCTGCACCGATTCGAGGCGCATCCGCGCACCCGAGTCCAGATGCGGGAAGGATGCGCAGTCGCCGACGGCCCACACCCCGGGGACCGAGGTCCGCAGCGCGGCATCGACCACGATCCCGTTCTCCGTTTCCAGTCCCGCGGCCTGCGCCAGTTCGGTGCGCGGGTTCACGCCCACGCCGTAGAGCACCAGGTCGGCCGGGTAGCGCGTGTCCGTCGTGGATTCCACCGACAGTCCGTGTGCGTCGCGGTGGATTGCCGCCACGCCTTCGTTCAGGCGCAGGTCGATCCCGTCCCGGAGGTGCCGTGTGGTGAACCAGTCGGAGGCCGTGGCCGAGAGCGCGCGACCCATGGGGCGCGGGGCGAATTCCAGCACCGTGACCTCCAGCCCGCGGGCCCGGGCCGCGGCTGCGAATTCCAGGCCGATGAAGCCGGCCCCGATCACCACGACCTTCCGCGCGGTGGACAGCGAATCCTGCAGGCGCTTGGCGTCGGTGAGCGTGCGCAGCGCGTGCACGCCCTCGAGGTCCGCGCCCGGGCAGGGCAACGCCCGG
The DNA here is from genome assembly GCF_044756805.1 of Paeniglutamicibacter sp. NPDC091659. Lineage (NCBI taxonomy): Bacteria > Bacillati > Actinomycetota > Actinomycetes > Micrococcales > Micrococcaceae > Paeniglutamicibacter > Paeniglutamicibacter sp. NPDC091659. The sequence goes on from NZ_JBIVTO010000007.1 coordinate 88,247, forward strand.
TTGGCGGCGCCGGTGGCAAGCACCAGATGGGTGTAGCCCAGTGACATGCCGCCGGATAGCGTCACGGAGCGCGCCTCGGTGTCGACCGAGACCGCGCTTGCTGCCAGCAGCGTGATGTCCTTGTCCGCGAAGAAGCCGGGCCCGCGTAGGGGCAATGGCTCGGCCGTTGATCCGGGCCCGAGGTAGTCCTTTGACAGCGGCGGGCGCTGGTAGGGGGAGTGGGCCTCGTCGTTGAGGATCGTGACGGCCCCGGTGAACCCCTCGGCGCGCAGCGAATCGGCGACCTGGATGCCGGCCTGCCCGGCCCCGATGATGAGGACGGACTCGTTGGAATTGTTCTCCATGGCCTTAGATCTGGTCCGAGGGGACATCGACCACGATGTGTCCGAGCTCGGCCGACATCTTGATCTGGCAGCCCAGGCGCGAGGCGTCGGTGCGCTCGGCGGTGGTGCAGTCGAGCATCTCGTCCTCGTCGTCGCTGACGTCGGGGAGCCGGCCGGCGAACTCGGGGCGGACGAACACATGGCAGGTGGCGCACATGGCCTGGCCGCCGCATTCGCCGACGATGCCCTCGATGCCGTTGGTGACGGCGGCGCGCATCAGTGACGTCCCCTCCTCGACGGTGACTTCGGTGGCTTCGCCGGTGGGCTGGGTAAAGGTGATGGTAGGCATGGGGATCCTTCGGGAAAAATCGGGAAAGCGAGGGGAGGAGGCTAAGCGTGGGCCGTTTAGCCCCAGAGCACCGGCATCTTGGTCATGCCGCGGAAGACCCAGCCGGCGTCGACGGACTCGGCCGACGGATCGAGGCGAAGGTTCGGGAGCTTCTCGAACACGGCCGGCATGGCGATCTGGGCGACCTGTGCCCGTGCGATCCAGGTTCCGGCGCAGAAGTGCACGCCGCCGCCGAAGCCGAGGTGCGGCTTCTTGGAGCGGAAGATGTTGAAGGTTTCCGGGTCCTCGAAGACCTCCGGGTCGCGGTTGGCGGCGCCGAGCACCACGCCCAGCCGGGCGCCCTGGGGCAGTCTGACCCCGCCCAGGACCAGATCGGTGGTGGTTTCACGCGGGTACATGCCGATCGGGGCGACCCAGCGCACCGATTCCTCGAACGCGACGGCGTGCAGCTTCGGGTCGGCCTTCACCGCGGCCAGCTGCTCCGTGTTGTTCAGCAGCGCCCACACGGTGGTGGCCAGCACGTCGCGCGGCTCGTTGAGCCCGCCGCCGATGGTCATCTTGAGGTTGGCGCGGATCGCCTCGAGCGGGATCGGCATCGACGCCAGACCCGATAGCAGCGACTCGTCCGGGTTCTTGGCCAGGTGGGGCAGCATCTCGTCGATGGCCGCGTCGACCTCGTCGGAGGATGCCTTGGCCTTGGCCCAGATCTCCGGGTCGTCGGCGTAGTTGCCGGTCCCGTCGATCAACGTCTGGCTCCAGCGCTGCATGTCCTGCTGGGTGGCGTTGTGGAAGCCCACGATCTGCCGGAGGTTTTCCCCGGTGTAGGGGGCGGCGTAGTCCCAGACGAAGTCGGCGCCGGGACCCTTGGCCAGGAGCTCGGCGAGGTACTTCTCGTTGTTGGCCTCGAAGATCGCGTTCCAGTGCTTCTTGATGGTTCCCGGGCGCAGCGTGGAGCCGTAGGAGTCGCGGTCGACCTGGTGCTCGGGGTTGTCCTTGCGCAGCATGGAGTGGCCCATGGAGCGCTTCATCAGCGAATTGTGCTCGTTAGCAGAGAACCGCGCCTCGTCCTGCTCGATCTCGTGGCAGGCGGCGTAGGAGGTGACCATGTAGCGGTTGACTGCCGGGACCCAATGCACGGGGGACTCCTCGCGCATCCGCCGGTAGATCGGGAACGGGTCGGCGAAGAGATCCGGGATGGTCACCCAGTCGGCGACCGGGGCCTCCATTCCTGCTGCGGCATCTACTGCCGTCACGACGGATTCATTTACGGCGTCGGCGGTTTCGGCGGGCGCGGTTGCCCCGGTGAACGGACAGGTGGCGGCTGGAACGGCTGAATGACTCATCTGGGTTCGATCTCCTGGAAAGTGACGGCTGCTTGACACCCAGTGTGACCCGCGGCATAACCATGGGTAAAGTGCGAATAACAGTGCAATATTCGCGGTTTTAGAGAGGTTATTGATGCCCAAGTACACGTTGCGGCAGCTTGAGTGTTTTGTGGCTGTCGCGGAACACGGCTCGATCGCCGCGGCGGCAGAGGCGTTGATGCTCTCGCCCTCTGCTGTCACCGGTGCGATCAACGAACTCGAGAGGGTCTTCAACTCGCAATTGACGATCCGGCGCAAGGCCCACGGGGTGAGCCTGACGCCGTCGGGGGACTACGTGATGGCCAAGGCCCGGGGGCTGCTGCATGCGGCCGACGACCTGCAGGAGATGGCTGCCGAAGCGGGAACGGTCCTGCGGGGCAAGGTGGCCATCGGCTGCTATTCGTCGTTGGCGCCGACGCTCCTGACCGAGCTCATGGCCGAGTACGCGCTCCGCTACCCCTCGGTGGAGCTGGACTTCTATGCCGGGACTCAGCAGGAAATCCACGAGATGCTGCTTTCCGGGGAGCTGGATCTGGCCATCGCCTATGAGCTGACCGTCCCGCCCGGGCTCACGCGCAGGCGGTTGCTCGATGCCGTGCCCGCGGTGGTCTTGCCGGCGGATCATGCGCTGGCAGAAAAAGCCAAGGTGGCGCTCGCCGAACTCGTGAATGAACCCATGATCCTGCTGGACGTCAATCCAAGCCGTGAAAACACGGAGATGATGTTCTCAGCGGCGGGACTGAGTCCCTGGATCCGCTTCCGGACAACCGACTTCGAAGTGACTCGTTCGATGGTGGCCCGCGGGATGGGTTACGCGATCCTGGTTCAGCGTCCGGTCGCAGACGTCTCCTACGAAGGTCGGCCCCTCGCGGTACGGCCTATCCATCCTGCGACGCGCAACGTACCCATCTCCATGGTTTGGAACGATCGTGTCCGCTTGTCGCGCAGCGCTGAGGCCATGTTGGAGCTTGCCCTTGAATTGCATCGTCCGGCCAACCGCAAGCGCGGTTAGCCGGACGACCAGCCGCATAGCTGTCAGTTATTTGAAGAGGCCGCTTTGCAGGATGTTGATGACGGCCGGGCCCAGAATGACGATGAACAGCACCGGGAAGATGCACGTCAGGAGCGGAAAGAGGACTTTTACGGGCAGTTTCATGGCCTTTTCTTCGGCCCGCTGACGGCGCTTGACACGCATTTGCGAGGCCTGAACCTTCAACACCCTGACGATGCCGATTCCGTAGCGGTCCGCTTGGATCACCGCGCGTACAAAAGATTTCAGCTCTGCCACAGTGGAACGATCGGCTAAGGCCGCATAGGCATCTGCCCTGGAACGGCCAAGTTGCATCTCTTGAAGCGTTCGGCTCATTTCCTGGGCCATGGGACCGGGACTGGTGGAAGCAACCCGTGCCATCGCTGCCTCGAAGCCCAGACCGGCCTCGACGGAAATCAGCAACTGGTCCAGAATATTTGGCAGTTCAAGCTGGATGGCCTCTTGGCGTTTGAGTCCCGTGTTGTACACCAGCAGATCCGGCAGGAAGAACCCGAGAACAAGCATCATCGTTGCCAAAATAAATAGCTGTGGGACCGAGTTCACCAGGAACAGAAGGAATCCAGCCCCACCCAAGAGCAATGCTGCTATCGGCTTGGAAACGATCACGCGATCCAGAGGCCAGTTGGCGGGGCGTCCTGCCATGGCCAACAAACGATCCAGCTTTGCAGCGTAGGTGCCGGATACAAGATGTCGTGCCAACGCAGTGAACTCGGATTGCCGCGGTGCTTCTTCGCCGGGGGCCAAGTGCGTTCTATTTAGGTTTTTCTTGATGAGCACCAGCTGGTTTCGGTCCACCGATACAAAGCTCCAGGTAAGGAACGTCAAAGGAAATACCACCAGTGCTATGGCTGCCCAACCGATCGTTTCAATCCCCATGTTGTCCACCTTCCTAGAACTTGATTTGGATCGTGCGGCTCATCCAGAACGACCCGGTGCACAGCATGATGGCGGCGAGTATGAGCAGGACAATACCGACAGGATGCGTGAAAAGTGTGCCAATATAGGTGGGATTGACCAATGCGAGCAACAGGGTCACGCCGATGGGCAAGGCAACCAAAATGTATGCGGAGATCTTCCCTTCAGCGGCCAGTGCACTGACTTGGCCCTTGATCTGCGCCCGTTCTCGAATAGTCTCCCCGACCTGGTCCATGACCTGGGCCAGATCACCGCCAACCTCGCGGTTGATCAGGATGGCTTCGGCAACCCAGAAAAAATCTTCCGAATCCATGCGTTGGGCGATTTCCATCATGGTCGATTCCGGGTCCCGTCCCACACGGGCCTCGTTCACGATCCGGCTGAGTTCCTCGGACATCGGTGCTTCGAATTCCTGTATCGCGGAGTCGAAGGCCCTCATGACGGAATGCCCTGCACGCAGGCTCCCGGACAATGTCATCAGCAGGTCGGGCAACTGTGTTTGAAAGGAGCTGCGTCGTTTGGATGTGCGCAAACGCAAAACGACCCAGCCGATGACCGGAACCAACAAAGCGAGCAGGACGGCTCCCAACGGGCCCGTGGCCACGAAACCGAGCGAACCTACCACTACGGCACCGGAAAACAACAGAACCAAGAATTCGGCAGGCGCCATCTTCAGACCGGCACCTTGAAGCGCCGCCCTATTAAAAAGTCGCCCGCCTTGGTTCCCGACACCACGCTCCACAGCGCCCACTGCTGCGCCGCTGAACTTTGTGAGCAGTGAACGTTCGGTGTCGATCATGTTGCCTTGCCGCCGGCGCTTCAACGATACGTCGGCGCTTGCCGGCCGGAACACGACCAACAGAACCAGCAATAGCGCGCCCAGAGCACTGGCGATCCCGCCAACGACCAGTAGTTGTTGCACCGCTACCGCCTCCCTCTGCCTGCGTCGGTTCCGCCGGTAGGCATGGACCCGAATATGCCCGCTGGAACAGCTATACCGACGTTGTGGAAATGTTCTATAAACCGGGGACGCACCCCGGTGGGGATAGGCTTCCCGAGGAACCTTCCGTTGGAATCGACTCCGGCGCTGTAGTCGAAGACAAATGCATCCTGGAGAGTGACGACATCTCCCTCCATGCCCTGGACCTCAGTGATGTGCGTAACCCGTCGGGTACCATCACGCAACCGTGTGAGCTGCACGATCAGGTCAACGGCCGAGCTCACCTGCTCGCGAATGGCGCGAAGCGGCAGCTCCATACCCGCCATGAGCACAAGCGTTTCCAATCGCGCTATGGCGTCCCGTGGCGAATTGGCGTGGACAGTGGAGACAGAACCGTCGTGGCCGGTATTCATCGCTTGGAGCATGTCCAGTGCCTCGCCGCCACGGACCTCGCCGACGACGATGCGGTCCGGGCGCATGCGCAGGGAGTTCCTGACGAGGTCGCGAATCGCCACAGCGCCCTTCCCCTCGATGTTCGCGGGACGGCTTTCCAGACGAACCACGTGGTCCTGCTGGAGTTGGAGCTCCACGGCATCCTCGATGGTGACAATGCGTTCGTTGTCGGGAATGAACCCGGAGAGCACATTGAGCAGCGTGGTCTTTCCGGTGCCGGTGCCGCCGGAAACAATGATGTTCAGCCGGGCCTTGACGCATGCATCGAGCAAGTGCGCCATATCCGTGCTGAGGGTTCCCAGATCAATGAGATTGCGGACCGTCAACGGGACCTGTCCGAACTTTCGAATGGTCAGGCTGGGCCCGTTGACCGCAAGTGGCGGAATGATCGCATTGACACGGCTACCGTCCTCCAACCGCGCATCAACGAGCGGCGAGGATTCGTCGATTCGACGTCCGACCCGGGAAACGATGCGCTCAATGACTCGCCGCAGTTGATCTTCGGAACTGAACCTGGCATCCACCAATTCTAGTTGACCTTTGCGTTCAACATAGATCTGCTGGAAGTGGTTCACCATGATTTCAGTGACTTCCGGGTCATCCAAAAGTCGCTGAAGTGGGCCCATACCCAGGACTTCGTCGCCGATGTCCCGAATTAGTCGACGGCGTTCTTCGGGGGAGAGCGGAACGTTTTCCGCGTCAATGACCTGGCTGAGTTCTTCGCGGGCCATCTTGCGGAGAGCCTCTTCAGTCATTGACGGATCCGTGATGCGCGATCCAAGGCGCTTGAACAGCTCTTCCCCCGCACGCGATTTCAGGGCCGCCAAACCGTCAACGTTGTTGCGTTGCTGGGTCTGCACAGTAGTAGAGCCACTCATCCGAGCTGACATGCTGTTCGGTTTGATGGTATCGGTTGATTCAGGTTCGACCACCGGGTCAATAAAAGATCCGGCTTCGTCCCACGCGGCTTCTGCCGTTGGAAGGTCATCGATAGTGAATGCATCCTCCGACGCAGGAAGTACGGGGCTTGCCGGCTGGTTGACTTCGTTTCGTACGGCATTGAGCCGGTCCGAGAGGTTCACTGGAGCACTTCCCTACGGTGCATGCTCTTACGCAGCGCGTCCTTCGAACCCGGATCGAATCGTCGCGCAAACTTGTCCAGATTGCGCCATGCAGGCCCCCTGGTTTTCTCGGACAGCAGCGGAACACCCTTGTTGGTGCTCAGCGATACCGAGCGAGAAACCGGGATGACGGCATCAACGGGCAATCCGATGGAGAGCTCGATGTCTTGAACGGTCAAGCCATTGCGTTTGTCGGCAAAGTTCAACACCACGTGACGTCCCTCGGGAACCAGCTGCAACTCATGCAGGACGGCAAGCCCGTTATTCATACCCCGAATGCTGGGTACATCCATGCCACAGACCCATACTGCGTCCGTAGCCATTTCAAGTGCAGCAAGTAGATGTTCACCGAGTCCAGGGGCCGTATCCAAAACGACGTACTGAAACTCGGCCGCCAGTTGGCTTACAAGGATGGCGACCTGCTCCGCGGTGATGAGGTCGGCATCCGCCGGGTTCTTGGGTCCGCATAGTGCATAGACTCCGGACGCTCCTACGCTGAGGTATGCCTTGAGGACCATGGAATCTTGCGCAGCTGCACCAAAGACCGCATCGGTGATCGTGTGTTCGGGCTCCAAGTTAAGGGCGCTGGCTACGTCCCCGAATTGCAGGTCGAGATCCAGGATCACCACTCCCATGGGCGCAAACCTGGACAATCCGACGGCTAGGTTTGTGGCGACCGTGGTTTTTCCCACTCCGCCTTTGGGCGACATGACGGCTATGACGCGTCCGCGTTGGCGATCTGACCTGCCCTCACCGGATTGACGGCGACGGCTGTCGGTGGTCAGGCAGTTTCGTTCTAGGAGAACGCGCAGTTGCCCTGGTTCGGAACCCGGATCGGCAATGTCACGGATGCCCGCGCGCATGGCGGCCATAACCAGTTCGGAGTCTGCCGGCGCAGTCAGCACCACCGAGATATCGGGGTGCAACAGGTCCATGGCCGTGGCCAGGTCCAAAGCGGTGCTTCTATTGACGTCGGGGCCAAGCAACAACACGTCTGTTGGTTCTCCAAGGCTTCGCGTGAGCAGCTCCTCCGGAGCGAGTTGGGCCGCGGCTGCTGGTATTCGCTGCAGATTGCCCGGCAGCGAGCCATGAATCGCCAGCTGGGCGACTTTTTCAAAGTCCGGAAGATCGGTAAGTACCAGAAAGCGGCTCATTTGAGTACCTCATTAATGGTGATCGGAGTCTTGTTGCCGGCAGGTGTGTCGTCGCCCTGCTTGGTCAGCCAAATGCTTCCGAATTCTTGGCTGTGAATGATGTTTGCTGCCTGCAGTGAATCGACACCAAATGTCACGTAGGCTGAACCCGACGGCAACGCCGCCACGTCCTTGCTGGTCGAAGTCTGTTCCTGGGCAGCCACCTGAATGGCCGTGACTAGTACTTTGTCGTAGAGAAGTTTCGTAACTTTTTCCTCTTCGGCATCCATATTGTTCTTGTCCTTGACCGTGTAATTGCCGAAAACGCCAACGGTGTCTCCGGCCCTCAGCATGGATCCCACGACGCGTGCCGGCTCGAGCAGGACTGTCACTTCTTGCATGCCTTTCGGAACGGCAATGGTTCCGGGGGTAAGCAGTGAGTCGGTGGTGACCAGTTTGGCAGACAATAGCTGTTCGCCAGAGACCATGTCCTGCGCCAACACCTTGCCATCCAGATCTTTGAGTGAAGCGACAGCTTCGCTGGCTACGGCCGCGGCCGGTAGCTGTTTGGTTGTCAAGGACTGCCCCAATTCCTTGACGGGTGTCCCGGCCGGTACGTTTTTTGTTGCGACAAGTACCTGAACCGGATTCAACGAAGCCTGCGCTCGCGCGTCGGCCGCACTGACATAGGTGTATAGAAGTACGGCACCGACAATTGCCAGCACAAGTGCGGCAATGCCCCCCAGCAGCCGTGTTTTCATGAAATGCCCCCAGACATTATTTTCGGATTGATTTGGCGATGGGCAAGCCATCGTGGCAGTGAAGTGTTTCTAGTCGACTAGCTGAATGATGCCTGCCCCGTAGTCCTTGCCACCGCCTCCGTATTCGGCATCTTCATCGTCAAATACGTACCTGATGAACTTGCCCACAAACCCCAGGTCAGAGTTCTTGTAGCCGCCATCCTTGATTACCTTGGCCGCTTCGGGAAGCTGGAAATCCAACAGATCGTCACCATTCTTGAAATGCCAACCACGGATATCTATGGCCGCGTAGGCGTGAATCTTGAACTGTCCGCCTGCCCCCGTTCCCTTCACATCGTCGAATACGGGCAAGAGTACGATTACCTGTTCTCCTGCTTTTAGGGCGGCTTTCCACTCGGCCAAGACAACCTCGCAACCAGCCTTGAAGTTGTTTCCGGTATCCGTTAATTCCCAACCACCAATAAAGGTATCCAGGGAACAACTTGCTGCCGGCTCCTGTGTCAACCACCCGAAACCGCCCGGAATCTCGTGTCCCGATGAGGTGCTGTGGCAAGCATCGGATGCTGTCGTGTCGCCGACGCCATGACTCATCAAGAATTGAAGCTGGCCATCGAATGTTGGCGAAGAGTCAATTTCGCACTGCGAAAAAGCCAAAGGAAACTTGGTACTGAGTTTGCCCGGTGGCCCCCAGACGGCGGTTGCTCTGGCGCCGACTTCGACGCTGGAAAATTTTGGGTCCAAGATCCTTGCAAACCAGGTGGAGACCGTATTAGCAGGTGACCCGGTTTCGGCGGCGGCGGTTTCGACTGTGACTTTGTTACCTGCTTTATCCAGTAGGACCGCAGGAACCAGAGAACTGGCATCGTTGGCATTCTTGTTGGCCAGCTGCGGTGCGATGCTGGAAACCCCAGTGCATTGGGGGTCCGCTTCATTCTTACCGCAAATCGACGCGAGGGCTAGTGCCCCAGCGTCAGCGCCATTTTGAAGTTGCGCCTTTTCCCAATAGAGCTTTCCAACGTCGATGGAAATGGCAGCAAAGCCAAGCAAAACCACCATCATGATGGCGACGATGATGCTAGACGCGCCTTGCTCACTGGAACGCAGGGGTGGCCTGGAATTTTTGATCACCCGCCACATCGCATAGCCCCTTTGCCTTGCAGGTTTGTGGTGCTGAGAAAATCAAACCATCCGGTGAGCGAAGAATACGACCGAGATACCGTAATGATTGCCGTGGTGCCGGCTGGGCAGCTTGTCGCTGGCAATGCGGTTGCCGTGACTGGCCCCAACGCGGGTGCCGCATTCTGTACCGTAGCGTTTAGACTGAAGCCCGTCTCGCCATGATGTAGTGCATACTCGCGGGCGCCCTCACGAGCGGCCTGGGTTAGAGATATCTGCTGGTTGAAGAGATATCCAAATTCAATTATTCCAAGCAATAATGTCAATAAGAGTGGCAATATAATGGCAAATTCGATCGCCGCTGAGCCTTGCTGGTTTTCTTTGCGCCTGCGCATGCTACTCCCCCAGTGAGAAACGATGCCAAAAGTGCTGCATTGGTGTTGGGTGGCTTCGATCAAAGCGAACCACCCAACACCAATGGCCAAATGCCGCTGCCGGCTACAGCACTAGATTCCCCTTATGGGGCCGGAGGGGCGAGGGTGATGCCGTCGAACAGCGTGTCGACCCTGCCACCCAGGGCAAAGACTGCCGCGATGATTACGACGGCGATGCCAGCCACCATGATGCCGTACTCAACGGCCGTTGCCCCCTGCTCTTCGCGGCGCAGCTTGCTGCCGACGGTCTGAAGTGCAAGGTAGATGTTTGCGAACAAAGTGTTCATTTTCTTACTCCATTTTCTGCGAATCAAGAAGGTGCAACAATTGTCGCCCCCCAGCGAAATTATCTTGATGAGAAATTATGAAGGAATGAAGTGGCCCCCAGGAACTTGACCCCATCCGATGCCTACTGCTACTTGGCAGCCCCCCTGCGGTTCCCCAACCGCCAGCATCTGATTTGGAGTCTAGGAGAGAAAAATGTGTGTGTAAAGAGCCGTTTTGATTTTATTTTCCGGCAATTATTTTGGATTGAAAAGACCTGATTATTGCTTGCTAGCAAGCATCGATGGCTGGGTGCTGTGGGTAGCAACGCAGCACGGACTCAGGGATTTCGGACCGTCAGGCTAGAACTTCGGCAGCCGGCCCTCGCGCTTCTTTGGTGTCGAATACCCGGTTTCGCGCAGGTACCTGTTAACGGAGAACCTGGCCTTCGATGACAGCACCTGTAGCAGCAGTGGTTAGTACTTCCAAGATCGCGTCAAGCAAAGCTGCCTACCGCACTCCCGCTCATGGGTGGCCGGCCTGCACCTTGCACTCCCAGGGCTGAACCAGTGGAAGAGTGCTGTCACTCCACGAATCTTGCCTCGAAGTAACGCCTTCATGTGAGCCGGAGAGAACAGAGAATATGTTCATCAAGATGGGGGATTTTTCAGAGGTTCTCTGCAAAGATGAAGCGAACGTCAAATCGCACGTGTGGGACCTTGGGGAAAGTGGTTCCGACATATGCCAAGCGTGAAGAAGGAGTCAATGGCATGGGGGATGCCACACCATTGCAGCGTAGCGTCGCGGTGTTTCTTGATATGGAAAACCTTGTCGGGACCTGTCCTGGCGGAAAGAGCCAACTGAAGCTGGGCGAACTTGTCATAGCGATTGAACACATCGTGAGACAAACTGGACCAGGCTCGAAAACTGCACTGGTGCGTGCCTATGCGCATTGGGGGCGGCCAAGCATGGCAGATTTCCAGCGAGAGATTCTTGAGCACGGCATTGAGCCGGTCCAAGTGTTCGCATTTGACAACAACATCAAGAACGCAGCAGACATCGAATTGTGCGTTGATGTCTTATCAGTTGCCCACGAAGCGCCATGGGTTGAAGTGTTTGTAATTGTCAGTGGTGATGGTGGGTTTATCCCGCTCATTCGGCGGCTTCATGCCCTCAACAAGTACGTAATCGTCGCATCCACAAATACCCCGAACTCTGGAATCGTCAACGCATTGCTCAAATCGGTCGCAGACGAATACCACCAGATTGCGGTTACCGACGTTTCAGTGGCGCCGCAGACACAACATGTGCCTGTATCCAAGGCAAGTTGCGATGTAGCGGCCAATGTCGCACCTGCCATCAAGACCAAGAAGACTCAGCCGGTTGTGCAGTCAAAGGCAGCTGCGGACGTTGCCGAATTGCGCGATTCAATCCGAGGGATTCTCAAGCAACATCCGGAGCTTGTCGTCGCCAACAAGGTGAATACCGCTGCACTGGGACCGAAGCTCAAAAATGAGCATCCAAAGCTGAACTACAAGAAATGCGGCTCCAAGACATTGGGCGCATTTCTGAAAAAGCACTTCGGCCTTGACGTTGTACAGACTAGCGCCGTTGCGAAATCTGCAGTTGTAACCCAACCAGCAATAACCAAGAAGACAGCGTTTCCCACACCGACAAATATTGATCCTATTAAGCCGCCGTCTCCTGAATTTCTTCTGGAAGCGGTTCGCAGGCAATTCACTGTGGGGGAGCTTGGCAAGGACGTCCAGGGAATGGGAGCCGATGGGTTGCAACTCAATCGGCTGGGGATGCAATTGAAAAGCTCCATCAGCGGGTTTACCGCAGCGAATGCGGGTTTTCCTAGGCTCCAGCAGGTCCTGGAATATGCGTTGGCGAACACGGACTACCGGGTCGTTCGCCATGACCCGACCCGAGTGGCGGTAGTGCATGCGAAACATGGACATACCCCGGAACCTGTTTTCGCCTGAATTGGTTTCGTGTCGGCGAAGACACCGTGTTCGAACTTACGCGACCCACGCGCCTTGACGAGGCACTGGCTTCGGTCCACTGCTGTCTTTGACCGCCGATGACATTCAACCCTTGCAGCCCAACATCCGGGGACAGATTCCGAGTGCGGCCGATACTGTCGAACCCGGCGATTTTGGAAACCTGCACCGGGTTTCCACCGTTGGTTCAATTTCAGACCTCGGCCGGTATCTAGGGCACCCTGTCGCGAAGCAATCCACGAATGGCCGGCCCTGGTCATGGATGCCGATGTCTGCGCGATGAAGATGCATCTCTTGTTTGCATGTTTATATCCTCGGGAAATCCCAAGTGCAAACACAGGGCTATCGGCCACGCCCGCTACCGGGTCTTGGAAAGGGATGGCGACGCTGGCAACTGGAGAGGCGTGGATCGGGCGACAGCAGCGACCATCCTCCTGTGTTTCCAGAGAATAGTTCCGTCCGGTGCAGGTCAGCCGGCAGGAAACACGCTTGCATTGCTCCCTGATGCGTCGTTATTCTTTCGATGCACCGCGGCACTAGTAGTGGTTTGCGAGCCGGGGCATACTGGGTGGGGGACGGGCTCAACCGAGTGCCCGCGCCGAACCGAAGGGGCGCATGAAAATGATTGGCTCTTGGCAGGCACTGGTCATGGACTGCGAAAATCCTGATGCGCTGGCCAGCTTTTACGAACAGCTGCTGGGCATGGTCCGGGTGACAAACGATGACGACTGGGTGAGTATCGGCGATGCGCCCGATCGCCCGGCGATTGCATTCCAGCGTGTAGAACCGTATGTGGCACCCGAATGGCCGGGCCACCTGCACCCGCAACAAGCCCACATCGACGTGAAGGTCAAGGATCTGGACCTGGCCGAAACGGAGGTCCTGGCGCTGGGTGCAACATCGATGGCGGCCGGTTCCAAGACCTACAGGGTCTATCTGGATCCGCAGCGCCACCCATTCTGCTTGGTCAGCTGGTAAGCGTTCCGGGACAGGACCGCCACTCTGTTGTCTGACGCCCACGTCCTAAACGTGGGCCACTTGCTTCGCCTGTAGCCTGGGAGCGCCGTCCAGCTTTCTGATGACCCGTGAATCACGGATCATCACTAGCACCTTGGACAAACGACTCTCGGTGACTTGCCGCCAGGATTCGCTCGGTTTCAGGGGTTGCCCAGCGGCAGGAGCATGTTCAGTGCAAAACGACCTGCCTTGACTCCCGCTTGGAAAGACCCACCCAGTTCCCTACTGCGCGCATGCAGGCCTCGCAAGCCGGTGCCCGTGGTCGGCTGCGCGGCGGGTTCTACCTCGCTGCCGGTGCGGTTACCTAGGGGATTGGCTGAAGTGAACTGCACCGACTGCCCGTGCATCGCCAAGAGCAACTCCAGTTCTCCTTGGGGTGCGTGTTTGGCGAAATTGGTCAGCGATTCGTTGACGGCCCGGTAAAGCGCGGCCTGCAGCACGGCGGGCAAGCCCGATCCTGCATCGGCGAGTTCGTTGAGGTACTTCACGCGCAGCCCGGTTCCGGTATATGTCGCGATGAGCGCCGGCACATCGGCCAGTGTCTCCGTTGGGGCCAGCGGCGTCCCGAGATGCAGCATCCGGATCATCGTGTTCAGCTCCTCGATACCCTTCACGCTCTGCACCCTGATCTCCGACATGGCACGGGCATTGAGCACCTTGTCATGGGGTGCGTTCAGCGCCGCGCCGCTTTGCAGGGCGATGGCCGCGAGCCGTGCCGAGAGTGCGTCGTGGACCTCGCGGGCCATCGTGGTGCGTTCTGCCGCCAGCGCCAGGTCGTGTTCGGCGGCCTGGACCTTGGCGCGCGCGGCCGCGGCCTCGGCAACAGCCGCGGCGGTTTGCGCTTCGCTTGCCACCAGCTCGCGGGACTTGCGGACGTTGCCCGCCCACTCCGCAGGCATCAGCAGGGTCATGCCCACCACCAAGCCGAGCGTCACGCTGATGGCGGCGGAACCCGTGACAAAGTACATGACCACCACCAGCAGGCCTGTCAGCACCAATGCGCCGTGTTCGGCAATTCGCGAGAGCCGGGGACCGGCCAGCAGCACCAGGGTGAAGACCGCCTCAAAGAGCAGGAAGAAACCTCCGATGCTCCCGACCAACAACAGCGCTATGCCGGATACCGCAATTATCGCCGCAAAGAGTGGAACGTGCCGCCGCCGCAGGAAAATTGCTAGGCACCCAATGGCCAACGGCACGGGCCACCACTGGGCGTAGTCACGCAACCCCCAGGTGTTGGAACCGGCCAAGGCCAGTGCATGCAACAGCCATGTGAGCCCGGCATAGCTCAGCGCCGGGGTCAGGTCCTCCAGCTGGATTCTTCCCCAAGACGTCGACCTGCCGGGCGAACGCAAGAAAGTAGTGGCTAACACCCCTTTATCGTGCTGCTTCTCCGCGCCAAAGCCAAGGGCGGCACACCGGCGTCCTCTAAAGGGCGTGACGTCGAATGCAACCGATGCCCGACGCGCAGTCCCGGATGATGCTGGGAACCACCGGGGCACTACTCGCGATCGGACTGCTGCCTGCATACCGCCGGGCCAGGATCGTCCCCGGACCAATGAGCCTCGGGCCTCACGCAATCGCACAACGCCTGTTTGAATCGGCTTCTGAGATGCATTCCCACTGAGTAGGCACCCACTTTCCCAAAAGCATGGCCTGCCCCAAGGCCACGTTGTACGCTGAACCCAGTGATCGTCAGGCATGGGGGCCGTGGCAGAACATCTGCGGCTGATCTGGGGGAAAAGTGCTGAACAAAAAGCTGTTGCTGTGGGCTATTGGCGTCATTGTTTTCATGGTGGGTGCGGCCGTTGCCTTCAACCTCGCCGCGCGCTCGCCGTCACCGGTATCGGCGGCCAGCGGTGTTGCCGCGGCGAGCCAAGGCCAAGCGGACGGCGAATCGACTCCTGCCGATGACGTTTCGCCTGACCCGGGAGCGTTGCCAGCGTCCTCGACTTCCGTCGATGGCTCCGCAGCAGCGCCAACCAAAACGGACAAGCCTTCGGCAGTGGGCCCCTCGGCCTCGGCCATTGAAAAGCCACGGCTCGAGGTGCCCGCCAGTCCGAAGGCAAGCGTGACCACCCTGCCCAAATCCGTCGAGCGTGCTCCAGTCATCTCGGGGAAGACACCCAAGGAAGGCACGGCCAAGGGCAAGCTCACTCCGGGATTCCCGAAGGGCGCCTTGCCGATCCCCGAGGGCGCGCACATCGTTGACTCGTCGGTCGGCACCCAGAAACGCAACGTCCAGGCGGCGGCGAATTTCCGGACCTCCATGAGCACGGAAAAGGTCTTGGCGTTCTACGAGTCCGCGGCCGCCAAACAGGGCTGGCTGGCCACACGCGGCACCGCCGCCGACGGAGCCGCGAAGATCACCATCGGCTTCGGCAAAGACACCGTCGTTGCTACGGTTCGCACCGCGGCAACCGGCGCAACGGTCGTGGCGGTCTTCGGCAGCTTCGTCGTTGGAGAATAACGTGGCGAAACGCAAGCAGTCCCTTGTCCTTGCAGTCTTGGTGCTGACTGCGGTTTTCGCGGCCGTTGCCTTGGCCGTGACCGCGTTTGCGGGGTTCGCGCAACGCAACCAGGAACCTGCCGCAGCGGCGCAGGAGATCCCCGCCGGGATAGTGCAAATTCCCTTGGTCGATGCGGTGGTCTTCAGGGACACCCGGGCCACCGGGGACTACGGCAAGGTGGCATGGGTGCCTTTGGACGGCCCGCGGGGGCAGCGGACGACCACGGGGCTGTCCTGCGACCGGGTCTACCGAACCGGAGGAATGCTTTCCTGCCTGAGCGTGACCCGCGGCATGGACACCAGCTACGGCTCCGCCGCCTACGGCATCGGTGGCCAGCGTCTTGCTGCCGGCACCCTCCCCGGGGAACCCAGCAGGACCCGCGTCTCGGCCACCGGCATGGTCGGCGTGACGGCATTCATCACGGGGGAATCCTACGAACAAGTCGGCTTCTCCACCCGGACCACCATCGCGACGCCCGGGGGCAAGGACTACGGAAACCTGCAGGACTTCACGATCAAGATCGGCGACCAGGTACTCACGGCAGAAGACCGAAACGTCTGGGGAGTCACCTTCGCAAAGGACGGCAACACGTTCTATGCGACGGCGGCCTCCGGAAAACAAACCTGGCTCATGCGTGGATCGCTGGCGGATCGGACGATGGTTGCCGTGGGCGAAAACGCAGAATGCCCGTCCATTTCACCCAACGGCAAGCTGATCGCCTACAAGAAACGCCGGGCCGATTCGCAGCCTGCGCACTGGGACATCGCCGTTCTGGACATTGCCAAGGGAACCGAGCAAATCTACCCGCTGGAGTCGGGCTTCGACGACCAGCTCGAGTGGTTGGATTCCTCGACCTTGCTCTTTGGCCAGCCGCGCACCGACAACCCGGGTGATGCCGACATCTTCTCCATGAAACTCGAAGCCGGCGCATCCCCGCAACTGTTCATCGAACACGCGTGGTCGCCGTCGGTCCAGCGCTGACCCGTTCCAGTCGCTATGCTGCGCCGCCATGGCCTCGAATCGCCTATGAAGCCGCGGACGACCACCGCTGGTGCAAATTCGACCTGTCCTGACGCGCTCGCCTACCTGCCGACGTTGAAGAGGCAGGAGGCTTGGATTGATGCCACGCGGCCCAAACGATCCACGGGGGATACAGCCGCCAGCGACTGATGCTACGGATTCATATGCGCTCGTGAATGGTTTGCATGCTGCGTCGCCCATGCCCCGTCTCGAAACATGGCCGTGTGCTCCGGGCTGTCCGTAAACCGAGGGCCAGCAGGACTGTGCCGCCCGCCCACCAGGATGAGCAATGCGTCAAGGCCGCCACGGACTCGGCAGAAGCGGGCACCGGGCTTGATGCAGCGCCGCTTTGGGGCAAAAATCTAGCGGCCGTTGCGACACCCCAAGCTTCGGGTGTCGCAACGGCCGCTAGAACTCATGAATCTTCAGTGGCGGTTCAACGCCGGTTGGCGTTGAACCGCGTGCGGAGACTTACGTTGTCGGCCGCCAGCTATTTCGTGTAGATCAGGTCCACGAAGTAGTTGGTGTTCAGCCGCGTCGAGGTGGGCATGGTGCCACCCGAACCGTACCTGTAGCGGCCATTGCTCGTGGAAGCGGTGACCACCCCGTCCGTAAACGAACTGAGGAAGTACAACGCTGTGGTGGAAACGTGCCCCTTGGGTGCCAGGTAGGAAACCGTGTAGGTCCCGGGCGCCAAATTCAAGGGAGTCGCGAAGTTTGCGCTTTGCCACCCGCTGGTCGTTTCGCCGGTGAATGTCACAGTCCCCACAGCTTTCCCGGAGGAGTTCCAGATGGTCCCCTTGTGGGTTCCCGTGTTGGTGCTTGCCTTGTAGAACCTCACACCCACGGCCTTGATCGGCACCGTGGTGCTGAACCGGAGTCCAACTTCAACAGATCTGCCGTCCAATGAATCCGCGAGCAGCGGAAGCGTGGAACCGAAGAGGTTCGTCGGTGTTGGAGTCGGGGTCGGTGTTGGAGTCGGGGTTGGTGTCGGTGTTGGAGTCGGGGTTGGAGTGGGCGTTGGTGTCGGGGTTGGAGTCGGCGTAGGTGTTGGCGTCGGCGTCGGCGAAACCGTGGTTACTTCGCCGAAGACCAAGTCCACGAAGTAGTTGGTGTTCCCCCAGGTATTCGAGGGGACCACGTTTCCTGCTCCGTAGACGTACAGGCCATTGCTGCCTACCGTGCTGAGCGGGCCGACAGTACGTGGATTGGCGAAATCACCCGAGGTGAAGCCGTAGCCACCATTTGGTGCCAGGTACGAAACGATGAAGGTCGTATTGGCATTGATGCGGACCGGGGCGGCCAAGGTAGCCGTCTGCCAACCGGTGGCGCTTTCATTGGTGAAGGTGACGGTGCCCAGCAACGTGCCGGTTTCACTCCAGAGCGATCCCGTATGCGTGCCGGTGTTGAGGCTTCCCTTGTAGAAGCGGATGGCCGAAACATCGATGTCCTTGGTGGTCTTCAAACGCAACCCAAGCTCAACCGAAGCATTGTCGGACGGGTCCAAGGAAGCGGGAACGCCGTTCCCGAGGAACGTTGAAGCGGCCCCGTCCAGTCGCAAAGTGCTGAACGTCCAGGACTGGTCGGCCAACGCCGCACCCTGTGCCGAACGAATGCCCTTCACCTCTACCGTGAGGGTCTTTCCCGCCGGCAGCGCAGCCGTCGGCGTAAACGTCAGCGTCTTTGCGTCGGATGAAGTGCTGACGGTGCCGGCAATGGTCGTTGCGCCATCCTTCACGGTGAAGGTGGTTCCGGACGCCAATGGCTGGCTGAACGATGCGCTGACAGTCGTTGACGCGCTCACATCCGCCGCGCCGGATGCCGGCGTACGGGAAGTGAGAGTGATGGCCGTGGCAGCACTTGGAGTGAATGAAATATCCACCAGGTAGCTGCTGCTGGTGTTGTTGTTCGGGAATCCCAGGGAATACGTATAGGAGCCCGAATTGAAGTAGGTGTTGATGGGCCCCACGCTCAGCCCATCGCCAAGTCCGCCTGGTGTTGTCGAGTAGGTACCGGGTGTCGTGTAGGCAACCGTGTACTCGGTGTTTGCGGCGATGGTCACGGGCGAACTGAACTTTGCGTACTGCCATCCCGAGGCGCTTTCACCGGCAAACGTGACAGATGCCAGAAGCGCGCCGGTCGAGGAGAAAAGTTTCCCGGTGTGTGACCCGTTGTTGCCGGCCGCCTTGTAGAACTTGACGCCATCGACCGTGCCGGCCGTCTTGACGGCAAAACGCATTCCCAAGGTCAGATCCGTTGCATCGTCAATCAGGTCGATGGTTGGCAATGTCGAATCCTGGTACAGGCTGCATGGACAAGCATCCGGCACCGCATCGGGTTTCACGGTGGTGAACGACCACGTTGATCCCGAGGCGACGGGGTTGCCGAGCGCATCGGTGGCGACGATCTTTGCCGTGTAACTTGTGTCGTTCATCAGCGACGTAGCCGGGGTGAACGTGGCCTTGCGGGTGCTGTCCACGTAGCTGGTAGTGCCGGCGACCGAGACGCCGGCCTGGGTCTTGAGCGTGATCTGGACGCTGGAGGCCGTCACCGGCTTGGACAGCGTTGCGGAAATCGCAGTGTTCAGGGGAACACTGGTTGCCGTGTTGAGTGGTGTCTGGCCGTAGGCGTTGAGCGCCGACGCGTCTTGGGATTCAAAGAGCGCGTCGACGTAGTAGTTACCCTGTTCAAAACTGCTGGTTGGCATGTTCCCGTTGGTGTCGTAGACGCCGGCCGGGTCGGAACCGAATCCGCCGGCGACATGCAGCGGGTCCGCGGCAATGCCCGAGTAGGCCCAGGCGTAGGCTTGCGCGGCGTAGTGTCCCTTGGCCGTCGAGTAGGAAACCACGTATTCGGTGCCCGAAGCCACCTCCACCGGCGTGCCGAACTTTGCCTCCTGCCAGCCGCTTGCCGTCTCGCCGGCGAACGTCACGGTTGCCAGTTTCTGGCCGTTCTTTGACCACAGGGACCCGGTATGGGTTCCTGTGTTTGCAGTGCTCTTGTAGAAACGAACGCCGGTAATGAATCCGTTGCTCGAGGGGGTGAACCTGAGCCCCAATTCCACGGAGGACCCGTCTCCCGAGTCCGCCGTGGCCGGCGTGTTTTCGCCGAAGACGCTGTAGGACCCGGCGACGTTCAACGGGACAACCGTCGCGGTGGACGGGTAGTTTGCGCTGTCATCGATGGCTCGCACCAGGAGCGATTGGGTACCCATGCCCTGTTGCACGTAGCTGAAGGTCCAGCTTGTGGTGCCTTGTGCCGGACGCCAGTGGGCGCCGGCATCGGTGGAGTATTCCACGCCAGCCACGACTCCGCCGCCTGCATCGACAGCGGTTCCGGTAACGGTGTACTTCTTGCCGTTCTTCGGTGCAGCCGGTGGCGGGGTCGAAATGTTGACGCTTGGGGCGGTGGTGTCGGCAGACTGGGTGGCCGGGACGAGCCCGTTCATGAGCGTTGCCGGCTGGGCTCCCATGTCCGCGAACAGGTTCACTTGGGCCTGCTGCATGATGGGGTCGGCCGGGGCGCCGTCGCCGTCGTGGGTTTGGTCTAGGCCCCAGGTCCACTGGATAGTTCCTGCGGAAAACACCAGGGCCCCGCTTGCCGCCTTGTACAAACTCAAGTGGTGGTTCGTGGTGCCGGGGCCAACGGTGCTGCCGAAATCCTGCAGGTACTGGGGGACCGCTCCCGTCGTGGTGGAGAGGAAGATTTGGCCTGCCGGCCGGAAGCCGTTGTCCAGCGCCTCGTCCGACTCGTAACCCACAGTGTGTGGGGCCAGTGCCCTAGTGGTGCCGTTGGCCAAGCCGGTCAGCGGGGTGTTGCGCCACAGCCGGCTCTTTCCCTCTTGGGAGCTGACGGTCACGGGCAAGTCGCCGTTGTTGACCATGTACAGCGTTCCCGTGAGCGAGTTTTCGGGGAGCCCTGCACCTGCGCTGACGGGCGCGAAACGTGGATCACGGGTAGTCCCGGTCCATTCGCTGCTGGGATCGATCTTGGCGTTGGCCCAGGTTTCCTTGTAGCTGACCATGGTGCGGTAGGCGGTTCCATCCGTGGTGGAAGCCTCGTAGCGGGTCCGCCAGTAGGCCTCGTTGCCGGAAAGGAACTGCAGGTTCACGCCTGCATCGCGGGCCCTTTCAAAGTTCTTCCATTGGTTTCCCGACCAGTACTCGTCGTGCCCGACAGACAACGCCACCTTGTGGTTGGTCATCAGGTTGCCTCGGCGGTCGGTATCGACTCCGCTGAAGTAGCTCACGTCGTAGCCGTTGCGCTCCATGAAGCGCACCAGGGGGTACTCGTTGCCGAAGTAGAAATCACGGGCCTCGATGCCGCCGCGGGTCTTGAAGGGGCGGTTGTAGCTGAGCTTGTATGCGCGGCCGTTGGCTGCACCCTGGTAAAAGTCCGATCCTCCATACGTGTTGTACGCATGCCACGTGGGATCCGAGGTCTGGAACAGGATGTCCGAATGGCTGGAATCGTCGCGGACGATGAACGTGATGTGGCTCGTATCGTCCCTGTCGGCCCGATACAGTTTGGCCACGTACACGCCGGAGACGGCGTCCGCAGGCACGTTCCAGCTTGCCGAGACGCCCCAGTTGCCGCAATCGACCAGTTCGGTGGCCACGTCATTGCGGCAGGCAGGTTGCGTCTGGGGGAGCGTCGCGCTCGGCGACACCGATGCCACCTTGCGGGCGCCCAGACCCTGGTACCAGCCCGTGCGGTAGATGTCGATGGTGTAGGCGCCGGCGTTGGTGTCGATCTTGAAATCGATCTTCTGGCCCACGTTGACGCTGATGTCCGTGGCGAACCCCTGGATGCTGGCGTCACCGGCACCCTGGATGTCCCATTCGGAGGGGTCGGTCCCGGGCTTGCTGTTTTCGCAGACAATCTTGTTGGCCCCGGGCGCGCAGGGATCGGCCGCAACCGAACTCGGGGCGGTGAGGGTCACCGCGACCATCGCCAGCGAACACACCAACGCCCACCATCGTCGGGAATGTGGGTGGGTGGCTGAACGAGCCCCAACCCCTTGCCTCGGGCGAGAATAATCGCTGCGTACATTGTTTGAAAAACCCGACGAGTGTTTCATGCGTTGTCCCCAAATTGATCATGGTGCGGCATCCCGCACCCCGGCCCCAACTACACGTAATCGGGTTCAATCTAGGGTCGAAGCAATTAAGCTAACAAGCGTAATTCATACTCGGATTAGATCCGGTCGCTACGGGTTTGAGAGAATGGAAGCATGGAACCCCTCGGTAGCAGCTCGGCCCCAGCGCAGGGCAAGAAAATCACCATCAACGCCTCCACCCTTTCCCTGGCCGTCATGGTCACCGTCTTTCTGGTGGCGGTTGTCTTTGCAGCGAACCAGAACGACGTCATCGGCTGGTTTGTCGTGGTGATCTCCCTCGGCTGGCTTCTGCTTTCCGCATTCCTGGTCTTCGGCCTCAAGCGCGGTGCCAGGAAGATGTCCGAGCAGCTCAAGGCGGCGACGGCCGCCGCGGCCTCTCGCGGAAACGGTTCCCAGCCGGCCCCAGTGGTCATCGACGAGGGCACCCGCAACCGCGACCTGAAGCTTGACCACTCCTTCAAGATCATCCAGGTCCAGACCAAGGTCGTGAACGACTACCGTGGCCAGGCCGGCGAGGAAGCCGCCGGCATGGTGGACCGTGCCCTTGAAACCATCGAGATCACCGCGGCCAATGCCCGCGACATGATGAAGCCCGCCAACAACGGCGAGCCGATGACCGGCGAGGTCATCGACTAACACCCGTTCCGGGGCGACACCCCGGCCGTGCCCCCGACAACCCCACACCAACTATCTGTAAGGTGGATTGCGTGATACCTACCGCAGAAGAGATCCTGACCAAGTCCGACGGCGCCTTGCGTGTTGCCTCGGTGAACGTCAACGGCATCCGCGCAGCATACAAGCGCAACATGGCCGACTGGATCGCAGCCCGTGACCTCGATGTGTTGTGCCTCCAGGAAGTCCGTGCACCGGACGCGATCCTGCGCGAACTCATCGGCGACGGCTGGCACATCCTGCATGCCGAGGCCCAGGACAAGGGACGCGCGGGCGTCGCGGTGCTTTCGCGCGCCGAGCCGATCGCCACGCGCAACCACATCGGCGACGAGTACTTCGAGACCACCGGCCGCTGGGTCGAGGCCGACTTCCAGCTCGCCGACGGCAAGGTCCTGACGATCGTCAGCGCCTACGTGCACTCCGGCGAGGTGGACACCCCCAAGCAGGTGGACAAGTTCCGCTTCCTGGACCGAATGATCGACCACCTTCCGGCGCTGAAGACCGAGAAGGACCATGTGCTGGTCGTCGGCGACCTGAACGTCGGCCACAAGACGCTGGACATCAAGAACTGGAAGGGCAACGTGAAGCGTTCGGGCTTCCTGCCCGAGGAACGTGCCTACTTCGACCGCTTCTTCGGCGAGGAGATCGGCTACAAGGACGTCGCACGCGAACTGGCCGGCGAGGTCGACGGCCCCTTCACCTGGTGGTCGTGGCGGGGGCAGGCCTTCGTCAACGACACCGGATGGCGCATCGATTACCACATGGCCACCCCGGAACTTGCCTCCCTCGCGACCAAATCAGTCGTTGACCGCGCATCCAGCTACGACGTGCGCTTCTCCGACCATGCACCGCTGGTCGTCGACTACCAGTTCTAAAGGACCCTTCAACTCATGAGCGAAACCTTCGCCGCCACCGCACGTCCCCGCGTGCTTTCGGGCATGCAGCCCTCGGCCGATTCCCTGCACCTTGGCAACTACCTCGGCGCCCTGGTCAACTGGGTCCAGGCCCAGGACGACTACGATTCCTTCTTCTTCATCCCGGACATGCACGCGATCACCGTGCCGCAGGATCCGGCAGACCTGCGCAACCGCACCCGGGTCACCGCCGCCCAGTACATCGCCGGAGGCATCGACCTGGACAAGTCGACGCTCTTCGTCCAGTCCCAGGTCCCCGAGCACGCGCAGCTTGCCTGGGTGCTGAACTGCATCACCGGGTTCGGCGAGGCCAGCCGGATGACCCAGTTCAAGGACAAGAGCTCCAAGGGCGGTGCCGAGGCATCCTCGGTGGGCCTGTTCACCTACCCGGTCCTGATGGCCGCCGACATCCTGCTGTACCAGCCGCAGGGCGTCCCGGTGGGCGACGACCAGCGCCAGCACGTGGAGCTTGCCCGCGACCTGGCCACCCGCTTCAACCACCGCTTCGGCGAGACGTTCGTGGTGCCGGAGGCCATGATCAAGAAGGAGGGTGCACGCATTTACGACCTGCAGAACCCGACCTCCAAGATGTCGAAGTCGGCCTCCAGCCCCAACGGCCTGATCAACGTGCTGGACGACGCCAAGACCGTCGCCAAGCGCATCAAGTCGGCGGTGACGGACGCGGACACCGTGATCGCGCACGACCGCGCCAACAAGCCCGGCGTCACCAACCTGCTGGAAATCCTCTCCAGCGTCACCGGGACCCCGATCCCGACGCTGGTCAGCGAGTTCGACGGCAAGATGTACGGCCACCTGAAGGTCGCCGTCGCCGATGCCGTGGTCGAGGCCCTGGCCCCGGTGCGGGCACGGACCCTCGAGCTGCTCGAGGACCCGGCGGAACTGGACTCGATCCTGGCCAAGGGCGCGCTCAAGGCCCGCGAGGTCGCCTCCAAGACGCTGGCCGACGTGTACGACCGCGTTGGCTTCATGCGGCCCGTGGGCGGGATCTCCTAGCATGGCCTGCGGAGCGGGGGAGGGGACGGACACAGGCGGCGTGGAATCCACGGCGCTGGGTGTCGTGATCGAAATTCCTTCCCCGCTTCGCGAATCCCTGCGTGCCTGGCGGCGCGCCTACGGGGGCGATGCCGCCTCCCTGGTGGAACCGCACATCACCCTGGTCTCGGGTTCAACGACGGACTGGGACGCCGCCGCCGCGCATGTGCGGGCAACCGCCGCCCTGGCCGCGCCCTTCCGGGTGTGCCTGCAGGGCACCGGTACCTTCCGGCCCGTGGCCCCCGTCGTGTTCCTGAACGTTCGCGAGGGGACCGAGGCCTGCACGGCCCTTCACGAATCCCTGCTCGCGGGCCCGCTTGGACACGACCTGTCCCATGCCTACCACCCGCATCTGACCATCGCGCACGAGGTCGACGACGCACTCATGGATGCGGCGCAGGCGGAACTCCGCGATGAATCGATGGGCTTCACCGTTTCCTCCATTGGCCTCTTCGGCATCGACGAAGCCGGGCAGTGGTCGCTGCGGGAGGAGCTGGAACTTGGCGGAGTGGGAAAGTAGCCGGGAAAAGATCCTGAGGATGATCACGGCGCCCGATGCCGATGATCCCCGGATGCAGGACCCCGTGCCCGATCCGTTGGAGGCCGATCCCGAGATCCCCGAAAAGGGCACCCGTGCCCCCGGCGTTGCCGCCCGGCGCTATGTCGGAGCCCCGCCGGTCCCGCCGCCCAGCCCGCTGGATCCGCGCGCGCTGGCGTCCTTCACCCGGCTCAAGACCCAGGAACTTTACGCCGCGCGCGCCAACGGAACGCTGTTCCAGAGCATTGCGGCATTCTTCAAGCTGCTCACGGCCTGGACCAACTCGCTCTACCCGATGCGCGTCTGGAACCTGTATGCGCGCCGCCGAGGCCCGTTGCTGGCCGCCGGGGGAGCCTACCGCATGTTCTTCTCGATCGCCGCGATGCTGGTTGCGGGATTTGCCGTGCTCGGCATGGTGGCAAGCGACAACCCGGTCTTGCGCGACGGCATCATCGAGATGGTCGCCGCCAGCACGCCGGGCCTGATCGACACCGGCAACGGCGGGCTGGCAAAGCCCGAGGACCTCCTGGGCCTGGGCGGCTTCGGGCTGACCCTCGTCATTTCGCTAGCCGCCCTGGTCTTCACTTCCCTGGGCTGGCTGGCCGGGCTCCGCGAGGGCATCCGCATCATCCTGGGGTTGAACCGGGACAGGTCCAACCCCGTGGTCTCCAAGCTGCGCGATGCGCTGTTGCTGATGGTGTTGGCCGTGGCCCTGGTGGCTTCCAGCGTGCTGGCCATTGCCAGCTCGTCCATGATCGATTCGCTGGCCGACCTGCTTCACCTCGGCAGCCTCTGGACGGGTGCACTGACCAAGATCGGCTTTGTGGTGGCGATGTTCGCGCTGGACTGCGCCACGGCCTGGGTCCTGCTGCGTGTCGCATCGCGTGTCGTCATGATCCGGGGCGCCCTCTGGCCCGCCGTGATGCTGGCGGGCGCCGGGGCCACCACGTTGCGCTTTTTCTCTGCCATGCTCCTGGCCTCGCTGACCAACAACGTACTGCTGGCGCCCTTCGCGGTGATCCTTGGCCTCTTCGTCTGGTTCAACCTGCTCAGCCAGGTGTACCTGATAGCGGCGGCCCTGGTCGGGGTGCGGGCCGCGGACCTCAAGCGCGAGCGCGCAAAAACCGCGGTCTAGGCCGGATCCGGGGAGGGCTCCGGGGCAAGGTACCGGCGGTCGCCGCTGAACCGCCCCGCGTGCGGTTTGCCGTGCGGGCAGGGCCACAGGTCCCGTGGAGCCGGGGTCGCACGAGCGTCGGGATCCCACTGCCCAAGCACCCGGAACTCGGATAGACTGCGGAAAACCGGTCCTTGGGGGACCGGCTGTCTGCACCTTGGGGGATGCATGCCAGACCAGACCAACGATCAATCGAACCACGGAAGCGCCCACGGACCCGGGTCCGAGCGCGCCTACGGGCAGTTTCCGGTCCCGCGTTCCGCCTCGGGCAGGGTCCCGCAGTGGGCCGTCGAGGAGGCCCGTCGGCGGCAGGATCCCGATTTCACGGTGCCAGCCGCCCCGGGCAAGAAGCCACGGCGCCGCAGGAATGCCGGGGCATGGCTCCGTCCGGGCGCGAGGCGCAATTTCATGGTGGGAGCGGGGATCGTGGTGGCCCTCTACTCATCCACCGTGGTCCTGGAGGACCACGTCATCCCGGTGCTGCAGTCGAACCTGCCATGGTCCGATGTTCCGCCGCGGGGCGTGGAGGCGGCCGCGAAGCCCCTGGGCACCCCGCCCGCGGCGCAGGATTCCACGGGATACCAGTTGCATCCGTCGCCGGACAAGAAGCAAAAATTCGTGGCCTACGATCCCTGCCGCCCGATCCACTACGTCATCCGCCCGGACGGGGCGCCGGCGAACGCCGAAAGGCTCGTCCACGAGGCGGCCGAGGCCGTGTCCGCGGCCAGCGGCCTCCGCTTCGTTTACGACGGCACCACCACCGAGGCCCCTTCCGCCCAGCGACCCCAGTACCAGCCCGAGCGCTACGGCAAACGTTGGGTGCCCGTGCTGGTGACATGGTCCTCGCCCGCCGAGATCCCGGCACTGGCGGGGGACGTCGCCGGGCTGGGTGGCAGTTCGTACATTTCGGCGAAGGGCACGCCGCTTGTCTTCGCTGCCGGCCAAGTCAATCTCGACGGGCCCGACGTGGCCGCGATGATGGGCCACCCGCAGGGAACGGAGCACGTGCGGGCCGTCATCATGCACGAATTCGGGCACGTGCTGGGACTCGACCACGTCAAGGACCCGAACCAGCTCATGTTCGAGGGCCCCAGCTACCGGACGAGCTTCGCCCCGGGCGACCTCGCCGGGTTGGCGAAGCTGGGCACCGGTGCCTGCGTTCCACAGCTGTAGCCAAGCCCGGGTAAACGAAGAGTGGTCCGGCTCCCCGAAGGGAACCGGACCACTGGCGCCAACCTAGTTGAAAACTAGATGGAGCGCGACAGGATTGCCTGCTTGACCTCGGCGATTGCCTTGGTCACCTGGATGCCACGCGGGCATGCTTCGGAGCAGTTGAAGGTGGTGCGGCAGCGCCACACGCCTTCCTTGTCGTTCAGGATCTCCAAACGCATGTCGCCTGCATCATCGCGCGAGTCGAAGATGAAGCGGTGTGCGTTTACGATTGCTGCCGGGCCGAAGTACTGGCCGTCGGTCCAGAAGACCGGGCAGGAGGAGGTGCAGGCGGCGCAGAGGATGCACTTGGTGGTGTCCTCGAACTTCGCGTGCTCCTCGGCGGACTGGTATCGCTCGGCCGAAGGTTCGTGGCCCTTGTTGACCAAGAACGGCATGATCTCGCGGTAGGACTGGAAGAACGGTTCCATGTCGACGATGAGGTCCTTTTCAAGGGGCAGGCCCTTGATGGCTTCAACGGTGATCGGCTTGGAGTGGTCCAGGTCCTTGAGCAGGGTCTTGCAGGCCAGGCGGTTGCGGCCGTTGATGCGCATGGCATCGGAGCCGCAAATGCCGTGGGCGCAGGAACGACGGAACGAGAGTGATCCGTCGTGCTCCCACTTGACCTTGTGCAGGGCATCCAGCACGCGGTCGGTGCCGTACATGGTCAGCTCGAAGTCTTCCCAGTAGGCGTCTGCGGTGGTCTCCGGCAGGTACCGGCGAACGCGCAAGGTGATGTTGAACTGCGGAATTTCTCCGCCGCCGCCAACACCGGGCTTCAGCTCAATCTTCGATGCTGGTTCCGGAAGTTCCGTGCTCATTAGTACTTACGCTCCATCGGCTGGTAACGGGTAAAGACAACGGGCTTGGTTTCCATGCGGATACCTTCAATGCCCTCGGTGGCTGCAGCCTCATCCTTGTAGCACATGGAGTGCTTCATGAAGTTCTCGTCGTCGCGATCCGGGTAGTCCTCGCGGTAGTGTCCGCCGCGGGATTCCTTGCGGTACAGCGCGGCAGCGGTCATGACCTCTGCCATGTCCAGCAGGAAGCCAAGCTCAATGGCCTCGAGCAGGTCGAGGTTGAAGCGCTTGCCCTTGTCCTGGACCGAAACGCTCTTGTAGCGTTCGCGCAGCTCTTCGATGACCACGAGGGCCTCGGTGAGCGACTTCTTGTCACGGAACACCTGGACGTTGGCGTCCATGATGTCCTGCAGCTGCTTGCGGATCGGGGCCACGCGCTCGGTTCCGGTGGAGGAGAGCATGGATTCGATCTGCGTGGTGGTGAACTTCTCCGGGTCTTCCGGAAGGTCCACGAACTCGGCGCCCAGTGCGTACTTGGCGGCCGAGATGCCTGCGCGCTTGCCGAAGACGTTGATGTCCAGCAGCGAGTTGGTGCCGAGGCGGTTGGAGCCGTGGACCGAAACACAGGCAACTTCGCCGGCGGCGAAGAGACCCGGGATGACGGTGTCGTTGTCCTGGAGGACCTCGGTCTGGACGTTGGTCGGGATGCCACCCATGGCGTAGTGCGCCGTCGGGTAGACCGGAACCGGATCGGTGAACGGCTCGACACCCAGGTAGGTGCGGGCGAACTCGGTGATGTCCGGAAGCTTGGCTTCGATGTGGGCCGGCTCCAGGTGGGTCAGGTCCAAGAGGACGTAGTCCTTGTTCGGACCGCAACCGCGGCCTTCGCGAACCTCGTTGGCCATGGCGCGGGCGACGATGTCACGCGGTGCCAAGTCCTTGATGGTCGGTGCGTAGCGCTCCATGAAGCGTTCGCCTTCCGAGTTGCGCAGGATGGCGCCTTCGCCACGTGCACCCTCGGTGAGGAGGATGCCCAGGCCGGCCAGGCCGGTCGGGTGGAACTGGAAGAACTCCATGTCTTCCAGCGGGATGCCGTTGCGGAAGGCAATGCCCATGCCGTCACCGGTGAGGGTGTGGGCGTTGGAGGTGGTCTTGAAGACCTTGCCGGCTCCGCCGGAGGCGAAGATCACGGACTTGGCCTGGAAGACGTGAAGCTCGCCGGTGGCCAGGTCGTAGGACACGACGCCGGCAACGCGCTTCTGCTTGTAGGCGGTTCCGTCTTCGCGGAATGCATCTTCCTCAACCAGCAGCAGGTCCAGCACGTAGTACTCGTTGTAGAACTCAACGTTGTGCTTGACGCAGTTTTGGTAGAGGGTCTGCAGGATCATGTGACCGGTGCGGTCTGCTGCGTAGCAGGCGCGGCGGACGGCGGCCTTGCCGTGGTCGCGGGTGTGGCCACCGAAGCGACGCTGGTCGATCTTGCCCTCGGGCGTGCGGTTGAAGGGCAGGCCCATCTTTTCCAGGTCGAGCACCGCGTCAATGGCTTCCTTCGCCATGATCTCCGCAGCGTCCTGGTCCACCAGGTAGTCGCCACCCTTGATGGTGTCAAAGGTGTGCCATTCCCAGTTGTCTTCTTCTACGTTGGCCAGTGCTGCACACATGCCACCCTGTGCCGCACCGGTGTGCGAACGAGTTGGGTAAAGCTTGGTGAGAACGGCCGTACGTGCGCGCTGGCCGGATTCGATGGCCGCGCGCATGCCTGCGCCGCCAGCTCCGACGATCACGACGTCGTACTTATGTACCTGCATACCTGATGCTCTCTTTTCTTGAATTCTTTACTTCAGCGAACGGGCGCCGAAGGTTACTTGCAAGCCGCGATTTCGGAACCGGCGATGCAAGGATCGAAGGTGAAGATCACCAGGGTGCCGAGAACGACAATGATGATGGTGGCGACGTAGAGGATGCCCTTGAGCCACACGCGGGTGGCAGGCTTCTCGGCGTAGTCGTTGATGATGGTGCGCACGCCGTTGGTGCCGTGGAGCATGGCAAGCCAGAGCATGGCAAGATCCCAGAACTGCCACACCGGGTCGGCCCACTTGCCGGCGACGAAGCCGAAGTCGATGGCGTTGATGCCATCGCCAACCATGAGGTTGGTGAAGAGGTGGCCGAAGATCAGGACGACGAGGGCCACGCCGGAAAGGCGCATGAAGAGCCAGGCAACCATTTCGAAGCTGCCGCGCGACTTGTTGGCGCGGGAGTACTTCGGGTCAAGACGCTGGCTGCGCGGGGCAGCGATTTGTGTCGACATGGATTAGTGACCTCCAAAGGCGATGGACAGGTGGCGAATGGAGAATGCCAACATGGTGATGACCCACAGGGCCAAGACGCCCCAGAGCATCTGGCGCTGGTACTTGGTTCCCTGCTTCCAGAAGTCCACCAGGATCAGGCGCAAGCCGTTGAAAGCGTGGAAGACGATGGCGGCGACAAGGGCGGTTTCACCCAAGGCCATGAGCGGGTTCTTATACGTGGCCATGACAGCGTCATACGCGTCCGGGGCAACCCGGACCAGAGACGTGTCGAGCACGTGAACCAGCAGGAATAAGAAAATAACGACACCTGTAATGCGATGCCCCACCCAAGACCACATGCCTTCGCGGCCGCGGTAGAGGGTGCCTGACGAAGTCTTCGACACTGAATTAACCTCCATGACTCGCAATGGCGCATGTGTATCTTCCACACAAAAAATTGACGCCGGAGTGCGAGCGTTCCTTGCCCGATCTTAGACCACCTAGGGCTGGCGTGCCCATTGTTTCCCTTTGTTGTGTGAGTAGGCTCACCGATCACGGTGATACATTGACAAAACCCCGGAGAATTGCGCGAATTAGAATAGGTTTTAGTGTCGTATTCCTGGCGGGCCTATCAGCGCATTCCCAGCCTTAATCAACTACCGTTAGTCGGATGAACGCTGAACTCTTGGCTCGATTCCACGGTGTGATTCCGGCAGGTGGAGTCGGAACACGACTGTGGCCGCTATCGCGTGCCGCAGCCCCCAAATTTCTCCACGACCTTACCGGGTCCGGATCCACGCTGATCCGCGCCACCTACGAGCGGCTGATCCCGCTTGCTGGCGGGAACATCATGGTTGTCACCGGCCGTGCCCACCGCACCGCGGTGATCGCCCAGCTCCCCGAAGTGAGCGACCTCGACCTTGTCCTTGAGCCGGAACCCAAGGACTCGGCCGCAGCCATCGGCCTGGCCGCCGCGATCCTGTACCGGCGCAACCCCGAAACCATCATGGGTTCCTTCGCCGCGGACCAGGTCATCCGCCCGGTCGAGGTCTTCCAGGAGGCGGTGCTCGAGGCCATCCACACGGCCGCCACGGGCAAGATCGTCACCATCGGCATCCGTCCGACGCTTCCCTCGACGGCCTTTGGTTACATCCGTGCCGGTGAACGACTGGATATTTCCGGGGCGCCGACCGCACGCGACGTTGTCGAGTTCGTCGAAAAGCCTGACGGGGACACCGCGCGCCGGTACCTTGCCGACGGGGGATACCTCTGGAACGCGGGCATGTTCGTGGCGCCGGTGTCGCTGATGCTCAAGCACCTCGAGCGCAGCGAACCGGAGTTGTATGCGGGCCTGACGGAAATCGCGGCAGCCTGGGAAACCCCGGCCCGCGACGAGACCATGGACCGCATCTGGCCCAACCTGCCCAAGACCGCAATCGACTACGCGGTTGCCGAGCCGGCCGCCGCGGCAGGCGACGTTGCTGTCATCCCCGGCGTCTTCGACTGGGACGACGTGGGGGACTTCGCGGCGATCGGCCGCCTGAACCCGGCCAGCGAAGAAACCGGCGTGACGGTGATCGGCGACGTCAAGCGCGTCTATTCGGACAACGCCACGGGCGTGGTGGTCACCGATTCCAAGCGCGTGATCGCGCTCATCGGCATCCATGACGTGGTAGTCGTTGACACCCCCGACGCGCTGCTGGTGACGACCAAGGAGCACGCGCAGTCCGTGAAGAACACCGTCGACACCCTGAAGAAGAACGGCGTCATGGACGTCCTCTGACCCGGGAGCACAAACGCAGCGGGAACCGGACCTCGGCAATGCCGGGGTCCGGTCCGTTTTCCGGACGCCCGCGCTAGCAAGGGTGGGGGCAGCGCACCGCCCGCCCCAACACGCAACACTGCAACATTTGCACGCAAAGCGGGATGCTGCAGACCCCAGCCAGTATTGTCGTTCATGTGCGCATGAGTATTGAACAAAACCAGCAGATTCCCTCGGTCAAGCCCTGGGTGGCCCCGCTCCTTGGCGAGCTGGTGGACTTCCGCCGCGAACTGCACGCCAACCCCGAACTTTCGTTCGTGGAATACAAGACCACCGAGCGCATCCTCGCCCAGCTGCGGGCCGTCGGCCTGGATCCCGTCGCGCTGGAGGAAACCGGTGCCTTCGTCGACGTCGGAACCGGCCCGATCGCGCTGGCCCTGCGCGCCGACATCGATGCCCTGCCGATCCTCGAGGAAACCGGGCTCGAGTACGCCTCGGTCGTCAACGGCGTGGCTCACTCCTGCGGCCACGACATCCACACCACGGTCATGCTGGGCGTCGCCAAGGTGCTCAAGTCCCTTGACGACGAGGGCAAGCTCAACGGCCGCATCCGCGTGATCTTCCAGCCGGCCGAGGAAAAGATGCCCGGCGGCGCACTCTCCGTCATCGCGGCGGGCGTCCTCGACGAGGTGCCGCGCATCCTGGCGCTGCACTGCGAACCGCGCATCGACGCGGGCAAGATCGGCACGCGCATCGGCGCGATCACCAGCGCCAGCGACACCATCAAGATCGAGCTCACCGGCCGCGGCGGACACACCTCGCGCCCGCACCTGACCGAGGACCTGGTCTTCGCGATGAGCCAGATCGCCATCAACGTACCGGCCGTGCTGGGCCGCCGCATCGACGTGCGTTCCGCCGTTTCGGTGGTCTGGGGGCAGATCCACGCGGGAAGCGCACCCAACGCCATTCCGGCGACCGGCTACCTGGCCGGAACCATGCGCTGCCTTGACGGCGAGGCGTGGGAGGGTGCCGGCGACCTGCTGGACGAGGTCGTGCGCCAGGTCGCAGCCCCCTACGGCGTCGAGGTGAAGCTCGAACACACCCGCGGCGTGCCTCCGGTGATCAACAACGAGGACGAAACCGACCTCATCGAGGATTCGGCCCGCGCCGAGATCGGTTCCGCAGCCATCGTGCTGACCCCGCAGTCGATGGGCGGGGAAGATTTTGCCTGGATGACAAACAAGGTCCCCGGATCCATGATGCGGCTGGGCACACGCACCCCCGGAGGGGAAACCTACGACCTGCACCGTGGCGACTACATCCCTGATGAATCGGCAATTGAGGTCGGCGTTACGGTCATGGCGGCGGCAGCGGTGAGGGCCATCGCCCAGCTGAACGGGGCGGTGGAGGGAGCTACGTCAAGCGCTTAGAGTGTTATGCGCTTGTAACATTTGGGGGCTCGAACGGGGCACTTTGGGCGCTAGGCTAGGTGGACGTGAAGTCGTCGTTTCCGAAACCCCGTTTCCGGGTTGCGGGACGGATGCGATTCACCACCCGGTGCCTAGCGGCAATGCAACAGACACGATTTCGTGTGGAACACAAGATATTTGCGTCCCCGGATCGTCACCCGTAGCTCGTAACCCAATGGAGGGAACCTACATGCGCAACATGAAGCGCAAGTCCGGAGTGGCCGCGGCCATTCTCGGCATTTCTGCACTCGTTTTGACTGGCTGCGGCGCGGCTCCGGAGGCTGCCCCCTCAGGTTCGGCAGCACCGAGCGCCGGCGGCTCGGCCGCGGCAACCGACTTCACCGGTTGCATCGTTTCCGACTCCGGTGGATTCGACGACCGTTCCTTCAACCAGTCCTCCTACGAGGGCCTGATGCAGGCGAAAGCCGATCTGGGCATCCAGGTGAAGAAGGCCGAGTCGAAGGCAGCAACCGACTTCGCCCCGAACCTGAACTCGATGGTCAAGGGCGGCTGTGACATCACCGTCACCGTCGGCTTCCTGCTCTCGGACGAGACCAAGAAGGTTGCCGCAGCGAACCCGGAGAAGCACTTCGCGATCGTTGACGACAACGCCATTGACGCCAAGAACGTCAAGCCGATCATCTACGACACGGCCCAAGCCGCTTTCATGGCCGGCTACCTCGCGGCAGGCATGTCCGAGACCGGCAAGGTCGCCACCTACGGCGGCATGAACATCCCGACTGTCTCCATCTTCATGGACGGCTACGCCGATGGCGTTGCCTACTACAACGAGAAGAAGTCCAAGAACGTTGAGGTTCTGGGCTGGGACGTTGCCAAGCAGAACGGCACCTTCACCGGTGACTTCGAGAACCAGGGTGCCGGCAAGAACACCACGCTGACCTTCGCCAACGAAGGCGCCGACGTGATCATGCCGGTTGCAGGCCCGGTCGGCCTGGGCACCATGGACGCCGTCAAGGACCTGAAGGCCAGCGGCAAGGACGTCAAGGTCATCTGGGTCGACGCCGACGGCTTCGAATCCCTGGCCTCGGGCAACGAATTCGTCCTCTCCTCGGTCATCAAGGAAATGGGCAAGTCCGTCGAAGACGTTGTCGCCTCCGACGTTGCCGGCAAGTTCGACTCCACCCCGTACGTTGGAACCCTCGAAAACGGCGGCGTCTCCCTCGCCCCGTTCCACGATTTCGATTCCAAGGTCCCGGCCGAGCTCAAGAGCGAGCTCGACCAGCTGAAGGCCGACATCATTTCGGGCACCGTGAAGGTCGAATCGCTTTCCAGCCCGAAGACCAAGTAACACAGCAACAAGGCAGCAAGCCAAACGCGCCGTTCCGGCCCTTTTCCCGCCCCTGCGGGAGAAGTACAGGACGGCGCGTTTGGTTGTGCCCATCAACGGCATTCCGCCTCAGGCCCGTTTTGACTAGGGTAGAGAGCGCGGGACCCACTTCAAGACGACACCCCCCGGCCCTTGTTGGGCCGGATGAGAAGGAAAACGGGTAGCAGACGTGAAACTCGAGCTTCGGGGCATCACCAAAAGATTCGGCAACTTCACTGCCAACGACCACATCGACGTCATCGTCGAGTCCGGCCAGGTCCATTCCCTGCTCGGTGAAAACGGGGCCGGTAAATCGACCCTCATGAACGTTCTTTTCGGCCTCTACGAGGCCACCGAGGGCCAGATCCTCATCGACGACAAGCCAGTGAAGTTCAACGGCCCCGGCGATGCCATGGCCGCCGGGATCGGAATGGTGCACCAGCACTTCATGCTCGTACCCGTCTTCACGGTCGCCGAGAACGTCGCCCTGGGTAACGAGGACACCGGCCCGGCAGGCATCCTGGACCTCGAGAAGACCCGCGCCCGCATCCGCGAGATTTCCGACCGCTACGGGTTCGGCGTCGATCCCGATGCCGTCATCGAGGACCTGCCCGTTGGCGTGCAGCAGCGAGTGGAGATCATCAAGGCACTGGTCCGCGACGCCAAGGTGCTGATCCTCGACGAGCCCACCGCGGTGCTCACCCCGCAGGAAACCGACGAACTGCTGAACATCATGCGGCAGCTGCGCAACTCCGGCACCGCCGTCGTCTTCATCTCGCACAAGCTGCGCGAGGTCAAGGCCATCTCCGACACCATCACGGTGATCCGCCGCGGCAAGGTCGTCGGCAAGGCCGATCCGGGCGCCTCGGCCTCCGAGCTCGCCGCCCTGATGGTCGGCCGTTCGGTCTCGCTGAACCTGGACAAGGACGCGCCGAAGCTCGGCGAGGAAACCTTCAAGATCACCGACCTTTCGGTGCTCGCCTCCTCCGGCCAGCTGCTGCTGGACTCCGTGAGCTTCGGCATCTCCCAGGGCGAGATCCTCGCCGTGGCGGGCGTCCAGGGCAACGGCCAGACCGAGCTGACCGAGTCCATCATGGGCCTGATGGACCACGTGAGCGGTTCCATCAAGCTCGGCGGCAAGGAACTCGTCGGACGCACCGTCAAGCAGATCATCAACTCCGGCGTCGGCTTTGTCCCCGAGGACCGCAGCACCGACGGCGTCATCGGCACCTTCACGGTCGCCGAGAACCTGGTGCTGAACCAGTACGACAAGGCGCCCTACGCCCGCGGAATGAACATGAAGCCCGCGGTGATGCTGAAGAACGCGCTGAAGAAGATCACCGAGTTCGACGTGCGCACCCAGGGTCCGGACGCCGAGGCCGGGACGCTTTCGGGCGGCAACCAGCAGAAGGTCGTCATGGCCCGCGAGCTTTCCCGCCCGCTGAAGCTGTTCATCGCCTCCCAGCCGACCCGCGGCGTGGACGTCGGATCCATCGAATTCCTGCACCGGCGCATCGTCGCAGAGCGGGATTCGGGCACCCCGGTGTTGATCGTCTCCACCGAGCTCGACGAGGTCGTCGAGCTCGCCGACAGGATTGCCGTGCTTTACAAGGGCAAGCTGGTCGGCATCGTCCCGGGGGACACCCCGCGTGACGTCCTGGGCCTGATGATGGCCGGGGCAAGCAACGAAGAAGCCGAATCCCAAAGCGCCACTGAAGGCAAGGAACGAGCATGAGCACCACTCCAGACCTGCCACCGGCAGAACACACCGACATCCTGGAGACGCCGCCACCGGCGCCCGTGGTGCACCACCACACCGAACCCGGCGAGCCGCTGCTCAAGCGCATCATGACAGGCAACGGCCTGGTCTCCGTGCTGGCCATCCTGCTCTCGCTGCTGGTCGGCGCGATCCTGATCGCCTTCACCGACGAGCGCGTCACCTCCACGGCCAGCTACTTCTTCAGCCGCCCCAGCGACATGCTGACCGCCGTGTGGGACTCGGTCTCCGAGGCCTACATCGCGCTGTTCCAGTCCAGCATCATCAACACCTCGGCCGAGAGCTTCTCCGACGCGATCTACCCGCTGACCGAGACCCTCACCATCGCCACCCCGCTGGTCCTGGCGGGCCTCGGCGTGGCCCTGGCGTTCCGCGTCGGCCTGTTCAACATCGGCGCCCAGGGGCAGATCATCCTCGGCGCGACGCTGGCCGGCTGGGTCGGCTTCACCCTTGACCTGCCGGTGGGCATCCACCTGGTGGTCGCGGTGCTCGCGGGCATCGTCGGCGGCGCACTCTGGGGCGGCATCGCCGGTTTCCTCAAGGCACGCCGCGGCGCGCACGAGGTGATCGTGACGATCATGCTCAACTACATCGCCGTGTACCTGCTGCTGTACCTGCTCTCCACCCCGGCGTTCCAGCGCGAGGGTTCCAACAACCCGCTCAGCGACCCGGTGGCCGAATCCGCCGCGTACCCGCTGATGTTCGGCGCGGACTTCCGCCTGCACTACGGCTTCCTGGTGGCGCTGGCCGCAGTGGCCTTCACTTGGTGGCTGCTGAACCGCTCCACCACGGGCTTCGAGATGCGCGCCGTGGGCGCCAACCCGGTCGCCGCGAAGACCGCGGGCATCAACGTGGGCCGCGCCTACCTGCTGTCCATGCTGATCGCCGGCGGCCTTGCCGGCCTGGCAGGCACCGCCCAGATCCTGGGCACCGAGCGTTCGCTCTCCGGCGGCATCGCGGCAAGCTTCGGCTTCGACGCGATCACCGTGGCACTGCTGGGCCGCTCCAACCCGATCGGCACGCTCTTCGCCGGGCTGCTCTTCGGCGCCCTGCGCGCCGGCGGCGTCGGCATGCAGGCCAACACCGGCATCCCGATCGACATCGTGCTGGTGGTCCAGTCCTTCATCGTGCTGTTCATCGCGGCCCCGCCGCTGGTGCGTTCGATCTTCCGGATCGGCACGTCCAAACCCAAGAACAAGAAGTCGGCCGCCAAGGCAGCCACCGGAGGTGCAGCATGAGCCACGCAACCATCGCCAAGGCGCCCGAGGCCGCCGCGGCACAGACCGCGGTGATCCGTTCCTGGGCCGCCCCGGCCACCTACATGGTGCTGGGCCTGCTGTCCCTGCTCGGGTTCGCCATCGGCAGCCCGAACGCCGACGCCCGCTTCCGCATCACTGACGGCTCGCAGAAGATCTCCGTCCCCGACATGGTGCTCGGCACCACGTTCGTGGGCTGGGCCGGCGCCGTGGTGATGCTCGGCATCGCCGCCTACGCGTTTGTCCTGGTGCGTGCCGGGCGCAAGCCCGCACGCTGGATGATGCCGGTCTTCGCGGCCGCCTTTGTCATCTCCTTCCTGGTCTGGGCGATCGGAAGCGCCGACACCCCCAACGTGTACCTCTCCGGCCTGATCGCCGGATCCTTCACGCTTGCCACACCGCTGATCTTCGGCTCGCTCTCCGGCGTGCTGTGCGAGCGGGCCGGTGTCGTGAACATCGCCATCGAGGGCCAGCTGCTGGCCGGCGCCTTCTGCGCCGCCATCGTCGGCTCGATGACCGGCTCGCTGTTCGCCGGCGTGCTCGCGGCGGTCGTCGGCTCGGTGCTGGTGTCCATGGTGCTGGCCGTCTTCGCCATCAAGTACCGGGTCAACCAGGTCATCGTCGGCGTGGTGCTCAACGTGCTGGTTGCGGGCCTGACCAGCTTCCTGTTCTCCACCGTGATGGTCACCGACCCGGAGAAGTACAACGAGCCCCCGGCGTTCTCGGTGATCCGCATCCCGCTGCTGGCCGACATCCCGATCTTCGGCCCGATCTTCTTCAACCAGACGATCCTGGGCTACGGCATGTACCTTGCCGTGTTCGTCGTCTGGTTCGGGCTGTTCAAGACACGCTGGGGCCTTCGGGTGCGCGCCGTCGGCGAGCACCCGAAGGCCGCGGACACCGTGGGCATCAAGGTCAACTCGCTGCGCTTCTGGAACGTGGTGCTCGCGGGCGTCGTCGCCGGCGTCGGCGGCGCGTTCTTCACGCTGGTCACCTCCTCGAGCTTCAACAAGGAAATGACGGCCGGACAGGGCTTCATCGCCTTGGCCGCGCTGATCTTCGGCCGCTGGAACCCGATCGGCGCGTTCTTCGCGGCGCTGCTCTTCGGTTTCTCGCTGAACCTCTCCTTCGTGCTGACGATCCTCGGCACCCCGGTGCCTAGCCAGTTCATGCAGATGCTGCCGTATGCGGTGACGATCTTCGCGGTCGCCGGACTGGTCGGCAAGTCCAAGGCGCCAGCGGCCGTCGGCGAACCGTATGTGAAGGAATAACGGGCCCATGGAACCGACAACCATCGACCCGGCCACCTGGGAAACTCTCCGGGTGGCTGCGGTCGCGGCCATGGAACGGGCCTACGCGCCGTACTCGAAGTTCAAGGTCGGCGCCGCGGCGCTGACCGAGGACGGGCGGATCGTCTCCGGCTGCAACGTAGAGAACGCGGCCTACGGGGTCACCCTGTGCGCCGAATGCTCCATGATTGGCGAGCTCTTCGCCACCGGTGGCGGCAAGCTGCGGGCCTTCTACTGCGTCGACGCGTCCGGCGGGCCGCTGATGCCGTGCGGCCGCTGCCGGCAGCTGCTGTCCGAGCACCGCGGGGACAACCTGGAACTGATGACCCCGCGCGGGATCCAGACCATGGACCAGGTGCTGCCCGACGCTTTCGGGCCGCACAACCTGTAAACCATTTGCCCCGTCCACCTCATGCGAGGCGGGCGGGGCAAACTCTTCACCCAAGGGAGCATTCATGAGCACGGAGAACTTTGACGCGGTCGACATCATCCGCATCAAGCGCGACCGCGGCACGCTCAGTGCCGAGCAGATCGACTGGACCATCGACGCCTACACCCGTGGCGTCATCGCCGAGGAGCAGATGGCCGCGCTGAACATGGCGATCCTGCTCAACGGCATGGACCGCGCGGAGATCTCCCGCTGGACCGCCGCGATGATCGACTCCGGGGAGCGCATGGACTTCTCCATGCTGCGCAACGCCGACGGCTCCGTGAAGCGGACGACCGACAAACACTCCACCGGCGGCGTGGGGGACAAGATCACCCTGCCGCTGGCCCCGCTGGTCGCGGTCTTCGGCGTGGCCGTCCCGCAGCTCTCCGGCCGCGGGCTCGGGCACACCGGCGGCACCCTGGACAAGCTCGAATCCATCGCCGGCTGGCGCGCGGAGCTGACCAACGAGGCCATGATGCGCCAGCTCAACGAGGTCGGCGCGGTCATCTGCGCCGCCGGCGCGGGCCTGGCCCCGGCGGACAAGAAGCTCTACGCGCTGCGCGACGTCACCGGCACCGTGGAGTCCATCCCGCTGATCGCCTCCTCCATCATGAGCAAGAAGATCGCCGAGGGCACCGGGGCCCTGGTGCTCGACGTGAAGGTCGGCTCCGGCGCCTTCATGAAGTCCCTGGTAGACGCCCGGGAACTTGCCCGCACCATGGTGAACCTGGGCACCGACGCCGGCGTGCACACCGTGGCGCTGCTGACCAACATGGACACCCCGCTGGGGCTGACCGCCGGCAACGCCATCGAGGTTGAGGAATCTATCGAGGTGCTCGCCGGGGGCGGGCCTGCCGACGTCGTGGAATTGACGGTCGCGCTGGCCACCGAGATGCTCGCCGGTGCCGGAATCCGCGACGCCGACGTGGCGGCCGCCCTGAAGGACGGCCGGGCCATGGACAAGTGGCGTGCCATGATCGCCGCACAGGGCGGCGACAACGACGCCCCGCTGCCGGTGGCCAAGGAATCGGACGTCGTCTACGCGCAGGCCGACGGCGTGCTCACCTCCCTCGACGCGATGGACGTGGGGGTCGCCGCCTGGCGACTGGGTGCCGGGCGCGCCCGCCGCGAGGACCCTGTGCAGGCAGGGGCGGGTGTGCGCCTGCACGCCAAACCCGGGGACATGGTGCGCCGCGGCCAGCCGCTGGCCACGATGCTCACCGACACCCCCGAGCGCTTCGAGCGGGCCCGCCCGCTGTTGGAGGGCGCGGCGGTCATTGCCCCCGCCGGAAGCCGCCCGAACATGGAACTGATCCTGGAACGGATTGCCGCTTCCTGATGCCCGCTGCGGGCGGGCCCCGGGGGTTGTCCCTGACTCATCCCCGGGTCCTGCCCCGGTTCATCCCTTGGATGGATTCACGAGGAGTCGATGCATGGGCGAAAATTGGTATTGAATGGTTGCAGGAGGGTTCTCCCCGACGCGCCGCCATCAGGAGCCAGCTCGGTAATTTCCAAGGAAAGTCGGTAAAAAGTGGATCTCATCAACGAGGCCATAGTCCACGCGGCAAACGCTTGGTGGATCCTGCCGATCGTCTACGTCTTCTGCCTCATTGACGGGTTCCTGCCGGTACTGCCGAGCGAAACCCTGTTGGTCGCACTCGGCGCCGTCGCTGCAAGCGCCGGGGAACCCAACGTCTTTCTGCTGATTCTGGTGGGGGCCGCCGGAGCCATCAGCGGGGACCAGATTGCCTACCGGATCGGGCGCCGCATCGGCACGGACAGGTTCGCGTGGATG
Source organism: Paeniglutamicibacter sp. NPDC091659 (assembly GCF_044756805.1). NCBI lineage: Bacteria > Bacillati > Actinomycetota > Actinomycetes > Micrococcales > Micrococcaceae > Paeniglutamicibacter > Paeniglutamicibacter sp. NPDC091659. Next base: position 129,893 of record NZ_JBIVTO010000007.1, read on the forward strand.
CGCCGCAAGCGCACCACCAAGCTCTTCGCCTTTGCCCGGAAAGAGCTCTCGGTGCGCGGGGCCATGCTGATCTTCACGGCACGCTACATCCCGATCGGGCGCGTGGTGGTGAACCTGAGCGCCGGGGCAACCGGCTATTCCCTCAAGCGCTTCACCCTGCTCGATGTCATGGGCTGCCTGACCTGGGCAAGTTACTCGGTGGCGATCGGGGTCGTGGCCGGCGGCTGGTTCCATGACAACAAGATCCTGGGCATCGTACTGTCGGTGGCACTGGCCATCGCCCTGGGATATCTCATCGACAAGGTGATCCACGCGGTGCTCAAGCGCCTGGGCCGCCTGGGCACCGAACACGATTTCCCCGCCGAGGCCTTGGCCGTGGACGGCACGCCGGTGCTCGGGCAAATCCCCCTGCGCGTCCCCGGGGATTCCGAGCCCGGAGAGACCCACGCCTGAACCCGTGGCGACGGGGCGGTGAACAATTGCCCCGACTTCAGCACGGCCCACTGTCGGAACCAGGGGAGCCCCGATAGGCTGGGCAGGTGACTGACGAGATGATCCACATTGCATACGACCCATCCTTCGACTTCCGGGCCCTGCCCAAGGTTTCGCTCCACGACCACCTCGATGGGGGATTGCGCCCGCAAACCATCATCGAGCTGGCCGCGGAGGTGGGACACGAACTTCCCTCCACCAATGCCGAGGAACTCGGCGCCTGGTTCCGCGCCTCTGCGGACTCCGGTTCGCTGGAGCGCTACCTGGAGACTTTTGACCACACCATCGCCGTGATGCAGACCAAGGCCGCGCTCACCCGCGTGGCCCGCGAATTCGTCGAGGACCTCGTCGATGACGGCGTTGTCTACGGCGAGGTGCGCTGGGCGCCCGAGCAGCACCAGCGCGAGGGCCTGAGCCTTGACGACGTCGTCGAGGCGGTCCAGCGCGGGCTGGAGGAAGCCAGCGACGAGCTGACCGAGGCCGGCACCCCGATCCAGGTTGGCCAGATCATCACCGCCATGCGCCATGCCGACCGCGGCGTGGAAATCGCCGAGCTGGCCCTGCGCCACCGTTCGCGCGGCGTAGTCGGCTTCGACATCGCCGGCGCCGAGGACGGTTTCCCGCCCTCGCGCATGAAGGAAGCCTTCGACCTGCTGGCCGAGAACTTCTTCCCCACCACCGTGCACGCCGGCGAGGCCGCTGGCCTGGACTCCATCAAGGATGCGCTGATCACCGGTCGTGCGGTTCGCCTGGGACATGGCGTGCGCATCGCCGAGGACATCGAGATCCAGTTCGGCGGCGTGGACGACGACGGCGAAGAGGTCGGCGAGGACACCGGTCTGGTGAACCTGGGCCCCGTGGCAAACTGGGTCCGCGACCGCGGCATCGCCCTGGAAATCTGCCCGTCCTCCAACCTGCAGACCGGTGCCACTGCCGCATTCGGCGAGGGCATCGAATCGCACCCGGTGGACCTGCTGGTGCAGACGGGCTTCAACGTCACCATCTCCCCGGACAACCGCCTGATGAGCGGCACCACGCTGTCGGACGAATTTGAACTGCTGGTCGAGGCCTTCGACTACGACCTCGAGGACCTGCTGGACCTCACGCTCAACGCCGCAGAGGCTTCCTTCCTGCCGTTGGAGGAGCGCGAGGTCCTCGTCGACTTCATCAACGAGGCCTACGAGGCCATGTCGGATGGGGACGACGAAGAGTACGACGAAGAAGACGACGAGGAATACGACGAAGAGGACGAGGACTAACACCCGCGCCCCTCTTCGACCCCGCACTGCTGTGCTGCCGATGCCGGTGTTCCGCGTTCTCCTTCCGGGAGGGCGCGGAACACCGGCATCGGTGTTTTCGGGCGACGGTACTGTGAGCAACACCAAGGCCGCGGTCCGTCGGGAACGCACTTGTCACTCTCATATACTTGAACCCGGGCAACGATGCCCCAGGGTTTCCCGCCGCGATCGCGGCGTGAAACCCGAGGAACCCGGAAGGGAACGCGCGTGAGTGAGCAGGTCGACCGGCTCGTCGAAATCATGTCGCTGCTGCGCGCCCACTGCGCCTGGACAGCGGAACTCACCCACGAATCCCTGGTGCACTTCCTGCTTGAGGAATCCTACGAGCTCACCCACGCCATCGAATCCGGTGCCGACGATGCGGAACTGGCCGAGGAACTCGGCGACATCCTGCTCCAGGTCGCCCTGCATGCGGCCATCGGCGCCGAACGCGGTTCCTTCGACCTCGAGTCGATCGCCGCGGGGCTCAGCCGGAAGATGGTCCGCCGCAACAACCACATCTTCAACGCCGACGGCAGCCTGAAAGACGCATTCCCGGAGTCCATCGAGGAGATCATCGAATCCTGGGACCGGGCCAAGCGCGCGGAGAAGCCGCAGAACGAGGCGGCCGTCGCCGGCCTGCCCACGAATCTCCCGGCCCTGCTCTATGCCCAAAAATTCATCTCCCGCACCCAGCGCCACGCCGCGTTGGACGCCGTCGCGGGGGAATACCCACAGCCTTCTGTCCACCCCGGGAACCCGTTGGAAAACGCGGACCTGGATGATGAACAGAAATTGGGGGAGCACCTGCTTTCCCTCTGCGAACTGGCCCAAGCGCGCGGGCTCGATGCCGAACGAGCCCTGCGCACCGTGGTGCAACAACGCGTTGCCCGCACGGAACCCGGAACGCGCGACACAACTTCGTGAACTGGGCCTCACCCAAGCTAGGCTAGAGGCAGGCAACGGCGCCTGCGTCATGCAGTACACGTTTGACTAACATCCACACCTTGAAGGAGCACCTTCCCATGGCCTTGATCGATGCCATTCACGCCCGCGAAATCCTCGACTCCCGAGGAAACCCCACCGTCGAGGTAGAGGTTCTCCTCTCCGACGGTTCGATGGGTCGCGCCGCGGTTCCGTCCGGCGCCTCCACCGGTGCCTTCGAAGCCGCCGAGCGCCGCGACGAAGACCCGACGCGCTACCAGGGCAAGGGTGTCCTGGGCGCCGTTGCAGCAGTCATCGAGGACATCGCCGAAGCCGTCGAGGGCATGGATGCCTCCGACCAGCGCGCCATCGACTCCGTCATGCTGGACCTGGACGGCACGGCCAACAAGTCCAAGCTCGGCGCCAACGCCATCCTCGGCGTATCGCTGGCAGTGGCAAACGCCGCGGCCGAGTCCTCGAACTTGCCGCTGTACAAGTACCTGGGCGGCCCGAACGCCCACGTGCTGCCGGTTCCGCTGATGAACATCCTCAACGGCGGCTCGCACGCCGACTCGGACGTCGACATCCAGGAATTCATGATCGCCCCGCTGGGCGCATCCACCTTCTCCGAGGGCCTTCGCTGGGGCGTCGAGGTCTACCACAACCTCAAGTCCGTGCTGAAGGAAAAGGGCCTGTCCACCGGCCTGGGCGACGAGGGCGGCTTCGCCCCGAACCTGCCGTCCAACCGTGCGGCCCTGGAACTGATCATCGAGGCCATCACCCGCGCAGGCTACACCCCGGGCGAGGACATTGCCCTGGCCCTGGACGTTGCCTCCTCCGAATTCTTCGAGAACGGCACCTACCAGTTCGAAGGCAAGTCGGTCACCGCCCAGGAAATGAGCGACTACTACGCCCAGCTCGTCGCCGACTTCCCGATGGTCTCCATCGAGGACCCGCTGGACGAGGACGACTGGGAAGGCTGGAAGACCCTGACCGACGCCATCGGCGACAAGGTCCAGCTGGTCGGCGACGACCTGTTCGTCACCAACCCGGAGCGCCTGTCCCGCGGCATTGAGTCCGGCACCGCCAACTCGCTGCTGGTCAAGGTGAACCAGATCGGTTCGCTGACCGAGACCCTGGACGCCATCTCGATGGCCCAGCGTGCCGGTTACACCACCATCACCTCGCACCGCTCCGGCGAGACCGAAGACACCACGATCGCCGACATCTGCGTTGCCACCAACGCAGGGCAGATCAAGACCGGTGCCCCGGCCCGCTCCGAGCGCGTTGCCAAGTACAACCAGCTGCTGCGTATCGAAGAAGAACTCGGCGATGCGGCAGTTTACGCCGGCGCCGGCGCCTTCCCGCGTTTCGGTGCGTAACTAGCGCCAAAAGCACGTAGGCTCGTGGGGGAACCATTTTTGGTTCCCCCACGGGTTTCTTGCGTTTAACCAGGGGATCGTGGACCCAGGAACCACCACTTGGGGTCGTGAGGCACGCCCCCAAGACAACAGGGCAAGGAGTCAGATGGCCACGCGACGTCCTCCCATGCCACGGGCCGGGTCTTCGTCCGAGGACTCGCGCCGTGCCGCACCAATCCCGGAGGCCGCGCCGAGCCGGGCGCCCCAGGGCGCCGGAACCCCGAACCAGCGGACCGCACCGGGCAAGCCTCCGGCCAACGCAGCTCCCGTGCGCCCGCGAACCACGCGCGAACCCGACCGGCCGCCGGCGCAGCGGCGCGCTACCCAGCAAGCACCCAATGCCAAGGTGATCCCGCTGGGCCGCATCAACGACGCGGCACCCGATGCCCAGCCGGCCCCGAAACCCAAGGCGAAGCCCAAGGGCGACCACACCGCGGCAAAGTCGGCCAAGCCTGCCAAGGGTGAAAAGCCAGCCAAGGACAAGACAAACAAGAGCGAGCGACGAAAATCGATCGACTCCCAGCGGAGGATCGAGGACCGCAACCTGCTCTCCGGCGCCGTGCGCAAGGACGAGAAGGCGGCCAAGAAGCAGCCCAAGAAGGCTCCCGAGGGCCCGGCCAAGCCGATCCCGGCACGCAGCTTCTCCGGCCGCATCCTGGCGTTGAGCATTTCGCTGTCCGTCTTTGCCATGCTTTTGGTCCCCAGCATCGGCACCTATGCACGTCAGCGCGATGAAATCGCGGCGCTGGAGGCCGTCATCACGGCCAAGCAGGCCGAACAGGAAGGCCTCAAGGAACAGATCGCCCGGTGGGACGATCCGCTGTACATCAAACAGCAGGCACGAGACCGGATAAACTTGGTCATGCCCGGCGAGAGAAACTACATGGTTGTTGGCCGCAAACCAACAGACGCCCCGCCGGTGGAAGAAAACCACAGCCCCAACGAGATTCGTACGGATCTGCCGTGGGTCGACGCGCTATTCGACTCGGTCCAGCGCGCCGCCACGGATTGATCCACCCCCTGACACGAGGAGAAGTCCCCAACCGTGGACGCCGAAAACCCAAATCACGAAGCACTTGATGCCGCTGCGCGCGTGCCCAGCGAGCAAGACCTGGATACGCTCTCGCGCCAGCTGAACCGCCCGGTGCGCGACGTGGTAGAAATCGGCGCCCGCTGCATGTGCGGCAACCCGCTGGTGGCAACCACCGCCCCGCGTCTGTCCTCGGGCATCCCGTTCCCCACCACGTACTACCTGACGCACCCGGTGATCACCTCCGCGGTCTCCCGCCTCGAGGCTGCAGGCCTGATGATCGAGATGAACACCGAACTCGGCGAAGACGCGGACCTGGCACGGGCCTACGAGCTGGCCCACCATCACTACCTTGCCGTGCGCGACGCCATCGGCGAACGCTCCGGCACCGGCCCGGTCCCGGAAATCGCGGGCATCTCCGCCGGCGGCATGCCCACCCGCGTGAAGTGCCTGCACGTATTGGTCGGCCACTCGCTGGCGGCCGGCCCCGGCGTCAACCCGCTCGGCGACCGCGCGCTGGAAGGCATCGCCGAATGGTGGACCAAGGACAAGTGCTACTGCACCGGCGCCTGGGACACCGAGGGCCCGGCCCCCAGCCAGGACCGCTCGCGCCACGTGAAGACCCAGTCCGTGGACCCGGCCATCAAGCAGGCCGAGCGCGCAGCCGCACGCGCGGCCCGCGAGGCCGCTGCCGCCGACGAATCCGAAACCGGGAAGTAGGCAACACCCCTCCATGGCACGCGTTGCAGCAATCGACTGCGGAACGAACTCCATCCGCTTGCTCATTGCAGACATAGAGCAGGGCCCCGCGGGGCCGGTGCTGACCGATGTGCTGCGCCAGATGCGCGTGGTGCGCCTGGGCCAGGGCGTTGACGCCACCGGTGCGTTCGCGCCCGAGGCGCTGGAACGCACCTTCCTGGCGATCGACGAGTATGCGGCCATGATCAAGGAACACGGGGCCTCCAGGATCCGCTTCGTCGCGACCTCCGCCACGCGCGATGCCAAGAACCGCGGCGAATTCATCGACGCGGTCAAGGAACGTCTCGGCGTCGAACCCGAGGTCGTTGCCGGGGACGAGGAAGCAGCGCTGTCCTTCACCGGCGCCATCTCGGTGGCCCCACCGGCCCCGGGAACCACTGTCATGGTGGTGGACCTGGGCGGGGGATCCACCGAGTTCGTGCTCGGGGGAGCGGACGGCCCGCAGGCCGCCCTGAGCATGGACATGGGGTGCGTGCGGCTCACCGAACGCTTCTGGGGCCAGGAACAGCCCACCGCCGCGCAGATCGCCGCGGCCAGGGTGGAGGTCAACGGCATGCTCGACGTGGCGGCACGCACCATCGACTTCTCCGCGGTGGACCGCATCATCGGTGTGGCTGGAACCATCACCACACTCACCGCCGCGGCCCTGGGGCTGCAGGCCTATGATTCGACAGCCATCCACGGCGCCGAACTCGGCATCGAAAAGCTGCTCGAAGGCATCGAGTCCATGCTATCCGCGGACCGTGAAACCCGCGCCGCACTTGGCTTCATGCACCCGGGTCGGGTCGACGTCATTGCGGCGGGGGCACTGATCTACGGATGCATCCTTGAACGGGTGCGCGCGGCGACCAACGGGGCCATCGAGACGGCCACCGCGTCCGAGCACGATATTCTTGATGGAATTGCCTTGGGCCTCAGCGGATAAAGAACGTAGCTGTACCCGTAACGGAAAATGCTAGGAGAGCCCTTGAAGCGACGACTGCACCGCACCGGTGCCCTGATTCTCAGCCTCGGCCTCTTCGCGGCCATGGTGCTGGTTGGCGCTTCGAGCGCCAACGCGGACGCCGTGCGGGACAGCGAGTGGTGGCTCGAGTCATCGGGCATCACGAAGGCCTGGGAAGTTTCCAAGGGCAAGGGCGTGAAGGTCGCCGTCATCGACACGGGAATCGACACCAAGCACCCGGATCTCGTGGACGTCGTGGTCGGCGGCAAGGACGTCTCCGGCGCCGGCGAACCCGACGGTTCAAAGCCGCTGGGAAACCTGCCCGAACACGGAACCCTGGTGGCGACGCTGTTGGCCGGCCGCGGAAACAACTCGGTGGAGATCGACGGCGCGCGGGCCGACGCCGAGGCGCAGCAGATCGCCTATGACCGGGCCGTCCAGGAGGCGGAAACGGCGGGAAGGACCCCGCCGGTGAAGCCCGAGCCCATCGAGATCCCCGCGCCCGGACCGGGACCCGACGGAGTCGTCGGCGTGGCCCCGGAGGCCGAGCTGCTCTCTGTCTCCCTGTGGATGGGCACCGAAAACCCCGCCGGCATCAGCGTCGAGGACCAGGTCCCGGCAGCCGTCATCTGGGCCGTCGACAAGGGCGCCCGGGTCATCAACATGTCCCTGGGATCCACCCGACCCGAATGGCCGGTCAGTTGGGACCGGGCATTCAAGTACGCAGAGGACCACGACGTGGTCGTCGTTGCGGCCGCGGGAAACAGGGCCGGCGGCATGAACCAGGTCGGCGCGCCGGCGACGATCCCCGGTGTCCTGACGGTTGCGGGCATCGACCGCGAGGGCAAGGCCAGCGTGGATTCCTCGACCGAGGGCATCAGCATCGGTGTTGCGGCCCCGGCCGAGCCGCTGGTCGGCGGTCTGCCCGAAGGCGGCTACGCCAACTGGTCGGGCACCTCGGGCGCGGCCCCGCTGGTCTCCGGCGTTGCGGCGATGATCCGCGCCAAGTACCCGGACATGAAGGCCCCGCAGGTCATCAACCGCATCCTGTACACGGCGCGCGACGCGGGAAAGCCGGGAGTGGACAACCTCTACGGGCACGGCATCCTCGATGCCCACGCAGCGTTGACGGCGGAGGTGCCGATGGCCGCGGAGAACCCGATGAACACCATCACCGAATGGATCAGGGTCCACCGCCGCAGCGCGAAGCCGGACACCTCGCCAAGCATCGACCCCGGGGTGTCCACGGAGAAGTCCGACATCGCCCCCATCGCGGCCCCCAAGCCGCAGGCGCCCCCGGAGGACGGCAAGATCCTGCAGCCGGTGTTGGTGCTCGGGTTCGGTGCGCTGCTGCTCTTCACTGTCGTTGGCGGCTCCACCCACTACGTGCGTTCCTCGCGGACCAAGCGGCGTGCGGAAACGGCGGCTGTCGGCCCGGTCGCATCGTTGAAACTGGACGAGCCCGCCGGGGAACGGGACATCTTTGACGACCTGCCGGAGTCCGGCCCCAAACCCTGATTTGGCGTCCACCGAGCATTAGTGAACATTTTCACAAACGGTCTTTTTCGGGATAGCATGGACTCATGCCTATCACTGAACAACTTTCCGATCGCCCGCGCATTCTTGTAGTCGGCGGCGGCTATGTCGGACTCTACGTCGCGATGAAACTGCAGAAGAAGGTCAAGGACCACGGCGGCATCGTCACCGTCGTCGACCCGCTTCCATACATGACCTACCAGCCCTTCCTCCCCGAGGTTGCCGGCGGCCAGATCGAACCACGCCACGCCGTGGTATCGCACCGACAGCACCTCAAGCACGCCGAACTGATCAACGGCCGCGTCTCGGCCATCGACCACAAGAACAACAAGGCCGTCATCGTGCCCGTTGTCGGCGAGCCGTTCGAGATCGAGTACCGCGACGTTGTCATGGCCGCCGGTGCCATCACCCGCACCTTCCCGATCCCGGGCCTTGCCGACACCGGCATTGGCCTGAAGTCGATCGAGGAAGCCGTTGCACTGCGCAACAAGATCCTTGAGCGCATCGAATCCGCCTCGCTGATGACCGACGCCGTCGAGCGCAAGCGCGCGCTGACCTTCGTGGTCATCGGTGGCGGCTTTGCCGGCATCGAGACCATCGCCGAGATCGAGGACATGGCCCGCCACGCGGCCAAGCTCAACGGCCGCATCGAGAAGGGCGAACTGCGCTTCGTCGTCGTCGAGGCCATGGGCCGCATCATGCCCGAGGTCACCGAAGAGCAGGCGGTTTGGGTCGTCGACCACCTGCGCAGCCGCGGCATCGAGGTCATGCTCAACACCTCGCTGGCCAACGCCGAGGGCGGTGTCATGCAGCTGATCAACATGGCCGACAAGTCCCCGGCCGAGACCTTCGAAACCGACACCCTGATCTGGACCGCAGGCGTCATGGCCAACCCGATGGTTCGCTCCACCGATTTCCCGATCGAAGCCCGCGGCCGTGTCATGACCGGCACCGACCTGCGCATCACCGGCGAAGACGGCGTTGCCATCGAGGGCGCCTGGGCAGCCGGCGATGTTTCGGCAGTGCCCGACGTGACCGGCGGCCTGCCGGACGGCACCTGCGTGCCCAACGCACAGCACGCCGTGCGCCAGGCCAAGTTGCTGGCAAAGAACCTGTACGCCGCCCGCTACGGCGTCGGCCAGGTCAAGAACTACAAGCACAAGAACCTCGGCGCAGTCGCAGGCTTCGGCGCGCACAAGGGTGTCGCCAAGGTCATGGGCATCAAGCTCAAGGGCTTCCCGGCCTGGCTTGCACACCGCGGCTACCACGGCATGGCCATGCCGACGTTCGAACGCAAGTTCCGCGTGGTCGGCGGCTGGTTCAACTCGCTGCTCTTCCAGCGCGACACGCTGCAGCTGAACAACCTGGAAAACCCTCGCGCCACGTTCGTGGAGGCAGCAACCCCGAAGCCCCGCGTCTAAGGGACTACTGCTCCTCCTGCAACGGCCCAAGTGATAGGCAGGGTCGGTGCCGAAGGAGCCGAAACGTGGCCGTCCGGTGAACTTTTGGTTCGCCGGCGGGCACGTTTCACGCCAAAGCTCCCGATCGCGTACGCTTGATCGGGTAGGCCCCTATGGTGGAATTGGCATACACGACTGACTTAAAATCAGTTGCCGAAAGGCTTGTGGGTTCGAGTCCCACTGGGGGTACAGAATAACAAAATGCGGTTGTTGAAGGTTCCGAAAGGGATCTTCAACCACCGCTTTTTGCGTTTTTCGGACTGCTTTGGCTATTTCCTTTCTTTCCGTAGTCGGGCCCGTTTCGATTTGCCCCGGTGTTTCGATGCTTGCCGTTTGCAACGCAGCCCAATCTTCGGGTGTTGACAGAGACGCAAGTGAGGGGAGGGGTTTCCGCCGTCCGTTACGTTGCTGTAATCAAATACGCCTTATATTATTGTGTGATTTGCGTTACATTCCTTAATAGCCGGGGAGCCTCGGCTGCCCCTTGGGCGATAGCTTCGGGGGCATAATTTTGAGGAGAGCCAACATGGTCGCACTTGCACGATCGCGTTTTACTCGAGGAAGCCGTTTACTCGCGGTTGGAGCCGCAGTGGCCTTGACCGCAACCGCATGTGGAGGCGGCGGCGGAGGAGGTTCAACCAGTGAATCGCCAGGCGGGTCGGGTGCGCCGGCTGCTTCGAGTGATGGCCAGCTGAAGCTCGGCACCCTGCTGCCCAACACCGGTGCACTGAACTTCTTCGGGCCGCCGATGACAGCGGGCGTGAATCTGGCAGTCAAGGAGATCAACGCGGCCGGCGGGGTGAATGGGAAAGACGTGGCCACCATTAACCGCGATTCCGGCGACACCACGACGAACATCGCCACCCAGTCGACCACCGAAATGTTGGGACAAGGCGTTTCGGCAATCATCGGTGCAGCATCCTCCGGCGTGACAAAGACGGTGATCAACCAGATCACCGGCGAGGGAACGCTCATGATGTCGCCAGCCAACACGTCGCCGGACTTCAGCACGTGGGACGACAAGGGGCTCTACTGGCGCACCGCGCCCTCCGACGTCATGCAGGGCCGCATCCTGGGCAACGTCATGGTGGGCGACGGCGCTTCGACTGTCGGCATGATCGTGCTCAACGACGCCTACGGCACCGGCCTTGCCAAGAACATCAGGTCCGCCGTCGAAGGCGCGGGGGGCGAGATCGTGGCAGAATCCATGTTCAACGAGGGCGACTCGCAATTCTCATCCCAGATTGACGAGGTGGTGGCGGCGAATCCCGATGCAATTGCCATCCTGAGTTTCGACCAGGCCCGCTCAATCATTCCTTTGCTTATCCAGAAGGGTGTCCCGGCCAGCAAGATGTACTTTGTCGACGGCAACATCACCGACTACTCGAAGGACTTCGACAAGGGCACCCTGAAGGGTGCGCAGGGCACCCAGCCGGGTTCCTTCGCGAAGGACGATTTCAAGTCGCGTCTGGCGACAGTCGATGGCAAACTCCAGAACTGGAACTACGCCGCTGAGTCCTACGACGCCGCCACCGTAATTGCATTGGCAGCCACCGCCGCCAAGGCTGCCGACGGGAAATCAATTGCCTCGCAGCTCGAGGCGGTTTCGCGTGACGGCGAAAAGTGCAAGGATTTCGCCTCGTGCAAGAAGCTGCTCGACGAGGGCAAGGACATCGACTATGACGGCATCTCGGGTCCGCTCAGCTTCGACAAGAACGGCGACATCTCCGAGGGCATCATGGGCGTCTACAAGTACGACGACAACAATGTTCCGCAGCCGCTGCGTGAAGAGGCCGGTGCAGTCTAACGCCGGAAACGCACGCTAGCTCGAACGGGAAGAGGGGGTTGGGTTCATCTTGAACCCAACCCCCTCTTTACTGTTTCTTGTTTGGTCGTTTGCGTCTAGCTTCCGGGTGTAGGGTCCCGGTGCTGGTCCGCTTCCTCGCGTTCCACGGTCTCGGCAAGATTGCCGAGGTAGAGCTGGATGACCTTGGGGTCGTTGAGCAATTCCCTGCCGGTGCCCGTGTGAGCGTCGCGGCCCTGGTCCAGGACATAAGCGCGGTCGCAGATCTGCAGGCAGCGCCGCGCGTTTTGCTCGACCATGATCACACAGACCCCGGCGCGGTTGATCTCATGGACCCGCAAGAACGTCTCGTCCTGCTTGACAGGTGAAAGCCCGGCCGAGGGTTCATCGAGCAGCAACACTGCCGGGTCCATCATCAGGGCCCGGCCCATGGCCACCATCTGCCTTTCGCCGCCAGAAAGGGATCCTGCACGCTGGCTTCTGCGCTTGCCAAGCTCCGGGAACAGGGACGCGACGAAGTCAAAGCGTTCGGCGAAGTCCTTGGGGCGTTGGAAGAGGCCCATTTGCATGTTTTCCTCGATGGTCAGGGCTTGGAAAACATTGTTGGTCTGCGGCACGAAGCCCAGGCCGCGGGCCACCAATTTGTTGGCCTTCAACCCGGTAAGGTCCTCGCCATGCACCACAACTGTTCCCGAATGGACTTTGACCAGCCCGAACATTGCCTTGAGAAGTGTTGATTTGCCCGCGCCGTTGGGGCCGATGATGCCGATGAGTTCGCCCTTGCGGGCTTCCATGTTGCATCCGTTGAGGATGTTGACCCCGGGGATGTATCCGGCCACCAGGTCAGTGACGGTGACGACGGCCTGGCCGGCTGTTTCATTCATGGCTTCCCCTGGGTTTCGTCGGTTGAACCGGTTGGCTCCGTTGGATCGGATTGTTCGATGGGCGCCAGCAATTCGCCGGCGTCCTCCGTGCCGACCACTGACTCCTCATCCTCGCTGAGGGCATCTTCGAGCTTCGCCGCCCCGTCTGCGGTTCCGAGGTCGACATCGTGGTGCGCGCCCAGATAGGCGTCGATCACGGCGGGATCCTGCATGACGGCCTGCGGAGGGCCCTCGGCCACCACCTTGCCCTCGGCCATCACGATGACCCAGTCGGCAATGTGCCGGACCATGTGCATGTCGTGTTCAACGAAGAGCACCGTTGTTCCGGTGGCCTTCAGGTTCTTGATGTGATCCAGCAGCGATTGGGTCAGCGCAGGGTTCACGCCGGCCATGGGCTCGTCAAGCATGACCAGCTGCGGGTCGGCCATGAGCGCGCGGGCCATTTCCAGGAGCTTGCGTTGGCCGCCGGAAAGGGACGCAGCGTAGTCTTCACGCTTTTCGTGGAGCTTGAACTTCTTCAGCAGCACATCCGCGGTGGCGGTCAGCTCGGCTTCGCGCGCCTTCCACAGCCAGGGGAACATCGCCTTCCACAGGGATTCCCCGGGCTGGTCCTTGCCGCCCAGGCGCATGTTCTCGATGACGGTGAGCTTTCCCATGACCTTGGTCAATTGGAAGGTGCGCACCATGCCCATGCGGGCCACCCGGTGGGGAGGCACCCCTGAGAGGCTGTGCCCATCGAAGGTCCAGGAACCGGCATTGGGCGAGTCGAAGCCCGTGAGCAGGTTGAAGAGCGTGGTCTTTCCTGCTCCGTTGGGTCCGATCAAGGCCGTGATCTTGTGTCTGGGAATCTCCACGTGGTCCACGTCGACGGCGTGCAGCGCGCCAAACGTGCGTTGCACGCCGTCGACGACAATGATCGGATCCCGTTTGGCGCAGCCTGGCTCCGCCGGGCCCAGAGCAATCGGTCGAGTGTCGTGGACGTATGGGTTCTCGGTCTCGGGGGATACGTCCGTGGAAGGTGAGTCCGCGAACTGTTGCGCATCGGTCATGAGAATGCCAGTTCTTTCTTGTTGCCCAAAATTCCTTGGGGACGGAAAATCATGAGCAGCATCAGGGCGACGCCGACCAGGATGTAGCGAAGCTGGCCTGCCTGGATGCTGGTAAGGAACGTGATTGCCCCCGATTCGATGAGTCCGAGGAGGATGCCCTGGGTCAGCGAGAGCACAACCCAGAAGATCATCGCGCCGAGTATGGAGCCGAACACGGTAGCCATGCCGCCGAGCAACAACGCCGTCCACAGGAAGAACGTGAGTTCGGTTCCGTAGTTGGCAGGTTGAACGGCTCCCGTTGGCAACGTGAAGATGATTCCGGCCAGCGAGCCGAAGATTCCGCCGATGATCAACGCTTCCATCTTGTAAACAAAGACGTTCTTGCCAAGTGAACGCACGGCGTGCTCATCCTCGCGAATGCCCTTGAGCACCCGGCCCCACGGGCTGCGCATCAAACCCCAGACGATGCCCGCACACAGAAGCACCAAGGCCCAAGCGACAATGGATATCCAGAGGGTCCTGTCGTTGTATTGCAGCGGGCCAATCTGGTAGTTCCCCGGCGGGAACGGGTTCAGCCCGTAGAAGCCGCGTTCAAAGGTCGCCAGGCCGTTGGCCGAACCCGTGACCTTGGTCAGCGAGTTGGTGGTCACGACATACCTGACGATCTCGGCCGCCGCGATGGTCACGATTGCCAGGTAATCGGCGCGCAAGCGCAGCGTCGGGATGCCCAGCAGGAGTGCAAAAAGCACCGAGGCGGCGATGGCCGTCAAGACCGCCAGCGGCAGGGGCGCCCCGAATGTCAGGGTAGATATGGCAAAGCCGTAGGCGCCGACCGCCATGAATCCTGCCTGGCCGAAGTTCAGCAGCCCGGCGTATCCGAAGTGCACGGCCAGACCGAGGGCGGCCAGTGCGTACGAAGCGGTGATCGGGCTGACGATCTGGGTCAGCGCGTTGGTAAAGATCGTTGCGAAGTCCATGTCCGTTATCTCCCTTAACCCACACGCTCGCGACGGCCCAGGATGCCCTGGGGCCTGAACAACAGCACCAAGATCATGACGGCCAGGGCTCCCACGTACTTTAGGTCAGCCTCGAGCCAGATCGTGGAGATCTCGACCATCAGGCCGACCAGTACGGAGCCGATGAGGGCGCCGAACACGGTTCCCAGACCGCCCAGTGTGACGCCGGCGAAGATCAGGAGCAGGATTTGTTGCCCCATGTTGAAGGTGACGCCGGGGCGGTAGTACGCCCACAGGATGCCGCCCAGGGCGGCCAGCATGCTCCCAACCACCCACACCATCCGGATGACCCGGTCTACGTCGATGCCCGAGGCTGCGGCCAGGGCGGGATTGTCGGCCACGGCGCGGGTTGCCTTGCCGAACCGCGTCTTGAGCAGCAGCAGCGCCACGGCGATGATCACCACCAGTGAAACCACCAGCGAGACCAGGGTGTTGCGTGAGATCGAAATTCCCGCGAACTTCAGCAGCGGACTCTGGGCTCCCGGCAATTGTTCAGTGGTTCCGCCGAAGAAGAATAGGATTATGTAGCGCATGGCAAGCGCCAGGCCGATGGAAACAATCATCATGGGCACGAGTGCCGACCCGCGGCGCCGCAAGGGCTTCCAAAGGCCCCAGTCCTGGACCCACCCGAGTGCACCGCCCAGCAGCACCGCCACGATGAGAGCGGCCCATACCGGGAACCCCCAGGCGGAAAGCCCAAACGCGGCCACGGCACCGAACGTCACCATCTCGCCATGGGCGAAGTTGGTCAGGCCCGTGGTTCCGAATACCAGCGAGAGCCCGACCGCGGTCAACGCCAGCAACAAGCCGAAGCTCAGTCCCGCGACGACACGCTCGGCCACGATGGTTCCGAATGATGTGACGGGCGGGGCAATGTTTTCGCCCACCTTGAAAATGACGCCCATGTTGGAGGACGTGCCAAACTCGACAATCCGGGGATTGGGTTCCCCGCTGGCCAACGGCTTGTCCGGCGGCAGGGTCGAAACATCCAGCAGGACCTCGTAGGTCCCCTTTTCCGGAACGACGATGACCCATCGACCGTCCTTGTCGGTGACGCTCTCGGCGGTGAACCCGTTGATGGAGGTCGCCGTGATGCGGACCCCGACGACGGGCTCCTTGCCGTCGCGCAAGGTTCCGCGGATCGTGAACTCCTGCGATTTCATGGGTGCCTGGACCTGTGCCGGCATCGGCCGGTCCATTGCGCTGGCGGCCGACGGGGGGAGCAGTGACGCGAACAGCACGCCCATGAACAACCCCACGATCACGAATAAATGGCCAGTTGTTGATTTGGCTTGACGAAGCACGGTGCGAGCCCTCTCGTCGCTTTCAGCCCGAATTCCAAGTAATTCAGGTTCTGATGTGGCATGGGTCACTATATGTTTGATCATCGTAGTGCCAAAAAGGACGAAAAATGCAAGCTTCGGACCGTGAAGTGCTCGATTCCCATAACGGTCCGGTAAATGCGAGGGTTTCCGGGTCGCGATTCGCCTGCCGGAATTGTGCGCCACGGGCTCCGGCGGTTCTGGATGCGTTGTCGCTACCGGACGTGACGGAATTGCGGGCGTGGCCGCAGGTGATGGCCGGTGGGCGCCGGAATGTCCGGGGGTCGGAAACCGTACCCCGTTCAGAATTCTTGAAGAAAGGTGGTCGGATCGGGATTTATTGCTCGTGCTCGGTCGTTGTATCAACGTAGGCTATTAACTGACAACCTACCAAGGAGAAACACCATGGCCCTGGGCGGAAACCCGGTCTTCAATTCCAAGAACTATCGCGAGCAGGCCCGTGCGACCGGCGCCACGGGTGCCGCGTCCACGACGTACGCTGGGCAGAACATGAGCCCTCAGGCCTTGCAGGACCTGTACTCGCAGCCATCCGCATCCGGGATGCAGATGGGACGCCTGACCTACACCGAGGTCATCAACAAGACCGCGCTGTGCCTGGGTCTGGTTGTCATCGGTGCGGCCATTGGCTGGCAGCTGCCGGCACTGATGCTGGTCGGCGCTTTGGTTGGCCTGGTCCTGGGCCTGGTCAACTCGTTCAAGCGCGAACCGTCGCCGATCCTGATCATGCTCTACGCGGGCTTCGAAGGGCTCTTCCTCGGTGGCATCTCTTCCTTCTTTGAGACCATGTACCCGGGAATTGCTGTCCAGGCAGTGCTCGCCACCTTCTCCGTGTTCGCGGTGACGCTGGTGCTGTACCGCTCGGGCAAGTACCGTGCGACCCCGAAGATGACCAAGATGTTCATGATTGCGTTGATCGGCTACGGCCTGTTCTCGCTGCTGAACTTGGTCCTGATGCTCACCGGTGCTGTCGGTGGCGAATTCGGCATGCGCTCGGGCGGGCTCGGCCTGGCCATCGGCGCCTTTGCCGTCCTGCTTGCAACCTACGCGCTGGTCATGGACTTCACCTCCGTCTCCGAGGGCGTCCGCAATGGCGCGCCGGCGAAGATGGCCTGGTCCGCGGCCTTCGGCCTGACCGTGACGCTCATCTGGCTCTACGTCGAGATTCTGCGCATTCTGGCTATCTTGCGTGGCAACGACTAGTCAATCTGCCGTGTAACCGCGGGGCAGCACCCACTATTTGGGTGCTGCCCCGCGGTTTTTCTGCAATATGGGCGTCATCTATGAGGCGCACCGAACTTTCAAGGGATACCGTATGTTCATGAGATTCATCGGCAGCGCCACCGCAGGGAGCCACGCCATGCCTTGGGGCATGCGCACGGCTCCCCGAACGCTGCCGTCGATGGCAGGCCTGTCGGCCGCCGAAACTGCCGCCTCACAGCGTTGCGCGCCGCGCAGCGGAAACGGGGCCTCGGCATGAGATTGTCGGGCTTCTTTAATCGCAGCACGCAGAACGACCACGGGTTGGCGGCAAATGCGGCAAGTGCCGGACTGGCCGGTTCGTCCGCGGCGCCGGCGGTGGACCATCGCGAGGCTGAGGACATGCCGTACGGCGTGCGCATCGCGGCGTCCTGGAGCTGGCGGCTGATTGTCATTGTGGTGGCCGTCGGCATCGCCGTCTGGCTGCTCTCGCAGATTTCCCTGCTGGTCATCCCACTGATGATCGCAGCGCTGCTCGCCGGGCTGCTGAGCCCCGTCGTCCACTTCCTGCACGAAAAAGCCCGCATGCCCAAGGGGCTGGCCGTCGGAATCACCATGATCGGCTTCCTGACGCTGGTCATCGGGGGACTCTCCGTGGTCGGACAGCGGTTGGCCTCGGGATTCTCCAGCCTCTGGGCCCAGGCACTGACCGGCGTGACCCAGATCCAGCACTGGCTCTCGGTGGGACCGCTGGCAGTCAGCAACGAAGACCTGGACACGTGGATCCAGGATGCGCTGAACCAGCTGAAGAACAATTCCTCGAGCATCCTCTCCGGCGCACTTTCCTGGGGCACAACGCTCAGCCATCTCGTAGCCGGCTTGCTTTTGGTGCTCTTCTCGCTGATCTTCCTGCTGCTCGACGGCCCGCGGATCGGCAAGTTCTTCGTGAACGTGCTGCCCCGGCGTGCGCGCCCGGCTGCCGAGGGCGCCGGCAAGCGCGGCTGGGCCTCCATGGTGATCTACGTCCGGGTGCAGCTCTTTGTCGCCTTCATCGACGCGGTGGGCATCGGTGTCGGTGCGCTGATCCTCGGCGTCCCGCTGGCCCTGCCGCTGGGCGTGCTGGTCTTTGTCGGGTCGTTCATCCCGGTGATCGGTGCCATGGTGACCGGCGCCGTGGCGGTGCTGCTGGCGCTGGTGGCCAACGGACCTGTCAACGCGCTGATCATGTTGCTGGTCGTACTCTTCGTCCAGCAGGCCGAATCCCACATCCTCCAGCCGCTGATCATGGGCAAGGCGGTGAGCCTGCACCCGCTGGCCGTGGTCATGGCCGTGGCCGGCGGCTCAATGGTCGCGGGAATCCCCGGGGCGCTCTTCGCCGTTCCGACGCTTGCCGTTGCAAACACCGTGGTGAAGTACATTTCCAACCGCGGTTGGGAAAACGACCCGGCGTTGGACATCCCCGCACGAATTATCGAGCCGGTCCGCAACCCGGAACCGGCGCCCGCCGATCTTGACGGCGAAGAACCCGCCCGCGGGTCCTGAGCCCCGTCGACCGGCCAAAACCCCCTCAAACAGCATGACCCCGCGTCGTGACGCCCAGCAGAAAGTCGTTCAATGATCCAGCAGACCAAACTCCCGGTAAGCCTCGCCGACATCGAACATGCCAGGACAATCCTCGACGGCGTCATTGCGCAGACCCCGGTGGAGCATTCCCGTGCGCTGTCCCTGGCCATCGGGTCAGAGGTGTTCCTCAAGTGCGAGAACCTTCAGCGGGCAGGTTCCTTCAAGGTGCGCGGCGCCTACGTGCGCATGTCCAAGCTTTCGGCAGAGGAACGCGCCCGCGGCGTGGTTGCGGCCTCGGCGGGCAACCACGCGCAGGGCGTGGCCCAGGCCGCGCGCCGGCTGGGCATCAAGGCCAGGATCTACATGCCGTTGGGCGTTGCGCTGCCAAAGCTCACGGCAACCCGCGACCACGGCGCGGAGGTCGTCCTGCACGGGCACAACGTCGATGAGGCGCTGGCCGAGGCAGAACGCTACGCCACGGCCACCGGCGCCGTCTTCGTCCACCCCTTCGACAACCCTGACATCATTGCCGGGCAGGGCACCATCGGGCTGGAGATCCTCGAACAGCTCCCGGACGTCGACACCGTGCTCATGGGCGTGGGTGGCGGTGGCCTGTTGGCCGGCGTCGCCGTGGCCCTCAAGGCCAAGGCCGCGGAAATGGGCCGGGAAATCAAGGTCATCGGCGTGCAGGCCGAAAACGCCGCGGCCTACCCTCCTTCGCTCGCCGCCGATGCGCTGGTTCCGCTGGACACCGTGCGCACCATCGCCGACGGCATCGCCGTGGGCCGTCCGGGGCAGCTCCCGTTCCAGATCATCCGCGAACTCGTCGACGACGTCGTGACGGTCTCCGAGGACGGCCTGGCCCGTGCCCTGGTGTTCCTGCTGGAACGCTCCAAGCTGGTCGTTGAACCGGCAGGCGCAGTGGGCGTCGCGGCGCTGCTGGAGGGCAAGCTCGAAGAACTGGGCATCAACCCGACCAAGACTGCGGTGATCCTCTCCGGCGGCAACATCGACCCGCTGCTCATGCTCAAGGTCATCCAGCGAGGACTCTCGGCCGCCGGACGGTACCTGACGGTGCGCATGATGCTCGATGACCGCCCGGGCGAGCTGGCCACCATCTCGCGGGTCATCGCGGAATCCGACGCTAACGTCACCCGGCTCGACCACACGCGCGTGGGCGGCTCGCTGTCCATGGGCGACGTGGCCATCACGATCGACATGGAAACCAAGGGCCACGCGCACTCGGAGCAGGTGCTCAACAACCTGCGGGCAGAGGGCTTCCAGCCCATGGTCATGGGCTAGCCGGACCGGCAAGCATCCGTTCCCGCCCGGCGCCGACGGTGCCGCACGGGAACGCAGCGGGGCCCGGGTTTTGTCGCCAACGCGACGGAACCCGGGCCCTCCATTTTGCCGTGTGTCCGGTGCCGCCGGTCCGCGGGAACCACGGGCCGGTTTGGCGCTTAACGAGCGATGGCTGCCGGCTCTTCCCCGGCATCGGCGGGGGAGTAGCAGGCAGCCATCGGCAGCGGGCGGTCGCGCTTGCGCACGACCCGGCGTCTGATTAGGCGCTGTAAGGCTTGCAGGAAACGATCTCGACGGAGATTTCCCTGCCGTTCGGGGCCGAGTAGCTGAGCTTGTCGCCGGACTTGGCGCCGTGCACTGCAGCACCGATCGGGGACTTTTCCGAGTAGACCTCGAGGTCAGTGTCGCCTGCAACCTCGCGGCTGCCGAAGAGGAAGGTGGTCTTGTCGCCGGCGATGATCGCCTCGACAAGCATGCCTGGTTCGACGATTCCGTCGTCGGCCGGGGCCTCGCCGACGTGGGCGCGGCGCAGCAGGTCCTTCAGGTAGGAGATGCGTGCCTCTGCCTTGCCCTGTTCTTCCTTGGCTGCGTGGTAGCCACCGTTTTCCTTGAGGTCACCCTCGGAACGAGCCTGCTCGATGCGATCGACGATCTCAGCGCGGCCGGGGCCGGCAAGGTGGTCGAGCTCGACGGTCAAACGATCGAAGGCCTCTTTGGTCAGCCAGACGACTGGTTCGTGGTTGGTGGTAGTCACGGTGGTACTCCTTGTGTAATCAGGGCGGTTGCCCCCGCAAGGGAGCAACATGCCGAGACGGTCCCTGCCGATGATGCGACGAACATCCTGCAAGCAAAGACCCCGCACAGATGGGTGATGAACTTCGTCCGTCACGTTCTGTAGCGGGGCATAACGTATTAGAAAGATATTAGCCGTCGATGGGCTTTTACCCAAGAGTTTGAGCTTTTGGCGTACTGGGCGAGTCGCCGCAGGATCCGTCTTCCGGGGGTCAGGAAGCCTTGACGATCTTGCATTCCTCGATGCCGACGGTGGTGGCCAGGGACTCGGTGCGGAGCTTGACATCGAAACGCGTGGTTTCCCTGCCCTTGCCCTCGCTCGGACCCACGGTCAGTGTCTTCCAGCCGACGATTGCGTAGGACTCGTTCATGGCCCTGACCTCGCATTGCGCGGTCTGGCCGGCGTCCTTGGAGATGTCCACGACGGCACTGGCCTGCGTCGGGGAGCTGACGACGAAGGACTGGTCCTTGAAATCGACACCGCTCGTCGTTGCCCACGTAAGGTAAAGCGCGCCGATGACTCCCAAGGACAGGCCGCCGATGATCATGTTCCGGCGTGTCTTTTTGGCAAGGCGTCGCTTGGGCGAACCGTACCTATTAGTTAAGCTGGACAAGGGCGCCTCTTTCGGATTCATGGGCGTCGCGGCCGGGGAGAAATCATCCCTACCAGTCTAAGCCTTGGCCAGGGGGATCCCCTTACCGAGCATATGGAGTTGGAGTTACACACGTGGAAGATCACAACGCGGGGCGGATCGCTCCTTCCCAGGGCCTACGTTTGCTGGCAATCCATGCCCACCCGGACGACGAATCCTCCAAGGGCTCGGCGACCATGGCTGCCTATGTCGCCGCGGGCGCGCGCGTCATGGTGGCCAGCTGCACCGGCGGCGAGCGCGGGGACATCCTCAACGCCGCGGTCGGCGAACTAGCCCACGCACACCGCGACCTCGCGGGGGTGCGCCGCCGGGAAATGGCCGAGGCCGCAGAGGTCTTGGGCATCGAGCACCGATGGATCGGCTTCGTGGATTCCGGGCTGCCCGAGGGCGACCCGCTGCCGGACCTTCCCTTCGGCGCCTTCGCGTTGCAGCCGCTGGAGACCGCCGCGGCGCCGCTCATCAAGCTGATCCGCGAGTTCAAGCCCCACGTGGTCATCGCGTACGACGAAAACGGCGGATACCCGCACCCGGACCACATCCAGGCGCACAAGGTGGCCGTGCACGCGTTCGAGGAGGCCGGCAAGGCCGCGAGCTCCCCGGAGCTCGGCGAAGCGTGGGAGACCTCCAAGCTGTACTACGACCGCGCTTTTGCCCCCGAGCGCTTCAGGACGCTGCACTATGCAATGCTCGAGGCCGGCATTGATTCCCCGTACGCCGAGCGCATCGCCGAGTGGGAGAAGCACCCCGACCAGCAGATGTTCGGGTGGGTTTCCCCGCACAAGACCACCACGCAGATCCACAGCGCGGACTTCTTCAAGCACCGCGACGCCGCGTTGCTGGCCCACCGGACCCAGATCGACCCCCAGGGGTTCTTCTTCGCAGTGCCCGAAGCGATCTACGAGAGGGCCTGGCCGTGGGAAGACTTCACCCTGGTGAAGTCCGCGGTTCCCACGGAGCTGCCGGAGAACGATTTGTTTGCCGGACTAAGATAGATAACGTGCCGGTTCTCCCGGCTGCCAACTTTTAGAAAGAGCCTCGCGCGTGTATTCGTTCCTGCAGTATGCAGCCTCCGTATCGCCTTCCCCCGTTCCGATCGCCCCGCCGGGCGATGCGGCCCAGTCCATCGGCCCCGGTTTCGCCGGGTTCGTTGCGACGGCAGCCCTGGTCATCGTCACCATCTTCATCATCCGCGACATGACCCGCCGCATCCGCCGCGTCCGCTACCAGGGCGAGGCCGAGGCCCGCCAGCAGGACCTCGTCGAGCGCGGCAAGAAGATCCAGCCCGACGAGCCCGGGGACAAGCCGGCTCGCTAGGCCCCGCGCGTTGGCACCGGCCGGTTCCGGTGCCAACGCAGACACGCCTGGAGTAGGCTCGCCACATGGGTCAACGAATCGCCGGCAGCGCCTCGGCCTACCTGCGCCAGCATGCGCACCAACCTGTCGACTGGTGGCCGTACTCGGATGAGGCATTCGCCGAGGCCGCGGCACGGGATGTCCCGGTCTTCCTGTCGATCGGCTATGCGGCCTGCCACTGGTGCCACGTGATGGCCCGCGAGTCGTTCGACGACCCGGGAATCGCCGCTTACCTGAACGAGCACTTCGTGCCGATCAAGATCGACAGGGAAGAGCACCCCGCCGTCGACCAGATCTACATGGCAGCCACCCAGACCCTCACGGGCGCCGGCGGCTGGCCCATGAGCGTCTTCACGCTCCCCGACGGGCGGACGATTCACGCCGGCACGTACTTCCCGCCGGTTCCGCGGCCCGGAACGCCGTCCTTCGGCCAGGTGCTGGAGGCCGTGAACGACGCCTGGGTGAACCGGCGGCCCCAGCTTGTCCAGCAGGCCACCGCCCTGGCCGACCACCTGGGCTCGGTGGCCGCCGGGCAGGCCAAGATGTTCTCCCGTTCGCTGCCGCTTCCCGTCTCCTCCGACGAGCCGCTGCTCGCCCCGGTGGTGGCCGCCGCCGTTGACCGGCTCGCCGCGCTCGAAGACCCCACCGGAGGCTTTGCCCCCGCGCCGAAATTCCCGCCCTCGGCGGTGCTTGATTTCCTGCTGCGCGCCGGGCTCGGCCCGGGCCCCTCGGCGGTACGGGGAACGGAACTGGCCGCGCGGACCCTTGGCACGATGGCGCGTGGCGCACTGGCCGACCACGTCGGTGGAGGATTCGCCCGCTACTGCGTTGACGCGGGCTGGAAGATCCCGCACTTCGAGAAGATGCTCTACGACAACGCCCAGCTGCTGGGCGTCTATGCGCGTGCCGGCGTGCAGCTGCCGGAGGCCCAAGACCGCGAACTCGCGCGCCGGTCAGCGGCGGGCATCGGGGCCTGGCTGGAGCGGGAAATGCTGCTCCCCGGGGGCGGCTTCGCTTCCTCACTCGACGCGGACACCGTGATGCCCGACGGTATCCACCGCGAGGGGGCGACCTACACCTTCAGCCGCACCGAGGCCGCAGCGCTGGTTCCCGACCGCGGGAACATCTTCTGGGCCCTCTGGGACGGTCGCGCGGCGGAGGAGCCCGGACCCGAGGAACCGCAACTGACGATTGCGCTTTCGCGCACCCCGGCCCCGGGGGAGTGGGCGGCCCTGGATGCGGCATTCGCCGCGTTGGGGGAGGCCCGTTCGCTGCGGATCCAACCCTCGCGGGATGAAAAGGTCGTCGCCGGGTGGAACGGGCTCATGGTGCAGTCGCTTGCCGAGGCGTCGGCGCTGCTGGACGACCCGGCCCTGCTGCGTCTGGCCGGCGATGCGGCCGACTACCTGTGGAGCACCCACTGGGATGCCGCCGGCAGGTCGTTGCGCCGGGTGAGTTACCGGGGCCAGGCAAACACGGCGATCGCCGGCGTGCTCGAAGACTATGCGGGTGTGGCGCTGGGATTCCAGGCCCTGGCCGTTTGCGGCGGGGAACCTGCGTGGATCGGGCGGGCGAATGCGGTCCTTCGGGCCGCTCTCGAGAAGTTCCTGCCCGGCGGGCAACCCTTCGACGCACCCGATGACGACCCGCGGGTGCTGGCCAGCAGGGCCGGCGCACGCACCGCCGAGGCGCTTGACGATGCGGTGCCCTCTGCCACCTCGCTGCTTGCTTCGGCGCTGCTGAACCGGGCGGGGTTGGCCCAACTGGCAGGAACGGACCCCTACGACGCCGGGATCGAATCGGACCTGGACCTGGTGCGCCGGCTCGTGGGTTTTGTGCCCGCCATTGCAGACAAGGCCCCGCATGCCGCTGGCAGCGCGCTTGGCGTCGCAACGCGATTTGTGCACTCCTCGAGCGCCGAGTTGGCCGTCGCCGGAGGAACGCCGGCGGAACGCCGTTCCGCGATGCGGTTGGGCATCCTGGCGGGCGTCTCCCAATGGGGCGAGATGCCCCGGCCTGGCTCCGCGTCAACCGGCTATCCGCCCGGGCCCGGTGGGGCGCTGCGGCTCTACGTGTGCCGCGGCGGAGTCTGCCATGCCCCGGTCGGCGACCTGCAATCCCTTGCCTCGTTGCTCCTGCCGGGCCTGGTCCAGGCAGCCCTAGACGCTTAGGCGGTGCCCAGCACCGCCATGATGATGGCGATGAAATGGCAGGTGAACCCGGCAACCGTGAATGCGTGAAAAAGTTCGTGGAATCCGAACCAGCGTTCGCTGAGGTTGGGCCGCTTCATTGCGTAAAAGACGGCTCCCGCAATGTAGAAGGCGCCGCCGGCGCAGATCAGGATCGCCGCTGCCGGGTTTGCGGCGTAAAAATCGCCGATGAAAAGCAACGCGCCGAGGCCCAGCAAGACGTAGACCGGGGTGTAGAGCCAGCGCGGGGCATCGGTGTAAAAGATCCTGAACCCTACCCCGGCCAGTGCCCCGATCCAGATGGCAAGCAGTAGGATCGTTGCCTTGTGTGGCGGAAGGAGCGCCCAGGCCAGCGGGGTGTAGGAACCTGCAATGAGCAGCATGATGTTGGTGTGGTCCAGGCGCTTGAGGACGCGTTTCACCATGGGGGACCAATTGCCCAAGTGGTAGATGGCGCTGATGGTGAACATCAGCACTCCGGTGAATGCGTAGATGGCGCTCGTGGTTTTCGCGCCCCCGGGAGGGGCCAGCATCACGAGCATAGCTCCCGCAGCCAGTGCAATGGGTGCCATCACGGCGTGGATCCAGCCACGCAGCAACGGTTTGTGCTCCGGGACGGCCGTGATGGTTGGCATGCTTGCGGACTGGGGGCGTGGTGCCTTGGTCATGGCCCCATCCTATACCTACGGTTTGGTAAGTTACTTGAAAGTAATGAATTTTTCGCAGCAATTTCACACCCGTCCGCACCGCGTCATGCCACCACGAGGTGCCCCCAAAAGGTAGCGTTGGGTATAGGGTGTGGCAATCGCCGCACCGGCCAGATTAAATGCGGGAGTATGCGGTGGAATTACCGGGTTTCGTCTATCGACTCTATGAGCGGAAGATTCGACGTTCGCTGAGCCCGGAAAAGCTTCCGACGCACATCGGGGTGCTGGTGGACGGCAACCGCCGCTGGGCCAAGCTCGCTGGTGCCACCACCGCGACCGGACACCAAGCCGGTGCCGACAAGATCCTCGAGTTCCTTGGCTGGTGCCGCGAACTCGATATCAACATGGTCACCCTCTACATGCTTTCCACGGACAACATGAGCCGTTCCAGCCAGGAGCTGGACGACCTCATGGGCATCATCGCCAACACCCTTGACCGGCTCGGTGAAACGAAAACTATTCGGGTTCACCCGGTGGGAGCCCTGGAACTGCTTCCGGACTACCTTGCGGACAAGCTCCGCGAGCTCGAGGCCTCCACGGTGCACATCACAGGCATCCACGTGAACGTGGCGGTCGGCTACGGCGGTCGCCGGGAGATCGTCGACGCCGTCAAGGCGTTGCTGCTCGAGGGTCAGTCCAAGGGGCTTGACGCGGCACAAATCGCCGCGGACCTGGATCCGGACCAGCTGGCCAAATACCTTTACACCAGCGGACAGCCCGACCCGGAGCTGGTCATCCGGACTTCCGGGGAACAGCGCCTTTCCGGCTTCCTCACCTGGCAGAGCGCCTACTCGGAGTTCTACTTCTGCGAGGCACTCTGGCCCGATTTCAGGCGCGTGGACTTCCTGCGGGCCCTGCGCGACTTTTCCGACCGCCAACGCCGCTTCGGTTCCTAGCGGGACTTGGCCGGGCGGCAGGGTTCGCCGGGCTGGCCACGATGCCACAAGAGGCCGCCCCGAACGCGACTGCGTCCGGAGCGACCCCTCCAATGCCATTGGTTAGGCGGACCCCTAGAGGACCTTGTCCAGGAATGCGCGAACCCGGGGGTTGGTGTTGGTGTCGGAGAAGAACTCGTCCGGTGCCATGTCCGCGGCGATGACGCCACCGTCGACGAAGACCACGCGGTCGGCCACCTTGCGGGCGAAGCCCATCTCGTGGGTCACTACCACCATGGTCATTCCGTCCTTGGCCAGGTCGGTCATCACGGCAAGGACGTCGTTGACTACCTCGGGGTCCAGGGCGCTGGTGGGCTCGTCGAAGAGCATCAGCTTCGGGCTCATGGCGACGGCGCGGGCAATGGCGATGCGCTGCTTCTGGCCGCCGGAGAGCTGGCTCGGGTAGGCATGGGCACGGTGCGTCATGCCCACCTTCTCCAGCAGCTCAAGGGCGTGCTTCTCGGCGTCGGCCTTGCTGGTGCCCAACACGTTCATCTGCGGGAGCATGATGTTTTTCAGTGCCGTCATGTTGTGGAACAGGTTGAACTGCTGGAACACCATTCCCATGCGGGAGCGGAGCCGGTCCAAGTCGACGTTGGGGGCCAGCAGGTCCTCGCCGTCGAAGATGACATGGCCGGAGGTGGGGGTTTCCAGCAGATTCAGGCAGCGCAGGAACGTGGATTTTCCGCCGCCGCTGGGGCCGATGACCGCAACCACTTCGCCGGGTTCGATGATGAAGTCGATGCCGTTGAGCACCTTGAGGCTGCCAAAGGTCTTGGTGATTGCCGTGGTCTGCAGGAGTGCCATTAGATGTAAACCGCCAGTTTCTTCTCGAGGCGGTTTGCAACCAGCCCGATGATGTTGGTGAGGATGTAGTAAACCAGACCGATGAACAGGTACACGGTCAGTGCGTCAAAGGTGCGGGAGATGATGGTCTGGCCAACCAGGAACAGCTCGCTGATGGTCACGAAGGACACCAGCGCGGAGTTCTTGGTCAGGGAAACGAACTCGTTGCCCAGCGGCGGAAGCATGCGCAGGAACGCCTGCGGAATGATCACGTGGCGCAGTGCCGAGCCGGAACTCATGCCGCACGAACGCGCGGCTTCCATCTGTCCCTTGTCGACGGACTGGATGGCGCCGCGGACGATCTCCGTGACGTACGAACCGCTATACAGGCCCAGGGCGAGCACGCCGGCCACCATCGGCGGAAGCTGGAGGCCCAGCTGCGGCAGGCCGAAGTAGATGAAGAAGAGCTGGACGATGAACGGGGTGCCGCGGATGACGGAGACATACACGGTGCCGATCCAGCGGATCGGACGGATCTTGGAAAGCCTTGCGAAACCGCCCAGCATGCCGAAGCCCAGGCTCAGGCACAACGACATGCCAATGATCTGGAGTGTTGTCATCAGCCCGTTCCACAACGGCCCGGCGGAATTGGTGATGGATGAGATGTTGATCAGGCTGTGCTTCTTGGCGCCTTCCGTCGGAGCGTCGACCACGTCGCCGAACCACTGCGTGGTGAGCTTGTCGTAGCCGCCGTTGGCGTGGAGGTCCTTGAGCGCGGTGTTGAATGCGTCCCTGATGGCGGTATCGCTCTTTTGGAACGCGTACCCGTAGTTTTCATTCGTCAGGCGGTCGCCCACCTGCTTCAGGCCGCCCTGCTCGTGGATGAAGTAGCGTCCGCCCGGCTGGCCGGTGACAACGGCGTCGGCCTGGCCCAGCTTCACTGACATGAACATCTGGTCGTTGGTCTGGACCTGGATCAGTTCGGCCTTGGGCTGGTTCTGTTCCAGCCATTCGACGGACTTGGTTCCCACCTGGACGGCGACCTTCTTGCCGGCCAGGTCGGCCAGTGAATTAACCGACGTGTTCGAGTCGGAGACGAAGATTCCCAGGCCGCCCGGGTAGTAGACGTCGGAGAAGTCGACGGCCTTGGCCCGCTCGGAGCTGATGTAGATGGCCGATGCGCCGACGTCGATCTGGTTTGCCTGCAGCGCCGGAACGATGTTGCCAAACGGCATTTGCACGAACTCGACGTGCTTGATGCCCGCCTTGGCGGCGAGCTGGTTGACCATGTCGATGTCAAAGCCCATCTTGTCGCCGTTGGCATCGGTGAACTCGAACGGCGGGAAGGTGGCGTCGGTGCCGACCTTCAGGGTGGTCTTGCCCGATTGAAGGTCAGCGAGCTTCGTCGACGTCGGGGCAGGCGGAGGAGTGGTTTCGGCGCTCGCCGGCTGGGCGGCAAATCCGGTGATGGCCAGCACGGAGGCCGCGGCAACGGCCCACATGCGGGAACGGGTGAATAGTTTCTTCATTGGAGCTCAATTCGCGGGATGGATCGGTGATGCCGGGACGGTTCGGCGGGTGTTTGCGTGCGCTGCCGCAATCGTGTGGATCAGCCGGGCAGCGGCGCGGGCGGTTCTGTTGTCTGTGTCAAAGCGGGGGTTGAGCTCAACGACATCGACGTGGACCAACTTGGGAGTGTTGGCCACCAGCTTGCACACGGCTAGAACGACTTCGAAGGGAACGCCAAGGGCCGCAGGGGCGCTGACGCCCGGGGCAAGGTGCCCGGGAAGCACGTCCAAGTCGATGGTGAGGTAGAGGGCGTCGACCTCACTGAGGAAATCGGCGACGAACGCCTTGACGGATTCGACGTTCGCGAGACCGCATTCCTCGTCGCGCAGGTACTTGACGTTGAATTCGGCTGCCGAGTCAAAGAGTTTGGCGGTGTTGTTCGGTTCGCTGATGCCGACAACCCGATACTCAAGGTCACGGCCCTCGGCGGTCTCGGCGACTGCGATTTGCAGGAACGGCGTCCCGGATGACGGAACGGGATCCGAACGCAGGTCAAAGTGCGCATCAAGGTTGAGGATGCCCAGCTTCTTTCCGGCCATGGTCGAACTGGATCGCAGACCCAGGTAGCTGCCGTAGGCGGTTTCATGTCCGCCTCCCAGCACGATGGGCAGGTTCCCGGAATCGATGGCTGCGGCGATTGCGGTCCCCAAGGTCCGCTGTCCGGATTCCAGGTCTCCATCCGCCACAGCGATGTCGCCCAGATCCGTGGCCACCAGGGACGAATCGGCAGACAGGGACGACAGCGCCGTCCGGATGGCGGCGGGGGCATCCGCCGCGCCGACACGCCCGTTGTTGCGTCGGACTCCCTCGTCGCTGCGGAAACCGAGCAAGGCAATGCCGGCTTCCCCCGTCGTCGGGGAGTTCACTGCATGGTGCCAGCGTCGGTGCTGGGGCCCGGGGCCGTCATCCCGTCCGGTCCAGGGGAGCGGGCTGAATTCGGTGGTCATGAAATTCCTTTGTCGTTGGGATTGAAGGTGAGGGCCGCGGTACGGGTCAGCCCAATGAGTGTTTTCTCGTGTCGAATGGCCCGGGCACTGGGGGCCATGGTGCTGACTGCGCCGGCGAGCTGCCCGGCGGCATCGAAGACGGGAAAGCTGACGCCCCAGACTCCCGCATCCACGGACCCCTGGCTTACCGCGAATCCACGTGCGACGACGATGCGCAGCTCACGGCGCAAGGCGTCCTGTTCGGCAGCCCCCAGGTCCAGTCCGGCGATGATCTGCGTCTGCCTTTCCTCCGGCAGGTGAGCCAGCAGGGCCAATGCACTTGCCCCGCGGTGCAGCGGGTGTGCCAGGCCGGCGGAGTAGCTGCAGCGCAGCATCTGCGGACCTTCGATGGCTTCCACGCAAAGCGCCTGGTCGCCGCTGACCACCAAGTAAGCGGCCAGTTCCTGGGTCTCGTCGGAGAGCAATTGGAGGTGGGCGCTGATATGGCTCTTGATGACGGCCTCTTGGCGGAAGTTTGCCGCGAGCCTGAGTGATTCCGGGCCGGCACTGTATTGGCCCCGGCGTGGGGTCGGTGCGACCAGGCCGGAGTGGACCAGCGCCGTCAGATGCCGGTAGACGGCACTGACCGGGATGCCTGTCATCTTGGTGATCTGCGCCGCCGTCAAGGTGCGGTGTCTGGCGAACTCCAGCAGGATGTCAACAAAACGCGAAGCGCCGCTGTCCGCTATCACGGAAGCGGTCGATTCTCTAGTCATGACACCGATTTTAGGGGCAGATTCCATGGCGGGAATCATTAAATTCCCACTATTTGGGAATTTAATTTCCGTGGAGTGGGAATCGACCGGATCCTTCGGGGATGGATGGATTCCCTAAGCGCGCCCTGATTAGGTCGAATCCATGGCTTGAGGGCTCCGGATGCTGGCTGCACTCAAACATGGAGCAGCCGCCGGGGTCGATGGAGCGGATGGCCGCTTGGTCGCGGGTGGGTGTCAACAGCCTGAATCCGACCAGCGAGGCCAAGACGATGCTGCGGTCCGGGTGCGGTTGTGTCGCGAAGTTCCCGCGCCGGTTCCGGCATCCACCAGGTGCACGGCCGCACCGACCGCCACCGCCGCGGAAATGACGGAACGCTACCGGCATTCGGCGGGGATTTCCGGCGGTCCGGAGCCCGCCGTGCCTTGCCCTTCGGCCGGAAGTTTCAGGTGTTTGCGCGCCCGACCCCTTCCGTTCAAAAAATACCCGGTGACTAGTTCACTCTTAGGGCGTAGGTTGGTCTTGACGGACAATGAATCCGTCATTGTCCGGCAGGGCGGTTCCGAGGGGAGGAAGCCGGATGGGCGATACTGCGAAGCATTCGTCGATACTGGTCACCATGCTCCCCGACGGATGCCTACCCACCTACAACCGTTGCAGGGGATTTTGCCCCGATGGGAGTCAAAAGTGGTAGCAAACCAGAAGCAGTCGACCCAAACCGATATCGAGCCAACGCGCACCTTCGTGCTGGACACCTCGGTACTGATTGCAGACCCCCACGCCATGCTGCATTTTGCCGAACACCACGTGGTGCTTCCGCTGATCGTCATCATGGAGCTGGAACACAAGCGCAACGACCCGACGATCGGCTTTTTCGCCCGTGAGGCCCTGCGCACCCTTGATGAAATGGGCCGGAAAGCCGGCGGCATGGCAAACGCCATGCAGGTGGGAAATGCCGGGGGAACGCTTCGCATCGAGGTGAACCACATTTCCCCCGAGGTTCTGCCCGTCGGATTCCGCAACTCGGACAACGACTCCAAGATCCTGGCCGTTGCCAAGTCCCTGCTCGATGAGGGCGTCGATGTCACGCTCGTGTCCAAGGACCTGCCCATGCGCGTCAAGGCCTCGGTGATGGGGCTGAATGCCGAGGAATACCGCAACGAACTGGTTGCCTCCTCCGGATGGACGGGCGTCGCTGAACTGAGCATCGGCGAAGAGGACATGACCGCCCTGTATGCCGCCGAATCCCTGGAAATCCCGGAAGTTGCCGACCAGCCCTGCAACACCGGGTTGGTGATCCATTCCCCGCGCGGCTCCGCGTTGGGCAGGGTCGACCGGAACCACCTGGTCCACCTGGTGCGCGGGGACCGCGAGGCATTCGGGCTGCGCGGACGCTCGGCCGAACAGCGGCTGGCCCTTGACCTGTTGCTGGACAAGGAGGTCGGCATAGTCTCGCTCGGCGGGCGTGCCGGAACAGGAAAGTCGGCGCTGGCGTTGTGCGCCGGGCTGGAGGCGGTCATGGAACGCCGCGAGCACCGCAAGATCATGGTGTTCCGCCCGCTGTATGCGGTCGGCGGCCAGGATCTCGGGTACCTGCCGGGCGCCGAGAACGAGAAGATGAACCCCTGGGCGCAGGCGGTCTTCGACACGCTCGGCTCGGTGGTCTCCAAGAACGTGGTCGACGAGGTGCTCAGCCGCGGGATGCTGGAGATCCTGCCGTTGACCCACATCCGCGGTCGCTCGCTGCACGACGCCTACGTGATCGTCGACGAGGCCCAGTCCCTGGAACGCAATGTGTTGCTCACTGTGCTCTCACGCATCGGACAGAACTCCAAGGTCGTGCTCACCCACGACGTGGCCCAGCGCGACAACCTGCGAGTGGGGCGCCACGACGGCGTCGCCGCGGTGGTCGAGCTGCTCAAGGGGCACCACCTCTTCGGGCACGTCACACTCACCCGCTCCGAGCGTTCGGAGATCGCCGCGCTTGTCACGGTGCTGCTGGAAGAGAAGTTCAGCTAGGGGCCGGCGGCCGGCACGTGAACCCGAGTGCCGGCCGCACGGCTAGCGCTGGTGTCGGCCCGGCGCGTGGGTTCCCGGCGACGGGATCGGCCACAGCGGCGCCTCGCGCACGTCGGACAGCGAGGCCTTCGGCTGGGTGAAGAGGCCGTCGATCATGTACTGGTCCACGGCCAGGATCTTCACGTGGTGCTCGGCACCGGCGTCCTCGCCGGTGAGGATGGTGCGCTCGACGCACAGGCCGGTGGCCCTGTCGAGGCGCAGCCGGGTGACGCCCGTGCCAAGCAGCGGGGCATCCGGAACCACGGGGGAGTATGAATGGCCGCGCGACAGGTCCGCCTCGAGGCAGGGTCGGCCCGCCTCGTCGCGCATCTCACGCAGCGCATGGATGGTGCTGGGGTGCGGGAACGGCAGGTCGGCGGGCCCGGGGGCGAAGCCGGCGATTTCCACCGGGTCCAGGAAGGCGTTCCACATGCCCACCGGCATGAGCGCGTTGACGTATGCGGCTTCCGGGCGGCGGGAGACGAGTCCGTCGTCCCCGTAGACGGGGGCGAGCAATTGCGGAGGCAGCAACCACGACTTCCGGGTCGCGGCGACAAACGATGCGGACTTGGAGTCGTTGATGGTGTCGGTGCGGAACAGGACCTTGCCCGTCGGGTCCTCCACGCGGACCGCGTCGGGGCGCCGGATCAGCACCGTGAGCCTCTCCGGCTGGTTCTCCGCGGCGAAGCCCACGGCCCGGTGCTCGGGATCGTGGGCGCTGATCTCGATCTGGATGGTCTTCCAAAGCCAGGGGGAGGAGCGGGCAAGCCGCCGGAAATGCCCCATCAGCTCCTTGCTGGGAGCCCGGTCAGGGTCCGGGAACACTGCCGCGCCATTGAGCTGGTCCATGGGATCAGTCTAGCGAGGATCGACCCGCTTGCCGACGAATGCCGAGGAAGCGTTCCGATGCAGGTGGAGCCCCGGTTTTATGAACAGCCGGGGCGCGCCTTTCGGACGCGGGGTCGGCTTTGCGCATAGTGTGTGGCCTATGCCAGTACAAATTTGGGGTTGGCTCACCACGCAGAGCCCGATGATGGTGGCGGCAGGAATATTGGCTGCGTGCGCGGTCCTGCTCTTCGCCGTCAACGCGGTCAGGCTCACGGCCATCGACTTCCGTTCGCACCTGCTGCCCAACCGGATCCTCTGGCCGTGGTTCCTGGCCGCGGCGGTACTGCTCGGGGCGGCGGCCCTGCTGGCGGGCGACCCGGCCATGCTGCTGCGGACGCTTTTGGGCGGGGTCATCCTTTTCGCCGGCTACATGGTGTTGCATCTGATCGCACCCGCCGGAATGGGCCTGGGCGACGTGAAGCTCGCGGCGGTGCTGGGCCTCTACCTGGGGTTCGTGTCCTACTCGCACCTGCTCATGGCCACCGCGCTGGCCTTCATCCTGGGGGCGCTGTGGTCCGGCGTGCTGTTGCTGACCGGCAAGGTGACGATGCGTTCCTCGGTGGCCTTCGGCCCGTTCATGCTGGTGGGTGCGGCGATTTCGCTGGCCGTGGCCGGCTAGCATTCGTTCCGGCGGATTCGTGGGACCGGGCGGTGCATGGCAGGATGAAAACCATGGCGACCCCCGACTTCATTCTCGAGCTCCGCACCAAGATCGGCACCGGCCCGCTCTGGCTCCCCGGGGTCAAGGTCGTGTTGTTCCGCGAGGGCAGCGTCCTGTTGGTCCGGCGCGCAGACAATGGGCGGTGGACGCTTCCCGCCGGAATCCTCGAGCCGGGGGAGGAACCCGCGATCGCGGCGGTGCGCGAGGTGTTCGAGGAAACGGGAGTGCACTGCAAGATCACCCGGCTGGTCGGCGTCGCAACCACGGACCCGGCCCTCTACCCCAACGGCGACCGCGCCCAGTACCTTGACGTCATCATGGAGGCCGATTATCTGGGCGGCGAGGCCCGCGTGAACGACGACGAAAACCTCGAGGTCCGCTGGTTCGGGCTCGACGCGCTGCCCGGCCTTCCCCCGAAGCATGCACGGGCGATCGAATGGGCCCGGGAGCCACGGGCCGAGGGCCACTTCATCGCCGAATGACAAAAGCACCCCCTTGCCTTGCGGCCACCCGAAACCGGGGCGGCTGCAAAACAAGGGGGTGCTTCCGGCTGTCAGGCTAGCGGGAGTCGTTTCCCGTTTTCCCGTCGGCGTTCGACCCGGAAATGTCCGACTTGACCTCCACCGACCCGGCATTGACCGACTCGGCGGACACTCCGGTGCGGGCCTCGGCCTCGAGCGCCTCGGCCTCGGCGCCGCCGATGGCCTCGCCGCGGGCCACCATTCCGGCGGTGTCGGAAAGCGGCACCTGCTTGAGGAGGAGCGCCAGCACGAAGGCGATGAGGATGAACGGGATCAGGTACCAGAACACCGGTGCCAGCGAATCGGCGTAGGCGTTCACGATGCCCTCACGCACGGCGTCCGGAAGCTGAGCCATGGTCTGCGGATCCAGGGTTGCCGTGGCGCTGCCGGCCTCGGCGGCCCCGGCCCCGGCCCCGGTGAAGACCTCGGTGAGCTTCTCCGAGAGGCGGTTGGTGAACATCGCACCGAAGATCGCCACGCCCAGGGACGCGCCAACCTCGCGGAAGTAGTTGTTCGTGGAGGTCGCGGTGCCCACCATCGAGGGATCGACGGCGTTCTGAACGACGAGCACAATCACCTGCATGATCAGGCCCAGACCGGCTCCGAAGACGAACAGGTAGACGCAGATCAGCCACAGGGGAGTGGTGGCGCCGAGCGTGGTGAAGGCCAGCATGGCGATGGCGGTGACAACCGCACCGGCGATCGGGTAGCCCCTGTACTTGCCGGACTTGGTGATCGCGATGCCCGACCAGATGCTGGTGCCCATCAGGCCGACCATCATCGGCAGCATCAGCAGGCCGGAGACGGCCGCGGAGGTGCCGGAGGACATCTGCAGGAACGTCGGAACGAACGCGATGGCCGCAAACATGCCAAGGCCCAGCGTGAAACCGATCGCCGTGGCGTTGACGAAGACGCGGTTCTTGAACAGCGACAGCGGGATGATCGGGTCCTCGGCGCGCGCCTCGGCGATCACGAACAGCACGATCGCGGCCAGCAGGCCAAGGCCCCAGCCCCAGGTCTCGATGGCGCCCCAGCCGTGGTTCTTCGATCCGCCGAAGTCGGTGAAGAAGATCAGGCAGGTGGTGGCGATGGAGAGCAGCAGCACGCCCAGAAGGTCGATCTTCTTGGTCGCCTTCTTGTTCGGGATGGTCAGCGCGAACCAGGCGATGGCGAATGCGGCGATGCCGATCGGGATGTTGATGTAGAACGCCCACTGCCAGGTCATGTGGTCGACGAAGAATCCGCCGAGCAGAGGTCCGGCAACCGCCGACAGGCCGAAGATGGCGCCCAGCGGGCCCATGTATTTGCCGCGCTCGGAGGCCGGAACGATGTCGGCGATGATGGCCTGCGAGAGGATCATCAAGCCGCCGCCGCCCAGACCCTGCATGGCGCGGAAGACCACGAACATCCAGAAGCTGCCCGCGAAGGCGGCGCCGATCGAGGCCAGCGTGAACAGCGCGATGGCGATCAGGAACAGGTTGCGCCGGCCCAGCACGTCACCGAACTTGCCGTAGATCGGCATCACGATGGTGGTAGCCAGCAGATAGGCGGTGGTGATCCAGGCCTGGTGCTCGACGCCGCCGAGCTGGCCCACGATGGTGGGCATGGCGGTGGAGACGATGGTCTGGTCCAGGGAGGAGAGCATCATTCCGGCGATCAGCGCGGAGAAGATGATCCAGATGCGCCGCTGGGTCAGCAGCAGGGGCGCGGCGCCCGGCGCGGGCCGGGAAGCGGTGGCGGTGGACATAAGGGTTTCCTTGGGATCGTGACGGGAGAATCAGTGTGGAAGTCGCCGGGCGGGGGAGTGCCTGGCTAGGCCGGCGGGACGGTGCCGGGTTTGTCGCGGAACAGCGGCTGGGCGAAAAGTTCTTGGGTGAGCCTCATGAGGTCCAGGAATTCTTCCTCTAGCGAGGTCTTCCGCGATGAGGCCACGTAGCGCTGGACCGCCTGGTGTGTTGCGAACTTGATGTTGTGCACGAGCAGGCCCAGCCCCGGGTGGTCGGCCGCGACCCCTTCGCGCCGGGCCACCAATGCCATGAACTCCTTCATGCGTTCCGGGCCGACCTCGACCATCTTGGCCAGCAGCTCCGGCTCGCGGTGCACGGCCTCGAAAAAGCCGTGTGCGCTCAGGATTTCTTCCTCGTCGCGGCGCAATTGCGCCACGATGAGCTCCACGAGATCGGCGAGCAGCGTCGGGGAGATCCCGACGATCCCTGCGGGCCGGGCGTCCATGAAACGAGCCAGCGACTCGGCGGGGAGGCCGTCGTCGATGTGCCCGAAGACGGCATCGAGCTTTGTCGGGAAGTAGTTGAAGAAGGTCCGCCGTGAAATGCCGACCCGCGAGCACAGCTCCTCGATGGTGAACCCGGAGAAGCCGTGTTCGGCGGTGAGCTCGCGGGAGCACCGGGTGATCGCCAGGCGCGTTTTCTGCATGCGCGCGCTGCGGGTCGGCGGGGCCGCCGCCGTTTCACCAGATGAGCTAATTGCACTTTCGTTCATATAGTGCAGTTTTACACTTTTGGTTGCAAGGTGCAACTTTTGTGTTCCGGCTCACCGGACGGTCAGGGACTTCGACACAGTGGCGGCAAGCCTGCCGCAACGAGGTCCCCAGGGGGCCGGCTTTGGTCTTCCGGATGGGGGCTCCGCGGGGTCCGCTTACGACCCGAAAGCGCTGCCTCCCTGACCGGCGCGGGCGTAGCATGGGGGGCATGGAGACTACCGGATGTGCGGTGGTCGGAGGCGGCCCTGCCGGCATGATGCTGGGTCTGCTGCTGGCCAGGGCCGGGGTGCGGGTGACGGTGCTGGAGAAGCACGGCGACTTCCTGCGGGACTTCCGCGGCGACACGGTGCATCCGTCCACCATCCGGCTGCTGGACGAGCTCGGCCTGGGCGACGAATTCCGCAGGCTTCCGCAAAGCCGCCTGCAAAACGTAGCCTTCCCCGTGCGCGGAGGTCGATTGGTGACGCTGGGTGATTTCTCGTTGTTGAAGCCGCCGTACAACTACGTGGCCATGATGCCCCAGTGGGACTTCCTGGACTTCCTGGCCCGCGCCGCCGCGCTGGAGCCCACGTTCACCCTGCTGATGGAGCACACCGCGACGTCGTTGGTGTCCGACGGCCGCCGCATCACCGGCGTCCGCTACCGGAGATCCGACGGGAGCGAGGACACGCTTCGCTCGGACCTCGTCGTCGCCACGGACGGAAGGCACTCCGTCTTGCGCCGTGCCGCGGGACTGCAACAAAGGGACTTTCCGGTGCCGTTCGACACCTGGTGGTTCCGGCTGCCCCGTTACCCGACCGAGCCGGGGGAGGTCGCCGGGATCGTTCCCTCCTTCGGGAACGGCGAGGGCGTGATTGCCCTGTTCCGGGACGACTACTACCAGATGGGCTACTTCGCCCCCAAGGGCTCGGACGCGCGCCTTCGCAGCGAGGGGGTGGAGCGCTTCCGGCAGCGGATCGCCTCCGCCCGGCCGGACCTCGCGGACCGCCTGGACGCCATTGCCTCGATGGATGACCTGCACATGCTTGACGTGCGCCTGGACCGGCTGCGGCGCTGGTACGTGGACGGGCTGCTGTGCATCGGGGATGCCGCCCATGCGATGTCGCCCGTGGGCGGGGTGGGCATCAACCTTGCCATCCAGGATGCCGTGGCCGCGGCCACCAGGCTGGCGCCCGCCCTGCTGCGCGGCACCGTCACGGTGAAGGACCTTGCGGCGGTCGAACGCAGGCGCCGGTTCCCCACCAACCTCATCCAGGGCGTCCAACGGATCATGCACCACGAGGTGTTTGCCCCGCTGTTCACCGGGAAAAGGTCCGGAGGTCCGCCGGCAATGCTGTTTTGGGCCCGGCACGTTCCGGTGGTGCGGACAATCATGCCCCGGCTGATCGGCCTCGGCCCCCGGCCCGAACACGCACCCGGCTTCGCAAGGCGCCCGCAGCGGACGACGTCGCACTAGCAGGGGCGTCCGTTGCGTGGTATCGGTGCGGGCCGGTCCTGCAACCGGATTCCCGGCCGCGGGGACCGGCCCGCACAGCCGACCCCCCTGGAATCAATCTCTAGTGCTTGCCCGTCATGGTGGTGACATCGAGCAACTCGTCGAGCTGTGCCTCGGTGAGCTCCCCGCGTTCCACGAAGCCAAGCGCGATCGTCGCTTGGCGCACCGTCAACTGCTCGGCCACGGCCTTCTTGGCGATCTTCGCGGCGTTCTCGTAGCCGATGTACTTGTTCAGCGGGGTGACGATGGAGGGGGAGGCTTCGGCGAGGAAACGTGCGCGCTCCACGTTCGCCGTGATCCCGTGGACCATCTTCTCGGCCATGACGCGGGTGGTGTTGCCCAGCAGGCGGATGGATTCGAGCAGGTTGGAGGCCATCACCGGGATGCCGACGTTCAGCTCGAAGGCCCCGTTGGTGCCGGACCACGCGATCGCGGTGTCGTTGCCGATCACCTGGGCGGCGACCATGATCGCGGCCTCGGAGATCACGGGGTTGACCTTGCCCGGCATGATCGAGGAGCCCGGCTGCAGGTCGGGGATCGCGATTTCGCCGAGCCCGGTGTTGGGCCCGGAGCCCATCCAGCGCAGGTCGTTGTTGATCTTCATCAGCGAGATCGCGATGTTGCGCAGCTGCGCGGAGGCCTCGATCAGCCCGTCGCGGTTGGCTTGGGCCTCGAAGTGGTTGCGGGCCTCGGTGATCGGCAGCCCGGTGTCCTGGGCCAGCAGCTCGATGACGCGCTCCGGGAAGCCCTCCGGGGTGTTGATGCCGGTGCCCACCGCGGTGCCGCCCAGCGGGACCTCGGCGACGCGCGGCAGCGTGGCCAGGATGCGTTCGACGCCGTAGCGCATCTGCGCCGCATATCCACCGAACTCCTGGCCCAGGGTCACCGGGGTGGCATCCATCAGGTGGGTGCGCCCGGACTTCACGACGTCCGCGAACTCGGCGGCCTTGGCTTCCAGCGCCCCGGCCAGGATCTCGAGGCCGGGGACCAGGTCGCCCAGCAGACCCGCGGTCGCCGCCACATGCACCGAGGTGGGGAACACGTCGTTTGAGGACTGCGACGCGTTGACGTGGTCGTTCGGGTGCACGATCGTTGCGGAGCCGGCGGCCGCCAGTGCGCGGGTGGCCAGCTCGGCAAGCACCTCGTTCATGTTCATGTTCGAGGAGGTGCCGGACCCGGTCTGGAACACATCGATCGGGAAATGTTCGTCGTACTTGTTGTCCGCAACCTCGTCCGCGGCCGCGACGATCGCCAGCGCACGCTCGGCATCAAGCACCCGGAGCTCCAGGTTGGCCAGTGCGGCCGCCTTCTTCACCTGTGCCAGGGCGCGGATGTGCGCGGGCTCGAGCTTCTTGCCGGAGATCGGGAAGTTCTCCACGGCCCGCTGGGTCTGTGCCCGGTAGAGGGCCGCGGCCGGAACCCGGACCTCGCCCATGGTGTCGTGTTCGATGCGGAAGTCAGCAGAGTTGTCCATGGGCTCCACGGTACGCCCGCATGCGGCCCAACGGCAGGTCATCATGCAATCGGCGAAAACGGGAATAGAACCGGCGTCCTGGGCAACCGACTGCCGTGCGCAACGCAAAATGCGTGTGCGGGAAACAATCCCGCACACGCATCAAGTCGCCGTCCGTCTAGAGGACGCCGAAGCCCGAGACCATCTCGGCCTTGCCCTCGGCCAACCGGTAGGTCACGCCGATGACAGCCGTCTGGCCGTCTTCCACGGCATCGGAGATGATGCGGGACTGCTCAACCAGGCGGTGGGTCGTCTGCTGCACGTGCTCCACCACGGTGGTGTTCACGTCGTGGATGCCGTTTCGGCGGGCGGCGATGACCGAGGGGGTGATGTGCTCGACGAGGTCGCGGATGAAGCCGGGGGGCATCTTTCCGGTCTGGACGGAATCGATGGTTGCCGTCACCGCGCCGCAGGAGTCGTGGCCCAGGACCACGATCAGCGGGACGTTGAGCATGGCGACGGAGTACTCGAGGGAACCCAAGGCCGCGGCATCGATGACGTGGCCGGCGGTGCGCACCACGAACACGTCGCCCAGGCCCAGGTCGAAGATGATCTCGGCGGCAAGCCGGGAATCGGAGCAACCGAAGATCACTGCGAAGGGGTGCTGCTTGTCCACCAGGGAATGTCGGCGCATTGCATCCTGGTTCGGGTGGTCGGTGCTGCCTGCAACAAACCGGGAATTTCCCTCACGCAGTTTCCGCCAGGCCTGGGCGGGGGTGAGGTCGATCGGGTCGACGGATACGACGGGTTCATTCATGTTTTTCAGCTTAAGCCCACGAATGCCCCCGGTCCGCACATTGGTCAAAGCATGAAGCGCACGGACGTGTGGGAAAAGTCTCACCGGAAATCCCGGTGCGCGCCCCCGTGCCGGAGGGCGGCGGTGTCAGGAACCCGGGATCTGCTGCTGCGCCAGGCGGGCCAGCGCGTCGAGGGTTTCGATGCCGCTTTCGCTGGTGAGCACCACGGTCGAGTCGCCGAACTTGGAGATCAGGACCTGGTCCTTGTCCTTCTTGCGCAGTTCCCACGCATTTCCGTCGACCACGTGCTCGCCGGCCGGAGTCGCGTTGTCCGTGACGGTGGCCAGCCACGACGGGTTGGCGTCGGCGCTCTGGCGGACCCAGACGAACTTCTCGTCGTGCGTGACGACGCCGAGCTCCCAGTACTTGATGCCGTCGATGTTTCCGGTGATCCAACGTGCGAAGTTCACGTAGTCGCCCTCCGGCATCGCCGGTGCCCACGGGGTGAATGCGGCGTCGGCGGCGGCCTGCGAGGCAACGGCCGTGACGTCGACGGGCTGGCGGTAGGTGTCGGCCTTGTTGCCCGGGTTTATCAGGACCACCGGGATGGCCACTGCGACGGTGAGCACCACGGAAATGATCATGCCCTTGAGCGTCTGGTTGGCGCGCTTGGCCTGCGAGGCGGTCAAGACCGGCTTGAACGGCAACGGGGATTCGCCGGCCGCGGGGGTCTCCGGTGCCGCCGGCGGCTCGGTTGCTGCGGCGGGGGCGGATGCGGGCGCGGAAAGGTCTTCGGGGTGCTGGGTCACCACACCATTCTCGCGCATCCGCGCCGCAGAATCTAAACGCGGGATCGGACCGCCTGGCGCCCGTGCTTGGGAACGAGTTGACCGCTGACGATATGATGGAACTTGTTGGCCCCCGGCAAACGAACAGATCTCAACGACGAGGAAGACCGTGACTGAAGCCACGAATTTTGCCCACCTGTCCCCACGACTTTCGGTCGGCGACGCCGAACCGGACCGCAACCTTGCCCTTGAGCTCGTGCGCGCCACCGAAGCCGCGGCAATCGCCTCCAGCCCCTGGGTTGGTTTCGGCGACAAGAACGCCGCCGACGGCGCAGCCGTCGATGCCATGCGCTCGCTGCTTTCCACCGTGTCCTTCAACGGCGTCGTCGTTATCGGCGAAGGCGAAAAAGATGAAGCCCCGATGCTGTTCAATGGCGAGCACGTTGGCGACGGAACCGGCGCCGAGTGCGACGTCGCGGTCGACCCGATCGACGGCACCCGCCTGACCGCGCTGGGCATCGGCAACGCACTGTCCGTGCTGGCCGTTGCGGACCGCGGATCGATGTTCGACCCGTCGGCCGTCTTCTACATGGAAAAGCTCGTCACCGGCCCCGAGGCCGCCGATCTCGTTGACCTGCGCCTGCCGGTCAAGCAGAACCTGCACCTGATCGCCAAGGCCAAGGGCAAGAAGATCTCCCAGATCACCGTCTGCATCCTTGACCGCCCGCGCCACGCCGGACTGGTCGAAGAGATCCGTGCCGCCGGCGCTCGCACCAAGTTCATCATGGACGGCGACGTTGCCGGCGCGATTGCCGCGACCCGCGAGGACACCGGCGTCGACGTGCTGATGGGCATCGGCGGCACCCCGGAAGGCATCGTCACCGCCTGCGCCATCAAGTCGCTCGGCGGCATCATCCAGGGGCGCCTGTGGCCGATCGACGACGACGAGCGCCAGCGCGCCATCGACGCCGGCCACGACCTGGACCGCGTGTTGACCACCAACGACCTGGTCACCTCGGATAACTGCTACTTCGCAGCCACCGGCATCACAGACGGCGACCTGCTGCGCGGCGTCCGTTACAAGAACAACCGCATCTACACCCAGTCGATCGTGATGCGCTCCAAGTCGGGCACCATCCGCTTCGTCGAGGGCGAGCACCAGGCCGACAAGTGGGAAGCCTACACCCGCTAGGCCCAACGCCTGAGGCAAACGTTGGAGGGGCCGGTTCATTCATCATGAATGAACCGGCCCCTCACGTCGTTAACGCAGGATTTGCGGGCAACGCCGCAGGCTAGCGCGCTGCCTGGACCGTGACCGCGAAGGCGCGTGCGCCCGAGCCCACCGAGCGCCGGGCCACGGCCGGTGCCTCGGAGGCGCCGATGAACACGGATTCGCCGCGGTGCAGCACCAGGTCCCCGCGCGGGGTGTCCACGACAAGCCGTCCGTCGACGCACACCATCAGCACGGGGCCGTTGGCGGCGATCGGCACGTCGGCATCGGCCATGTCCGCGGCGTCCTCCGCGGCGGGCAGTTCGATGTGCTGCAGCTGGAACTCGTCGAATGGCGGCACGAAGACCTGCTGGCCGAAGGCCGTGGTCTCGGGGAGCAGCAGGGGCACTTCCTGCGGCTCGAACACGGTGATCCGCAGCAGCTCCGGCAGGTCGATGTGCTTGGCGGTCAAACCGCCGCGCAGCACGTTGTCGGAGTTCGCCATGACCTCCACGCCGAGCCCGCGCAGGTAGGCGTGGGCGTTGCCCGCGGCCAGGTAGATGGCCTGGCCCGGCGCCAGCCGGACGAGGTTGAGCATCAGCGACACCAGGATGCCCGGGTCGTTCGGGTAATGCGTGTGCAACGAGGGCAGTTCCGCCAGCGCGGGGTGGGAGCGCAGCGATTCCTCGGCCTGGACCGCTTGCAGGACGCTGGCCGTCAGCTCGGTGAGTTCCGGTGCTC
This sequence comes from Paeniglutamicibacter sp. NPDC091659, assembly GCF_044756805.1. Taxonomy (NCBI): domain Bacteria; kingdom Bacillati; phylum Actinomycetota; class Actinomycetes; order Micrococcales; family Micrococcaceae; genus Paeniglutamicibacter; species Paeniglutamicibacter sp. NPDC091659. The sequence continues at coordinate 173,689 of NZ_JBIVTO010000007.1, forward strand.
CGCAGAGCAACCGCCCGAAGGTGCTGCGCAGCGCGTCAGCGCCGCCCAGCCGCACGATGACGTCGGCGCAGGCATCGGCGGCAATGCCGGAAAGATGCGGGAGCAGCAGGGAGAAAAGCCCGCCGATTTCAGCGGGTTCGCGGAAGCCGCTGAGCGCCGCGAAATCGGTGAGCGCGTAGATCATCTCGGGCTTGTGTGCGGCGTCGCGGTAGTTGCGGTGCGGGGCATCCAGCGGGATGCCGGCCTCGTTCTCCGCGGCGAACCCCTCGGCGGCCTGGGTCGCATCGGGGTGGACCTGGATCGACAGCGGCTTCTCCGCGGCCAGGAGCTTGAGCAGGAACGGCAGCGAACCGCCGTGGCCGGCCAACCCGGTGCCAAGCAGCGCCCCGGCATCGCGGGAAATGAGTTCGTCGAGTCCCGGGGTCTCGCCGGGGACGCCGGAGACGACCCTGGACGGGGCACTGGGGTGGGCACCGATCCACATCTCGGCTTCCGGTTCCGCACCGGGCTCATGGCCCAGCAGGTCGGCGATCAGAGTGCGGGAACCCCAGGGGTAGTTGCGAAGGGGATTTTCCAATCGATACAAGGTGGCACGTCTCTCTACGGAACGGAGCATTCATTGTTGTTGGCCGCGATTTTCGACAGGATGTCGGTGCGGCCGATCTGTTCCAGGGTGACCAGGTACTCTTCGGTGAGTGGGGACCCGTCGGGCTTGGTGGTGGGAACCGAGGCCTCGCCCTCGTTGACGTTGCCCGGTTCGCTGTTGCGTTCGCCGGAGCTGGACTTGCCGCCGGTCGGGCTCGGGGAAGAGCTCTTGGAGCTGCCTCCCGAGGTCGCCGGCTTGTCATCCGTCGCGGCCTTCTTTGGCTTGGAGGATTCACCCGTGGTGGCGATCAGCGAGGCGATGCGTGCGTGGATCTTGTCGAAGTCGGGGTACGTGGAGAACTTGTCGGAGGCCGAGCCGAAGTCCGGGGCACCGAGGGTGAGGTGCTTGAACGGGGTGGAGCGGGCCTTGTCCGCCAGATTCAGGAAGGAGCCCAGCTGCTGCTGCGGGATATCCGTCTCGACGAGGTCCTCCCCGGCATCCATGATCGAGGTGAAACGGGTGAGCATGGTCTGCGGGCTGAACTGGGAAATCATCGCCTGCTGCAGGCACTGCTGGCGGGCGATGCGGTGGTAGTCGGTGGTGAACTCGCGGGAGCGGGCGAACCAGAGGGCCTGCTTGCCCGTGAACGTCTGGACGCCGGGTTCAAACCAGTGGGTGTTCACCGAGGAGTTCGGCCACTTCTTGGCGTTGTAGGGGACCCAGCCGCCGGAGTCGACGGTGACCCCGCCCATCGCGTCGATGAACCCGGCGAACCCGGCCATGTTGATCATGACGTAGCCCTGGACCTTCAGGCCGGTGGTGCCCTCGATGGCCTCCATGGTGGCCTGGGCGCCTGGGTTCGCCACGCCGGGGTAGAGGTCCGCGTGGCTGTCGGTGGCGTTGCGGTAGATGGCGTTGAACAGGCATTCGTCGCCGCAGTTGTAGCCCTTCGGGTACACCTTGCGCATCGGCGAATCCTCGGAGAACTGCGCGTTCTGGAGGTTTCGCGGGATGGAAATCAGCAGGGTCTTGCCGGTCTTGGCATCGACGCTGAGCAGCGACATGCTGTCGGTGCGCACGCCCTCGCGGTTTCCCGCGGAGTCCGAGCCGAAGACCGCGATGTTGTACCGGCCGTCGACCGGCTTGAAGGCCGGCCCCGAGCTGAAGACGTTGGAGATGGTCGAGCGGCCCTTGTTGAGCACGAACGCGCCGTATCCCAGGGCGCCGCTGGTGGCCAGGATGGCGACCACTATGCCGCCGGTGACGATCAACCGGGCCCCGGGTGCCAGCAGCTTGGGCCGGATGATGGCCAGCGTGTTCAGGAACATCAGCAACCACCCGGCCGCCAAGGCGAACATGACGATGCTGGCCACCAGCTGCACCCAGGACTGCGCGAAGAAGCTCAGCAGCCAGTCCCGCTTGATGAGGGCCAGCAGGATCAGCACGGCGACCACGGCCCAGCAGGCCATGGTGACGCGCATGGCGATCCCGCCCAACTCACGCTTGCCCGACACCCATTGGGCGCTGCCGGGGAATACGAGGGTCAGCAGCAACAGCACCACGGCGCGCTTGGTGCGCACCGGTGCCGTGGCCGACTCCGGATCCGGCAGAAGATCGGTCGAGCGTGCGGAAGGGCGGGTCGATGTCATATGGGTCCTTATTCGCCGAACTCGGCGGCTGCGGCTGCGCGCAGGGCGGCACCCTTGTCGGAGGCCACCTGGCGCAGTCCCGCGGCGAACTCGATGAGCTGGGTGCGCAGCGAGGCGGCGAGCTCGTCGGTTCCGGTGGCCAGGATGCGTGCGGCCAGCAGGCCCGCGTTGCGTGCGCCGCCGATCGACACCGTGGCAACGGGTACGCCGGCCGGCATCTGAACGATCGACAGCAGCGAATCCATGCCGTCGAGCGTCTTCAGCGGCACGGGGACGCCGATGACCGGCAGCGGGGTGACCGAGGCAAGCATGCCCGGCAGGTGCGCGGCGCCGCCGGCTCCGGCGATGATGACGCGGATGCCGCGGGCGTGGGCTTCCTTGCCGTAGGCGATCATGTCCTCGGGCATGCGGTGCGCGGAGACGACGTCGGCCTCGAAGGGGATGTCGAATTCGGCCAGTGCCTCGGCGGCCAGGCGCATGACGGGCCAGTCCGAATCCGAGCCCATGACCAGTCCGACGAGCGGGGTTTCATTCGACATTTATGCTTGTCCTTCGGTGCTTGCGGCGGTCGTCGCCGGGACGCCGTCGCGGATCAATGAGGCGACGGTGTTGGCGCGGGCGCGCAGCGACTCGGCGCTTTCGCCAGGCTCGGAAACGACGTTGACGTGACCGATCTTGCGCCCGGGACGCACCGACTTGCCGTAGGCGTGGACCTTCACGCGCGGTTCGGCGGCCAGGGCAGCACGGAACGCGGAGTACAGGTCCTGGTTCTCGCCGCCGAGGTAGTTCTTCATGACGGTGATTTCGGCCAGCGCGTCGGTGGCGCCCAGCGGCAGGTCCAGGACCGCGCGCAGGTGCTGCTCGAACTGGCTGGTGATCGAACCGTTCATGGTCCAGTGCCCGGTGTTGTGCGGGCGCATCGCGAGCTCGTTGATGACAAAGCCGACGCCGACGCCGGGGGTCTCGAAGAGCTCGGCGGCCATGACGCCGGTGACGCCGAAGGCGTTGGCGATCTTCAGGGCAGCGGCCTCGGCCGTGTGGGCGACCTCGGGGGAGATGTCCTGGGCCGGGGCGATGACCTCGTCGCAGACGCCGTCGACCTGGATGGTGTGCACCACGTCCCAGGCCTTGGAGTCGCCGGACGGGGTGCGGGCCACCAGTGCGGAAAGTTCGCGGGTGAACGCCACTTTGTCCTCGGCCAGCAGGGCGCCGTTGCCGAACCAGTCGGCCGCGGCACGGGCTTCGTCGGCGTCGTCGATCATGCGCACGCCCTTGCCGTCGTAGCCGCCGCGCGGGGTCTTGAGCACGATGGGCCAGCCGATCTTCTCGCCGAAGGCGACAAGCTCCTCGACGGTTTCAACCGCTGCCCACGCCGGGTTGGGCAGGCCGAGCTTCTCGATCGCGGCTCGCATGACGAGCTTGTCCTGGGCGTGGATCAGCGCGGCGGGGCGCGGCTGGACGTTGACGCCCTCGGCAATCAGCGCCTGCAGGTGCTCATTCGGCACGTGTTCGTGGTCGAACGTGAGTACGTCGACACCGCGTGCGAATTCCCGCAGGGTTGCCAAATCTTTGTAGTCACCCACCGGTGCGTCGGCAACGGAGCGCGCAGCAGAGACATCCGGGCCTTCGGCCAAGATGCGTAGTTCGAATCCGAGGTTCAATGCCTCGGGGGCCATCATTCGTGCGAGTTGACCTCCGCCAACAACGCCAATTACTGGAAACATCACTTACATAGCCTACCCAACGCCGGTCGCGCAGCGCGGAGCCAAAGCGACATTGGACACCATTCTTGGGTAACTTTCAGTGAACCGCATTAGAATGTTTAGGTTGACCGGGTCTTGAAGTCGCGGTTCGACCGCACCTTTGCACCCCGGATCGAGAGTATTTCGGAGCGGTGCTTTCAAACCAATCCGTGGAGGATCATGCAGGCGAAGATCTGGGGCAGGCTCAACGGCCTTGTGTCGATGATGTGGCGTGAAGTCGCGAAATTTGGTGTTGTCGGCGGCGTCGCCTTCATTATCGACTCGGGCATCTATCTGTGGATGCTTGGGGGCCCGATGCACGACTCCGAGGTCAAGGCGAAGATCGTCGCTGGCGTGGTGGCCACCATGTTCTCGTGGGTTGCAAACCGTTTCTGGACGTTCCGCCATCGCCGACAGGCCAATGTGGTGCGCGAACTGGTGATGTTCCTCATCATGAATGCCATCGGCCTGGGAATCGCCGCGGCATGCGTGTGGGTCACCAAGTATTGGATCGGGTTGACCGACACCACCAGCCTGTTCATCGCGGGTTCGGTTGTGGGCCTGGTGCTTGGAACCATCTTCCGGTTCTTCGCCTACCGTTTCTGGGTCTTCGGAGCCGAGCTGGACGAGGAAGAGGCATTCGCGCACGATCGCGAATTGATCGGCATCGGTGCCGATTCCGGCAGCGCCGCGAAGCTGGCCGCCCCGGCAACGGAGCAGGCAGCGCCGGCCGAGAACGAAGCGGTCAAGTAGCAGTTCCCTGCCGCGGGCAACGCCCTGCCGCCGGGCAAAAAGGTTCCCGTCGTGTCCGCCCAATGGGTGGACACGACGGGAACCTTTTTTGCATCCCAGGGATAAAAGCGTGCCGGCAGGTAGCCGCTAGGCGCCCTGGTCCAGCCGGTTCACCACGCGTTCCCCGGAAAGCAGGCGGTCGGTGATCGCGACGCCCTCCTCGACAAGCACCACCGGGGTGCCGTTGGCCCACAGGCCGACGAGCGCCGGCAAAAGGCGCTCAAGCGGCCAAGCGGTGGTGGCAAGCGTGGTGCCCTCCGCGCCGGCGGGGATGAACAGCTCGCTGAAGCTTTGTCCGCCGTCACCCGATGCCAGCGCAACCGCACTGGTGTCGATGGGCGAGGCGAAATAGGAATCCGCGTAGGCGCGTACCTCTGCCGCGTAGTCGGTGGAGCCCACCGGAAGCTCGCCGTCGTAGGACATGGCCAGCGAGGGGAGCGGGACCACCAGCACCTCCACCGAACCGCCCACATTGAGCGTTTCGGGATAGGCCGTGACAAAAAGGTCCACGGTTCCGGGGTTCGTCCCCGGTGCCACGCAGCGCAATTCGGCGCCCAAATGCCAGCACGCCAAGGCCAGCGCGGCCGACTTCCAGTGCCCCGGCATGTCGGTGGCAACGGTGTCCCCGGGGGCTAAATCAAATTCTTCGCCCAAAAGGTTCGCGCTCTTGGCCACCCAGTTGTCAAAGACCCGGCCGCTCAGCTCGACGCGTTCACCGTTTTGCGAGTACCAGGTGAGCCACGGATGGGTGGAATGTCGGACCGGGGACAACAGGGCCTCGACGGGAGATAACGAATCGGTATCAAAAGCCATATGGAAGCTCCTTGTCATGCCGGAAATTCACGGGGAATTCACGGGGTTGCTGTATTGCTGGTGACTATCACGGAAGTCGCGGGCGTGGCGTGACTCCAAATCTACGATAACTTTCGCTAAAATCGTCGCCCCCACTTGACGCATCCGGAGTTACACCAGTGTAATTAGATAGTGAACCGTCCGGGAGAGCGAAATTGTCTCGCGGCGGCTTTTTATTGAGGAGCCGTCGCTGTTTTCCTAGGGTCTAGTTTTGAATCGAATTCGTTACAGCGGAAGGTTAATGAATCATGGGGAACGTGGATCGCGGCTTCGAAGAAGCGGCAGTACGGGGCGTCGCGCCGACCCAGTTCGGGTCGCGAAACGTGCCATCGGACTGGTTTGTCGATCCGGCCGGGGCCATCTTGGCTGATGGCGACAGTGATTCCCAGGTTCTGAGCAGCGAGGAACAGGTCGCTGCATTCTTGTTGGCCCATGACGCGGTCAACGAACTTGCGGGAGCACCAACCCCGTCGTGGGCGCCAAGCCTCGACGCCGAGTTGGACGGTGGGAATCCTTCAAAGGCCATCTGGATAGGCTTGGGGGCCGAATCCGAAGATGGCGAACTGGGCTGGCAGTCCCAGGCGCTTTGCGCACAAACCGACCCGGAAGCGTTCTTCCCCGAAAAGGGCGGATCGACACGGGACGCGAAGCGCGTATGCGGCTCATGCAGCGTACGCTCCGAGTGCCTTGAATACGCATTGACCAATGATGAACGATTCGGTATTTGGGGCGGATTGTCAGAGCGTGAACGTCGACGTTTACGGAAACGAGCAGTCTAATTCTCCCTACGATCCACGTTACCGCCGTTGTGGCATCCCGCAACGGCTCAGCTTTTCTCCCACGAACCCTCACCGCATTGCGGGATCAAACACGCCTGATCGACAGGTTCGTGGGAGTCGACGCTTCATCCGGCGACGATTCCGAGGCCTTGCTGCGCAAGCACCTGCCCTCGGATGCGAGCATCCTCTCCGTCGCGCCGCACAGCTTTGGCCGGTCCGTGAAAACGGCCGTCGACTCGCTGGGCCAGCCGAAGGCCGGACGCACCGAATGGCTGTGGCTGATCCACGACGATTCGGTGCCCGAACTCGATGCGCTGGAGAAGCTGCTCACCGTTGTCGAGGCCACCGAATCGGTGACCATCGCCGGCTGCAAGCAACTTGACCTTGATTCCCCGCGCCGCCTGCTGGACGTGGGACTGGGCGTGAACGAACACGCCGAACGTGTCACCCTCATCGAAATCGACGAGGTCGACCAGGGGCAGTACGACGGGCGCACCGACTCCTTCGCCGTGACAAGCGCCGGCATGCTGATCCGCCGCGACGTCTTCGAGGAGCTCGGAGGATTCGACCCGGCATTGCCCGGCCTGGGCGACGACATGGACCTATGCTGGCGCAACCGCCTGATGGGACACCGTGTGGTGGTGGTGCCGCAGGCCCGCATCTACCACAAGGCCGAGGTCGTCAGGGCGCTGGCCGGACCGCACGAGACCCGCCGCGCCGAGGTCTTCATGCGCCTGAAGCACGCCGCCGCCTGGAAGCTTCCCTTCCTCATCGTTGGCGCCGTGTTCGGCGGGCTGTACAGGTTCCTGGATTCCATCCTGGCCAAGGACCCCGCCTACGCATTCGGGCAGCTCGGCGCGACGCTGCGCGCGGTCGGCTCGCCCGTGAAGCTTTCCCGCTCGCGGGCCGCGGCCGCCGAGACCCGCCGAGTGCCGAGAAACTCGATCGCGCGACTGCTCACGGACCAGTCCAAGGTGCGCGAACACCGCAAGCACATGCTCGAGAGCATCGACCACGCGCAGGTCTTCGGCGACGGAACCGGCGCACTGACCTCGCAGGCCCCGAGCGGCGACTCCCGCAACGACTTCGCCGCGGTCGCGGCCCCGGCCCGCACCTCCGCAATCGTCAGTGCGATCCTGGCCGTCCTGGGCACCCTGGCCGTTTCCCTCGTCGGGCTGCGGTCCTTGATCGGCGCCCCCGCCGTCGCCGGCGGGGCGCTGCTCCCGCTCTCGACCACGGCCGGCGAGATTTTCACCAACGCCACCGCCTGGTGGCAGAACCTCGGCGCCGGGATCCCCGGAGGCGCCGACCCGTTCGACTTCCTGTTGTGGCTGGGCGCACTGCTCGGCGGCGGCAACGCGAACGCCACGGCCGTCGTGCTGACCCTGCTGGCCATGCCCCTTGCGGGGCTCAGTGCCTGGCTCGGGCTGGGGGCGGTGACCCGTTCACGCTCCGCCCGCATGGTCGGCGGACTGCTCTGGGGCCTGTCCCCGGTGCTGCAGGTGTCGCTTGCCTCCGGCCGCGCCGGTGCGGTGCTGGTGCACGTTGCCGCTCCGCTGCTGCTGCTGGCGCTCCTGCGCACGGTCGGTGCCGCCGCGGACACCAAGCCGCGTGCCCCGTGGGCCCAGGCCCAGAACATTTCCCGCCCGGGATTCGGCGGCGTCCCGTCGTGGACGGCTGCGGCCTCGGCCTCGCTGTTGCTGGCCGCCGTTGCGGCGGCCTCCCCGTCGCTCGGCCTGGCCGTGGTGGTGCTCATCGTCCTGTGCGCCATCCCGTTGGGTGCGCGGGCCAAGACCCTGTGGTGGGTTCCGCTTCCGGCACTCGTTTTCCAGGCCCCGCTGGTCATCGCCGCGCTGGGTAACCCGCGGGCCGCCTTGGCCGACCCGGGCCTGCCGCTGGCCTTCGCCCCGGCGCCGCTGTGGGCCCAGGCCCTCGGCTTCCCCGTCGACTTCGACCCGTGGGCGGTCCCGGCCGGCTTCGGTTTCCTGCCCTCCGGACCGTGGTCGCTGGTCCTGGCACTGGCCATTGGTGCCCCGTTGATCGTCTTTGCCGTGCTGTCGCTGTTCCAGGGCGGCCGGAAATCGGCACTGCCCCGCGCGCTCTGGCTGCTCGGCGTGCTGCTGCTTGCCGGCAGCTACGGCGCGGGCCTGATCCCGACCGCGGTTTCCGGCAACTCGCTGGTGAGCCCGTCCAACGCCCCGTTCGTCTCCGGATTCCTCCTGGCGATGCTCTTCGCCGCCGCGCTGGGCCTCGCCTCGCTGCGTCGGGAACAGGAAGACACCGCTCCCGACGTCCTGCTGGACCGCGACGGATCGACCAAGGACCCGGCACGCAGGGCCCCGGCCGGCGCACTCGCCGTGGCTTCCTCGTTGATGGCGCTGGCCATCGTTGCTGGCGGCGCCAACTGGTTGTTGTCGCAGGACGCCCGGCGAGATGCTGCCCAGACCTCGTGGGGGACCACCAGCGCGCTGCGCTCCGTGGCTCCGCGCACCTTGCCGGCCACGGCTGCCGACAGGGGCCTTGGTCGCTACGAGGACCGCACGCTGGTGCTGGCCCAGGGCACGGACGGGGCCGTTTCCGCGGCCCTGATGAACGGCTCGGGAACCACCGCCGACGCACTGTCCCAGGTCGCAACCGCGGAACGGCTCCGCGGCAACCTGCTGGACCCGCAGGTGCGCGGGGACGACGCGGCCGAGAAACTCATCGAGTCGACAGTGGCCATGCTGGTCTCCGACTCGGCCCTTGACCCGCGCACGGCGCTGGCCTCGCTGGGCACCGGATTCGTGGTGCTGCAAGAAAACGACGACACTGCCTCGGCACTGGTCGCGCAGCTGGATTCCGTGCAGGGGTTGGTGCCCGTGGGCAAGACCGATGCCGGCTGGCTGTGGCGGGTCGAACAGCAGAAGGAGGTCGCCGGTGCCGACAACGCCACCGACTTCACCTCGCGGGTCCGGGTGACCACCAACGGCCAAACCACGGCGCTGCTGCCGTCGCACCGGGCCGAAGTCTCCAACGCCACCGTGGCGCCGGGGGAGGGGAGCCGGATGGTCGTGCTTTCCGAACGCGCCGATGCGGGCTGGTGGGCGACCCTTGACGGGGTCCCGCTGAAACGGACCACGGTCGGGCCCGACAGCGCCTCGCTGGCCGGCGCCGCCGGCACGCAGTCGCTGGCCTGGGCCCAGGGCTTTGAACTGGGCGCGAAGGGCGGCACCCTGAACGTGGGCTACCGCAGCCCCTTCGCGGTGCCCGTGGCCATCGCCCAATGGACGGTGCTGCTGCTGGCAGTGCTGCTGGCCATTCCGATTCCGCGCAGCCGCCGGTTCGCCACACGCCGGCTGGACGAGTACCGCACCCGCGGAAACGCCGAAAGCATCAACGAGCTCGATAGCGGACTCCGCGAAACGCGAGCCAAGGAGAACAAGTCATGAGCGAATCCCGTCGCGAACGACGTGAGGCCGAACGCGGCTCCAAGCGCCGCCGCATCTCACTGGGCAGGCCCGAAGCCGCGGAGCAGGAATCCGCACGCCCGAAGCCCGCGGAACAGGCGGCGGCCGCGCAGGCTTCGGAGGACAGGGCTTCCGAAGCCAGCGTTCCCGCTCCTGCCGTCACGGCGGCGGAAGAACCGGCGGTCGTTGCGCCGGCCGCGGGCGATGCTGCGGATCAGGCACCCTCCAGCAAAGAAGAATCCGGCAAGCCCGAATCCGGGAAAGGCGAACCCGCCAAGCCCGAATCCGGGAAAGGCGAACACGCCAAGGAATCTGCCTCTGCGAACAAGGCGGCGCCGAAGGCTGCAGCACGCGCGTCGACACCGGATTCGCGGGCAGCAGCGCGCGAGGCAAAGCCCGCCGGAGGCCGCCCGAAGAAGGAACACACCCCCGGACGCAAGGCCCTGGGCGTCGTCGGATCGGTTGCGGTGCTCTGCCTGGGCGCGGCGGCCATCGCCGCCGGCTCCCTGTTTCCGCCCGAGCTTCCCGCCCAGGGCGCAACCACGGAACTGACCACGTTGCCTGCCGGCGACTCGCTGGCGACCTGCCCCGCCTCGGTGCGCCTGCTCAAGGGCGCCGGAAACGGAACGGATCCCGAGTTCGCCCCGGCATCGAAAGACGCCAAGTCGCTGGTCCGCGCCGCGGCGCTCTCCGACTCCGCGGGCCGCATCCCGGGGGCGCAGCTGCTGGAAGCCAACGGATCGGCCGGGCAGCAACTGGCTCCTCGGCTCGCCGAGGCCGAGGCCGCCACGCTCACCGGCGCTGCCAAGGACGGAACCTCGCAGCGCAAGGGCGTGGTGAGTGGCGGCGTTTCCCACGACGCACCGCTGAGCCTGCGCGCGCAGCCGCTGGGCGGGGTCCAGTCCCTGTCCGCGGCCGCCCGCTACTACACCGCCAAGGACGGGGACCTGGCCGGGCTGGCCGCTGCCCCGTGCACGGTGCCCGGCTCCGAAGCGTGGATCACCGGGGCCGCAACGACCGGCGGAACCACCTCGATCCTGCACCTGGTGAATTCCTCGACGTCGGTCAGCCAGGTACGCATCGACCTGCGTGGTGCCGGGGGAATGATCCCCGCACCGAACCTGGAATCGGTGGCGATCGCACCGGGCGAATCGAAGTCGCTGGTCCTTGCCGCCTACGCGCCGAACGAGAAGTCGCTCTCGCTGAAGGTCGTGGCTTCCGGCGGCCGGGTGAACGCCAGCATCCAGCAAAGCACGCTGCGCGGGCTGGTCCCGGGCGGCGTCGACTACTTGGTGGCCGGCACCCCTGCGGCAAACAGCCAAGTCATCCCCGGCGTGGTCCTGCTGGACCCGAAGCGTGCCGGCGAACTGGCCGGATCGGCCGCCACCGCCGATGCGGTTCCCGAGCTCCACGTGGCGGCAACCTCCGCGGAGGGTGCCACCGTCAAGATCCGGATCATGGGCGCCGCGGGCGAGGTTGCGGTCCCCGGCGGCGGGGAGCTGGTCGTCGCCTCCAACGCGACGGCCCGGCTGCCGCTGACCGGCCTCCCCGCCGGTGCCTACACCGTCGTGGTCCAGGGCGATTCGGCGGTGAGCGCGGCGGTGAAGCTGGTGCGCGGAACCAAGTCCGCGGAACCCATGGACCAGGCCTGGGCGCCCGGTGCGGCACGGATCGGCAGCGAACACCTGGTGGTCATGCCGGAATCCGGCAACGCGAAGCTGGTGCTCAACGCGCCGGCGGAAAGCTCCACGGTCACTCTCCGCCCGCTGGGCAGGAACGGGGCACTGGGCGCGGAGCGGAAGATCGAGCTCTCGGGCTCAAAGACCGTGGTGCTTGCCGTCCGCGACCTGGGGGCCGACGTCGCAGCCGTCATGCTCTCGGCCAACGGAGCCCCGAGCTACGCCGCAACTGTCGTAGAGGAGGGCGCAGCCGGCATAGCCGTGCTTCCGCTGGGCGAAGCCCCCGTGGGACGCGAGGGCGTCCAGGTGCAGCTGCGCCACTGACGGGTTTGAGACAACGGGTTTCGGGGGCCTAGTCCCCGAACCCGTTGCCCCAGCCGCGGTAGCCCGGGTCGATCTCCTGCGGGTCCATGGCCCACAGCTCGGCCAGTTGCTCGACGACCGCCATGTGCACGAACTCGGCCAGCTCGGCGGGGACCGGGCAGGCCTGCTCGATGGGGCGCCGGTACACGGTGATGCGTTCGGGCCGTCCCGGGCGCCCCGGGCGGCTGGTGGCCCACGGCACGCGCGAGCCGGTGGCCTGGGCCTTGTCCAGGACCTTGGCGTTGGGCACCAGCATCAGGCGGAAGTCGATGCCCGTCACCCGATCGCCCCAGCGGTCGGCCAGGCGTTCGGCGGATTCGACCAGCAGGTCCTCGAAGTGTTCCTCGCGGGTCCGCGAACCGGGCAGCCGCGCATCGAGCATCGGCCCGCGCCGGCCGCGCCCGTGGCGGTTGCGCTTGCGCGCGCCGAAGCCGCGCACCGCACCTTCCTCGGCGCCCTGCCCGGGTTCCTCTGGATCGAGGGGATCGAGGTCGATCGACAGGTATTTGTCCATGTCCCAAGACTAGGCCAGCCCGCACGCCCCGGCACCGCATCGGCACGGCATCGGCACGGCTTTGCGCGGGCCTGCGGCGGTGCGTCGAGGCAAACGCCGCGGAACGGGGTAGTCTGTCTAACCGTGGGATCTTCCAGACTTTGTTCACGTTCGGCGTGCCGTCAATCGGCCATTGCGACTTTGACGTATGTGTATGCCGACTCAACCGCAGTGTTGGGCCCGCTGGCCACCTACGCGGAGCCGCATTGCTACGACCTGTGCGCCACCCATGCCGGACGCCTGACCGTGCCGCTGGGGTGGGAAGTGCTGCGCCTGGCCCTGCCCAGCGAGGCGCCGCTGAACAGCGACGATCTGTATGCGTTGGCGCGTGCCGTGCGGGAGCAGGAAGCCCAGACCCCCATGGAACCTGCCGGCGAGGTCCCCGCCCCGCGCACCTCGCCCCCGGCGATCGAACCGGGCTCCGGCGCACATCTGACCCGCAGGCACCTGCGCGTACTGCGCGAGGGGAACATGGAGCCCTAAACTGGGTTGCATGTCGAATCTTTCCACTGAACTTTCCTCCCTGCTCCGCTGCCCCCTGACGGGCTCGCGGCTTGAACAGTCCGGCGCCGCGCTGGTTTCCACCGGAACCGGCGAGAACGGCGAACGCTACAGCTACCCGATCGTCGAGGGCATCCCGATGCTGCTGGCCCAGGCGGCCACGACGGTCCCCGCCGGCACCGGGGCAGGCCCCGCACCCGCGGGGGAGTGACACCGGCGATGGGCATCGATTTCAGGGTCGCAGACCTTTCGCTGCACTCGGCCGGACGCCACCAGATCCGCCTGGCCGAGCACGAAATGCCGGGACTCATGGCCCTGCGCACCGAATACGCCGATTCCCGGCCGCTGGCAGGGGCCCGCATTGCCGGGTCCCTGCACATGACGGTGCAGACAGCGGTGCTCATCGAAACACTGGTGGCCCTCGGCGCGCAGGTGCGCTGGGCCTCCTGCAACATCTTCTCCACCCAGGACGAGGCCGCCGCCGCCGTGGTGGTCGGCAGCGGAACCCCCGAAAACCCCGCCGGGGTCCCGGTGTTCGCCTGGAGGGGCGAGTCCCTCGAGGACTACTGGTGGACCGCCGAACAGATCCTCACCTGGCCCGGGGCCGCGGATGATCCCGGGCTGGGCCCGAACATGATCCTGGACGACGGCGGGGACGCCACCATGCTGATGCACCTGGGCGCGCAGTACGAGGCCGCCGGCACGGTGCCGGGCCCCGAAGCCGCGGAAAACCTCGAGCACGGCATCCTGCTGGCGACCCTGCGGGCCGCCCTGGCCAGGGACCCGGGCAAGTTCACCCGCATCGCCGAACGCATCCTGGGCGTCAGCGAGGAAACCACCACCGGGGTCCTGCGGCTGAACCGGATGGCCGCCGCCGGCGCGCTGCGCTTCCCGGCGATCAACGTCAACGACTCGGTCACCAAGTCCAAGTTCGACAACAAGTACGGCATCCGCCACTCGCTGCCCGACGGGATCATGCGCGCCACCGACGTGCTGATCGGCGGCAAGGTCGTGGTCATCTGCGGCTACGGCGACGTGGGCAAGGGCGCCGCGGAGGCCATGCGCGGGCAGGGTGCCCGCGTCGTCGTCACCGAGATCGACCCGATCTGCGCGCTGCAGGCCGCGATGGACGGCTACCAGGTGGCGAGGCTTGAAACGGTGCTCGCCCGGGGCGACATCTTCGTGACCACCACCGGCGGGCGGGACATCATCACCGCCGCCCACCTGCAGGGCATGAAGAACAAGGCGATCGTGGGCAACGTGGGCCACTTCGACGACGAGATCGACATGGCCGGCCTTGCCGAAGTGCCGGGCGTGCGGAAGGTCGAGATCAAGCCGCAGGTCCACGAGTGGGTCTTCGACTCCGGCACCGAGGCCGAGCGCTCCATCATCGTGCTTTCCGAGGGGCGCCTGCTGAACCTGGGCAACGCCACGGGCCACCCCTCCTTTGTGATGTCCAGCTCGTTCACCAACCAAGTCATCGCCCAGATCGAGCTGTTCACCAAGGCCGGGACGGGCGCCTACGGCATCGGTGTCCACGTGCTGCCGAGGATCCTCGACGAGAAGGTCGCCCGGCTGCACCTGGACGCCCTGGGCGTTGAACTGACGGTGCTGGACCCGGCCCAGGCCGCGTACCTGGGGCTCGATGCCGCCGGGCCGTACAAGCCGGAGACGTACAGGTACTGAGCAGCTTTCCCCGTCCCGGACCTGCCGGCGGGGACGCGAAAACCAGTGCCGTCCGGCCGACACGCTGGGTCGCGAACGCCGCAGTGAACCGAGGGTTGGGCACTTGTCTCGATAGGCTTGCACAGTGGTGTGTTCCGGGCCCGGCAAGTATGCCTGCGCCCCTCGCACAGGCACGTCGCCAATTGTCATAAGTTGTGAGGGAGAACATGGCTGAGCAGGACGAACCCCAGGCTGGTAAGCCGGAGCCCCGGTTGGCACAAACGGCCGATTCGAGCGCCGGCTCCGCGGTCCTGGCCGCCGAACCCGCCACGGTCCCGGCCAAGGCCAAGGCCAAGGCCAAGGCCGAAGCAATGCCGCTGAGCGCCGCGGCCGCGGCAGCCGCGGCGAAGATCGAGGCGACAATCGCCGCTTCCCGTGCCGCAGCCGCAGCCAAGGGATCCGCCGCACCCGTGTTGAGCGTTCCCGAGGTCGAGCCCGTGGACGAGCCGGTCGAGCACCAGCTTCCCGCAACCGTCCCGGCTGCGCCGAACCCGGCCATCAGCGCCGCGGCCGCAGCGGCGTCCAACCTGGCGGCCACCGCCGCCCCCGCAACCAAGGGTGCCCCCGCCGACGACCGGCCGGAGATCGACGACTTCATCGCCCGGATCCCCGTCGAACCGCTGCCGGCACCGACCGCCGCGACACCTGCCGACCCGGCAGCAAAGGCCCCGGAAACCCGGGCATTGCCGACCCCCGAATCGGCCGACCCCGCCGCGGCAAACGCGGCCATGACGGCCGCAGCCGTTGCCGAGGCCCGCAACCGGGTCTTCGGAGCGTACACGCCGATTCCGGAGCCGACCCGCGCCGCCCGCGAGCGCCGTGCCGCGCGCGAGGCCGCACTCGGTGCCAAGCCGCCGCTGGCCCGCACCCTGCAGGTGCTGCTGGCCGCCGCCTACCCGCTGGTGCTGCTCATCCTGGCGATCCGCCTGATCGCCAGCCCCGTCTTCCTCTGGATCGCCTACCAGCGCCCCGGATTCCCGGCCGACGGCTTCGGCTTCAGCACCTCGGACAGGTTGCTCTACGGTTCCTACGGCGTCGACTACCTGAACAACTTCGCGGACTCCCGCTACCTGGGCGAATTGCGCGACCCGCTGGGCAACCCGCTGTTCCTGAACACCGAGGTCCAGCACATGCTGGACGTCAAGAACGTCATCTCCACCACCTACCTGGCGGGCCTGCTGCTCGCGGCGCTCGTGGTGGTGGCGCTCGTTTATCTGGGCAAGCGCTACGCCGGCGGCATCCGCCGCGGGCTCTTTGCCGGCGCCGTCGCCACGCTCGCGCTGTTCGCCGTGCTGGGCACGCTGGCGGTGCTCGGCTGGGAATCCTTCTTCACCGGCTTCCACAAGATCTTCTTCGCCAACGGCACCTGGACGTTCAACTACTCGGACACGCTGATCCGCCTCTACCCGCCGCAGTTCTGGGTCGATGCGGCGATCGCCATCGCGGTCCTGGTGGCACTCACCTCGGTCATCACGCTCATTGCCACTTGGCCGACGGCCAAGCGCCGCGAGGCCTCGCGGCTGCGCCAGGATGCGCGGGTCTTCGGGCTGAAGTAACAACGACGCAGCAATCCGGCCAAGCAAAACGGCCAAACAGCGAGGGGCCTTGCCGGGCCCGGGATTCACAACCCCGGACCCGGCAAGGCCCCTTTTTGCGCCTGCGGTTGTGCGCCTGCGACGGACTTGGCGCCGGGGCTAGCGCTGGTAAAGCTTGTCGATTTCCGCGGCGAACGAATCGATCACGCTGCGGCGCTTGAGCTTCATCGACGGGGTCAGGTGCCCCGATTCCTCGGTGAAATCGCTCTCCAGCACCACGAACTTCCTGATGGTTTCCGCCTGCGACACCGTGGTGTTCGCGGCATCCACCGCGTGCTGCACCGCGGCCAGCACCAGCGGGTGCGACGCGGCCAGTGCCATGGACAGCGGGGGCAGTCCGTTGGCCCTGCACCACGGACCCAGCTCGTCCGCGTCCAGGGTGACGAGTGCTGCGACGAACGGGCGGTTCTCGCCCACGACGACCACCTGGGAGACCAGCCGGGCGGAGCGGACGTATTCCTCCAGCGGGCCCGGTGCGACGTTCTTGCCGCCGGCGGTGACGATGATGTCCTTCTTGCGCCCCGTGATGCTCAGGAAGCCGGACTCGTCCAGGGTGCCGGTGTCGCCGGTCTTGAAGAACCCGTCGGCGTCGAAGGCGCCGGCCGAGGCCTCGGGGTTGTTGTGGTATCCGGCGAAGACGCCGATGCCCTTGACCAGCACCTCGCCGTCCGGGGCGATGCGGATCGTGGTTCCCGGGATCGGGATGCCCACAGTGCCGACCCGAACGTCGTCGGCCATGTTCACGGTGGCAGGGGCCGTGGTCTCGGTCAGCCCGTAGCCCTCCAGCAGGCCCAGCCCGGCGCCGCGGAAGAAGTGCGCCAGGTCCGCGTTCAGTTCGCTGGCCCCGGATATCGTGTAGCGGGCGTGCCCGCCGAGCACCGCGCGCAGCTTGGGGTAGAGCACCTTGTTGAACAGTGCGTGCTTGGCCAGCAGGACGGGGGAGCGGAAGACTCGTTCTCCGCGCCCGCGAGCGTCCGCGGCCTTCGAGTATTCGATGGCAACGGCCTCGGCCTGGGCAAAGAGCGCGCCCTTGCCGGCGCCCTCCGCCGTCGCGAACGCGGTGGCGCGGATCTTCTCGAAGATGCGCGGGACGGCCAGCAGGAAGCCGGGCTTCACGGCCTTCATGTCCTCGACCAGCGTCGCCGCGGACGGGGTGTGGGCGATCGTGGACCCCGCGTGCAGGCACACCTGCTGCACGGCGCGGGCGAAGACGTGGGCCAGCGGCAGGAACATCAGGGTGCGTTCCCCGTCACCCAGGACCTTGGCCATGTGCGGGGCAAGGTTCACGGCGACCTCGGAGAAGTTCGCGTGGGTCATCACGCAGCCCTTGGGGCGGCCCGTGGTGCCCGAGGTGTAGACCAGCGTCGCGGTGTCCCCGAGTCCGGCGATTTTGCGCACGGCTTCCACGTCGGCCTCGGAGACCACCGAGGCGGCGCCCTGCTCCAGCAGCTTCCGCAGCCCGTCGGCGGGGATGGGGGCATCGGCTGCGTCGTCGGATCCGGTCTCGAAGGGCCAGATCGTGACGGGTTCGCCCAGCGAGGCCAACGCGGCCCGGACCACGCCCGCGCGCTGGGAATCCTCGGCGAACACGTGTCTGGCGCCCGAGTCGCGCAGGATCCATTCGACCTGGAAGGGCGAGCTGGTCTCGTAGATCGGCACGGAGATGGCGCCGGCAAACCAGATGGCCTGCTCGGCCATGGCCCATTCGTAGCGGGTGCGGGACATGATGGCCACCCGGTCCCCGGGCCTCACGCCGTCGGAGATGAGCAGCTTGGCCAGAGAGCGCACGTCGGCGACGAAGTCCGCCGTCGACACGTCGTGCCATGCGGTGCCGCGCTTGACGCTGAACAGCGGTGCCCCGCCGCCGGATTCGAGCCTGTCCACCAGCATCTGGGTGGTGTTGAACCCCGGGGGAAGGTCAATGAGTTTTTCGGTGCTTGCTTCGCGCATGAGTGTTCCTGCTTGTCGGGGTGTTCAAAGTATCGGGGGAGCGGGTCGGCGGGCCTAGGACCAGCTCGGCATCCAGATGTGGATGCGCCAGTCGTCGTAGGTGACCATCTGCCCGGACCAGATCGGCCAGAAGAAGGCGGACACCGCGACAATCAGGGCCACGAACATCCCCAGCAGGAGCAGGCGGCGCCGGTGCCACGGGGAATGCGAGTCCGGGGGCAGGAACCTGCCCAGCACGTAGGTCAGTGCCAGCACCATGAACGGCGCAAAGGGCAGCGTGTAGAAGAAGAACATGGTGCGTTCGGGGTAGGCGAACCACGGCAGGAACCCTGCGGCGATCGCCCCGAGGATCGCCCCGGCACGCCAGTCGCGGGCACCGACCCAGTAGAAGAGCAGCAACAGCAGGCTCAGCGTCGCGGCCCACCACATGATCGGGTTGGGCAGGTCGGTGATGCCCTGGACGCAATTGGCATCCAGGCAGCCGTACTGGCCGTTGCTGCGGGACTCGTAGAAGAAGAGCACGGGACGGCCGGCGAAAAGCCAGCTCCAGGGGGAGGACTCCCAGCCGTGCGGCGAGCTCAGCCCCTGGTGGAAGGCGTAGGCGGCACGGTGGTACTCGGCCAGCGAGCGCAGCGACGCCGGGACCCAGCCCCAGGTGTCGGACGGATTCTCCGCGGCCCACTGCCTGTAGCGGCCGCCCGACGTGGCCAACCAGCCGGTCCAGGTAGCCAGGTACACGGCGCAGGCCGTGGGGATGATGGTGAGGAACGCGGGGATCCCGTCGCGCAGCACCCCGCCGAGGATCCAGTGCCTGATGCCCGCGCGGCGGCGTGCCGACAGGTCCCACAGCACAGTCATCAGGCCGAAGACCGCGATGAAGGAGAGCGCCGACCATTTCACGCCGGCCGCGCAGCCGAGCATTATGCCGGCCAGCAGCCGCCAGGGCCTCCACAGGATCCAGGGGCCGTAGGCCAGCAGCCGGGGATCGGGCAGTCTACCGTCGACGGTGGCCAGGGCCCGGGCGAGTTTCTCGCGGCCGTGGAAGCGGTCGTTGAGCAGCGCCCAGAACCCGGCGAGGATGAAGAACATCAGGAAGATGTCCAGCAGCCCGGTGCGGGACATGACGATCTGGTGCCCGTCGATGGCGGCCAGCCCGCCGGCCAGCCCGCCCAGGAGCACCGAGGAAAACAGTTTCTGGGCGACCAACGCGACCAGCAGCACCGACAACGTGCCGAAGAGCGCGGCGCTGAAGCGCCAGCCCAGGCCGTTGTCCGTGCCGAAGAGCCACATGCCGCCCGCGATCAGCCACTTGCCCAGCGGCGGGTGCACCACGAAGGAAGCGGTGTCCTTCGGCGCGGGGTGCCCGTTGATGAACGCGTCGTTGGGATTCTCTCCCCATTCGAGCTCGTAGCCCGCGTGCATCATGGTGTACGCGTCCTTGACGTAATAGGTTTCGTCAAAGATCAGCAGGTGCGGGTGGTCGAGGTTGGTGAAACGGAGCATGCCCGCAAGCACGGTCACGGCCAGCGGAACAATCCAGCCCCACAGCCCGGGGGCGAAGGCCCGCCCGATGAGCCGTTCACGCAGCGCTTGGACGCCAAAGGCCTGATCCGGGTCGATGGCCCAGCGGCGCGTGGTCTGCGGGGATGCTGTGTTCACCGTCCTTACTCTACCGGCGGGCCCCCGCGTGCGCGGGGAGGGCGGGCGGCGAGTAGGCTTGGCGTGTGGAAACTCAAGAAAAGCCGGGCCAGATTGTCCTCGCGGCAACCCCCATTGGCAACCTGTCCGACGCCTCCCCGCGGCTGATCGAATTGATGAAGACGGCGGATGTCGTGGCGGCCGAGGACACTCGGCGATTCATTCACCTGGCCCAGGGTCTGGGCGTGCGGGTCCCTGGACGCCTGATCAGCTACCACGAACACAACGAGACGCACCGCCTGGCCGAACTGCTTGAACTTGTTGCCGGCGGCGCCACCATCCTGGTGGTCTCGGACGCGGGAATGCCGTCCGTCTCGGACCCGGGATTCAAGCTGGTGGAGGCCGCAGTCGCGGCGGGAGTCACCGTCACGGCCGTTCCCGGCCCCTCGGCCGTGCTGACGGCGCTGGCGCTTTCGGGCCTGCCCACCGACCGCTTCACCTTCGAGGGCTTCCTGCCGCGCAAGGCGGGGGAGCGCGCCAAGCGCCTCGAGGACCTGGCCACCGAGCAGCGCACCATGGTCTTCTTCGAGGCACCGCACCGACTGGATGCGATGATCCGCGCGCTGCGCGATGCGTTCGGCGCCGACCGCCCCGGTGCGATCGCCCGCGAACTGACCAAGATGTACGAGGAAGTCATCCGCGGAAACCTCGGCGAGCTGCTGCTCTGGGCCGAGGGCGAGGTCCGCGGCGAAATCGCCGTGGTTATCGGCGGCGCCCCGGCCGGGGAACCCGCCCGCGCGGTCGACCACGTGGCGCAGGTGCAACAGCTCGTCACGGAGGGCCTGCGGCTGAAGGAAGCGGTGGCGGCGGTCGCCGAAAAGGAACGGGTCTCAAAGCGCGAGTTGTACACCGCGGTGCTCGAAGCACGCGCCTAGCCCGGGGCCCGGTCCGGCGCTCCGTGCGGCGCCGGCATCCGGTCCTTTGGGATACCTGCACAACGCCCGGGGTGCGTCATAGTGCAGATAGAAATTTACAGCCACACTCCGCACCACTAGCGTGGGCAGGGATATGTTCCACCGCCCGATACCTTTCGTTCAAGGGAGAACGCCCCGATGACCATTACCCCAGAGCGTGAAGCCGCGCTGATCGCCTCCGTTCCCACCGGCCTGCTGATCAACGGCGAATGGCGCGATGCCTCCGACGGCGGCACCTTCGACGTGTTCGACCCGGCCACCGGAGAAAAGCTTGCCACCCTGGCCAGCGCCACCAGCGAAGACGCCATGGCCGCACTCGACGCCGCCGACGCAGTCCAAGCCTCCTGGGCCCTGACCGCACCGCGCGAACGCGCCGAGATCCTGCGCCGCGCCTTTGACCTGATCACCGCGCGTGCCGATGACTTCGCGCTGCTGATGAGCCTGGAAATGGGCAAGCCCGTGGCCGAAGCCCGCGGCGAGGTCACCTACGGTGCCGAGTTCCTGCGCTGGTTCTCCGAGGAGACGGTACGCGACTACGGCCGCTACCTCACCACCCCCGAGGGCAAGAACAAGATGATCGTGCAGACCAAGCCGGTCGGCCCGTGCCTCTTGATCACCCCGTGGAACTTCCCGCTGGCCATGGCCACCCGCAAGGTCGCCCCGGCGATCGCCGCAGGTTGCACCATGGTGCTCAAGCCCGCCAAGCTCACCCCGCTGACCTCCCAGCTCTTCGCCCAGGTCATGATGGAAGCCGGCCTGCCGGCAGGTGTGCTGAACGTCGTTTCCTCGGCCAGCGCCTCGAAGATCTCCGGCCCGTTGATGGCCGATTCCCGTCTGCGCAAGGTTTCCTTCACCGGTTCCACCGCAGTTGGCAAGATGCTCATGAAGGACGCCACCGAAAACGTGCTGCGCACCTCCATGGAACTGGGCGGCAACGCACCGTTCCTGGTCTTCGAGGACGCAGACATCGACGCAGCAGTCGAAGGTGCCATGGCAGCCAAGATGCGCAACATGGGCGAAGCCTGCACCGCAGCCAACCGCTTCCTGGTCCACGAGTCCGTGGCCGAGGAATTCACCGCCAAGTTCGCGGCCGCCATGGGCGCGCTGAAGACCGGCCGCGGCACCGAGCCGACCACCAACGTCGGCCCGCTGATCGACGGCAACGCACGCGACGACGTGCACGCACTGGTCGTCAAGGCCATCGAGGCAGGCGCCATCGCTATCACCGGCGGCGCGCCGGTCGACGGCCCGGGCTACTTCTACCAGCCGACCGTGCTGACCAACGTCGCCAACGACGCCGAGATCCTCCGCCAGGAAATCTTCGGCCCGGTTGCCCCGATCACCACCTTCCGCGACGAGGCACACGCCATCGAGCTGGCCAACGCCAGCGAATACGGTTTGGCTTCCTACGTCTTCACCAAGGACCACAACCGCCTGTTCCGCGTGGCAGAGAAGATCGAATTCGGTCTGGTTGGCTTCAACGCCGGCGTCATCTCCAACGCGGCCGCCCCGTTCGGTGGCGTGAAGCAGTCCGGCCTGGGCCGCGAAGGCGGAGCCGAGGGCCTGGCCGAGTACACCACCACCCAGTACATCGGCATCGCCGACCCGTACGCAGTCTAAGCAGTACCGCCTGCGGCCTTGGTGCCGCTTGCGTCTTGAGCGGTGTTCCGCCTTCCTTCCGGCAATCGGGAGGAAGGCGGAACACCGCTTTTGTCTGTGCAGGGTCCGGCCGGCGACGGAGCGCGGTTCCGCTAGTGGTACGGGTCCTCGAAATCGTTCGAGAGCAGCATCCGAAGGTATGCGCCGTAGCCGCTCTTGCCCAGTTTGCGGGCGCATGCCTCCAGCGACGCATCGTCGATGTATCCGCTGCGCCACGCGACCTCCTCCGGCACCCCGATCTTCAGTCCCTGGCGGGCCTCGATGGTGCGGATGAAATTCGACGCATCATTGAGCGAGTCAAAGGTCCCGGTGTCCAACCACGCGGTGCCGCGGGCCAGCACGTTGACCCGCAGCGACCCTTCGTCCAGGTACTGGCGGTTGATGTCGGTGATCTCCAGCTCGCCACGCGGCGAGGGTGAGAGGTGTCGGGCCCGCTCGATCACCGTGTTGTCGTAGAAGTACAGCCCGGGCACCGCATAGTTGCTCTTCGGCTTTTCCGGTTTTTCCTCGAGCGAGATTGCCTTGCCCGCACGGTCGAACTCCACCACCCCGTAGGCGCCGGGATCCTTGACCCAGTACCCAAAGATGGAAGCACCCGAGTCTTCATGGAAATCGGCAAGTTGGGTGCCGAACCCCGGGCCGTAGAAAATATTGTCGCCGAGCACCAACGCGACGGGCCCGTCCCCGATGTGCTGCTCCCCGATGATGAACGCCTGGGCCAGGCCGTCCGGGGATTCCTGGACGGCGTATTCCAGCCGGATCCCGAATTGCGAACCGTCACCCAGCAACTCGCGGAATTGATGCGCATCCGCCGGGGTCGTGATCACCAGGATGTCCCTGATGCCGGCGAGCATCAACGTGCTCAACGGGTAGTAGATCATCGGCTTGTCGTAGACAGGTACCAGCTGTTTCGAGATGCCGTTGGTGATCGGATGAAGTCTCGATCCAGTGCCCCCAGCAAGAATTATCCCCCTCATGAGCACATACTAGGCACACCTAGCCACGAATGGGGAGGGGCGCTAGCCTTGCAACCATGAAAAGAATCCTGGTAACTGGGGGTGCCGGATTCATTGGGGCAAATTTTGTTCGATACGTGATTGCGCACTCCCAAGTACGCATTGTTGTTGTGGACGCACTGACCTACGCGGGTAATCCCGATTCGCTCAGGGGCCTTCCCCCCGATCGGGTCCAGCTAAGAATCGGGGACATCACCGATGCCCCGTTGATCGACGAACTCGTGGGGCAGGTCGACGCCGTGGTCCATTTTGCCGCGGAATCCCACAACGACAATTCACTCCACGACCCCGCGCCGTTCCTGAACACCAACATCGTGGGAACATACACCTTGCTCGAGGCGGTCAGGCGTCACGACGTGCGTTTCCACCACATCTCGACGGACGAGGTCTACGGCGAGCTGGCGCTGGACGATCCGGCGCGTTTCACCGAGACCACGCCATACAACCCCTCGAGTCCCTACTCGTCGACGAAGGCGGCCTCGGACCTCCTGGTCAGGGCGTGGGTACGGTCGTTCGGGGTACGGGCAACGTTGAGCAATTGCTCGAACAACTACGGGCCGTACCAGCACGTGGAAAAGTTCATCCCGCGGCAGATCACCAACATCCTCAACGGGGACCGGCCCAAGCTCTACGGCAGCGGCGCAAACGTACGCGACTGGATCCACGTCGATGACCATTCATCGGCCGTCTGGGAAATCCTGCAACGCGGCGAGGTGGGCCGCACCTACCTGATCGGGGCCGACGGCGAGCAGAACAACCGCGAGGTCCTGGAAACGATTCTTGGCCTGCTGGGCGAGAACAAGGACGCCTTCGACTCGGTTGCCGATCGGCCCGGCCACGACCTGCGCTACGCGATCGACGCGAGCACCCTGCGCCACGAGCTGGGCTGGCGCCCGCGGCACCAGGACCTGGCCGCGGGCCTGGCCCAAACCATCGCCTGGTACCGGGAGAACCGATGGTGGTGGGAACCCGGCAAGCAGCAAACGGAGGAGCGCTACGAGCTTCAGGAACAAGCCCACCGACTCGCAGCCGCAACGGAAGGCTCCGGCCGGTGAAGGCTCTCGAGGTCCAGACCACCGGCATACCCGGGCTGTTGGTGGTCCAACTGCCCGTGCACGAAGATGCGAGGGGCTGGTTCAAGGAGAATTGGCAACGCGAGAAGATGGCGGCCGCCGGGCTGCCTGACTTCCGCCCGGTGCAAAACAACGTTTCCTTCAACCGGGAACCGGGAACAACCCGGGGGATCCACGCCGAACCCTGGGACAAGTACGTTGCCGTGGTTGGCGGGTCGGTCTTTGGCGCCTGGGTGGATTTGCGTGCCGGGGAAGGCTTTGGCGCCAGCTTCACCACGATTCTCACCGCGGGCCAGGCGGTATTTGTTCCGCGCGGTGTCGGAAACGGTTTCCAGACCTTGGAACCGGACACCGGATACAGCTATCTGGTGACGGAGCACTGGTCGCCGCAGGCCCAGGAAAGCTACACGTTCGTGAACCTGGCCGATGAAGTTGCCGACATCCGGTGGCCGATCCCGCTCGACAAGGCGATTACCTCGGATGCGGACAAGTCCCACCCGGCCCTGGCCGATGTCGTTCCGGTGCAACCGCTGAAGACCTTGGTGATCGGAGGTAACGGGCAATTGGGGCGCTCCTTGGCCACGCTCGTTTCCGGGGACGGCCGCCATGATTTTCCGCAGCGTTCGGAATTCGACCTGTGCAATCCTGCCCATGTGGCGCAGGTCAATTGGTCGGAGTACGGGACGGTGATCAACGCCGCCGCATACACCCAGGTCGACCTGGCCGAAACCGAAATCGGAAGACACGACGCCTGGGCCACAAACGTCACGGCCGTGGCACGGCTTGCCCGAATCTGCATCGAGCATCAGATCACGCTCGTCCATGTTTCCAGCGACTACGTCTTCGACGGACGCAAACGTTCCTACGACGAGGAAGACGCGCCTTGTCCATTGGGTGTCTATGGCCAGACGAAGGCGGCCGGCGACGCCCTGGTGCGGATGGTTCCGCGGCACTACATCATCCGTACGAGCTGGGTTGTCGGCGACGGGAAGAACTTTGTCGCAACCATGTCGCGGCTGGCCAAGACCGGTGTGAATCCATCCGTGGTCAACGACCAATACGGGCGGTTGAGCTTCACCGAAGACATTTCGGCCGGCATCGTGCACCTGCTCGCTTCCGGTGCTCCATACGGCGTGTACAACCTGACCAACGACGGTGACCCAACCTCATGGGCACACATCGCCCAGCAGGTTTTCATGCTCTGCGGACACGACCCCGGCCGTGTGACCGAAATCAGCACCGCCGAGTACTTTGCGGGGCGCCGCGATACGGCTCCGCGGCCGGCGAGCAGCAACTTGCGTTTGGACAAGATCCAAGAAACCGGCTTCAAGCCGTCGGACCAGTTCGAGCGCCTGTCCGGCTACTTGGAAGACACGTAGCCCACTGGTTCCAGCGGGCGCGGGGCAAAGACGGATCGCGGCCACAAGCCAACCGCAAGCCGTTGCCCCGCGCCCAGCCGGGACCTGAAGGCCTGCTCGACAGCGGACAAGGCCTCCGCCAGCACCCGGCCGTCGGCCTTGGACGACTTTGCCGGGGCGTAGAGCTGCCTTTCATACGCCCCGGCCAGTGTTTGCAGGTCCGTCTTGGCATCGGGCAGCAACGCAGCCAGGCGCCGGGCGTAGTCCCCGGCCGATTCATCCTGCCGCATGGGTCTTGAATGGTCCAGGCCCAGCGCGACCAGTTCCGCCCATGCCGAGGCAACGCCGGAAACGGCGGCATCGGTGCCCGTGGCGTCGATTCTGCGCAGGCGTCCGGCACGTTGGAAGCGCCTGATTGCCAGCGGAACCGAGCCCAGCAACAGGAAGCCAACGAGCACCGCCAACGGCCACGGGGACGGGGTCCGCTTCACGGTTTCGTTCCCGACGATGGCTGCCGGCGCGCTGGAGCTGGAGCTGGACGAGGTAGCGGCCGGTTTTTTCGAGGTCGGGTTCGTCTGGCGCGGGTCGGCGCCCAGGGAGGGGTTCTGTGCGACGGCAGCCGGGGCGTAGGCCGGCGGCACGCCGCGGCCCGGGGTTGGCTCGAAGGCGACCCAGCCCGCGCCGGGGAAGTACAGCTCCGGCCACGCGTGCGCGTTGCGGGAACTGACGGTGAACTCGTTCAGCGTGGTCCCGTTGCTGCCCGGAACGCTGTTGCCGGTGGCGCTTCCCGGGGAGTACCCGGTGACGATGCGGCTTGGAATGCCCAGCGTGCGCGCCATCATGGCCATGGTCGAAGCAAAGTGCACGCAATAGCCGGACTTTTCCTCGAGGAAGGCCTCGATGACCTGCATGCCGCTGCCGTCGTAGCCGTCCTCGACGGGGGTCTTTTCGGAATAGCTGAAGGCCCCCGAGCGCAGGTGCTCCTGGATGGCGGCCGCCTGTTCAAAGGGCGACTCGTTCTCGGATCCGGCAATGGCCTTCGACGCCGCCGTAAACAGGGACTCGGGAGTGTCGTCCGGCATGCGCGAGTACACCGGGTCGACAGAGCCGAAGAATCCCTCTTGACTTCCATCGGTCCAGTCGACGAGCTCTTTGGCCGTGATCTCGGGAACCTGGTTCAGCGTCGTGTAGTCCTGGGCCGCCATCGGTTCGTTGGACCCCGCAAGCATGGTCCCGGTGTCCGGGCTCCAGCGCCAGTTGCCGGGCAGCCCGCTGATGAGCACCGGGTTTCCCGGCATCGGCAGCCACACCCCGCGGTACTTGTCGGTCACGACCCGGGTCACGGAGTCCCGCATGGTGCCATACATCGTGGGAATCTCCGGGGTTGCCAGCGTCTCCGTGACGGGCACGCGGAGCAGTGCGTCGTCCGGCTGCCATTTGCTGCCCTCAAGGTTCCCGATCACCGAGGTGCGCAAGTACTGGGGCTCCGTGTCATTGGTGTAGTACCGCAGGACCGTTCCGGGGGCGTTGTTGCGCAGGTCGTTCCCCAGGGCGATCATCGGGTCGATGTTGGTTGCGACTCCGCCCCAGGACGGCCTGGTGCCCTCCACCATCATGCCCTTGGTGAACCCGGGGACGACCATGGGCAAGACCATCAGGCTTGCCACGGCACCGGCGATGATCACCGATCCCTGGATCCACGAATTTCCCGGCTTGCGGGCTGCCGCCGCATGGCCGCTCCCGTCGTCGCCGACAAGTTCGACGGCCAGCCGCCGGCCCCTGCCCGCCGACGTCCCGGATTCCAGCCATCGGGCGGCGGCCAGGATCAGGAGGTATCCGATGGCCGTCACGGCGACGGAACCGATGCCGGCGCCAAGGGGTTCGAACAACGAAGAGATGAGCAGGAGCAGCGACAGGGGGATCCCGGCCACTGCCGCGGCCCGAACCGTGAAGGCGAGCGTGTCCACGGCCAGGGCGACAATGGCGGCCCACAGCGTCACGGAAAATACGATGACGCCCGTGGTCTGCACCGGCGGCACCTGGGACCCCATTTGCTCGTTGGCCGTGGCCCAGACGTGCAGCAGCGCCCGATACGTAGCGGAGGTGGGGATGAAGCCAAGCAATGCGGTGTTCGAAAAGAACAAGACGGTCAGGGTGAGGACGCCGGCCAGCAGCCCGATCCCGGGCACGAGCAAGCGCGGGGCCACCAGATAGCGGGCCACGTTCGTGGCCACGGCAATCGCCAGCACAGTGACCGCCACCTGGACCAGCCATCCCCAGCCGCTGACGACCCCGTGGAGGCTGGCCGCGGCGCCAAGCGTGGCCAGCACCGTGGCAAACGCAGCAAAAAGCAGCGGAGCCGCAGCCCTGAGGTCCCTGCGGGCAGGGGGCGGGACGTGGAGGTTCTCGGAGGTTCGAGGTTGGTCCAGCGTGGGGGTGCTCATGACTGCCTGCTTAGTTCGTTCCAGGCCTCGGCAAGCGAGGTCTTGGGGGAGACTGCCACGGCCGACCATCCTGCCTGCCTGAATTGCGTGATGACATGGTGGGCCTGCTCCGGTCGATGCACGACGCACATGACCGCGACCTTGCGGCGCCCGCCGACCGAATCAATCCAGGCGTTCGCGGTCGCGGGGGACACCTCGCCGAGCAACAGCACGAGCCTGTCGCCGTGGGTCCGCAGCCGGGTTTTCAACGCGGTGGTCAGAGCCGGTGCGGACTCGGAGACGTGCCGCGAGGGGGGATCCTCAAGCCCCAGCGCCGCAAGTGCGCCCTGCATGTCCTCGACGGCATGGGAACCGCCGAAGACCTCGGCGCCGTCGTCGGACCCGGAAGCCGAGACCTGGTTGATGGGCCGGGCCTGGTGGTCGATCATTTCGATGCCGAATCCGGAGTGCGACAGGTATGCGCCTATGCCCAGCGCTCCCTTCAGCGCCCACTCGAATCGTTGGCTGGATTGCTTGGATGCCGAGGTGTATTGCGGGATCTCCAGGCTGGTTTCGGAGCCGACGCCGTGGGGCAGGAATGCCGCACGCGAACGGTCAAGCACGATGACCGCCCGCGGGGTCGCGCGGTAGTCTTCCTGGCGCACCATGACGGAACCGCGCCGGGCAGTGGCCGGCCAGTGGATGCGGCGCACCGAATCCCCGTCCCGGTAGTCCCGGGTCATGACGTCGAAGGAATCCGGGGTCAGCCGGCGGTTGGAGCTTGCCTGGCCGTGGGCCCCGCGCTCGCCGGGCAGCCCGCCCGGCTCCAGGGATTCGATCTGCGGCATTGCCACCAGGGCGCTGGGTTTGTCCAGCGCCGCCGGGCGCGTGGCCAGCCCGAACGGATCGGTGACCTGGGCCTTGACGGGGCCGATGGGGTAGATGCCGCGGGAGGCAAGGCGGAGGCGGTATTCGTAGTGGCTGCTGGAAACCCCGCCCTGGACCACGGCGGTCCGGGACGGGTAGGTGAACTCCGGCCCGTTCCCGAAGTCCTGCGGCAGGGTGTCGCTCAGGGGCAGGATCCCGGGGGAGCGGCCACGGTGGCTGATGTGGAGCCTGACCCGGAGGCCCGAGTCCGTCACGGCGACGCTCGGGTTGAACGTCCGGTTCACCGTGATCGGCGACCGTCCGTAGCGCAACAGGAAAGCAGCCAGCAGGGGCGTGAGGATCAGGAACAGTGCCACGGCCATCAACTCGCGGCGGCCCAATAGCCAGGCGCCGGCCAGGGCCGCGACGCCCGTGGCAAACAAGCCCCAGCCGCGTGCCGTGAGGAACCCCAGGTGGACGCGCGCCCGCAGGGTTGCCGGCGGCTCGTCGCGGGTCCACCGGTCGTTGTGGGGGGACTCGCGGAATTCGGCGGGTCCCGGATCCGGCAGGCTCATGTTCCCGACAGGCTTTCGCGGGTTATCCGCGGGCACCGGCACGAACCGGGATGGAGTTGAGGATGGACGCCAGCAACGTTTCGGCGTTGGTGCCGGCGGCCTCGGCGCGGCGGTGCAGGATCAGGCGGTGCCCCAGGACGTCGGTGGCGATGGTCCGCACGTCTTCGGGCAGGACATAGTCCCGGGCGTTCAACGCTGCCTCGGCCTTTGCGGCGCGCAGCAGCTGCAACAGGGAGCGGGGGGATGCCCCCAACCGGATCTCGCCGTGTTCGCGGGTGGCCCGGCCCAGGGCAACGATGTACTCCTTGACCGGCTCCGAAACGTACACCGCCGCAACCGTGTTGATCAGGGTATGCAGGGTCGCCAGGTCCAGCACGGGGCGGACCTTGTCCAGGGGCGAGGTGGATTGGTGGGATTCGAGCATCGACATTTCCGCCGCGGCATCGGGGTAGCCCATGGAGATCTTGGCCATGAACCGGTCCCGTTGCGCCTCGGGCAGCGGGAACGTTCCCTCCAGCTCGATGGGGTTTTGCGTCGCGATCACCATGAAGGGGTTGCCCAGGGGGTGGGTGATGCCGTCGACCGTGACCTGGCCTTCTTCCATGCACTCGAGCAGCGCGGATTGGGTCTTGGCGTTGGCCCGGTTGATCTCGTCGCCGATGACGATGTGGGCGAATACCGGCCCCGGGCGGAACTGGAACTCGTGGGTGTCCTGGTTGAAAATCGAGACACCGGTGACATCCGAGGGCAGCAGGTCCGGGGTGAACTGGATCCGGTGGACCGTGCAGTCGACGGTCTTGGCCAGGGTCTTCGCAAGCATGGTTTTTCCGACGCCCGGAACGTCCTCCAGCAGCAGGTGGCCCTGGGCGAGCAGGACGATCAGGGCGGTGCGCGCCACCTCGGCCTTGCCGTCGATCACCGTGGCGATGCTGGACAAGACCTGTTCACAGACGCGGCCAAATTCATCGGCCGACAGGATCTGGGGCTCGGTGGATAGCGACATGCAATGTCCTCCTGAAGTGCGGCAACAAGTAAATGTGAAGTCCTTACTTCAACGATACCGGCATTGGCGTGCCGAGCGTCACATTCGGCGGGGTTCGGTCGGGTGAGCCGCGTACCCTAGATACGTTGTGGGCAAACGCTTCGGAACGAAAAACGTGGATTGATAGGGAGCTGGATTGATGGCCAAGGGCAGTGGCGGCGCTAAGGGCGGAAGCGCCATCGGGGTTCCCGAGGCATACCTGCCCGCGGAGGACAAGGAAGGCGCGGCCGGAGACCTGGCGCGCAGCAGTGAAACCGAGCATGGCAAGAAGCGGAACCTCCACTACCCGCCCGCGCCCGAGCCGCTGCCGTTTGGCGTTCCGGACAACCACACCCACCTGGATTTCCGCGACGGCCTGGTCAACGTCAATGTTGCACAGGCGCTTGATGCTGCAAATGCCGTGGGGGTTCCCGGCGTGATCCAGGTCGGTTGCGATGTCGAATCGTCCGAATTCGCGGTGCGTGCCGCCAGCGAGGACAGCCGCGTCCTGGCCGCCGTGGCAATCCACCCCAATGACGCGGCAGATCTTGGGGCACGCGGCGAGCTTGATGCCGCGATCGCCAGGATCGAGGCGCTTGCCGGCCACGAGCGGGTCCGCGCCATCGGGGAAACCGGCCTGGACTACTTCCGAACGGGCCCGGAGGGGCGCCCGGCCCAGGAGGCCTCGTTCCGCGAGCACATCCGCATTGCGCGTGAAAATGGAAAGGCGCTCCAAATCCACGATCGTGACGCACATCTCGACGTGGTCCGCGTGCTTGAAAGCGAAGAGCTGCCGGAGCATGTGGTCTTCCACTGCTTCTCGGGGGATGCCGCTTTGGCCGAGATCTGCAACGCCAACGGTTGGTACTTGTCGTTCTCGGGAACCGTGACGTTCAAGAACTCCTTGGACCTGCGTGAAGCCTTGTCGGTAGCCAGACCGGAATTGGTGTTGGTGGAGACCGACGCCCCGTTCCTGACCCCGCACCCCTACCGGGGGCGGCCCAATGCCAGCTACCTGATCCCGCAAACCGTGCGTTTCATGGCCGGCCACGTGGGCGTTGAGCTGGAGGAATACTGCCGGACGCTCGCCGACAACACCCGGCGTGCCTACGGCTCCTTTTAACGCATTTTTCCCACAACTCAAGCACGCGCCACTTGCGACCTTATTACGATTCGATTACGGTTAATAGAAAGTAGCCGGGATCGGGGAAGGTTCCCGGGTGCGTTTGTTGCTGCAGATGTTAGGCCGGGATCCGTTTGGGTACCGGCATTTCTGTGGCATCGGAGGTGCCTCAAAACACCCGCCTTGTGCAACAACGGCTCCGCCCCTGGTTCGTGATCGAACTTGTGGCTGCAATCGCGCAAGGGCGGGATCCCCGTGCCTGGACCAGATCTAAGTTTGGAATCCTGTGCAGAATGCCTTCAAGAATCGCTGGGTGAAAATCGGCGCGCAAGCAGCCGTCCTAACCGCGTTGATCCTCGGTCTTGTCATGTTTGTCGGTGGCAACAAGTCCATCGCCGTGGCCATTGACGGTCAAAGCCAAAACGTATCCACCCGTGCCGCAACAGTGGCCGATGTCCTGAAGGACTCGCAGATCGAGGTTTCCAGCCTCGACGTGGTTTCGCCGGCCCTTGATGCGGCCGTTTCCGATGGATCATCCATCGAGATCAAGCGCAACAAGACGGTCGAGGTCAGCATCGACGGTGTTGAGCGCGTGGTTCACACCACCGGCCTGACCGTCGCCGATGTACTTGAACAGCTTGACGTGGATT
Source organism: Paeniglutamicibacter sp. NPDC091659 (assembly GCF_044756805.1). Classification (NCBI taxonomy): domain Bacteria; kingdom Bacillati; phylum Actinomycetota; class Actinomycetes; order Micrococcales; family Micrococcaceae; genus Paeniglutamicibacter; species Paeniglutamicibacter sp. NPDC091659. The sequence goes on from NZ_JBIVTO010000007.1 coordinate 206,278, forward strand.
CCGACTCGGCAATCGCACAGCGTCCGGCGCTTGAGCTTGCGGATTTGAGCACCTCGATCGATATTTCCACTCCCAAGGCAGTGACGATCAAGGTCGATGGCGACACCAAGAACCTGGACACCACGGCCGCCACCGTTGCCGAGGTGCTGGGCGATGCCAAGGTGAAGCTCGGGAAGGATGACGAGCTCAACCTCAAGCCCTCTGACGAGGTCACCGAGAACCTGAAGATCAAGGTCACCCGCGTGGAGACCAAGAAGGTCAAGGAAACCGAATCGATCGCCCACGGCACCAAGACCGTCAAGGATTCCAAGGCGCTTGAAGGCACCAAGAAGACCCTGACCAAGGGCGTCGATGGCGAACGAACCCTCACCTACACGGTCACCCTGCGCAACGGCAAGGAATCCGACAAGGAACTGGTCAGTGACAAGGTCACCACCAAGCCCGTGGAAGAAGAAGTCTCCGTGGGAACCAAGGCCAAGCCCAAGGCCAAGACGGCCACCGCGGCCCCCGGCAGCGTTTCTGCCACCTGGAAGGCCTTGGCCAAGTGCGAATCCGGCGGCAACTGGTCGATCAACTCCGGCAACGGGTACTACGGCGGCCTGCAGTTCTCCGCCAGCAGCTGGGCCGGCGCGGGAGGCACCAAGTACGCTCCGCTGCCGCACCAGGCAAGCCCCGCCGAACAGGTTGCAACGGCCGAGAAGCTCCGCGCCAACGGCGGCTGGGGTCACTGGCCAGCCTGCTCGAGCAAGCTGGGCCTGCGCTAGGAACCAACGCATGGCGCGCCCTCGGGCGAGGGCCGGCAACAGCACAAACCAGAATGAACGATGGGCCCCGCGCAATTGCGGGGCCCATCGGGCTTTCCCACCATTGCCCCGCTTCCGGAGCTTTCCGCGGACCACCGGTCCGCCCGGTCCGGTGCCTGAACTAAGATTGAAACGTGACTTCCGTAGAATCAACCCCGCCGCCGCTGCTCGGCGCCACCGACATTCGCCGCCTTGCCGGTGAACTCGACGTACGCCCGACCAAGACGTTGGGGCAAAACTTCGTCATTGACGGAAACACTATCCGCCGCATCGTTTCCACCGCGCGCCTGGATCCAAGCGAGACCGTGCTCGAGGTCGGACCCGGTCTCGGCTCGCTGACCCTTGGCCTGCTCGACGCCGCGGCCCGCGTGGTCGCCGTCGAGATCGACCCGAAACTGGCCGCACGACTGCCGCAGACCGTCGCCGAATTCCGTCCGGACAAGGCGGAGAACCTCACGGTCATCCTTTCCGACGCCATGAAAATCACTGAGCTTCCGCATGAGCCCACGGCGCTTGTGGCAAACCTGCCGTACAACGTGGCGGTGCCGGTGGTCCTGCACCTGCTTGAACACTTCCCGTCGTTGCGCCACGGCCTGGTCATGGTGCAGGACGAGGTCGCCGACCGCATGGCGGCCGGACCCGGCAACAAGACCTACGGGGTCCCCAGCGTCAAGGGCGCCTGGTACGGCACCATGCGCAAGGCCGGCGTCATCGGCATGAACGTATTCTGGCCCGCGCCGAAGATCAACTCGGGCCTCGTCGGCTTTGAACGCAGCGAGCCGCCGGTGACATCCGCCAGCCGCAAAGAGGTTTTTGCCGTCATCGACGCGGCCTTCGCCCAGCGCCGCAAGACGTTGCGCGCGGCACTGGCCGGATGGGCCGGATCCCCGGCCAAGGCCGAAGAAGCCCTGGTGGCAGCCGGCATCGACCCGCAGGCCCGCGGCGAGAAGCTCGGCATCCTCGAGTTCACGGCCATCGCCGAGGCCAAGCAGAAGCTGGAATCCGGTACCGAATGAGCCGCACCATCACCGCCCGCGCACCGGGAAAAATCAACTGCTACTTCAAGGTTGGTCCTCCCCGGGAAGACGGCTACCACTCGGTGGCCAGCCTTTACCTGGCGGTGTCGCTTTACGAGGATGTCTCGGCAACCGGTCGCGACGACGAGGAAATCCACGTCTCGCTGCACCCGGATTCAACCGCGGTCTCCGACCCCGACTCGTTCCCGCTGGGCCCCGACAACCTGGTGGTGAAGGCCGCGATGATGCTGCGCGAGCACACCGGCCACTACGCCGGCGTGGACCTCTGCATCACCAAGCGCGTGCCCATCGCAGGCGGCATGGGTGGGGGATCGGCCGACGCCGCAGCCACCCTGGTGGCCTGCAACGCACTCTGGGGAACCGGGCTGAACCGCGAGGAACTGGCCAGGCTCGGTGCCCGCCTCGGCGCCGACGTGCCCTTCGCCCTGCACGGCGGAGCCGCCGTCGGCCTGGGCGTCGGGGACCTGCTGGCCCCGCTGCTCCTGCGCGAACGCACCGACTGGGTGCTGGTTCCCGCCTCCTACGGCCTGTCCACGCCGCGCGTCTACGGCATGCTGGACCGGCTGCGCGCCACCGAAGACGTCCCGACGCCCACGGAGGTCGACCCCGACATGGTCGGCGCCCTGATGGACGCGGACCTCGAAGCGCTTTCGGGCCTGCTGGTCAACGACATGACGCGTGCCGCACTGGCACTCGCCCCGGAACTCGGCGTGGTGCGCGACCTCGGCGAGGCCGCCGGCGCCCTGCACGCCCTGGTCTCCGGCTCCGGCCCCACCCTGGCCCTGTTGGCGACCGACGAGGCGCACTGCGAGCAAATCATGACCCAGCTCTCGGACGAGGCGGGCGTGGCGACGATCGCCGTGCACGGCCCGGTTCCCGGAGCCAGCATCCTGCCCACCACCGAACACACCCTCTAGCTAGGAGCACCCCACCCGTGGCACATTTGCTCGGCGCCGAAAACATTTCCATGGCCTTCGGCACCCGTACCGTTCTCGATTCCCTGTCGCTGGGGCTCGAGGACGGCGACCGCATCGGCATGGTCGGTCGCAACGGCGACGGCAAGTCCACGCTCATGCGCCTGCTGGCCGGTCGCATCACCCCCGACTCGGGACGCGTCACCAAGCGCGGCGACGTGCGCGTCGCCTACCTTGACCAGTCCGACGTGCTCGAAGGGCACCTTTCGGTGGGCGAGGCAATCGTCGGCGAGGCCGCGGACCACGAGTGGGCCTCCAACCCGCTGGTGCGCGAGGTCATGGGCGGCCTAGTCGGCGAGGTCGACTGGCACGCCGAGGTCTCGTCGCTCTCCGGCGGCCAGAAGCGCCGCGTCGCCCTGGCTAAGCTGCTCATCGGCGAGCACGAGGTGATCATGCTCGACGAGCCGACCAACCACCTCGACGTCGAGGGCGTGGCCTGGCTGGCCAAGCACCTGAAAAGCCGTTGGCGCGCCAACGCCAACGGCCTGCTCGTGGTCACCCACGACCGTTGGTTCCTGGACGAAATCTGCACCCGCACCTGGGAGGTGCACGACGGCATCGTCGACCCGTTCGACGGCGGCTACGCGGCCTACGTGCTGGCCCGGGCCGAACGCGACCGCACCGCGTCGGTTGTCGAAAGCAAGCGCCAGCAACTGGTCAAGAAGGAACTGGCCTGGCTGCGCCGCGGCGCCCCTGCCCGCACCGCCAAGCCGAAGTTCCGCATCGAGGCAGCAAACACCCTCATCGCGGATGTCCCGGTGGCCCGCGACTCCGTCGCCCTGAACAAGATGGCAACCGCCCGGCTGGGCAAGGACGTGCTTGACCTCGAGCACGTCACCCTCGACTTCGGCACCGGCAAGCCACTGTTCAACAACATCACCCTGCGTCTGGCGCCGGGCGAACGCATCGGCATCGTCGGAGTCAACGGCGCCGGCAAATCGACGCTGATGCGACTGCTCAACGGCGAGATCGAGCCAACCGCGGGCAAGATCAAGCGCGGCAAGACGGTCAAGACCGCCATCCTCACCCAGGAGGTCAAGGAGCTCGACGAGGTCGCCGACATGCGCCTGATCGAGGTCATCAAGTCCGAGCGCATGTCCTTCGAGGTCGGCGGCAAGGAAGTCTCCGCCGGCCAGCTCGCCGAACAGCTTGGCTTTGGTACTGACAAGCAGTGGACCCCGGTCAAGGAACTTTCCGGCGGCGAGCGCCGTAGGCTGCAGCTGCTGCGCCTGCTCATCGGGGAGCCCAACGTGTTGATGCTCGATGAGCCCACCAACGACCTGGACACGGACACCCTCGCGGCGATCGAGGACATGCTCGACGGCTGGCCGGGCACCCTCGTGGTTGTCAGCCACGACCGCTACCTGCTTGAACGCGTCACCGACCACCAGGTGGCACTGCTTGGCGACGGCAAGATCCGCGGCTTGCCGGGAGGCGTGGACCAGTACCTGGAACTTCGATCGGGTGTCCAGGGCGGTGGAAGTACGGGCGCCCCCACCGACAAATCCGGATCCGCCGCGGCCGTCGACGCCGCCGGACCGAGCGAGGCCGAGAAGCGCGAGGCCCGCAAGGAACTGAACCGCGTCGAGCGCCAGATGGGCAAACTGGACACGCAGATCGACAAGCTCCACGCACAGATGGCGGCCGCATCGGAAGCCATGAAGTTCGATGAGGTGAACAAGTTCAACGCCACCTTGCAGGGCGTCGAAGCGGAGAAGGAAGAGCTGGAAATGGCATGGCTGGAGGCCGCTGAAATTCTCGGCGAGTAAGAGTCCGGCGGCTGGCCGTGTGACTGCCCTCCAGCCGCACGGCCAGCCAAGCTATCAACTGCATACCCACAGATGACCTATCCAATCTTATTTTTCAGTGGCAAGATTGCCCCATGGGGGAGGGGCAGGCATAAGTGGATTGGTTTGGGGCGGTCGCCGAGTCACAATCGTATTCAGGGGATCGGTTCGTCGATTCGCAACGCGGCCTAGATTTCAACTGGGATGTCTTTGAAAGGGACGGGCTGGTCAATCAGGCCGTCGATGCATTGCTCAACGGACCGGGCGCTCTGCTTGAGGGGCCGGCTGGCTCGGGCAAGCGAACGATGGCTGCCGCGGTCATGCGTAAATTGCATGGCAAAGCCCTCTTCCTGGATTTGGGATTTCCCGAGCAGCAACGCACAACATTGGCTTTCAGTCGGGTCTTGGATCGCATGGAACACCAGGATGAGGAAACCAAGTTCCAGGAGCTTAGCGGCGTTCACGAGATGCTGGAAAGGGAATCCGGAGGACGGCCAGTTGTGGTCTTTGTTCCCGAGGCCCTTCATCTTGGCTCCCATGCCATTTCATTCCTGTCTGCCTTGGCGCTTGCCAATGCCGTTGCATTGTTGTGTTTGACGACAACTTTGCCCTCGGCAGACCACCAAGAACGCGACGACCTTCTGGGTGCCGTGCGCTTGCAGCGGGTACGGCTAATGCCCTTGACCCTGGGCGAAACACAAAGTCGATTGGGAATGGCGTTGGGTGGCGACGTCAGCCGCTCCACGTCATATCAACTGTGGAAGTCCTCTTCAGGGCAACTGCACCTCATCGCGGCGCTTGTGCAGGACTGGTATGAGCAGGGCTACTTGGTCCGCTCGGGAAACGTTTGGATCGTCAACGGCACTATGGGCCCCATTGGGCCGCGTAGCCGAGCCATCCATGTGACAACGGCACAGCGGACCCATGGCAAGGAACTCGAGATCCTCCAACTCTTGGCGCTTTCCGAGGAAATTCCATTGAGCGCTTTGATGAGCGTCAGCGATGCCTCGGTCATCGATTCCGTGCATGCCCAAGGACTGCTGGAAATTCGTGGAAAGTACGCGCGAAAGGTGAGTCTGCAGGGGGCGCTCAGTCATCAAGCTGTTGCAGATTCCACACCACCGGGGAAAGCCCGTGAGCTGCTGGAGATTTTTCTAAGTGTTCCGGGCAACGAAGCATCGCTGAAGCCCTCGATACTGTTCAAATGGCAGCAGATAGCCGGCATGACCTCCAACCTCGGGCTTGTTCACGGCGCGGCAATGGAAGCGCTCTCCGGCGGGCAACCCGATCTCTGCTTGGAGATCCTCAATGAACGGCACGATGCTTCCGCGGAAACTGACTTGATTCGGCTTGAAGCACTCATCGACGGTGGATACCTGGAACGTGCCAGCGAAATGCTTGGCCGTTTGCAGGCCCTGTTCGGTTCGGGAATCCCGGTACCGGTTTCCAGCCCGGCACCGGAAAACCTAGCGTTCATGGTTCGTCTGGAAATCGCGGCGACTCTGCTTCACGCCATCCAGTCGCATTCTGTGGAAGGCCATCTGGGGGATATCTTTGCCATGACACGCAACGCCATCGCTGCGTGGATCAATGCCGGTTTTCCAGGCACCGAAGGGCTGCCGGAGTTGGCCGGAAAGCTCGACCTCATGGAATCTGAGGTTCTTTATCGTGTTGGTGAAAGATTCGGGATCGGCAGTTCACCATACACTCATCCGAGTTTGAGAGCCGATGACCTGCTGCGTTGGCAGTTCTTCCACAATTTGCATTCCTTGCGCGCCGGGCACGTTAGATCCGCCCTTAGGCGGGGTGAGGAATCGGTTCTCCTGCTTCAGCAAGATCCGTTGCCCGTTTCCACGAATCAGAGAATTCGCCAGCATTTGGTCGATTTGTACTTGATTTCTGGAGAGTGGAGCAAAGCCCTCGCCTTGATTGAGGCGGCGTGGACCGGGGGCGAAGAATCCCCTAGAATCACCGAATTCAAGGGTCTGTACGCATCGCTCGTACACGTATTCATGGGCCACCCGGAGGATGCGTTGCAGCAGCTTCAGGTGGAGATCGAACAACTCCGAACCATGGATCCCGATCGCCAGCTGCCGCTGGCAATGGCTGCCGCTGCCTTGGCGGCATCGAATTTCGACGAAGCGGAAGCTGTGGGGTACCTTGCGGAATTGGACCTTATACCGATCCCGCACGACTGGGAGACCGCGCAATCGGTGGCAGTCCTCACGGCAATAGTCCATTTCCATTTGGGGGCTCGTGAAAAAGCCATTCAGATGCTGCAAGAACAGGCGGAAGCGAATCTTGCGAGAGGGGCGCTTACCTTGGAGTTGACGAACCGCATGATGTTGCTGCGCTTCGGACATCATGAGGGTTTCGACAAGCTGCTTTCTTGCTCGGAAAAAATTGATGGTTCGCTGGCGGCGACGGTGGAATCACTGATTCGGCATTTTGATGAAACGGAAAGTTCCGAGCGCGCACAGGCAGTTGAGGAGGCACGGGCTATGGGCCATAAGTCCTTCGCAACGGCCGTCGACTTTCAATTGGCGGCAGCGCAACCTCAAAGCGTTTACAGGGGGTCGCCGGAAATTCTTTTTGTCCTGCCTGAGTCGGATACCGGCGAAAACATCGCTGCCACAAACGAGTCTGCGGCTGAACGCGTTTCGTCACTGACAGACCGGCAAAGAATGATTGTCGCCGAAGTCGCCACCGGTGCCAGCAATAAGGAGATCTCAGAGCGGTTGCGGGTCAAGGTACGGACCGTTGAGGGGCATCTGTATCAGATCTATCAGCGACTTGACGTGGGTTCGCGTCTCGACCTGGGGAGACTGTATCTAGACGCAATTGCTGATTCCAACGGAGGCACTGGCAACCGGCCTGAGGATACTTAAGTACCGCAATGGGCCAAACGAGTGAATCAAGTATTTGAATAACTAATGACTGGACCACGCAACCGTCGTAGGATGAGGACGAAGTAGCGAAAGGCCACTCTGGGGGCGGTCTTTCGCTGATTTATCCGGCTTTGGGGAACGGGTGACGATGACTGAATACAATGCTTGGCGTCCTAATTTTGAGGGTAAGGCCAATGCAAATGGGGAAAAGAACGTTGAAAAATCCTTGGGGGGAAAACCACGTGAATTCTATCTTGGCGAACTGAAAGCTGTACTCCACGATGACTCCGCAACGGCGCTGGTCATGCTCGGTGAACACGGCGACGATAGGGTCGCCCTGCTGACACTGGCGCAGGGAGAGCTGTCCGAAACCAACGAGCTCATCTACGTCGTCGGAACGGCCTATGCGCAAAGATTGGACTACGGGGCACTTGCATTCCTGCTCACTGATATCGGACCAGACGATTCGGTTGGTCCTGCCGATGTAGTTCGCTCCATTTCGAAGACTGCGCGTCGGACCGGTGGCCGGCCCATTGTCGTGGTCCAGTATCCACAACTCCTGGATGCAAGATCACGCGCCGTTCTATCGCAAATGGCCTACAGCCGCAGTATTCTGTTGGTCGTCTTGGCAGCTCATGCGGAATTCCTTCCCGCCGAGTTCGTTCCACTCTGCGATGGCCCGGGGTACCACGAAGTAAACATTGATCCGTTTACTTTTAGTGAGGTGCATCAGGCGCTCATCGATGAGTTTGGTGCTGTTCCAGCACCGGTGGTTACGGCAGAAATGTGGCGCCGGAGTCAAGGAAACCCCGGGTGGCTGGAGGCTCTTGCGCACGACGCCATGGCCAGCGGAAAACTTGCGATTCATGATGGGCACTTGGTCGCGGTGCATGGGGCGTGGCCGCACGGAGCCAGAGTCGAGTCAATGGCCCTCTCTCAATTGTCCATCCTGAGCGACTCGGAGCGCCGGCTGATTCAACGGCTTGCCACTTCAAGGTCGATGACCATTTCGCCGTTGAAGGAAAGCGAGCTTGCCGACGTCGACCATCTGATTGGGTGGGGCTTCGTAGAGCGCATTGGCAGTAACAGGGAGGCCATCAGGCTCAGTTCAAAACTTCTTGAAGACGTGCTCAGAAGTGAAATGCATTTGGACCCATCGAACCAAGACTCGAGTGCCGGATCCGACGAAGGAAACTTTTTCGCTTTCATCTGCGATCAATCCACCGGGCATCGAGGCTTGGACAGCAGCGAGAACCCTCGTGCATTCGACTTGTGCCAGTTGCTCGATGGCTTGCGGATGAGTCTCTTGGACGGAGAGCTGGAAGACGCAGAGCAGGCCATCCACCGGATACTCCCGGAGTACCTTGAAGAACTTCCCGCGGAACTTTTCGAGGCCGTCGCCGTGGCGCAGGCTATCCTGCACGTCATCTCCGACCGGTTTCACCAGGCCCAGCCGGTTCTCGACTCGTTGTTCGCCCAGTTGGAAGGCTCCGAGGCAACATACGATTTGTGGCTCATACGATCTATGCGGAACTTTGTCCAAGACATCGACGATCCGTCACGGCATACCCCATTGCCTTTCACCGAACAATGGGATTCGGCACGATGGTGGTTTACCGAATTGCTTGCCTCACCGGAGACCACTACGGGGCACAACCTGCGAATCACCGACGATAGCCAGAAGAATGTCAGCCAGCGAGAAGCTCTCGAATTGCTTGTCGGACTGCGGCATGGATACCAGCTCCACAATCGCCTTTCGGATCGGAATGTCGATTGTGCATCTTCAAGAGCGGGAACCGCATTGGCACTCATGGCTTCCGGTTCAGCACGAGATCTTGAATCCGAGCTGCTGGCCGGGCTGGAAGCTATGATTGACGCTGGTTTGGTTGTTTTTGCCTTGCCACGTGCCAATTGCGCACTGGAAAAGCTCTCGCCGTCAGGTCAATCGTTGGTGGCGAGCTGGGTGAATCGCCGTCGTAAGAACATCGTGTCGCGGCCGAAGGCCACGCGCGAAGAAATTCTGGACGGCGAATGTCCGCTTCTCGAAGTCCTGACCCGGCGCGAGAAATTTGTGGCCACGGCAGCTGCACAAGGCCTCAACAACCAACAAATCGCCAAGGACGCCGGTGTTTCGATTCGTACGGTCGAAGGCCATCTCTACCAGATCTATTCCAAGTTGGCGATTGGCGGACGAAGGGAGCTGAGCTCAATGGTTGCTTCGCTGGAAACTGGCAGTAGCGTCAAAGTATGAGCGCCCTTGGACACGTCGTAACCGACCGAGCCGGTCACGATGCACGTTCCGAACTCATCAAATTGATGAGTGAACAAACATCGAACGGAGCCGTGATATCCGGCCCGATTGGCAGCGCGAAGACTGCGCTGCTGGCCGAGGTTCTCGGTGGGGAAACCGCGGGAGCGGTTCATCTGCTCTGTTCGCCGGTTTTGGGCGAAAACGTGTTCGGAGCACTTTCGCCGTTGCTAATCGACTTTGAGGCACAACTGTCCGAAATCAGTGTTTTGCGGTATCTCACCCGTCGCTTCGCATGCGCTGGAAGCGGATCCAAGCCACTTGTCGTGGTCGAAGACGCACATTTCCTGGACGTTGCAAGCGCCTTTGTCCTGTCGCAATTGGCTTTGGCCGGAAGCATCAGGTTGGTCCTGCTGGCCGTCGGACAGGGTCATACCGAACCCGTGGTTGCCAGCACGGAACTTGGTGCGCGCCTGGGGCGAGTGTCGCTTACCGCATTGTCTCTGCATGAGGTGGAAGAGTATACGCGGCGCTTCCTTGGAGGGCCGACGACAAGCGCAAGCACACATTCTATCGCTGTTGCGTGCGCCGGAAACCCCATGCTCATAAGCGCCTTCCTGCGTTCTGCTCGCGAGCAAGGGATACTTGTTGAATCCAAGGGATGGTACATCCTTACCCAGTCGCATGTAGACAATGACGTGCATTTGTCCACAGCGGTATCAGAGATCCAAAAGCGCTTGAATGTTGCAGATGCAAAGGCACTCGAGGTGCTGGCGCTAGGAGGGGCCGAAGACGTTTCGGTCCTGGAGGAAGTCTCTGGTGCGGACATTGGGCGGTTGCTGGGTACCGGACTGGTGAATTACATGGCCGAATCCAGGGTCGAAATCGCGGCACCGTTGTACGCACAGATACTTCGCGACCTCGTACCTCCTGGCCGAAGTGCACAACTTTGGGGACACGTATCGAAGCTGACATCGACCTACGGCAGTCTGCCCCATTCCTTGCTCTGGGCCTGTGAAAGCGGAGACAGCGTCCCAACCGAACGTTTCATTGATGCCATCGCCAAGGCAAATGACAGCCTGGACTTTCTCAATGCCTGGAGGCTGTGCCAGCTCACCGGCGCGCTTGAAACCAATTCGGTCATCGCATTGCACGGTGCCAAAGCGATGATGGGGCTGAAACGCCTGCAAGCAGTTGCTGGGATAGTTGAACGGGCTCTGAACCAGTGCGACGATCTCAGCCTCCTGAGAGAATTCAAGACGCTGAGGGCAACTGCCCTGTGGCATGGCGGGGACTCCGACGATGAGATTGGGGCGTTGCTACAAGACTGGAAGGTCCGCACCGAACTCATTCAATTCAACGACGTCTCGGCCGACATGGCTGAGGTCGCGCTCAACAGGCGTGCGATCGATGTGCTGGAACTTTGGATCGATCTGGCAGCCCGGAAAGACCTGCGGACCATTTTGGCCCAGGCGCAGCACTATGAGGCGGGAAGCGAACATGGAAGCCTTGAGTATCTACTTTGTCGAGATATCAGCAGTGGAATAATGATGGCGCTCGGGCATTTCGTGGAAGCCGCCGATATTGCGCTGGAATCGCTCAAGGCCATACCGTCAGGTTCGGCTAATGAATACATTGCCGGGTACCAGGTTGTTTCCACCGCATTGCGCGCACTTTTTGCCGTAGGAGACTATGCAAAATTGCGGGCATTGGCTGTTTCACTTGAACCGGAGTCACCCGAACTACATCTGATTTGGAGTGGCACGCTGCATTTTTGGGCGGCATTCGCCTCGGTTCAGGAAGGGCGCTGGCAACTTGCCAGCAAACTTTTGGACGAGGCACGGGCGGAGCTTGCCATACACGACCCAGATCGGTACTTTGTTCTCGCGGAGGCCTTGTACGAATATGAAGCATCCGCGTTCGGCCGCGATCCCGCATGCGATGATGGCGGAATTCGAGACAACCCAACGAATCGCGGATACAGGGGCATGGAGAACTCCGATGCGACGTTGCTTGCTGCAGCGTACCGGAGTCTTTCACGAGCCCCCGAGAACACCGGCAATCTGCGGAAACTCATCGAAAGAGCCCATGCCGAAGAACGCTTCCATACTGAACAGCAGCTTCTGGTCCTGCTGTGGAAATCGGCAGCTGGACCATCGAAAAACATCGAGGGAATGGCAAGACTCCAAGAGCTTTGCGCAGCCGGTGTAGGGCGGCGAAACGGTGCATTGGCCGCTGCAGTCTCGATGACCGCCTTAACAGACACAACGGTGTTGGTGAATGCCGCAGACGAGCTCTTTTCCAGCGGCGAAACCGGCCTGGGAACTGAACTTCTTGCCGTTTCCCTGCATCATCTGGAAGGGACGAAGAACGAACGCCAGCGCGGTATTGTGCTGCGCAAGCTGGATTCCTGGATCAAGGAGCTGGGCGGAAAAGCGTGGGGCACCCTGACGGCGGCCATGCACGAAAGGGTCTTGACGAACCGAGAGAAAGAGATCATTTCCCTGGTTCGCCAAGGCCTGAGCAACAAGGAGATCGCACAGGTACTGGTGGTCTCCCAACGAACGGTTGAAGGCCACCTCTACAGGGTTTTCGCCAAACTCGGGATCAGCGGACGCGAGGAACTCGACGGCCAGCTGTAGACGAGAGAATCCCTCCTGACGCGATTTCTTCGAGTAGCGTGGATCCGATTTCACGTAAAGGATGGCGAAGAATTAGGTAGCTGCTACGCGTGAGCATTGTTCGTTGCATTGTCTAATGTTTGAAGTACCCCAGAAGGCCCCTTTTGGTCGATGGCGTGAATCCCGTGCACATGATTCACGATTCCCATGCAGGGATCATCTGGCGGCAAGTGTATCCAATAGACGGGTTCACTTGAACACAAAGGACTGGAGCCGGCGGCTGGCGATCCTCTTAACGAGCGATCGACCCCCCAGCAGCCGCCGGCTCCTTCCGGGTTCGCGTATATGGCGTATTCATACACCCCGCCACCGACCGAGACTCCCCTGGGATACTCGCTCCAACGATCGCAACCCAACGGTCGGATCGTTTCCCGACAAAACGCCACCGAATTTCCCTCACAAAGCCGAGGCAATGTCCTCGCGGCCACTTTGAGCCACAGTACCCGGATAGACGAGTGCTTGTGGTCGACTACCTATGTAGGCGCGGTGGCGAATCGAGTATGTGGTTACGCGTGTACCCCACTTTCGGCAGAACTAGGCTCGCAACAGGTCGGCATGGGAAGCCGACGGCAGGTAAGCAACACTACTTGGGGATTTGGGGAACGATGATTACTGCATTGCGTTCGCATGCACCGGTCGTTTTTTCAGGACCGGGTTATTGCGAAAGTTTCAGCAAATGACCGACATCAATGATTCATTCGATGCAACGTCACGATGGTGGCCAGTGCGGCGCAACTCGCAAGCCCGCACAGCCAAGACCACCGTTCATGCTCCTGCCAGGGAGTGGCGTCGCAGGTTTACCTGGAAGTTGGCCGCCACGGACTTGTCGATCATTGTGGTCGTTTGTTCCGCCGGCGCACTTGCGTTGCCGGGCAGGACACCGGAGACCATGATTAAAGTCGTCGACGTGGCGATTTTCTGGATGATCCTGTTGGCGCTGTACCGCACGCGCTCGCCGCAGCGCATCGGTGCAGGTGCCATGGAATACAAGCGAGTCGTAGATGCCACCGTTGTCACGGCCGGCTGGACCGCCATGGCGCTAGTGCTCACCGGCTCACTGGACGCGCGATGGATGTTCGTCGTTGTCTTTCCCGTGGGACTGGCCGCGCTGCTGTCGGCACGATGGCTGTGGCGCCGTTGGCTGACCCGACAGAGCTCGGTATCGGGACATTTCCTTTCGCGGGTGGTGGTGGTTGGCCGCAGTTCCGACATCCACTACGTAACCGAGCGGTTGTCCCAACATTCAGGTGCCGCATACAAGGTCGTGGGCGCCGTTTATGACGAAGACGTCGTTCCAGGACACGGCGCCCCGTATCCACAGCGGGCAGGGCTACAGACCCTGGAGAACGTTGTTGCCAGCACCGGTGCCGATGCAGTCATCGTTGCCGGCAGCCTGCGCGATGGAAGCGAAGCCGTCAAGAACCTGGGCTGGCGCCTGGAGGAATCCCGGACGCAAATCATCCTGGTCTCGAGCCTGACCAACGTTGCCGGACCCCGTATCAGGATGCGGCCCGTCGAGGGTCTGCCCCTGATGCACGTGGACCTTCCAAACTTTGACGGGGGACACCACGTGGTCAAGCGCATGATGGACATCCTCCTATCGACTGTGGCGCTGCTTGTGTTGCTCCCCGTGTTTGCCGCCCTGGCGATCATCGTCAAGAAAGACAGCCCCGGACCGGTCTTCTTTGCGCAGCAGCGCGTCGGCCGCAGCGGAGAGCCCTTCAAGATGTACAAGTTCCGCTCCATGGTGGTTGACGCCGAAGCACGGCTCGAAGCCCTGAAGGACCAAAACGAGGGCCACGGGCACCTGTTCAAGCTCAAGAACGATCCCCGCGTCACCCATGTCGGCCGGTGGATGCGAAAGTACTCGCTGGACGAACTTCCCCAGCTGCTCAACGTGCTGAAGGGCGACATGTCCTTGGTGGGCCCGCGCCCTCCGCTGGCAAGCGAAGTCGCCCAGTACGAGAGGGAAACGGTGCGCCGTCTGTACATCAAGCCCGGTGTCACCGGGCTCTGGCAGACCCGTGGACGCAATGACCTGCCCATGGACGAGAGCATCCGCCTGGACCTGTACTACGTCGAGAACTGGTCCGTCACAGGGGACATCATGATCATGTGGCGGACCGTGAAGGTAATGATCAAACCGGAAGGTGCATACTGATGCCGAACCAAACCCAACCGCTCAAGGTTGCAGTGATCGGTGCCGGCTATTGGGGACCGAACCTGGCAAGGAACTTCTCGACGTCTTCGCTTTGGGATCTCGTTGCCATCTGCGATCTCGACACCGAACGTGCCGAGGCATTGGCCGCGAAGGTCGGTCGCCCGGCAGTCGTCTCCAGCGTCTCGCAACTGCTGGCGGACTTCGATATCGACGCGGTGGCCATCGCCACCCCCGCCCGCACGCACCATCCGATCGCCATGCAGGCCATGGCGGCGGGCAAGCACGTGCTCGTGGAAAAGCCCTTGGCCGATCGTGGCAGCGCCGGACGGGAACTGGTGGAAACGGCGGAGGACCTCGGACTGGTGCTCATGGCCGACCACACCTATTGCTACACACCGGCGGTCCTGAAGATCCGTGATTTGATCGCGTCCGGGGATCTGGGCGAAATCCTCTACATCGATTCTGTCCGAATCAACCTGGGACTGGTTCAACCCGACGTCGATGTGTTCTGGGACCTTGCGCCGCACGACCTTTCGATCCTGGATTTCATCCTTCCCGACGGGTTGCGGCCGCTGACGGTCACCGCCCAGTCCGCGGATCCGCTGGGTGCCGGAAAAGCCTGTGTCGGATACCTTTCGATGCCGCTTCCCGGAGGGGCGTTGGCTCACATCCATGTGAATTGGCTCAGTCCCACCAAGATCCGAAGCATGGTCATCGGCGGTTCCAAACGGACCCTGGTGTGGGACGACTTGAACCCGCAGCAGCGACTGAGCGTCTATGACCGCGGCGTGGACCTGAGGGGCCAGGAACTCATCAACGGGGACAGCAGCGACCGGCGCAATGCCTCGGTGTCGTACCGGCTGGGAGACACCTGGTCGCCGGCGCTGGAGGAATTCGAGCCGCTGGCACGCATGGTTTCCCAATTCCACGCCAGCATCCAGGACGATGTGGCTTCCCCGACCGACGGCCGGGCCGCCATGCGTGTGCTTTCGGTCCTGGAGGCCACCAGCAGGAGCCTGGAAAAGGGAGGCCGCCGCGCACGCGTCTTGGGGGACGAAATGCGTTTGGAAGTAGCGAAGTAACACAGGCACGTACAAACAAAACTTGGGGGCATCATGCAGGAAAACACTTACGGCGGGCGGGGCAGCATCCCGACCGCGCTTGCCGGCGGGCACTACCTGGTGACAGGCGGGGCCGGAACCATCGGCTCGGAAATCGTCGACCAACTCCTCGATGCGGGAGCCGCGCATGTACAGGTGCTGGACAACCTGGTCCGCGGGCGGCGCGCCAACCTTGCCAACGCGTTGGACAGCGGCCGGTGCACCCTGATCGAGGGCGACCTGGCAGACCGCAGGCTGGTGGCCGAACTCGTCCGGGGAAAGGACGTGGTCTTCCACCAGGCCGCCATACGAATCACCCAATGCGCCGAGGAACCGCGTCTGGCCTTGGAGGTCCTGGTCGACGGGACGTTCAACGTGCTGGAGGCGGCTGCCGCGGCGGGGATACCCAAGGTGGTCGCGGCCTCCAGCGCCTCGGTCTACGGACAGGCCGAGGCATTTCCGACGGACGAGTCGCACCACCCGTACAACAACGACACGTTCTACGGGGCCGCCAAGACCTTCAACGAGGGCATGCTTCGTTCGTTCCGGGCCATGTACGGCATGAACTATGTGGCGCTGCGGTACTTCAACGTGTACGGGCCGCGCATGGACGTCCACGGTGCCTACACCGAGGTGTTGGTGCGCTGGATGGAACGGATCGCCGATGGGCTGCCGCCGCTGATTTTCGGCGACGGGTCCCAGACCATGGACTTCGTCTTCACCGAGGACATCGCCCGCGCCAACCTGCTGGCCGCGGCCGGCCCCGTCACCGAGGGCACCTACAACATCGCCAGCGGCACCGAGACCAGCCTTCTTGACCTGGCGCAGGCCCTGCTCAGGGTGATGGGTTCGGAGCTCGACGTCGAACACGGGCCGGAACGTGCGGTCAACGGCGTGTCGCGCAGGCTGGCGGACACCACGGCGGCGCAATGCGACCTCGGGTTCGCTGCGCGGGTCGGCTTGGAGGAAGGCTTGAAAAAGCTGGTCACCTGGTGGGAACCGCTGCGTGACGAGGTGGCCGCCGGCCGCCTGCTGGCCGCCAAGAGCGGGGCAGGTTCCCGATGAGCACCAGTCCAGTGTCGATCCCGAAGACAGCACTCGACCGCATCAACGTCATGAATCCCTGGCTGGGCGCGGACGAATCACGCGCACTGGCCGAGGTCATCGCCTCCGGCTGGGTGGCGCAGGGCCCGAAGACGGCTGCCTTCGAGGCCGCCTTTGCCGCACACCAAAAGGTCGATCATGCCGTCGCCACCTCCAGCTGCACGACGGCGCTGCACCTCGCGCTGATCGTGGCGGGGGTCAAGCCCGGGGACGACGTGATCGTCCCGTCCTTCTCGTTCATCGCCACCGCGAACGCGCCCACGTATGTGGGGGCCCGCCCGGTCTTTGCCGACGTCGACGAGGCCACAGGCAACGTCACGGCGGAAACGCTGGACCGCGCGCTCACGGTGGCCACGAGCGCCGTCATCGTCGTCGACCAGGGCGGCATGCCGGTCGACTTGTCTCCCATCCGCCGGTGGTGCGACCTGCACGGCCTGCTGCTCATCGAGGATGCGGCATGTGCGGCCGGCTCGACGTACCGGGGAGAACCCGTGGGGCGCGGTGCCGATGTCAGCGTCTGGTCCTTCCACCCGCGCAAGGTGCTCACCACCGGCGAGGGCGGGATGCTCACCACCAACAACGAACAGTGGGCGCGGCGCGCGCGGACCCTGCGCGAACATGCCATGGGCGTCTCCGCGGCGGACCGCCACTCGGCGCTCGTGGCGCCGGCGGAAAGCTACGCCGAGGTCGGCTACAACTTCCGCATGACCGACCTGCAGGCGGCCATGGGCCTGGTGCAGTTGGGCAAGCTCGATGAAATGGTCGACCGGCGCCGCCTGCTCGCGGAGAAGTACCGCACGGCGCTCGCCGGGATTCCGGGGCTGCGCCTGGTCGCGGACCCGGAGCACGGTACCTCGAACTTCCAGTCCTGCTGGATCGAGGTCCTGCCCGACTATCCGCTGGGCCGCGAGGCACTGCTGGAGCACCTGGGCAACATGGGTATTTCGGCCAGGCGGGGCATCATGGCTGCCCACCGGCAACCCGCATACGCGCATGTCGCGGCCGGCAGTCTGCCCGTTACCGAACGGCTGACCGACTCGACGCTGATCCTGCCGCTCTACCACCTGCTCAGCGACCACGACCAACGACGCGTGATCCACGCGTTGGCGAACCCGCGGGGCTGAAGGGCATGGCACGGGTGCTGCTGCTCGCCGCCGGGGGACTGGCGCGCGAGGCCGCATCGTCGATCCTCGCCACCGGCGACCACCAGGTCGCGGGCATGCTCGACGACTCGGCAAGCCTGTGGGGCGGAAAGGTCGCCGGGGTGCCGGTGCTCGGCGGGATCGAGCTGGCCGCGCAGCGCAGCGAAATGCTCCTGGTGTGCGCGGGCCCGGGGAGGGCCCGGGAACGAATCGTCCGGCGTTTGGCGGCACTCGGGGTGGGACCCGGGCGCTATGCCACGCATGTCAGCGGCACCGCCGACATCGGCAGCAATGCCTCGGTGGGGCCGGGCAGCATCATCCTGTCCGGCTGCGTCCTGACCTGCGACGTGTCGGTCGGAAAACACGCGGTGCTGATGCCGCGGGTGGTCCTGACGCATGACAACGCGGTGGGGGACTACGCAACGCTGGCTGCCGGTGTCGTTCTTGGGGGCAACACCGTCATCGGTCCGACCGCCTACGTGGGGATGAACGCCAGCGTCCGCCAGGGCCTCAGCGTGGGGGAAGGCGCCACGCTGGGCATGGGTGCGGTGCTGCTCGTGAACCAACCGGCCAACAGCGTGTGGGCGGGGAACCCCGCCCGCGCGCTGGAACACGCCTCGTCGGATCAAACTTCACCGAAACAATCACAGTCCGATCATTCAAGCATGGCCGCACAACGTGCAGCCGGAAGCTCTTGGGGGAACGATCACGATGAAGATACTAGTTTGTCCGCATGACATGAACCTCGGCGGTTCCCAGCTCAACGCGATCGAGCTGGCGGACAAGGTCAGGGCCCTGGGGCACGAGGTCGTGATCCATGCCCCGGAAGGGGTGCTGACGGACAAGGTCCGGTCCCTGGGGATTCCGTACGTGTCCTCGCCCGTTCCGGCGAACCACAAGGAGTGGCGCAAGTCCCTGGGGCGGCTGCTCGAGGACACGGACATCGACCTCATCCACACCTACGAGTGGGAATCCACGCTGGATGCGAGTTTCTCCCCGAGCGTGCGCGGCAGGATCCCGCTCCTCGCCTCGGTCATGTCGATGCAGGTCCCGGAGTTCCTGCCGCGGCACCTGCCCCTCACCGTCGGCACCCCGGCACTGGCCGCGGAACTTGCCTGGCAGCACCGCACGGCGTTCCTGCTGGAGCCGCCGGTGGACATGGAACTGAACAAGGCGACCGATCCGGCCGCGGCGCGTGCGGGCCTGGGCCTCGGGGACGACCGGATCGTCATCTCGATCGCCACGAAGCTGGGCACCGAGCTGGAAAAGCTGCAGGGAGTCCTGAGCGCCATTGCCCTGGTCGACAGGATGGCTGATTCTCATCCGCTGCACCTGCTCATTGCCGGGGGCGGGCCGGGCCTGTCCCAGGTCCGGGAACGCGCCCGGGCGGTCAACGAGCGACACCAAGGAACCGTGGTGGAAGTGCTGGGGTACCTGAACGACCCGCGGCCGGCCTACGAGGCCGCGGACATCGTGCTGGGCATGGGCGCCTCCGCGATCAAGGCCATGGCGTTTTCCAAGGCACTGGTTGTCCAGGGCGAAGCAGGATTCTGGAAGACCCTCGATGAAGGCAACGCCGAGGGATTCCTGCAACGCGGCTGGTTCGGCTACAAGGGACAAGGAATCGCGGACCTGGAACGCGAGCTGGAAACCCTCGTCGCGCAACCGGAACTCCGGGAGCGGCTCGGTGCCTTTGGCCGGACGCTGGTTGAGAAGCGCTACAGCCTGGATCGAAGTGCTAAGGAACTGGTGGCGATCTACCTCGACCTGCTGGCGCATCGCGGCACCGATACCCTCACGGCCCGCGCGGCTTCCTTGCTGCGGTCAGCGGTCGAGGTGTCGAGATTCCGCACCGTGATGAAAAGCGGTGCACTGACCGAACGTGAAAAATGGAGCCACAGCGGGGTAGAGCTATGAACATCGACATCACCACACGCAACGTCCCGCTCGTCGACCTGGGCGCCCAACAAGCCGAGATCGACGAGGAGGTCAGGGCGGGTCTGGCGGAAGTCTTCGCCAGCACCTCCTTCATCGGCGGGCGGCAGGTCGCTGAGTTCGAGCGCTCCTACGCGGCATTCCTGGGGGCACGTCATTGCATCGGGGCCAGCAACGGCACCGACGCGCTTGAGCTGGCACTGCGGGGCGCCGGAATCGGCACCGGCGACGAGGTCATCCTGCCAGCCAACACCTTCATCGCCACCGCGGAGGCGGTCTGCCGGGTCGGGGCCGTACCCGTGCTGGTGGATGTGGATCCCGAATACCTGCTGATCGACCCTGACGCGGTTGCCGTAGCCGTCACCGGGCGCACCCGGGCCATCATGCCGGTGCATCTCTACGGCCAAAGCGCCTTCATCGAGCAACTCGAACCGCTGGCGGCGGCTCACGGGCTGGCCATCATCGAAGATGCGGCACAGTCCCAGGGGGCAACACGCCACGGCAGGGCGGCCGGAACCATCGGCATCGCGGCGGGAACCAGCTTCTACCCGGGCAAGAACCTTGGTGCTGCAGGTGACGCGGGCGGTGTCATCACCAACGATGATGCGCTCGCCGAACGCGTGCGGGTGCTCGGTGCCCATGGCAGTGCCATCAAGTACGAGCACGACGTGGTGGGGTTCAACGCCCGCATGGACACCGTCCAGGCAGTGGTCCTCAACGCCAAGCTGAAGCGGC
Organism: Paeniglutamicibacter sp. NPDC091659; assembly: GCF_044756805.1. Lineage (NCBI taxonomy): Bacteria > Bacillati > Actinomycetota > Actinomycetes > Micrococcales > Micrococcaceae > Paeniglutamicibacter > Paeniglutamicibacter sp. NPDC091659. The sequence continues at coordinate 226,873 of NZ_JBIVTO010000007.1, forward strand.
TTGCGGGCTGGAACGACCAGCGGCGGGCGGCAGCCAGCAGGTACGGCGAACTGCTTGCGGATGTCGCCGGGGTGCTCGTTCCACGCAGCGCACCCGGCAACGAGGATGTGTGGCACCTGTACGTCATCCGCGTTGCCGAACGCGACCGGGTGCTGAAGTCGCTGAACGAGGCGGGAATCGGCGCGGGCATCCATTACCCGTATCCGCTGCACCTGACTAAAGCCTTTGCGCACCTGGGCTACGGACCGGGTTCCTTCCCCGTGGCCGAACTTGCGGCCACGCAGATCCTTTCGCTGCCGCTCTACCCGCACATTGCCGCCGATGCGCAGCAATACGTGGTCGACGAGCTGGCCAAGGCATTGAGCCAGGAATGACGACCACCAACGAGCGCCGGAAATCGAGATCCGATTCCGGCGCCTCAAGCGCCTTTGGCTGGAGCCTGCTCAATACCGTCGCCTCGCGATTCGCGACGCTGGGGATCGGGATCGTACTGGCACGCGTCCTGGGCCCGGACCAGTTCGGTACCTTTGCCGTCGCACTGGTGGCGCTGATGGCCGTGTTGAGTTTCAACGAACTGGGCGTCAGCCTGGCGATCGTCCGATGGCTCGGCGATCCTGCCCAAATCGCCCCCACCGTCAATACCATTTCGCTGGTGTCCAGTGCGATCGTTTGCGTGCTGGCTTGGGTCGGGGCGCCGACGTTCACCGCGCTCATGGGAAATCCGCAGGCGACGGACGTGGTGCGTCTGCTGATTCTCAGCGTCCTGATCAACGGCGCGGTGGCCAGCCCCGCGGCGCTCCTGCAACGGGATTTCCGCGAGCGTACGAGAATGGGGATCGACCAGGTCAACGTATGGGTGGGAGCACTGGTGTCGTTGGCGCTGGCACTGACAGGCATGGGCGCCATGGCACTTGCCATCGGCCGGCTGGCGGGAAGCACGCTCTCGGGGCTCCTCTTCATCAAGGCATCTCCGCTGCCGTACCGGTTTGGGTGGTCCCGGGAACACTCCCTTCCCCTCATGAAGTTCGGACTTCCCCTGGCGGGAACAAGCATCATTGTGTTCGCGGTCGGATATGCGGACCAGCTGACGGCAGGCGCCATCTTGGGAGCGACTGTCCTTGGGTTCTATGTGCTCGCTTTCAATCTCTCCAGCTGGCCGGTAAGCATCGTGTCGCAGCCGTTGAGGCGCGTCGCCCCGGCTGCGTTCGCGGCCGTCCAGGACGACCCGCATCGAATGCGGCAATCCGTACTGGCACTCTTTGGAGTAGTGGGAGCCGCGACGGTTCCGGCATTCTTCGCGATCGCCAGTGCGGCACGGCCGCTGGTCCGGCTGGTCTACGGGGAGATCTGGCTGCCGGCAGCCGTTGCCCTGTCGTGGCTTGTCATTGCGGCACTCTGCAGGGTCTTCAGCGAACTCACCTATGACTACATCGTCGTGTTGGGGCGCACCGGCGTGGTGTTCCTGATCCAGGTTTGCAGCTTGGTCGTCTTGATTCCGGCACTCGCGCTGGGTGCCCGTATCGGTGGGCTGGCGGGGATCGCGATGGCACAAACGGCGGTCAGTGCCTTGGTGGTGCTGCCGCTGTACCTATGGCAGCTGCGTCGTATCGGAGTCGGCATCGTGGCGGTGCTCAGCCGTCTGAGCCTCCCGTTTGTGGCAGGCATCGTTTCGGGTGGTTTTGCATGGATGATGGCCAACTCGCTGCAGAATCCCTGGATTTCTTTGCCTGCCGCCGGAATCATGGCCCTTGGCCTAACCGCATTGTTGTTGTACTTGCGACGGGAAGACCTTCGGTCACTGAAATCCATCGGCGAACTTGGCAAAGATGCGGAGACTGCGTCATGAAAATACTGGTGTGTCCACACGACATGAACATGGGCGGCAGCCAGCTCAACGCCATTGAACTTGCCGCCGAGGTGAAAAAGCTCGGTCACGACGTCGTGATTTTTGGCCAACCGGGTTCGTTGACCCAGCGAGTGGCCGACTTGGGGCTGGAATTCATTCAATCGCCCCGAGTGCGGTTCCGCCCGACTCCCGCAGTGACACGTACATTGCGGGAGATCATCGAGGAGCGCGGCATTGACATAGTCCATGGGTACGAATGGCCACCCGCCTTGGAAGCCACACTGGCAGTCGGAATCAAGCGGCGAGCCCGAGCGGTCTCCACCGTACTTTCAATGTCGGTGGCCCCGTTCATCCCAAAGCATGTTCCGCTCATGGTTGGAACCGAGCAGATTGCATCCATGGAGAGAGACAACAACAGGGCGATGGTGGGCCTCATGGAACCGCCCGTGGACACTGAGCTGAATTCGCCAGGAATTGACGTTGGAACCGATTCGTTTGCTGTGCAATGGGGCATTGATCCAGCGTTGCCGGTCATTTCGATCATTTCCAGGTTGGCCCACGAAATGAAGCTTGAGGGGATTCTCGCCGCGATCTCCGTCATAGAGCGTCGCAACCTGGCACAGCCGGTTCAGTTGCTCATTGCCGGAGACGGCCCCGCCCGTCAGGAAGTACATGAGGCAGCGGAAGCGGCCAACCGCAGAATGGGCGCGAAACGGGTTATTCTCACGGGCCAGCTGGATGATCCGCGTCCTGCCTATCTAATTGCCGACGTGGTGTTGGGCATGGGTGGATCGGCCTTGCGCGCGATGGCATTTCAAAAACCGTTGATCGTGCAGGGTGAAAACGGATTCTGGCAGACATTGAGCGCGGAATCCCTGCACACCTTTTTGTGGCAAGGCTGGTACGGCGTCGGCGTCGGCATCGGTGCCAAGCCGGGGGAAGAGCGGTTGTTTGAAGAACTCTCGGGGCTGCTGAACGACAGGGAACGGCGTCTTGAGCTCGGAAAGTTCTCTCGGGTGACGTTGGTTGCGAGGTTTTCGCTGCAAGCCGCTGCCGAACGACAAGTCCAGTTCTACCGCGAAGCCTTGACCCAGGAAACGACCGTCACGGGTTACATGCGTTCGATGGGCAGCTCATTGCTCGCATTTGTCGCATACAACCTCCGGCGGTTGGCGGAACGCGCCCGTGGAAGGTTGCGGCGTGATGATTTCAACGCATCGCCAGTTGTCAGTCTCAACACCACAAGCGAATCCGAGGTGGCGTCTTGAACACCGTTAATTCAGAGGTAATCGTCATGATTGCCGGGAGCCGTTGGGAAGACACCCGGGGCACCGACCACCGGCTGGCCGAAGCGTTGGCCAAAAGAAGTCGTGTCCTGTGGGTTGATCCGCCCGTTCCGATTGTGGGGCCCGCATCCGAAGGCAAACCATCGATGTTTCCCGGATACGCCATCGATGGACTTCGACCGGATCTTTTGTGCCTCAGAGTGCTGGTTCCCCCGGGATTCACCAGGGCGTTCATTCGATCCGTGGCAACTCGGCTCCAGGCCCGTGCAATTCGCCTGGCGCTCGCCGAGCTGAACGCCGAATCGATTGCGAAGATCGTGCTCTCACCTCGCGAACGATTCCCTCATTCGGTATCGGGGAAGAATATCTTGCACGTGACGGACGATTGGGTAGCCGGCGCGGAACTCATGGGACTATCACGGGCGGCGGTACAAAGCACCCTCGCAAGGAACCTCGCTGACGCGGATGTGGTTTGTGCAGTCTCGCCCTATCTCGCCGACAGGGTTGAACAACAGAGCCAAAAACGGGTTGTGGTTCTCCCCAACGGATGCGCGGCGCATCTTCCGCAAACGTCGGAGAAAGAAGTTGTTCGTCGTCCTGTCGCTGGCCTTATTGGTCAGCTGAATGAGCGTATCGACATGGACTACCTCGAAGCCTTGGCAGACAGCGGGATACCGGTGGAAGTCATCGGACCTCGGCGCGATCGAAGCGCCGAAACAAGTGCGCGGCTTGACCGCTTCCTGGAATCGGAAAATGTTCTCTGGCGAGGGGAAATGCCAGAGTCCTTGTTGTGGGCGGAAATTGAAGAATTTGCGGTTGGGTTGACGCCCTATGCGGACAACGAATTCAATAGGGCAAGTTTTCCCATCAAGACCTTGGATTACCTATCTGCGGGCGTACCCGTGATTGCCACTGATTTACCCGCCGTGCGGTGGCTGAACAGTGAATGGATCAAGGTGGTCCAGTCTCCCGAAGAATTTGTGAGCAGCGTCCGAACGGCTATTGGCGATGGTGACCAGAACACCGACGCACAACAACGTCGAAACTTTGCGAGCCACCATACTTGGGATGCCCGCGCGCGTAGGCTCCTGGATCTGATTGCGGGGAACGACTCATGAACAATCTTGGCCGGATGACGAAAAGAGCACGGCGCGGTCGGGCACGTTCCGGCATCGCACTCGCGTTTGTTTTCTCCCTCCTGCTTACCTCGTGTACCGCTTCGGTCACCAAGGGTTCCCTGGAGACGGAGGAACAAGAGATTGGCGCCCTCGGGCTGCCACTTGTTCCGTGGGAGGGAGGTCCGGCCTATTGGAAGCAATTCGCCAAGGCGAAGGCCGGTGGATGGTCCGACCCGTCTTTCTTTCCGATCGTTGCTTGGTACAACGGCGTTTCCGACGAGAAGGAGGTCAAATTCGACAAGGCACTGGGGATCAACACCTACATCGGCATGGCCGACACGCTCGACGCATCCCTGCTGGATGACGCGGGAGTCTTTTGGATTGGAAGGGCGCTGAACAAGACTTTCACTCCAAAAACCAAGAGTTGGGTGGGCTACATTCTTGATGATGAGGTGGACGGTCGATTCGAACCTGTCGAAGGGCGCGAGCACCTCAAGGCAATCAAGGCGAAAGTGCCCGCCGGTCTCTTCTCCTACGCGAACTTTACATACATGGTGAATGAGAGCGATTTGCCCAAGGACGCATCCGAAAAGTATGTCAATGATTTCACGGACGCGGTGTCCGTCGATAAATACTGGTACACCATCCCACACTGCTCCAACGAGCCATACCGCGATGTATCGCTGTCGCCTGTCAGCCGCGAATCATGCCGTAGCTCTTCGAGCTACGGAAAGACCATGGATTCGCTGAGGCTTCGCGACGCCGCCGACGGGAAACTTCAACCGCTTTGGCAGTTCATCGAAAACATGGGGGGAGCGGACGCCGAGGCTGGCTTCTCCGCCTATATCCGGCCGGATCAAGTCCGCGGAGCGGTCATGAACTCCATCATTCACGAGGCACGAGGGATCCTGTATTTCAACCAAAGTCTTGCAGGCCCGTGCCAGGCGGGCAACGTGTTTCGACTTGATCAAGTTCAACCCAATTTCTGCGGCTCGGCCCAAGTGGCTGCCATTCGGAACGTGAACAAGCAGATTCATGAACTAGCGCCGGTGATCAATACGCAAAGTCTCCGGTTTAACTTTGGTGAGGGTCTGGACACCATGCTGAAGGTCAGTAATGGTTACGCATACGTCTTCTCTATGATCGCTGCAGACAGCCAGCCTGGCCAAAGGAAACTAGCGCTTCCGGAGCAGATCGCCGGGCGGGAGGTTGAGGTTCTCTTTGAATCCAGAAACCTGAATGTCGACTCGTCGGGAAGCTTCTCTGATGATTTCAATCAAGAATCCGTCTATCACATCTACAAGGTGAAACTATGAAACCCAGCATTGACCATGTCATCCTGACACGTTTCAACCTCCCTACCGCCGGAGTGGAGAGCCTGGTGCGGGCCCAAGAAGGGTGGTTGCGGGATAGGCAAGTCTTGTTCGAGAAGTACTGCCTTCCTAGCGTTAAGCTCCAGACACGCCAAGACTTCTCATGGATCGTCTACTTTGACACGCAATCTCCGGGGTGGCTTAAGAACCGCATATCGGAGTTGAGTGCTTCGGGTGATTTCTTCGTGTTTTACCGAGACGCGGTATCGCCAGAGGAGCTCATTGAAGATATCCGAAGCACCGGGGCCGGTGAATCGGATGTTCTGCTCACAACCAATCTCGACAATGACGATGGGGTTGCCCTCGATTTTGTTGAACGGCTTCAAGATTCCGTTGTCGACGGCACCCGGACCGCTCGCTATTTTCCTGCCGGGTTGATTCAACAAGGCGACAGGCTCTACCTGCGCCATGATCCAGATAATGCATTTTGTTCGGTCAGCGAAACCTGGCAAGAACCAAAGACATGCTGGACGGACTGGCATAACCTGCTGGGAAATCACATGCCAGTAGCCGAACTCGATGGTGGGCCAGGTTGGCTTCAAGTGATCCATTCAGGAAACGTCAGCAACCGTGTTCGTGGCAGGAGGGTGCCGGCGAGTAATTATCGGACGGATTTTGTTGGCGGGCTCAAGGAAATCGCCGAACCGAAAAAGCTGGAAATGCTCGGCGAAATGTACGTTCAGGCGCCCCTCCGTTGGCTTCGGGAGTCGGTTCGAGAAACTGCCAAGAAACTCGTTCTCCACGTCGGGGGCAAAAAAACCTTGGAACAAGTCAAGGTTTCCGTCTCAACGCTCGGCAGCTTTAGGAAGTGAATAGCAAAAAGCAGTGCATCTGCAAAGCAACCAAGTTAAAGTGAAGCCAAGTGACGGCACTGAGCTGGGGGGCTAACTGATGTTTGTGCGTGACCTGATTCTAAGCAGTCTAAGACGTTGGTATTTTCTGTTGGCCGGCCTGCTACTGACCAGTGTGGTTACCTATCTGGTTTTCGGAATGGTCTCGCCGACGTTCGAGGCAAAGGCCAGCATGGTGCTTATTCCACCCAAAGTTGCGGTGACCGTCGGTGACAACCCTTACCTGTATCTCGGTGGTTTGGATCAGGCTTTGGGAGTGCTTCAAGTAAAGGTGGCGTCCCCGTCGGAATCTGCGGCATTGATAGACAAGTATCCGGGTGCCGAAATATCGATTGCCAAGGACGCGACGACTTCCGGGCCGATCGTCTCAATCCAGGTATCGGCAAATGACGCCAACGACACCATGGAATTGCTCAAGGGCGCGGTTGCACTCGTGCCCAAGACACTCTCGGCAATGCAGACCGAACTTAAAGTTCCTGACAAGTCGATGATTTCCGTGCTGGAGCTTTCCACCGACAATGAGCCGACCAAGGTCACAAAAAAGCAGCTTCAGATGACCATGATCGTGGCGGCAGGTGGCGCGAGTGCTTCATTGCTTGTCACCGGACTTCTTGACCGCTTGCTCAACCGACGCAAGTCCAAGCGGGAAGCCAAAAAGATGGCCGCTGGGACGTTCACCGGACTGCTGCCAGTTGATGATGACAACGTCGAGGAAACCCTGGATGGAAAGTTCGGGTCCAAGCAACACCGACGAACCCGACATGCCGCTCTGCCGACAGATGCCAGCGCCGTTGAATCACCAACCGCCGATGTCGGAACCTGAGCGTCATCGTGACGATTCTGGAGGCTGAAGCACCCGTTGCGCCACGAAAAGCCCAAGCACCTGATGCCACCTCGGTTCTGTCGATCTATCTCTTTCTCCTTCTAGCCATCCCTTCCGACCGTGGCATTGCAGCCCTGGGCGCTGCCGGATCGGTGTCCTCCCTCTTCGCCTTGTTGATGCTTCTTTGGTGGGTATGGCACAACGTGTGGCAGCTCAGGCCCAATAAAATTCGGCGCGTACAACCAGTGCGCATCATGATGTTTGTTCTCCTAGGTTGCGTCCTTGTCAGCTACGTGATGGCTGCACTTCGTACCTTGCCGTTTATCGATGGCAACGCCTCCAACATGAACCTGATCAATGTTGCTTCCTTCGCCGGTGTGCTACTGGTAACGAGCGATGGAATATCTGACCGTGACAGATTCCTTGTCCTGCTCAGGAGAGCCGCATTTTTCGGCGGATGCTATGCGCTTCTTGGACTGGCGCAGTTCTTCGCGGGCGCGAATATTGTGGATTCGATTTCCATTCCAGGTTTGTCGTCCGGCGGAACTGGAGGTGTCGATACGCGAGGTGGATTCGTTCGCCCTGAATCTACGGCTCGTCATGCCTTGGAATACGCAGCGGTACTCTCAATGATCCTTCCGATCGCGATCACCCTGGCTATTCGTGAAACCAAGCGTGCCTTGTTTTCGCGATGGTTCCCGGTCGTAGCCATTTTTATGGCTGCTTTTCTATCGGTTACCAGATCTGCATTGATCGGGATCGTGGCGGTGCTTATTGTTTTGGTGCCGACATGGGACAGAAAAGTGCGTCTGATGGCCACATGGGCCGGCCTTGGTGGTGGCGTGGTCATGTACTTCTTGGTTCCCGGCCTCAGCGGAACGATTATCGGAATGTTCTCCGGATCCGATTCAAGTGTTGATTCCAGAACCGACAGTTTCGCGGTAGTCGGGGGGTACGTGAACGCAGCACCATTCTTTGGCCGCGGGCTGGGCACAATGAGCCCCGAGTATCGGATTTTTGACAACGAGTACATTGGTCTCTTGATTGAGATCGGCATCATCGGTCTCGTCGCATTCCTTGGGCTAATTGCCACAGCGATGCTGACCACGTTCATGAACCGACGTGGACCAGACCCGCTCATCGGTGCGTTGGGTCCTGCTCTGTGCGGCGCGGTCTTGGCTGGCGCATTGCTTTGCGCTTTCTTTGATTCCTTCCACTTCCCGCAATCGGTTGGAATGCTCTTTTTCATGGTCGGATTGTGCGGAGCCCACTGGAACATCAGCCATACCGTGGTGCCCGGTTCTGAGACCCCGGAAAGCCTCGGAGAAGGACCCGACGAACGACTACGCCTTGGCAGGGTCGGCGGCACGCTCAAGCGGCGCTGGTACATCGTCGCCCTGTTGTTTGCTTTGGTCCTCCCCGCCGCTCAGCTGGCGAGGGACGTCCCAGGCGTGTACTACAGCAAATTCAACATCGAATTTCAGGCACCGGCTGGCGCAACGAAAGACAACGCCCTGCGGACCGAAGCGTCATCCACGGTCCACTATGCCGCTCTCATACAGAGGATGTATGAGGGGCGACATCCAAACGCGCCGATCATCCCTACACGTGCCCCGCTCTTTGGAACGGGGCTACGGGATGCTGTTGCGGTGTACTTGCCAAGCGCCGGTGGCCAATGGCAAACGAACTTCAATAGGCCAACCATTACCGTTGAAATCGTCAAAGGCAACGCAGACGCAGTACTCGCCACTGCGGAGACAATCACAGAAGAAATCGCCGCGTTGGCGCAGAAACCGCAAAATGAAATCGGTGTCTGGAAGAAATCCCAGATTTCAACTGAACGTAGTCCTACGGAACCCTCAGTGACGTACATTGCTGTGCGAACCAAATATGCATTGGCTGTAATCGGGGTCCTCGGGGTGGCAATCGCAGTTTCGGGCGCGATCATTTTTGATCGTGTTCTACGCCAAATCCGGAAGCTGCGAAATCAACGATCGAAGACCAAGAAGACGACCAACCCCAGGTAGGAGAAACGGGAAGTCTGGTGTGTGGAGAAGACCCATGTCTCTGTCATTGGGAACCGGCTCCACCTGTGATCGCGCTGGGGTCTGGGCACGAAATCCGGGAACAGTACCGCACTCTTGAGACTCGCGTATGTGGGCTCGCGGTAGCCAGATGGCTCCCGGCTCCGGCTGGCCGGCAATGAGCGTTGTTCCGAAACCACTCGCACGCCCAGAATCGAAACACGGACTCTTGCGTTCTCCTTCGAACGGGGAGCACGGTCTCGTACAGCTCCGACGAAGAAGCGCTCCGCCAACTTGCTGCGGCTCCGCGATGGGTGGGGCACCGCCTAGGAAGAAACGCCTTAGGCGCGGCTGCTGTTGTCGCGTTCCCACTTGTAGTTGCCGGAACACGCCGCTATCCCTTTCTGGCGGAGTCTGGCACGAACCACGAATGATGCGTAGGCGGCGGCATCAAGGGCGCTCCCGGGCCCCCGGATCGATCCGAGCAACTCACGGGCCGTGCGACGCGAACCGGTTCCTCCCCTGCCATGCAACCCCGTAGGAATTGGTGCCGCACTGGAAAGCTTCGCAGCCTTTTCGACGAATTCGGCTTGTCCTCGGTAGTGGCGCTGCAAAACAGCAAACAAGCTCGCAACGGTGCGAGGGGTGACCACGCGAACCGGGGGGGTGTTTAGTATTGCCTTCTCCCAAGTCTCAAATTGTTGATCGACAAAGAGATCGTCGGCGGTCAGCGGCGGGAACTCACCGAATCTGGCGTGCCCTGCCTCGGTGAGGCCGTAGACGCCGGCTCCCCATAGGGCTTCGTTCGTTGATGGAATGCGGCGACGGGCACGGTAAAACGCCCGCACCGGGGGTGAAGCCTGCGAATGGTCGTATTCGAATGCCGGGCGGGCCGCCAACACGTCACTGTGCGTGAGCCGATCAAAGACCATCTGGACTGCCGTTGGAGTCATCTCGATATCCGCATCAAGGTAAATTCTTGGCCAACGTGAGGCTGCCTCGTCGGCGGCATTTAGCGCCGCAACCTTCGAAGCAGCTCCTACTTCCAACACCTTGACCCCGGGGAACGAAGCTGCGATCTTCGCCGTGTGGTCCGTGCATCCGTTGCAGGCAACGATGACTTCCACCGCTCCCGATGCAGCCAATCCGGCAAGGTGTCGTAGCGTTCGGGCAATCACTGCTTCCTCGTTGTGGGCAGGAATGATGACTGTTCCGGAGGGGAAGGTTTCCAGTGAGTCCGGCGACTGCGGGCCGCCACTTGGCCGTGGCAGATCGCTCCAGCTGTCTTCGTCCAGGACGGTCTTGAAGATCCCTCGACGGCTTGGTTTGTACGACCGCAGCAATTCGGCGAGCAGCACCGCTGACCTGAACCCGGAAGCGTAGCTCTTGCCGTGGTACTTGCGGATGTATCGGATGCGGTTGATGGCCATCAACGCATTGAGCGAGGTTGAGGAACCCGACCCGCCCATGTGGTGTGTCATCTGCGATGCAGGCTCGTACCAAATGCTCGCACCACCTTCACGAGCGCGCCGGAAGAAATCCACCTCTTCCGAGTACAGGAAGAACTGTTCATCCCATGAGCCGAGTCTCTTGGCCAGTGATCCTCGGATCAAGAGCGCGGCACCTGTTGCCCAATCGATCCGGTGCGGGTGCTGGTAGCTTTCCGCGTCGTAATCGAGCTCCGATGCCCAGCCGGGGCGGCCCGTGAACCTGGCTCCGAAGAGTGCGTCGCCGACGGCGGTCGCGATACTTGGCTCCCGGCGCAGTGACATGTAGGTGGATCCGTCGGATTCCAAAAGGCGCGGCACCACAATGCCCGCACCGGAACGGCGCATGCGGTCCAGTAGAAGGCCGATCGCGCCGGGCTCGACCCGAAGATCGGGATTGAGCACCAGCACCGCCTCGCTGTCATCGGCATGGCGCATGACGGCGTTGATGCCGCCGGCATAGCCAAGGTTTCCCCCGGTTCGGACGGTCATGACGTCGGGGTGCCGGGCAAGCAGCTCAACGGTCGAATCACGTGAACCGTTGTCGGCAACAACCACGCGCAGCGACAGCCCGCGGGTTTGGACACGCAAGCTGGAAATCAGGTCCTCAACCGTGTCCGCGTTGTTGTATGTCACCGCAAGCACTGTGACATCGGCATGCCGGCCGGCGGGGATGAAGCTGTTTTCCGTACCTGCGCCTTCTTCTGAACGAGGCGAGATGGTTTCGGCCCCGCCGGCAGACAGCGGGTGGCGCTCGGACGGGTTTGCGACACCAGCCGGAGTAGCCGAAGAAACCAGTCGGCTTTCCCGCCTGAGTCGAATCAGGCTCGGGGGATCGTCGACGAGGTACCGGCGTGCCAACCGGCGGGGCTCGAGGGCCAGCCGCCATGCCCATTCCAAACCGTTGTCGCTGGCCCAGTCAGGTGCGCGTTGGACGCTGCCGGCCAGAAAATCCACGACCGCGCCGAACGCCAAAAGGACATTTGCCCCGGTTGCCGGTCCGTACTTGGCCATCCACAGTTCTTGGCGTGGTTTGCCGAGCCCAACGACCAGTATTTGGGTGCGAGACGCCCTGATCGATTCGGCGAGTCGAACCGAAGACTCATGGTCAACGAGATCTTTTCGGTCCGGTGCCCAATAGCCACTGACCTTCAGGTTTGGGCGGTTGCGCGTGACCGTGCGCGAGAGAATCCGCTGGACCACATATGAACCACCCAGGAAGCCGACGGTGAGGCCTTCGGCTTCTGCGCGGTCCAGGAGCGGACCGATGATGTCGCTTCCGGCCAGGCGGGGCCATGGCTCTCCGGTGAGGCGAGTAGCCTCGGCCACCAGCGGCGCGCCATCAAGAAGGACGAGCCAATCCTCGTTGCCGGTTCCGTGCTGGAAGGTTGAACTTGAGCGGGACTCGGGGAGCCCCAGGGCGTAGTCCAAGGTGTCGTACCATCGCCCTTGGCGACCGAACTGCGCGATATGGTCCAGATTGGCCGACACGACCGAAAGCGGACGACGAATTGCCTGGCCATCCTGGATGGGTGCGTTGGCGCGTTCCGTCACGCGATTCAACGCGTCTTCAAGGTGAAGAAGATCAACGACCACACCCACAAGATCCACTTGTTGCATTGTGCCCCCAAGGCAGTTGTTTTCTGTACCGCAGCCCCAGCAGCGGTACCCCAATTGGAACTAATCTATGCGTAGATTGGTGCCGCGACGTAGGTGTTTCCTTCGTGCCCATACCCTAATTTGCGCCAAGGCGAATGCAAGTAGCGCTCCCATGCCCGCCCCGAACCCATTGCAAATCACGTCACGCACTGATCCGACGCGTCCCGGAAGGAAGAAGAACTGCACGCATTCAATGAACGCCGACAGCCCGAGGCAGAGCAACCAACCGACAATCCACCTGGGCGGGGCAAAAATCAATGTCAGCAAGGCGCCAAGCGGCACGAAAAACAGCACGTTGGCCGCGGCCTCAACGTGGCCGTATCGGATGCCGATGAGCAAGTCGCGATCCTGAAAATTGCGAAGGACGCCACCGACACGATCGGCCAGCGGCATATCGCCAACCTTGAGCAGGAACACGACGACGAAAACCAATGCCAGGTAAGCCGTGAATGCCAGAACCGCCCATCGATTCACGCCCCGAGAACGGCTCACAACGGCTGCAAATGTCCGTCGGATTCGATGTACCGGTTTTGGGTGGCCGGGCAAACCCAGTGGCCATCGGCTTGGATCAACGGCCGTCCCGCTTCGCCCACCCATCCAACGCGTTTGGCCGGCACTCCTGCAACGATGGCGTAGTCGACGACGTCCTTGGTAACGACGGCGCCGGCGGCAACGGTCGCCCATTTGCCGATGTTCACCGGGGCAATGCAAACGGCCCTGGCTCCGACGGCGGCTCCCTGTCCAATGGTCACACCGACCATTTCCCAGTCGTCGCCTGACTTCAGCGTGCCATCGGGGTTGATCGCACGCGGGAAGAGGTCGTTGGTCAGCACCGCTGCCGGGCCGATGAACACACCCTCGCCCAGTACCGCCGGTTCGTAGACCAGTGCGTAGTTTTGTATTTTGCAGCGATTGCCAAGCCGGACGCCGGGCCCGATGTAGGCGCCCCGACCCACGTTGCACTGCTCACCAAGCACGGCATCTTCACGTACCTGCGCCAAATGCCAGATATTGGTTTCGGCTCCCAAAAAGGCACTGAAAGCCACATCGGCAGATTCCTCAACATGCGTCATTACTGATTCCCCAAATCATCAGCCAGCGAGTTTCGTATGCTCCCACTAACCTTGGAGGAAGGAACCGCCTCCGCGCAAGGGGCCGGCCCAGAGAATCCTTGGGTCTACTGCTCCGTTGCGGGTGAAGCCATCTGGTCGCGCAGGCCGGGTTCCTTGCGAAGGCCGGTGAGCCCATACCAAGCAAGGTTGACCACGTGGGCCGCTACCGTGCGCTTGTCGGGATGCCGTGCATCAAGCCACCACTGGGCGGTCATGGCGACCATGCCCACCAGCATCTGCGCGTAGATCGAGCCGTCCTCGGCGCTGAAGCCGCGGCGCGAGAATTCGTCGGTCAGGATGTGCTCGACCTGTTCGGTGACCTTGGTCAACAGTGTTGAGTAGGTGCCTTCGGGCTGGGACGGGGGAGCATCGCGCACCAGGATGCGGAAACCTTCGGTGCAGTCCTCTATATAGGTCAAAAGAGCGAGTGCGGCCTTTTCGAGCAAAACGCGCGAAGAATCATCGCCGGACAGCGAATCCGTGATGCGTGCGAGCAGTTCCCTGTACTCGTTGGTCACCACCTCCATGTAGAGGGCTTCCTTGGAGCTGAAGTGTTCGTAGACAACGGGCTTGGATACCCCGGCTGCGGTGGCGATTTCCTCGATGGTGGTTCCGTCAACTCCGCGCAAGGAGAACAACTGACGGGCGATATCGAGCAGTTGCAGGCGTCGCTGGACCCCGGTCATCCGGGTACGGGGGCGTTGAATGGCACTCATGCACTTCATCGTACGCAGAAAAAGCCGGCAGCCGGGTTATCAGCGGGTCCGGACACGCATAGGCATCGAGTCGCATCAAAGGGCCCAGTCGTGGCAGAATAGTTGACTGTGTCGCAGAGCAGGTCTCGAAGCACAATCCGCCCTGGTGTAATTGGCAGCACCCCAGCCTTTGGAGCTGTGGAGTATAGGTTCGAGTCCTATGGGCGGAACGCATCACCCAATGAAATTCTTGGTGAAATTCACGAGATAGAATGGTGAAGCCAGGCTGGGCCGGTCCGGCTAGCCAAAGTACAGGGAGTACAAATCTTGAGCGTTCAAGCCAACGCACCAGCTGCCGTCATTGTCCTAGCCGCAGGCGCAGGAACCAGGATGAAGTCGGCGAAGCCCAAGATCCTTCACGAAATCGGCGGCCGCTCCATGCTCGGGCATGCAATCGCCGCCGCACGTGGACTGGAACCCGCAAAGCTCGTAGCAGTGGTTCGCCACGAACGTGACCGCGTTGTCGACCACCTCCTGCAGATCCACCCGGACGCGATCATCGCCGATCAGGACGAAATCCCGGGCACCGGACGTGCGGTACAGGTTGGCCTGGAAAAGCTGGATGAAAACCTTGAAGGCACCGTCGTGGTGACCTACGGCGACGTCCCATTGCTGACGACCGAACTGTTGTCGGAACTCGTGGAAGCCCACGACCGCGAAGGCAACGCAGTTACGGTTCTTACCGCACTGCTTGACGACGCCACCGGATACGGACGAATCCTTCGCGCCGAGGACGGAACCGTCACCGGGATCCGCGAACACAAGGACGCCAGCGACGAAGAACGCGCCATCCGCGAGGTCAACTCGGGCATCTACGCATTCGATGCCGAGATCCTGCGCTCCGCATTGAACGAAGTCACCACTGACAACGCCCAAGGCGAAATGTACCTGACCGATGTTCTCGGCATTGCCCGGACAAACGGCGGCCGCGTGGCAGCAGTTGTCACGGAGGACCGCTGGCAGGTCGAAGGCGCGAACGACCGTGTCCAGCTTGCAGCCTTGGGCAAGGAAATGAATCGACGCACCCTTGAGGCCTGGATGCGCGCCGGCGTCAGCATCATCGACCCGGGCAGCACCTGGATCGATGTCGAGGTCGCACTTTCCAACGACGTCACCATCAAGCCGGGTACCCAGCTCCATGGCACCACCGCGATCGGGACCGATGCGGTCATCGGACCGGACACCACGCTGACCAACACCTCCGTGGGCCGCGGCGCAAAGATCGTACGCTCGGACGTCACCGACTCGAACATTTCAGAGGGAGCGTCGGTGGGTCCGTTTGCCTACCTGCGCCCCAAGACCAACCTTGGCCCCGACGCCAAGATCGGCGCCTTCTACGAAACCAAGAACGTTGTTGTTGGTCGTGGCTCGAAGCTCTCGCACCTTGGCTATGCCGGGGACGCTGAAATTGGTGAATTCACCAACATTGGCTGTGGCAACATCACCGCCAACTACGACGGTGTCAACAAGCACCGCACCGTCATTGGTTCGCACGTGCGCACCGCCTCCAACACCGTCTTTGTCGCCCCCGTGACCATTGGAGACGGCGCATACACCGGAGCCGGCGCCATCGTACGCAAAAACGTTCCGGCGGGGGCGCTTGCCCTCTCCGTGGCACCGCAACGTAATGCCGAGGGCTGGACGCTTTCCAAGCGTCCGGGTACCCCCGCTGCAGAAGCTGCCTTCAAGTCGGCCCTTGATTCCGGTGTAGCCACCGAATCAGCGGGCTCGGCAAAGTAAAACCAATCACCTTCGATCCCCGTTCGAGCGAGAAAGCGATCCCATGAGCGAATTGAGCCATAACGTCGATAAGAAGCTGGTTCTAGCTTCAGGGCGTGCCCACCCGGAACTAGCCGAAGAGGTGGCAGCGGAGCTTGGCACCGAATTGCTTCCGATGAGCGCGTACGACTTCGCCAACGGCGAGATCTACGTTCGTTCGGGCGAGTCGGTCCGCGGCAAAGATGTCTTTGTCATCCAGGCCCACCCGGCTCCGCTGAACAACTGGTTGATGGAACAGCTGATCATGGTTGACTCCATGAAGCGCGCCTCCGCTCGTCGCATCACCGTTGTGGCACCGTTCTACCCGTACGCCCGACAGGACAAGAAGGGTCGCGGCCGCGAGCCGATCTCGGCCCGCTTGGTTGCCGACCTGTTCAAGGCAGCCGGCGCGGACCGCATCATGAGCGTTGACCTGCACACCGCGCAGATCCAGGGCTTCTTCGACGGCCCGGTCGACCACCTCTTCGCCATCCCGCTGTTGGCTGACTACATTCGCGAACTCGTCGGCGACGACCAGGTGACCGTTGTTTCCCCGGATACCGGACGCGTCCGCGTTGCCGAACAGTGGGCGGAACGCCTTGGCGGCGCCCCGCTGGCCTTCGTGCACAAGTCCCGCGACCTCACCGTACCGAACCAGGCCGTGTCCAAGACCGTTGTCGGCCAGATCGAGGGTCGCACCTGCGTACTGATCGATGACATGATCGACACCGGCGGAACCATCGCCGGCGCCGTGAAGGTGCTGAAGGACGCCGGTGCCAAGGACGTCATCATCGCCGCCACCCACGCAGTCTTCTCCGACCCGGCAGCCCAGCGCCTTGCCGAATGCGGTGCGCGTGAAGTTGTTGTCACCAACACCCTTCCGATTCCGGAAGCCAAGCGCTTCGACACCCTCACGGTGCTTTCGATTGCTCCGTTGCTGGCCCGCGCCATCAAGGAAGTATTCGAAGACGGCTCGGTCACCAGCCTGTTTGACGGCAACGCCTAAGGTCAACGCCTCATAGGTTTTCCGAGGACCTCCCGACGCCCGCCCGGCGTCGGGAGGTCCTCGTTTTTCGTTGGTTGTTCGTGGCCGGGGAATGCCGTGATTACCCTGTGCAACGCAACCCCTGCTAAAATCAATACTTGTGCCCAGGCGAGGGAACTGCATGCAAATGCGGGGTCCGTTATCGACGAGGCTAGAAACGCATATAGCGTCCTTCTCCTGAAGAGGAATCGGATGATGTTGCTTCTAGGCCCGAGCGGGGCAAGAACCAATTCATCATCTTCCACAAGGAGAAACCATGAGCAAGATCATCACGCTTGACGGCGAACTGCGCACCGACTTCGGCAAGGGCGCTGCACGCCAGGCCCGCCGCGCCGGCAAGATCCCGGCGGTAATCTACGGTCACGGCACCGACGCAGTCCGCGTTCTGCTTCCGGCCGCTGCAACCACCCTTGCTGTTCGTGGCGCCAACGCCCTGCTGAACATCTCGGTTGAAGGCGAAGACACCATCACCCTGGTTAAGGACATCCAGCGCCACGCACTGCGCCAGACCGTTGACCACCTTGACCTCCTGATCGTCAAGAAGGGCGAAAAGGTCACCGTTGAGGTTTCCGTCCACATCGAGGGCGAACTCGCCGCTGGCGCTTCCCTGGCACTGGACCACGCTGTCATCGCCGTTGAGGCCGAAGCAGTGGCCCTTCCGGAGTTCGTTGTAGCCAACATCACCGGCGTTGCTGCAGGCACCCACATCCTGGCTTCGGACCTGGTCCTGCCGGAAGGCACCGCACTGGCCATCCCGGGCGACGTTGTCATTGCAACCGTCGAAGCAGCAGCCGAAGCTGAATCTGCCGAGTAATCTTCAGGTATTCTTCATCGCATGACTAGCGATACCTGGCTTGTAGCCGGGCTCGGAAACCCCGGGCCCGGCTACGCGCATAATAGGCACAATGTCGGACAGATGGTTGTTGATGAATTGGCCTCCCGCATGGGCGGAAAATTCAAGACCCACAGCTCGCGCTCACAGATACTTGAGGGCCGGCTGGGGATCGGCGGGCCGAAGTTGATCTTGGCCAAGCCCATGACTTACATGAATCTCTCCGGGGGACCGGTGGGAAACCTTGCCAAGTTCTTCAGCCTCGATGCCGCCCACGTGATCGCCGTCCACGACGAGATCGACATTCCCTTTGACACCGTCAAGCTCAAGCTTGGTGGCGGCGAGGGCGGGCACAACGGGCTGCGGGATATTTCCAAGGCCCTGGGAACCAAGGATTATCTGAGGGTGAGAGTCGGAGTGGGACGTCCTCCCGGACGCATGGAAACCGCGGACTATGTGCTGAAGGACTTTTCCAAGGATGAGAAGAAGGACCTTCCGTTCCTGGTCGACAACTCAGCGGATGCCGTGGAATATCTCGTGCGGCTGGGGCTTGAAGCCGCTCAGCTGAAGGTTCACACTTCGTAACACGAGTAGGCCGGATAGACCTCCACCCCGCGCTGACAGCGGTAGACGGAAATAGTAGTACCTCGAATGGTGATTCATCAATTTGTTCAACCATCGTGCAGCTCCTAGAATGATCTAGTGCCTTTTTGGCCCCAAAGACTAGGGGCCGGTAGTGGGCGGCCTCCGAGACTGGGCCACCCCCATCCTGCTACCGGCCTCTTTTTTGTGCCCAGGAGGCTTGGGTAAGGTTTGGCTTAGGTGCCCACGTCGCCACGGCATGGGAGAATTAGCGAAGAAATTGATGCCGTAATCAAGATGCGATTCCCCGCCGCGTAGCCAGTCATGTTGGCGGCGACCGCGGAAAAGCATCGGCATGAAATCAAACTTCGGAGGATCCAACAGTGTCCAGTGCATCTCCCCAACAGCAAGATGCCCGCATCGAGCCCCTCGACGACGTCGAGGTGTCCCGTCTTCGAGCGGACTTCCCCATCCTCGAACGCACAGTCAACGACTCGTCGCTGGTCTACCTGGACTCCGGCGCCACTTCCCAGAAGCCCACCTGCGTTTATGAAGCCGAGCAGCATTACTATGAGAGCTACAACGCGGCTGTTCACCGCGGGGCGCACTCGCTATCCGTTGAAGCGACGGACGTTTTCGAGCAGGCGCGTGCGACGGTTGCGAGCTTCATTGGGGCGGGGGAGAACGAGCTTGTCTGGACCTCAAACGCCACCGAGGCCCTGAACCTCATTACGTACTCCTTTGCCAATGCCAGCGCAGGGCTCGGGGGAGAAGCCGCCCGGCGCTTTGCGCTGGGGCCGGGCGACGAGATCGTCGTTACGGAACTCGAGCACCACGCAAACCTCATTCCCTGGCAGGAACTTGCATTCCGCACCGGGGCAACGCTGAAATACATTCCGGTTGACGAACACGGCGTGCTTCGGATGGACATCGCCGGGCAGATCATTTCCCCGCGGACCCGTGTGCTGGCCTTCACGCACGTTTCAAACGTGCTGGGAACCATCACGGACGTCGCAAAAATGGTTTCCCTGGCCCGCAACGTCGGGGCTCTCACGGTCTTGGACGGCTGCCAATCCGTCCCGCACCTGCCCGTGGACGTGAAGGCGCTTGACGTGGATTTCATGGCGTTCTCCGGCCACAAGATGCTTGGCCCCACCGGAATCGGCGGGCTCTACGGGCGCAGCGAACTGCTTGACGCGATGCCACCGTTCCTCACCGGTGGCTCCATGATCACCTCCGTCACCATGGAGAAGGCGGAATTCCTGCCGGCGCCCATGCGCTTCGAGGCCGGCACCCAACGTATTGCACAGGCCCACGGGCTGGCCACGGCTGTGTCGTACCTCCAGGAAGTGGGCATGGAACGAGTTGCGGCCTGGGAGGAACACCTGGGTGAGCGCATGCTCGTCGGCCTGCAACAGATTCCGGGAATCAAGCTCCTGGGCCCGCCGCAGGGTGTGGCGCGCATCGGCATTGCACCGTTCGCGGTGGAGGGCGTGCACCCGCACGACGTGGGGCAGTTCCTGGACGCCCGCGGAATCGAGGTGCGTGTGGGACACCACTGTGCGCAACCGCTGCACCGTGCGCTGGGCGTGAACTCGAGCACCCGCGCCAGTACATACATCTACAACACCACCAGCGACATTGATGCACTGCTGAACGCGGTTGCCGATGTGCAAGGATATTTCGGAGTCGGCAAATGAGCGAACTAGACCAGTTGTACCAGCAGATCATTCTGGAACACTCCAAGGCACGCAAGGGGGACGGCCTGATCGAGGCCGATCCTGCCGGCGCGCACGGTGAATCAATGCAGCACAACCCCGTCTGCGGGGACCAGATCCGTCTGCGCGTGCAGATGGACGGGACAAAGCTGAAAGCCGTCTCCTGGGAAGGCGACGGTTGTTCCATCTCGATGGCTTCCGCATCCGTGCTGGCCGAAATGGCGGCCGGTCTGGAACGCGAAGAATTCTTGGCGATCCTCGAGGAATTCCGTGAACTCATGCGATCGCGCGGAGCCCGTGAGGCCGATGAGGAGATCCTGGGCGACGCGGCCGCGTTTGCGGGCGTCTCCAAGTTCCCTGCTCGCGTCAAGTGCGCGATGCTCGCGTGGGTGGCGGCCGAGGCGGCGTTGCTGGCGGCGAATTCCCAAGCCTGACCCGGCCACGGTTGCTTCTGTAACTCCCACGGAAGAGGCTGCACAGTGGTTGCAAAAAGGGCCATGGTCCTGTCCCCGACGAAGTATCGGGTACGGGACCATGGCCCTTTTTGCCGTGCCGCAGGGGTGTCGCCCGGCTACTGCTGGAAGACGTCCGGGATTCCGTCCTGGTTCTTGTCCACGGCGTCGCGTTCGGCAATCAGCCGGTAGCGACGGTCGCGTGGACGCAGCCACAGGGCGCCCATCACCGCGGCCAGCACGGAGGCAAGAAGGATCGCGACCTTGGCATGGTCATAGTGCGGTGACTGAAGTCCGAACGACAACTCCGAAACCAGCAGCGAGACCGTGAAGCCGATGCCTGCCAGGAAGGTGACGCCGAGCAAATCGCCCCACTTGACGTCGGGATCGAGGTTCGCATGGACGCTGCGGGTCACCAGCCAGGTGGAGCCCATGATGCCCAACGGCTTGCCCAAGAGCAGGCCGAAAACGATGCCCCAGAGCACCGGATCGCCGAATGCGGAGGCGATTCCGCTGGCGCCGCCGATGGCAACACCGGCCGCGAAGAAGGCGAAGACGGGAACGCAGAAACCGCTGGAAAGCGGGCGGAAGCGGTGCTCGAACTTCTCGGCCAGGCCCGGCTTTTCCGGTGCGTCCTTGCGGATGACCGGAACGCAGAAACCAAGGACAACACCGGCGATCGTCGCGTGGACGCCGGACCCGAAGACCAGGGCCCAGCTGACGGCGCCCAGCGGCAACAGGATCAACCACGGTGCCCACCACTTGGAAGCGAAGAACTTGGGCCACTTGTGGGTGAGGAACGCGTAGAGCGCGATCGGCGCGATGGCCATCAACAGGTACGGAGGACGCAGGTCGTCGGTGAAGACGAAGGCGATGATGACGATGGCGATCAGGTCGTCGACCACGGCCAAGGTCAGCAGGAAGATGCGCAGCGGGGACGGCAGGTTCGAGCCGATGACGGCCAAGACCGCCACGGCAAACGCGATGTCGGTGGCGGTGGGAATCGCCCAGCCACGCAGGGTTTCCCCGCCGGTGGAGGCATTCATGGCCACGAAGATCAGCGCCGGGACCAAGACGCCACCGAAGGCCGCGGCGACCGGAACGACAGCGCGTTTGAAGTCGCGCAGGTCGCCGGCGACGAATTCCTTCTTCAGCTCGAGCCCGACCAGGAAGAAGAACACGGCCAACAAGCCGTCTGCGGCCCAGTGGCCGAGCGAAAGGTTCAGGTCGATGCCGGCGATCTCGAAGCCGATGTGGAAGTCGCGCAACGCGAAGTAGCTGGCCGAGGCGGGGGAGTTTGCCCAGATGATGGCGGCGACGGCTCCGAGAATGAGCACCATGCCGCCGACGGTCTCCTTGCGGAGGATCTCGCCTATGCGCAGGTATTCGGCGTAACTGCCGCGACCCAGAACCGTCCTGGGGGTTGGTGTGGGGGGTTGTGAATGAGTCATGGATTTACACCAATTCTTTTCGGGTACGTTGAATTATCGCCGACCAGACTTCCCGGCACACCAGAGTCCACAGTATCGGAAAAAGTCAGCCGAGCGCACATTTTTTCGCACGGGGACCGATGCAGGACTCCGTGCAGAGGTCTTCCCGGTCGACGAAGCCGGGCGTACCAAAAACAGCGGACCGGTACCTTCCAGCCTGTTTCTTGTGGCTGGAAGGTACCGGTCCGTTGAACCTGGCGCCGGCGTTCACACCGGGCCGAGTGCGTGCTGGATTAGCCGCGTTCAATCCATGAGGAGACGCTGTTGCCCTGCAAGGCAAGCGCCTTGGAGATGAACGGTTCGGCCGCAGCGGCGATTTTTCCGCCGACGAACGGGATGGAGGAGGACACGGTCGCATCGATGCCCAGGGCGGAACCCTCGGCGCTTGCGCGCAGCGACTCGGAACCCGCCACAGAAACCGGCAGGGAGCCGACGGTGACCTTCAGGGTTGCATCGCGGGAGCCATCGGCGGCCGGGGCGGACCAGGATTCGACCTGGGTGACCTCAACGGTCTGTCCGACGAACTTCCGCGCAATCTCAGGCGCGCGATCGGTCGGCAGGGACCTGACGGTGGTCAGGGTGAAGGCTGCTGCGACGTCGCCGGCAACCTCGAAACTCTTCAGTTCGCCACCGACCATGGAGGTCAGGTGTTCGGCAAATGCGCGATCGGTCAACGTGGCGATGACCGCCGCCGGGGCGTGCATCAAATCAGTGGTGGCATTAAGAGCCATAAGGCAAACTCCGTATAAATAGATAGGCCAACGCAAAACGTTCTTGCGCCTCCAAGGGTACAGGTGTCATCTGACAGGAGCTGTACGCTTGGATATGCGCACCCCGGGATTCACATGGAATTCCGGGTAGTTGTGTTGTGCGCGGGAACCGGTTTTTCGAAAGGTAGCTAGTCGATGGCGCTTCATGGTCTGCGCAGTGCACTGCGAGCCGACACATCTTTTTCCAGGGTGCATTCCAACGCGGCGACCGGCTACGCGACGCGGGCCAACCAGCTGGAAATCGCCGCGCCCACGGGCATGCGGCCCGTCATCACTGCGGAAACGCTCGAGGCGCTGCAGTCCAAGGTGCCGGGTGCCGTGGTGCTTGCCGTGACGGCCACCGGCCGCGAGGCCGAGGACCTCAGCGCCGGGCTGCGCAGCTACCTTCCCGATGATGCGATCGCCGAGTTCCCGTCTTGGGAGACGCTTCCGCACGAACGGCTCTCGCCGCGCTCCGACACCGTCGGGCGACGCCTGGCCGTGCTGCACCGGCTCGAGCTGAAGGACCCGGGCCTGAAGGTCATCGTCGCCCCGATCCGCGCCGTCATCCAGCCCCTGGTGGCGGGGCTCGGCAAGCTCGAAACCGTCGACCTGAAGGTCGGGGACGAGTATCCGTTCTCCTCGGTGGTCAGGGCCCTGGCGGATGCCGCCTATGCGCGGGTCGACATGGTCACCCACCGCGGCGAGTTCGCGGTGCGCGGCGGCATCCTCGACGTCTTCCCGCCGACCTACGCACACCCGGTGCGCATCGACTTCTTCGGCGACGAGATCGAGGCCATGCGCTTCTTCTCGATCGCCGACCAGCGCTCGCTCGATTCCGAGGCACCGACGCAGATCCAGGCCCCGCCTTGCCGCGAGCTGCTGATCACGCCCTCCGTCATGTCCAAGGCCGCCAAGTTGCAGGAGCACATGCCGGCGGCCCGCGACATGCTGGCCAAGATCGCCGGCGGCGTCGCGGTGGAGGGCATGGAGTCCCTCGCGCCGCTGCTGGTTGATTCCATGGTGCCGCTGCTGAGCCAGCTGCCCGCCGAATCCATCGCCCTGGTCATGGAGCCCGAGCGTGTGCGCGCCCGCGCCCACGACCTGGAGGCGACAAACGCCGAGTTCCTCGCCGCGGCCTGGGCCACGGCCTCCGACGGCGGGGCCGCGCCGCTTGACCTCAGCCAGGCGCAGGCGCAGGCCGCCGCCGACGAGCTGGAGGCCGGCAACTTCACCTCGCTGGCCAGGACCGTGCTCGACGCGCAGGACGCCAGGGTTTCCTGGTGGACGCTGACCTCGCTGGGCACCGACGCCGAACTGCTGCCGGAGGTCGACTCCATCCGGGTCGACGCCCGGGAGCCGCGCGGCTACCAGGGCGACGTGGCCGAGATGATGCAGTTCATTTCCTCGCGCATCAAGGACAACTGGCGCCTGGTCGTGGCCACCGACGGGCCCGGTCCCGCCCAGCGACTGGCCGAGCTCTTCCACGACGCGGACATCCCCACGCACCGGATCGACTCGCTGGAGAACGAGCCGACCGAGGGGCTCATCGAGATCACCACGGCGCAGGCCGGGCGCGGATTCGTGCTCGATTCGCTGAAGCTCGGGCTGCTCACCGAGGCCGACCTGCTGGGCCGCTCCAGCGCGTACGCGCCGCGCGGGGCCAAGCGCATGGCCGTCAAGCGGCGCAACGCGGTGGACCCGTTGAGCCTTCTCGAGGGCGACTACGTGGTGCACGAACAGCACGGCATCGCCAAGTTCGTCGAGCTGATCGCCCGCAAGGTCGCCGGCGGCGCCGACGCCAAGCGCGAGTACCTGGTGCTCGAGTACGCGCCGTCCAAGCGCGGGGCGCCGGGGGACAAGCTCTTCGTCCCGACCGACCAGCTGGACCAGGTCACCCGCTACGTCGGAGGGGAGGCCCCGAGCCTGTCCAAGATGGGCGGCTCGGACTGGGCCAGCACCAAGTCCAAGGCGCGCAAGGCCGTCAAGGAGATCGCGGGGGACCTGATCCGGCTGTACTCAGCACGCATGGCAAGCCGCGGCCATTCCTTCGCCAAGGACACCCCCTGGCAGTCGGAGCTGGAGGAGGCCTTCGCCTACGTGGAGACCCCGGACCAGCTGACCACCATCAACGAGGTCAAGGCGGACATGGAGCGGGAGATCCCGATGGACCGGCTGATCTCCGGCGACGTCGGCTTCGGCAAGACCGAGATCGCGGTGCGCGCCGCGTTCAAGGCCGTGCAGGACTCCAAGCAGGTCGCCGTGCTGGTGCCCACCACGCTGCTGGCCTCCCAGCACCACCAGACCTTCACCGACCGCTACTCCGGCTTCCCGGTGCGCGTGAAGACGCTCTCGCGCTTCCAGTCCGCGAAGGAATCCAAGGACATCGTCGAGGGGCTGAAAAACGGGTCCGTCGACGTGGTCATCGGCACCCACCGGCTGCTCTCGGACACCGTGCAGTTCAAGGACCTGGGGCTGGTGATTGTCGACGAGGAACAGCGCTTCGGCGTCGAGCACAAGGAACAGCTCAAGAAGATGCGCACCAACGTGGACGTGCTGTCCATGTCCGCGACCCCGATCCCGCGCACCCTGGAGATGAGCCTGACCGGCATCCGCGAGACCTCCACGCTGGCGACCCCGCCGGAGGAGCGCCACCCGGTGCTCACCTACGTGGGCCCGCGCACCGACAAGCAGATCTCCGCGGCCATCCGCCGCGAGCTGATGCGAGACGGCCAGGTGTTCTTCGTGCACAACCGGGTCTCCTCGATCGACGCGATCGCCTCCGAGCTGCGCGAGCTGGTGCCGGAGGCGCGCGTGGAGGTCGCGCACGGCAAGATGAGCGAGTCGCGGCTGGAGAAGATCATCCAGGACTTCTGGGAGAAGAAGTTCGACGTGCTGGTCTCCACCACCATCATCGAGACCGGTCTGGACATCTCCAACGCGAACACGTTGATCGTGGACCGGGCGGACAACTACGGCCTGTCCCAGCTGCACCAGCTGCGCGGGCGAGTGGGCCGCGGCCGCGAACGCGCATACGCCTACTTCCTGTGGAACGCGGAGAAGCCGCTGGGCGAGGTGGCGCTGGAACGGCTCAAGGCCGTGGCCGCGCACAACGAGCTGGGCTCGGGCTACCAGCTGGCCATGAAGGACCTGGAGATCCGCGGCGCCGGCAACCTGCTGGGCGGGGAGCAGTCGGGGCACATCGCCGGGGTCGGGTTCGACCTGTACCTGCGCCTGGTCGGCGAGGCCGTTGCCGAATACAAGGGCGATGCCGACGAGAAGACCGCGGAGATGAAGATCGAGCTGCCGGTCAACGCGCACCTGCCGCACGACTACGTGCCGGGGGAGCGGTTGCGCCTGGAGGCCTACCGCAAGATCGCCGCGGCGACCGACTTCGAGGGACTGGCGGAGGTGCATGCCGAGCTCGTGGACCGCTACGGCCAGCCGCCGGCGGCGGTGGTGAACCTGCTGGAGGTCGCCCGCATCAGGATCAAGGCCCGCGCGCTGGGACTGAGCGACGTGGGAATGGTCGGCAACTTCATCAAGTTCGCCCCGGCGTCCATCGCGAACCTGCCGGACTCTCGCCAGCTTCGCCTGGCCCGGATGTACAAGGGCGCAGCCGACAAGCCGGGGCTGGATGCCATCTTCGTCCCCAAGCCGAAGACCTCCGCGGTCGGCGGTCGCGACCTGGTGGACGAGGAGATCCTGGACTGGGTGTCCGGGGTGCTGACCAACATCTTCGAATCCGAGCCGCTGAAGGTGAAGGGCTAGCACCACGCAGGTGCCCGAAGGGTGCCCGAACCGCAAAAATGCCCTTCCCGGTTGACCGGGAAGGGCATTTTGGGTTGGAAGTGTTTACTGCTCGCCGTGGTGGATCAGCACGGGGCAGTGCGAGTGGGCTGCCAGCGAGCTGGAGACCGAGCCGAGCAGCAGGCCCTTGAAGCCGCCGCGGCCGCGGGTCCCGATGATCAGCATCGCCGCGTCCTTGGAGGCCTCGATGAGCGTAGGGGCGGCCGGGCCCATGACCACCTCGCGTTCCAGGTGGTCCGGGACGTCGTCGCCGAAGGCCTCGGTGATGGCCGTGTCGAGGGCTGCGCGTGCGTCGGCCTCGGGGTTCCATTCTGGGGTGTAGTCCTCGAGCGCAATGCGGGGCAGCCACGAGGCGAATGCCTGCAGCTCATGGCCAAGTGCCTTGGACAGCGGTGCCGCGTAGCGTAGCGCGGCGATCGACTGGGGGGATCCGTCGACTCCGACGATGACCGTGGTGCGTGGGGCGTTTTCCATGTGTGGCTCTCATTTCTTCAAGCGGGGTTCTTCATCGGATCTGGCGATCCGTCTGGCACCATCGTACCCGCTCCCACGTGGACTTTTCTACAATGCGTAGAAAAGTCGCGTCGTGTCCCCGCGGCGGCGGGACCTGGTGCGTCGCGGGGCCGCGGGAGGGCGCAAAAAAGCCAGGGCGCGCGATTCCCGCACCCGCCGCATGGGCGGGGTTCGGGGACTGCGCGCCCTGGCTGAAGACCGGGTTTTAGCGCTCCGAGGCGGTCTTGGCCGGGGAGCGGTCGGAAATGCCCAGGATGTGCTGCGGGATGGCCCATGCCAGAACGGTCAGCACGAGGCATGAAAGGCCCGGGATCCAGGCGTTGTCCAGCGTCCAGAAGGACAGTGCGTAGATCGCGCCGCAGAACATTGCCAGGAACACCAGGGTTGCGATGAAGTTGCCGACGAAGCGTCCCTGGCCCGAGTGAGCCACATTCTTGCCGTTCGAGTACACAGCGATTCTCCTTGAGTCTGTTGTCAGTGCCCGGGAGCGTACGTCTTAGTACCCCTCGGTGCCTTGTTCACCCTCTACAATAGCAACTCCGGAGCTGGATCCGAGCCGCGTGGCGCCGGCGGCGATCATCGCGCGGGCGGTTTCCAGCGAGCGGACCCCGCCGGAGGCCTTCACGCCGAGATCCGGGCCCACCGTGGCGCGCATCAGGGCCACGTCCTCGAGGGTTGCCCCGCCGCCGGCGAACCCGGTGGAGGTCTTCACGAAATCGGCTCCGGCGGCCACCGAGGCGCGGCAGGCGAGCACCTTTTCGTCGTCGGTGAGCAGCGCGGTTTCGATGATGACCTTCAGGATCGCGCCGCCCTCGTGCACGGCGTCGGCGATGGCGGCGATGTCCGCAACCAGTGCGGCCTCGTCCCCGGCCTTGGCCGCGGCGATGTTGATGACCATGTCGATCTCGTTGGCGCCGTCGGCGATGGCGCCGCGTGCCTCAAAGACCTTCGACGCGGTGGTGGTGGCGCCGAACGGGAAGCCGATCACCGAGCAGGTCAGCACGCCGGATCCGGCCAGCGCTGCGGTCACGGTGGAAACCCAGAGCGGGTTCACGCAGACCGACTTGAAGTTGTACTCGGCGGCCTCGGCGCAGATGCGCTCGATGTCGGCGCGGGAGGCGTCGGCGGCCAGGATGGTGTGGTCGATGTAGGAGGCGATGTTTTCGATGTTCGTCTCGGTGCTCATGCGGGGGACAACTCCTGGGTTTCTGGTGTGTGGCAACGGATAAGAAGGACGGGGGTGCGGGTGCCGGAGGCATCCGCGTGACGGGCTAAGCGCGCAACATTAGCAAGAGTTCGGCCTTGATGGCATCCAGCCGGCGCTGGCCCTGCGCGCGCAGGGTGGAAAGGTCATCGCCTGCCGCGGCAGGCGCGATGATCTCCAGGTAGCACTTGAGCTTCGGCTCGGTGCCCGAGGGGCGCACGATGACCCGGGTGCCGGCGTCGGTGAGGAACAGCAGCCCGTCGGTCGGCGGCAGGTGCGCACCGAGGCCAAGGTCCTCGAAGTCGACGACGGCTTCCCCGGCCAGCGACTGCGGCGGGGTCGCGCGCAGCGCATCCATCATGCTGGAGAGCAGACCGAGGTCCTTGACGCGGACCGAGAGCTGGTCGGTCTGGTGCAGGCCGTGGGCCAGGGCCAGCTGATCGAGCACCTGCGGGAAGCCGGAACCCGCGGCCTTGAGTTCGGCCGCGTACTCCGCCAGCAGCAGGGCTGCGGAAATGCCGTCCTTGTCGCGCACCAGTTCCGGGGCGACGCAGTAGCCCAGGGCTTCCTCGTAGCCGAAGGACAGGTGCGGGGCGCGGGAAATCCACTTGAAGCCGGTCAGCGTCTGCTCGTGCCTCAGCCCGCCGGCGGCCGCGATGGAGGCAAGCATGCGCGAGGAAACGATCGAGTTGGCGAAGACCGAGGCCGGGTCGGCGGTCGGTGCCAGGCGGGCGCCGAGCAGCCAGCCGACCTCGTCGCCGCGCAGCATGCGCCACCCGGTGCCGGGGAATTCCACGGCGGCGGCGCAGCGGTCGGCGTCCGGGTCGTTGGCGATGACCAGGTCGGCGCCGGTTTCCCGGGCCAGGGCCACGGCCAGGTCGATGGCGCCGGGTTCCTCCGGGTTGGGGAACGCGACGGTGGGGAACTCCGGGTCGGGGTGCTCCTGCTCGGGCACGATCGACACCCGGGTGAAGCCGGCCGACGCGAAGCCCTGGGACATGGTGTGCCCGCCGACGCCGTGCATCGGGGTCAGCACGATCTTCAGGTCCGCGCGTGCGGCGTCCAGGTCCGCGGTCGTTTCGCCGCCGGGCGCGGTGAGCAGTGCGGCGACCTTGGCCAGGTAGGCGGCCTCGATGTCGCCGGGCTCGCCGCGGCCGGGCAGCACGTCCCAGCCGGATTCGGCCAGCTCGATCGAACCGATCGGCTCGTCGTGGTCGATCAGCGCGGCGATCTGCGCATCGGTGGGCGTGACGATCTGTGCGCCGCGGCCCCAGCCCGACTCGACGCGCCCGCCCAGATACACCTTGTAGCCGTTGTCGGCGGGCGGGTTGTGGCTGGCGGTGACCATGATGCCGGCCTCGGCGTCCAGTTCGCGCACGGCCCAGGCCAGCACCGGGGTGGGCAGCGGCATCGGCATCAGCGAGACCCGCACGCCGGCGGCGGTGAGGATCGCAGCGGACTCGCGGGCGAACTTGTCCGAGTTGTGCCGGGCGTCGTACCCGACCACGGCACCGGGAACATAGCTTCCCGCGGCGCGCTCGATGAGGAAGCGCCCGATGCCCGCGGCGGTGCGGCGCACCACCATGGAGTTCATCCGGTTGGGGCCGGCACCCAGCTCGGCGCGCAGGCCCGCCGTGCCGAAGGCGAGGTTGCCCGCGAACCTGTCTTCCAGTTCCTCCAGCGCCTCGGATTCCCCGGCGCGCACGCGCCAGCACAAGCCCCGCAATTGCGCCTGCGTCTGTGCGTCGGGATCCTGGTCCGCCCAGGCCGCTGCGCGATCCAGCAACTCGGTGTGGTGGAGGTTCTGGCTCATGGTCGGGTCCTTAGGTCGGATGGGGGAGGAAAGAGGTGGAGGCGGTGCGGTCCGGGGTGGCCGTGGCGCGCCATTGGGCGCCCCGGCCACCCGGTTCCGGTCTTGCTAGAGCTTGGCGACGATGTCGGCCAGCAGCGCGGAGATGCGGGGGCCGGCGGCCTGGCCGGCCTCGATGACTTCTTCGTGGCTCAGTGCGGTGGCGGAGATGCCGGCGGCGAGGTTGGTGACCAGGGAGATGCCGAAGACCTCCATGCCGGCGTGGCGTGCGGCGATGGCCTCCAGCGCGGTGGACATGCCGACCAGGTCGGCGCCGATGGCCTTGGCGTAGCGGACCTCGGCGGGGGTCTCGTAGTGGGGTCCGGTGAACTGGGCGTAGACGCCCTCGTCGAGGGTGGGGTCGACCTCGCGGGCGAGGCCGCGGATGCGGGAGGAGTAGAGGTCGGTGAGGTCCACGAACGTCGCGCCCTCCAGCGGGGAGCTGGCGGTGAGGTTGATGTGGTCGGAAATCAGCACCGGGGTGCCGGGGGTCCAGGCGGGGTCCAGCCCGCCGCAGCCGTTGGTGAGCACCAGGGTTGTGGCGCCCGCGGCGGCGGCGGTGCGCACGCCGTGGACCACGGCGCGCACGCCCTTGCCCTCGTAGAAGTGGGTGCGTGCCCCGAGTACCAGGACGCGCTTGTTGTCGCTGGTGAGCACGGAGGAGATGGTGCCGACATGGCCGGGGACGGCGGCGGCGTGGAAGCCGGGCAGTTCCGTGGCGGGGATGCGGTGGGTGGTTTCGCCGATCAGGTTCGCGGCCTCGCCCCATCCGGAGCCGAGCACCAGGGCGATGTCGTGGGAGGGGACGCCGGTGAGTTCGGCGATTTTGGCGGCGGCGGCTGAGGCCAGGGCAAAGGGGTCAGTGGCGTTATCGATCACGAGGTTAAACTTACCGGCGGATACCGTGCTTGTCAGCCGTGGAAGCCGCCCCGCAGGTGTGAGCTACGGCAAGCGCCTAACGGCGGCTTCACTGGGATCTCCGGTTCCTCCCCGCGGCCACTGCGCGGCGGGTGTGCACTTGGTGCCGCGGTAGGGGAGAATAGGTGATCGTGAGTGCACAACACGATTTCAATTCCCACAGGCTCGTAATCCTAGGTGGCGGCCCCGGCGGCTATGAGGCGGCCATGGTTGGCGCTCAGCTTGGCGCGCAAGTCACCATCGTCGAACGCGCCGGAATGGGCGGCTCCGCCGTCCTGACCGACGTCGTCCCGTCCAAGACGCTGATCGCCACGGCCGACGCCATGCGCCGCGTGATCGGCGCGCGCGAGTTCGGCATCAAGGTCGGCGACGACTCGACCGCGGCCGTGGCCGACCTCTCGGTGGTCAACGCCCGGCTGCTGGGGCTGGCACGCGACCAGTCCTCGGACATCCACGTGGGCCTCGAGCGCGTCGGCGTGCGCGTGGTCATCGGCGAGGGCAAGTTGCTCGACGCCCAGAGCGTCCAGGTCACCCGCGCGGACGGCAGCGTCGAGACCATCGAGGCCGACGCGGTGCTGGTCTCCGTGGGTGCCCACCCGCGCGAGCTGCCCACCGCCAAGCCGGATGGCGAACGCATCTTCAACTGGACCCAGGTCTACAACCTGAAGGAAATCCCGGAACACCTGATTGTCATCGGTTCCGGCGTCACGGGTGCCGAGTTCGCCTCCGCCTACAATCTGTTGGGCACCAAGGTCACCCTGGTTTCCTCGCGCGACCGCGTGCTCCCGGGCGAGGACGCCGACGCCGCCGAGGTGCTGGAGGAGGCCTTCAAGCGCAACGGCGTCAACGTGGTGGCCCAGGCCCGCGCCGAGGCCGTGGTCCGCGACGGCGACGTGGTTCGCGTGACCCTTGCCGACGGCCAGGTCATCGAGGGAAGCCACTGCCTGGTGGCTGTCGGCTCGATCCCGAACACCGCCGGCATCGGCCTGGAGGAGGCGGGCGTCAAGCTCACCGAATCCGGCCACATCAAGGTCGACGGCGTCTCGCGCACCACCGCCACCAACGTCTACGCCGCGGGCGACTGCACCGGCGTGTTCGCGCTGGCCTCGGTTGCCGCGATGCAGGGCCGCATTGCCATGGCCCACCTGTTGGGCGACTCCGTCAAGCCGCTGAAGCTCACCGAGGTCTCCTCCAACATCTTCACCTCCCCGGAGATCGCCACCGTCGGCGTGACCGAGCGGATGGTCGCCGAGGGCAAGTACCAGGCCGACATCATCAAGCTGGACCTCGCCACCAACGCGCGCGCCAAAATGATGAACATCGACCAGGGCTTCGTGAAGATCATTTCGCGCCGCGGCTCGGGAACTGTCATCGGCGGCGTCGTGGTTGCCCCGCGTGCCTCGGAACTGATCTTCTCGATCGCGCTGGCCGTCCACAACAAGCTGCACGTCGACGACGTGGCCGAGACGTTCACCGTCTACCCGTCGCTGTCCGGATCCATCTCCGAGGCCTCGCGCCGGTTGCACGTCCACCTTTAACCGACGAATCCCGCCGACGGCCGCGAGGTCGACTGCCGGGTGGGGCCGGAACCCGAAGGCGGGCCTGCCGCAAACCATTGTGTTTGCGGCAGGCCCGCCTTCGTCGTTTCCCGGTGCGCGGGGCTTTTCGGGAACCTGGCCTGTGACATGCCCCGCAGTGCCGGGTGAGGGATCTCATGCGCGCCGGCGGTCATGTCCACATATTGGACACGATCGTCCATCTAGTGAACAAGCGGCCTAAAGTTGTTATCAGCTTTATTCCACCAAGAGAGTCGGCAGCCATGTCTACCAAGCCAGCGGTCACAGCACCGAAGGAGAACACGCGCGGACGCGTGTTGTTCGCCAGCCTCATCGGCACCACCATTGAGTTCTTCGATTTCTACGCCTACGCCACCGCGTCGGTGTTGGTCTTCCCGACGTTGTTCTTCCCGAACGCGTCGAACGTCAACGCGATCCTTTCCTCGTTTGCCATCTTCGGTGTGGCCTTCGTGGCCCGCCCGGTTGGCTCGGTCCTCTTTGGCCACTTCGGTGACCGGATCGGCCGCAAGGGCACCCTGGTCGCCTCGCTGCTGCTGATGGGCATCGCCACCTTCCTGATCGGCTTCCTGCCTCCGGCCCAGGGCAACTTCGTGGTGCTCGCACCGCTGATGCTGGTGCTGCTGCGCTTCGCACAGGGCCTGGCCCTGGGCGGCGAGTGGTCGGGTGCCGCGTTGCTGGCCACCGAGAACGCTCCGGCCAACAAGCGCGCCATCTACGGCACCTTCCCGCAGCTGGGCGCGCCGATCGGCTTCATCATCGCCAACGTCATCTTCGTGATCCTGCAGACCACGCTGACCGACGAGCAGTTCATGGCCTGGGGCTGGCGCGTGCCGTTCGTGCTCTCCGCCGTCATGGTCGCAGTGGGCCTCTGGGTCCGACTGAAGCTTGTCGAATCCGTCTCCTTCCAGAAGGTCGTCGACCAGAAGAAGGTCGCCAAATCGCCGTTCAAGGTGACGATGACGTACCACTGGCGCCCGGTGCTTGCCGGCACGTTCATCATGCTGGCCACCTACGTGCTCTTCTACCTGATGACCTCCTTCACACTGACCTACGGCACCGCGCCGGCCACCGTCGAGGCCGCGCGAGCCGCGGCCGAGGCCAAGGGCAAGGTCTTCGACGCCGCAGCCGAGGCCGCGTTCGTGCCGGGCCTGGGCATAGCCCGTCCCGAGTTCCTCACCATGCTCATCATCGGCGTCGTCTTCTTCGGTATCTTCACCGTGGTCTCGGGCCCGCTGGCCGAGAAGTTTGGCCGCCGCAAGTTCCTGATCGCCGTGACCCTGGGCATCCTGGTCTTCGGCCTTTCCTGGACCCTGATGTTCGGCCCGGGCAAGGCCGCGGCCATGGTCGGCCTGATCCTCGGGTTCACCCTGATGGGCCTGACCTTCGGCCCGATGGCCGCGTACCTGCCGGAGCTCTTCCCCTCCAACGTGCGCTACACCGGTTCGGCCATCGCCTACAACATGTCCTCGGTCATCGGCGCGGCACCCGCGTCGTTCGTGGCGATCGCCCTGTGGCAGTTCGGGGGCGGAAACACCGCCTGGGTCGGCGCCTACCTGGCGCTGGGCGCGGTGCTGACGCTCGTCGCCCTGTTCCTGACCAAGGACACCAAGAACGTCGACTTCGAGAACAACGTCTCCTAGTTCGAACACGCCCCGGCCGCCGACAAGCGGCTCGCGAGGCAAGGCCGCGGCGCCCGCCATCCCCACAAGGGGTTGCGGGCGCCGCGGTGCGTTAACCGAGCTTCAGCCAGGGGCTATTCGCCGACAACCCCGTCGATGCATTCGCGCAGCAGGTCTGCATGCCCGTTGTGGCGGGAGTACTCCTCGATGAGGTGGGTGATGATCCAGCGCACCGACACCTCCCCGTGGCCCCCGACACCCACGCACAGCTCGAGCGGCTCCTGGACCAGGGCGGCGTCGCTGAATGCGGTTTCCTTGCGCCACGCCTTCCACGACCTGCGCACCAGGGCCTCGGTGGCCTCCGGGTGCTCGAAGTCGGTGTCGTGGCCGTCCTCGTGCCAGTAAAGCGGCGGATCGGGTTGCCCCAGCAGGTTCGACCTGACCCAGAAACGCTCGACGTCCGTCAGGTGCCGCACCAGCCCCAGGAGCGAAAGCGTCGAGGGCGGAACCGCTCGCGTGGCCATCGCCGCGTGGTCGAGGCCCGCACACTTGGCCTCGAGTGTCTGCCGTTGGTAGGCCAGGAAGCCCAGCAGCGTATCGCGCTCGCTGCCGCAGGCCGGAGGATTCACGCGCGGATCCAGCCCGGCGGAGGCAAACATGGGTGTGCTCATGGGCTACAGCTTAGGCACACGACCAGTCGCCGGTGCAACGGGTCTGGCCGGCTGTTGTTGATGAACGCAAAAAGGGATGGCCGGGTTTCCCGTGGGAAACCCTGCCATCCCCGGCCTCCGAATGCGGAGGCAGACAGGCTGTCGCTATTCGCCGATCGAGGCCAGCACGGTGCCGGCGGAGACGGTGTCTCCGGCCACGGCGCTGAGTCCGGAAACGACGCCGGCGCAGTGCGCAGTCAGCGGCTGTTCCATCTTCATGGCCTCGAGGACCATGATCAGGTCGCCCTCGGCCACGGTGTCACCGTCGGCGACGGCTACCTTGACGATGGTTCCCTGCATGGGGGAGACCAGGTCGGCGCCCGAGGCGCCGGCGGTGGCGCCGCCGCGGGCCTCGCGCTTCTTCTTCTTTGACTTCGAGCCGTTGCCGGAGGCCGAGAAAGAACCCAGCGATGCCGGAAGCACCACCTCAAGGCGCTTGCCCCCCACCTCGACGGTGATGGCGTTGCGGGCCGAGTCCTCCTCGGCGGTTCCGGCGGTGGCCGGATCCCAGGCGGGGATGTCGTTGGCGAACTCGGTTTCGATCCAGCGGGTGTGGACCGTGAACGGGCCCTCCGCCGGGGTGAATGCCGGGTCGGCCATGACCGCACGGTGGAACGGAAGCACGGTCGGCATGCCCTCGATCTGGAATTCCTCCAGGGCGCGGCGGGCACGCTGGGCCGCCTGCTGGCGGGTGGAACCGGTGACGATGAGCTTGGCGATCATCGAGTCGAAGTTGCCCGAGACGGTTTCCCCTGCCTCGACGCCGGAGTCCAGGCGGACGCCGGGGCCGGTGGGAAGCTTCATGGTGGTGATGGTGCCCGGGGCCGGCATGAAACCGCGGCCGGCGTCCTCGCCGTTGATGCGGAACTCGAAGGAGTGGCCGCGGATTTCCGGGTCGGTGTAGCCGAGTTCCTCGCCGCGGGCCAGACGGAACTGTTCGCGCACCAAATCCAGGCCCGTGATTTCCTCGGACACCGTGTGCTCGACCTGCAGGCGGGTGTTGACCTCAAGGAAGGAGATGACACCGTCCTGGCCCACCAGGAACTCGCAGGTGCCCGCGCCGACATAGCCGGCCTCGAGCATGATCGCCTTGGACGCCTCGTAGAGGCGGGCGTTCTGCTCATCGGTCAGGAACGGTGCCGGTGCCTCTTCGACGAGCTTCTGGTTGCGGCGCTGCAGCGAGCAGTCGCGGGTGGAAACCACCACGACGTTGCCGTGCGCGTCGGCCAGGCACTGGGTTTCGACGTGGCGCGGGGCATCGAGGAAGCGTTCGACGAAGCACTCGCCGCGGCCGAAGGCGGCAATGGCCTCGCGCACGGCGGATTCGTAAAGCTCGGGGATTTCCTCGCGGTTGCGCACGACCTTGATGCCGCGCCCGCCGCCGCCGTAGGCGGCCTTGATGGCCAGCGGCAGGCCGTGCTCGTCGGCAAAGGCCAGGACCTCGTCCGTGGATTCCACGGGGTCCTTGGTGCCGGGAACCAGCGGGGCTCCGACCTTTTCGGCAAGGTGGCGTGCCTGGACCTTGTCGCCCAGCTGGTCGATGGCCGACGGGGGAGGGCCGATCCAGGTCAGTCCGGCGTCGATGACGGCCTGGGCGAACACGGCGTTTTCGGCCAGGAAGCCGTAGCCGGGGTGGACCGCGTCGGCACCCGAGCGCTTGGCGACCTCGATGATCTTTTCGATGCTCAGGTAGGACTCTGCCGCGGTGGAGCCACCCAACGAATAGGCTTCATCGGCCAGGCGCGAATGCAGTGCGTCGCGATCGGGTTCGGCGTAAACGGCAACCGAACCGATGCCCTCGTCTCGGGCTGCACGAATGATGCGTACTGCGATTTCTCCGCGGTTAGCGATGAGAACCTTGGTCAACTGACTCATGGCAGGGTTTTCTCCTTAAATGTGCTCTTGTGGAGCCTACCCGCCGTTGTGGGATATGCACCCACAAACCACCCTGTGTCGGATGGAAGTCGCGATTTTGTTGTAGGAACCCTACAAGATGGTGGGCTCTTCCGGCATGCGGGGAATGCCCGATGCCGTGAGCGCCCGGTGGGCAGGTAAAAGCGGCGTGGTCGATGGGAAGGGGTTCTTCCGATCGACCACCCCGCTTCGGTGGTTGGCCCGCAGCGAGCGGACCGGGGAGCAGTTAGGCCCAGACGTCCGTGATGGACAGGCCCGCCTCGTGCAGCAGCTCGCGCAGTGTGGAGACGTTCAGGCCGACGACGGTGTG
This sequence comes from Paeniglutamicibacter sp. NPDC091659, assembly GCF_044756805.1. NCBI lineage: Bacteria > Bacillati > Actinomycetota > Actinomycetes > Micrococcales > Micrococcaceae > Paeniglutamicibacter > Paeniglutamicibacter sp. NPDC091659. The sequence continues at coordinate 264,257 of NZ_JBIVTO010000007.1, forward strand.
CGGGTTGCCCTCGATGCCGCGGATGAACGCTGCCCCGCGGCCGTCGATGGTGAACGCGCCGGCGCACGGCAACGGCTCGCCGGTGGCGACGTAGGCGGCGATTTCCTCGGCGGTGACCTTCTCGAAGTTCACGACCGTGGAGGAGACGGCGCCGATGGTCGCACCGCTGCCGCCGTCCTCGTCGTCCTCGGAGCGGTTGTCGATGAGCCAGTGGCCGGTGTGCAGGATGCCGGACTTCCCGCTCATGGCCTCCCAGCGCTCGGTGGCGACCTGCGCGGTGTACGGCTTGCCGTAGGCGACGCCCTCGAACTCGAAGACCGAATCGCACCCCAGCACCACGGCCCCGTCGGTTTCCTCCAGTGCCGCCACGCTCTCCGCCTTGGCCTTGGCCAGCAGCAGGGCGGTGTCGGCCGGTCCGAGTGCGCCGAAGCGTTCGGTGGCCGCGACCAGCGCGGCGTCCTCGTCAACGGTGGAGACCTGCACGTCGAAGTCGATCCCCGCATCCGTCAGGATCTTCGCACGGCCGGGGGAGGCCGAGGCCAGGACCAGCAGCGGGAGCTCCTCCGGGTTCTCGATTTCCCCGCGCGGGTCTTCTTCGGTCGTCACGTCATCCATCGCCGCTTCATCCATCGGCGCTTCGTCCGACAGGTCGGTGGTGTTGCTCGTCATCTCGCTCATGCATCCACCGTATCCCGGGCCGCGGGTCCCTGGGGATCCTGCGGGTAATCGTCGGCGTCGGCCTGCGCCTGTGCGGCGTCCGCCTCCGCGAGCGCGGCGATCTTCGAACCCTCCACATCCACGTCCGGCAGGATGCGGTCAAGCCAGCGCGGGATGTACCAGGCGTGCCGGCCCAGCAGGTGCATGATCGCCGGGGTCAGCGTCATGCGGACGATGAACGCGTCGAAGAGCACGCCGATGGCCAGCGAGAAGCCGATCGCCCGGATCATGGTCAGGTGCGAGAACACGAACCCGGCGAAGACCGAGGTCATGATCAGCGCCGCGGCCGTCACCACGGGCGCCGAGTGGGCGAAGCCGGAGCGCACCGCGGCGCGGGCGGTCTGCCCGTGCGCGAAGGACTCGCGCATGCCGGCCACCAGGAACACCTGGTAGTCCATGGCCAGCCCGAAGAGGATGCCGGTGAGCAGGATCGGCAGGAAGCTCATGATCGGGCCCGGCACGTTCACGTCGAACACCTCGCCCATCCAACCGAGCTGGTAGACGGCGACCGTCGCGCCGAACGCGGCGACCAGCGAGAGCAGGAAGCCGGCGGTGGCCAGCAGCGGCACCACGACGGAGCGGAAGACCAGCAGCAACAGGATCAGCGAGAGTCCCACGACGATGCCGATGTACAGCGGCAGAGCCTCGGCGAGCTTCTCCGAGACGTCGACCTGCGCGGCGACCTGGCCGGTCACCGCGATCTGCGAGCCCGTGGCCTCCTTGATGGCCTCGGCGGAGTCGCGCAGCGTGTGCACCAGCGCCTCGGTCTCGGCGCTGGCGGGGCCGGCGACCGGGATGACCTGGATGGCGCCGAGCGTCTGTGCCTCGTTGGTCTGCACGGGGATCGCGGCGACGACGCCGGGGACCTTGCGCAGCTGGTCCGCGACGTCCAGGTTGGCGGTTGCCGCCCCGCGCTCGTCGAGCCCGGCCGGAAGGTCCGCGAGGACCAGCAGCGGGCCGTTGTAGCCGGCGCCAAACTTGTCGCTCATTTGCTCGTACGCCTGGTAGGCGGCCGAGTCCACGGGTTCGGCGCTGCCGTCCGGAAGGGCCGTGCGCAGCTGCAGCGCCGGCAGCGCCACGATCGCCAGGACCGCGATCGACGCGATCGTCGCGATCCACGGCCGGCGGGTGACGATCGCGCCCCAGCCGCGGTTGCCGGCGTCGTTCTTCGGGGCGGCCTGTTCGCGGCCGGCGGCCTCGTTGCGTGCCCAGGCGCGCTTGGAGACCAGCTTGGTGCCGATGAAGCCGAGCAGCGCCGGGGTCAGCGTGATGGCGATCATCACGGCCATCGCCACGGTGAACGCGGCGGAGAAGCCCAGGATGCCCAGGAACGGCAGGCCCGGCACGGCGAGTGCGGAGAGCGCGATGACCACGGTGAGGCCAGCGAACACCACTGCGTTGCCGCTGGTGCCCGTGGCGCGGGCGATCGATTCGCCCACCGGGACGCCCTCCAGCAGCTGCCGGCGGTGCCGGTGCACGATGAACAGCGAGTAGTCGATGCCCACGGCCAGGCCCAGCATCAGCGCCAGGGCGGGGGTGATCGAGGCCATCTCGATGGCGGAGGACAGCGCCAGGGTTCCGCCGACGCCCGCGCCGACGCCGAGCACGGCCATCAGCAGTGGCAGCCCGGCGGCCACCAGGGTGCCGAGCATGATCAGCAGCACTGCCGCGGCAACGGCCAGGCCGATGACCTCAGCTGCGCCGAAGAGCGAGGAGAGGTCCTGCAGGATCTCCTTGGAGAAGAGCACCTCGACGCCCGCGGCCTCCGGGCCTGCGGCGATCGACTTGATGTCGGCGCGCTGCGCGGTGGTCAGCGCATCGGTCGAGCCCTTGAAGGTCACGTGCGCCACGGCGGTGGACCCGTCCAGGGAGATGAAGCGCATGCCCTCGGAGGCGCCGGCCTGGCGTGCGGCGAACGCGAGTTCGGCCTCGCCGGTGGCGAGGTCCTTGGCGCCCTGCTCCAGCTTGGCCTCGGCCTCGGGGAGCTCTGCGGCCTTCTCGTCCAGGGTCTTCTGCCCGGCCACGAGTTTGGCCTGGTTCTCGTCGACGGTCTTCTGCCCGGCGGCCAGCTTGGCGGCGTTGGCGTCGATCTCGGCCTGGCCGGCGCGAAGCCTGGCCTGTCCGTCGGCGACCTGGGCCGCCGCGGCATCCAGCTTGGCCCGGCTGGCGGCAAGTTCCTTGGCTCCGGCGTCGAGCTTGGCCTTGGCGGCGGGCAGCTTGGCGGCGCCGGCTTCGAGTTCCTTCTTCTTGGAGTTGAGCGTCTTCTGCCCCGCGGCGAGTTCCTTGTCGCCCGCGTCCAGCTGCGTCTTGGCAGCGTCCAGCTTCTTGAGGCCGGCCGTGGCGGAGGCAATGCCGTCCAGCGCGCCGGTGGCCTCCGTCTTGCCGATCTCGGCCTTTTTCTGTTCTGCTTCCAGGGCCGTCAGGTTGCCGCTGAGCAGATCGTATTGCTGCTGGGCGGCCGCCTTTTCCTCGGGTGTGGCGGCGTCGTCGTCGAGCACCTGCTGGGCCTGGGTGATGCCGGCCTTGGCCTGTTCGATGAGCGAGGCAAGCTGGGTGATGCCAGCCTCGGCGCTGGCCAGTCCGGCCTCGGCCTGTGCCTTGCCCTGGGCCAGCTGCTTCTCGAAGTCCGCACGGGACTGGCCCTGCAGGATGTGCTGCAACCCGGCGTCGTGTTCGGTGCGGCCCGAGGCGAGTTGCTTGCCGCTGGCATCGAGCTTCGCCTGGCCGGCGGCGAGTGCCTTGCGCCCCTCGGCGATCTTTGCGGCGCCGGCCCGGTATTCGCGGTTGCCGGAATCCCATTGCTTCTGCCCGGCGTCGAACTTGGCCTGGCCGTCCTTCAGCGCGGCTGCGCCCCTGGCCAGTTCGGTGCGCGCGGCGTCGATCTTGGTCTGCCCGTCGGCCAGCTGCCGGCGGGCCTCCGCCAGCTGGGTCTTGGCCTCGCCGAGCTTGATGCGCCCGGAATCGAGCTCCGACTGCGCAGACTCGATGGCGAGCTTGCCGTCGGCCAGCTGCTTCTGTCCGTCGGCCAGCGCCTTGGCGGCATCGTCGAGCTTGGCCCGGCCCTCGTCGAGTTTCGGTTGGGCGTCATCCAGCTGCTTCTGCAGTTCGAAGGGCTGGCGGACCTCGGTGACCTCGGACTGGGACGCCAGGTCGCCGAGGGAATCGGTGATGGCGCGGTGCTGCGCCTGGGTCAGGGCCGAGCCGTCCTTCGAGCGGAAGACGATCGACCCGGTGCCGCCGGCAAGTTCCGGCATCTCGACCTTGAGCCGGTCCAGCGTGCGCTGGGTTTCGGTCCCGGGGATGGTGAACGTGTTGGAGAGCTTGCCCATGAAGGCGCCGGCGCCGACGCCGATGAGCAGCAGGATGACAGTCCAGAGGCCGAGCACTGCCCAGCGCCGGCGATAGGCCAGGGCGCCGAGGCGGTAGAGGAAGGAAGCCATGTGCTTAGGCCTTTCGGGGTTGCGCGGCGCGTTGCTGCAGGGAGGGGAAGCCGTCGCGCAATTGGGAGATGGCGTCGGCCAGGGTGGTGCGCAGCAATTGCGTGCTTTGCGCGTCGAGCGGTCCGCTGAGGTTTCGCGACCACTGGGCGAAGGCGGCCTTGCCGGCTCCGACGATCGAGTGTGCCAGGACCATGGCGGCCAGCTCCGTGCCCTGCGGGGCGCGGGCGGTGATGATCTGGGTGAGCTGCTCGGCGCAGGTGTTCCACGCCTCGAGCTGCATGCGCGCCATCTGCGGGTGCGCCGCGGAATGCAGGTAGAGCGTTGCCACGGGCTCCAGGTAGGCGGGCTCCACGAGGGACTCGATGGACACGACCGCGGCGTTGAGCAGCTCCACGTCCTCGTCCATGCCGTCGAGTGCGGCGACGGCCCGGTCAAGCAGCTGCCTGGTCGGCTCGTTGAGTGCGGCCTCGAGCGAGGGGAAGTAGTTGAAGAACGTCCGGCGGGAAACACCCGCGGCCTCCGCGACCGATTCGGCGGTCAGCGAGGCGAACCCGCCGGCGTTCAGCCGCTCGAATGCTGCGTGGACGATCGCGTCGCGGGTGGCTGTCTTGTTTTGCTCACGCCTCGAGGGCGCGGTTGTCTCTGGGGAGCTCACATTTCTACACTACGTGCAAACTTGCATGCTGTGCAATTTGACGGTGCTGGTTGGATTCGGGCATTTCCATGGCGCCGGCCGGAGCGCCCTTAAAAAGAGGAGGGCCGCACCCGAACGCCGTCCGTTCCCTGCGGGGAATGGGGGCGTTCGAATGCGACCCGCCATGAGGCGACTACATCAAGGGGCGTGTTAGCCGACCGGCACCTTTTCGGGGGAGATGTCCTGTGCGGACTCTGCCTTGGAATCGGAGGCGAACTCGTCGTTGAAGGGATCGCCGTGGCGCGGAGCGTTGTACAGCTCCTCGTCCAGGATTCCCTCGCGCTTGGCGACGATCGTGGGCACCAGTGCCTGGCCGGCGACGTTCACCGCGGTGCGGCCCATGTCCAGGATCGGGTCGACGGCGAGGATCAGGCCGACGCCCGCCAGCGGGAGGCCGACGGTGGACAGCGTCAGGGTCAGCATGACCACGGCGCCGGTGGTGCCGGCGGTTGCGGCCGAGCCCAGCACCGAGACCAGGGCGATCAGCAGGTAATCGGTCAGGCCGAGATCGATGCCAAAGAACTGGGCGACGAAGATCGCGGAGATCGCCGGGTAGATCGCGGCGCAGCCGTCCATCTTGGTGGTCGCGCCCAGCGGGACGGCGAAGGATGCGTAGCCGGAGGGCACACCGAGGTTGCGTTCGGTCACGCGCTGGGTCAGCGGCAGGGTGCCGACCGAGGAGCGGGAGACGAAGGCCAGCTGCACGGCCGGCCAGACGCCGGAGAAGTACTGCTTGACGCTGAGGCCGTGGGCGCGGACCAGCACCGGGTAGAAGGCGAAGAGCACCAGGGCCAGGCCGATGTAGATGGCCACGGAGAACTTGCCCAGGGCGCCGATGGTGTCCCACCCGTAGGTGGCCACGGCGTTGCCGATCAGGCCGATGGTGCCCAGCGGTGCCAGGCGGATGATCCACCAGAGGATCTTCTGGATGACTGCGAGGGTCGCGGTCGAGAACTCGAGGAACGGGCGGGCCGCGTCGCCGACCTTCAGTGCGGCGACGCCCACGGTGATCGCGATGACAAGCACCTGCAGCACGTTGAAGTTCAGCGCGGTGGTCACGGCCCCGGCCTCGGAGATCTTCGAGGTGGCGCCAAGCCCCAGGAAGTTCGACGGGATGATGCCGATGAGGAACGCCCACCAGTCGCCGGTGCGGCCTTCGTATTCGGGTGGGGCCGCTTGGCCGGTTCCGTCGCCCGGACGCAACACCAGGCCCAGCACGATGCCGATGACCACGGAGACCAGCGAGGTGATGCCGAACCACAGGATCGTCTGCCAGGCCAGGCGTGCTGCGTTGGTGACCTTGGAAAGGTTGGCGATCGAGGCCACCACGGCGAAGAAGACCAGCGGAATGACGGCGGACTTCAGCAGTGAGACGTAGCTGGAGCCGATCACGGTCAGGGTGGCGCCCAGGCCGGTCGGGGTCTCCTCGGTGTGGCCGGTGTACTTGGCCAGCAGTCCGAGTCCGAGGCCCAGTGCGAGGGCGATGATGATTTGCGGGCCGAACGCGGTGGCCCAGGAGGGCAGGCGGCGCTTCGGCGTGGAAGTTGATGTAGTCACCTTTAGAAGGTAGGTGGTGCAAATTACCAAAGAAAGCCAGCATTGAGAAATGTTACGAAAGCAGAACTTGTTCCCGAACATTGCACTTCTTTTGTGATTTTTTACACAAGCCCAAGTCGCAGTGTTAAGCTGTACTTTCCAACCGCTTGGTTGGTGAACTACTTGTTTTGCCTTGTGATCAAGTGGTTTTGGGGGAAGTTAAACGCGGCTCGTCCGACGTACTCAAGGACTGGGGTGTAATGCATATGGGTTGGGGCCGCATAGACAGCACGGTCACTCGCAGTCGACTCGATATCCTGCTCGAACGAGCGGTGAGGTCACCGATCGTGATTGCCAGGGGGCCACGGGGCGCGGGAAAGAGTACTGCGGTCCGCGACTGGTTGAAGCGCCAGGACCCGAATGCGGAGAGCTGGAGCTGGATCAACCTTCCCAAGCTGGATGAGCAGCTTGCACTGGAAGCCGTTGGGGGTGAAACAAGCCTTGCCGCATCGAAACCTGTCGACGGCGACGGCGTGGCCGAACTGCGTCTCGCGCATATCCGCCGGCAATTCGAACAGGCCACCGATCCAGGCTCCCATTTGTTGGTGCTTGATGCGTTTGCCGCGAAGCACGATGCGGGGCTATCGGCAATGCTGGAGGATAACGCCGAGCGGCATCCGGGACGTCGCCTGATCATCATCACGCACGAGTTCCTGGTGACCGAACGCCGCAGGACCCTGGCGCCCATGGACGTCTCGGTGATTCCCCCGCACGAATTCGCATTCACCGTCGAGGAAACCAGACTGTACCTCGCGGGGACGCTGTTGGTCGACTTCGCGGAGGAATTGACGGAGGAATTCTGTGGCTCCGCCTCGCTGCTTCGGCTGGCAAAACTGCGGGCAGAGACCATCGACATGCCCCGGTCATTCGGTGGCACATTCCCGCCGGCCCGGCGCGGCAGTCTTGAACCGTCCTTGGCTTCCGATCGTGGCAGGTTCGATCCGGAGGCACGTGCCATTGTGGACGCGGTCCAGGCCGCGGTCCGCCGCGATGTGTTGCTGTTGATCGAAAACGAGATCCTGGATCCGGAGCAGCTGGAGTTCTTTGCGGCGTTGTCGGTGCCGTCATTCGTGGACGAATCCATCGCAACCCAGGTTTTCCCTGGCGCGCAACCGCAGTGGATCAGCGATCTGGAATCGCGGGGACTCGTCTATCGATCATCGAGAAACCCCGAGCGGGAGCATCGAATCAATCCCGTTTTTCGCCGGGTCCTGCAGGACGCCTACCTTGCGCCGGCGCCCGAGCGGTTCCGGGAACTGCATGCACGCTGCGCACGACTCGAATTGGCCGACGGATCGTCCTTCCGGGCCCTGCGCCACGCACTGGAAGCCGCCGACTACAAGCTGGCTTCGGATATCCTGCGCCTGCGCGCGGATGAATACTTTGACGGGGACCTGGGCCGGCGCGGATCCCTGCTGCTCGACAAGCTGCCCATGACGGTATTGGCCAAGTACCCGATGCTCTCGGTTTGCCTGGCCGTTGCCTACAGCGCCACTGGAAAATTCAAGTTCAAGACGCTTGAGCTGTTGGCCTTGGCGGCGACCGGCGCCCATACCGTTGCCAGGAAGGGACCCGCCGCGGACAGGCTGGTCATGGTCATGATCGAATCGGTGGCCATGCGGCTGAGCGGATTCGGTGAGCGGGCGGCCCGCGCGGCCCGGGCGGGAGTCACCATGTACCGGGAAATGGCGCCGAGCGAGCGGGACGACATCGGGCCCTTCGAGGGCGCGATTTTGGTTCAATTTGTGCTGGCGTTCCACAGCAATCTGCTGCACCAGGAGGCCCTGGAAGTCGTGGAACTCGGGGTCGCCGCCGACCACCGTCATGATCGCAGCGAAAGCGACATGTACGCCGGCACGTTGCGCGCCTATCTGCATGCGCTGAGGGGCGACATCCACAAGGCCAAGGCGCAGCTGCTGGAATCGCACCCGGAGCACTGGTCCAACCCTGCGACCAGCGCCTACTTTGCCGCGCCCTTTAGGCTCACCTCGTTACTCTGCGCCATGGAAGAGCAGCGTTTTGACCAAGCCGCAGAATGGCTGGAACTGCTGCGAATCGATCTGGAAGGCAACGAATTCTGGCCGGCAATCCGGTTGGCGGAATCGGTGCTTGCGATCGTCAACGGCGAAACGACGGCCTCCCTCGTGCGGATGCAGAACTACCTGGTGCGAGAACGTGAGCAGCCTATCGCCCAAAAAGTTGGACGCCAGATGCTCACGGATGCTTCCAGCCTCTTGAACCTGGCAACCGGCGATGCCAGCGGGGCGCATCGGGTGACATTGAAATGCACCAATCCGGTGGCCAAGCGGTTGCTGCAGGCGCGCATCCGTTTGGCTGAGGGGGACGCGGCCGAGGCGTTGCGACTGTGTGCCACCGTTGGCATTCCGGTCTCACCGCGTCCGCGCTTTGAGCAAGCGGTCTTGGTGCTGGCGGCAACCCTGCAACAAAACAACCGTCCGGCCATCGCCGGAGCCATGCGCCTTGTCGCTGCACTGAGTGACGAGTTTGGGCTGGGGCTCGCGTTGAACCTATTGCCGGCGCCGGATCTCGAGCGGGTGCTCAGCCATGCGCGAAGCATGAACGTGCGCCTTGCTGTGGATGAGAACGCCGTCTCGAACATCCCCGGCGGGCTGGGCCGTGTGGTCCTGAGCGAGCGGGAGCGGGCGGTCCTGGGCGAGCTGGTCTCCACGGGAAGCGTTGCCGAAATCGCGGAGCGCCAATTTGTTTCGGTCAATACCGTCAAGAGCCAATTGCGAAGCGTGTATCGCAAACTCGGTGTCTCGGAACGCGCCGCCGCCATTGAAATGGCACAGGCCCAAGGGCTTCTTGTTTCTCAGGTTCCTCATGACGGGGACTAGCTCAAACTAATTGCGGCCTGTCCCGGACGTGGTCTTGGTGCTTCTTGTGCGAGGAGTCGATTCCACCATGTTGTAACCCGGAATCTTTCCCCAAATACCGGTGCAGCCCCCAAGCTTGCACTAGTGCATCCCCGCGATCGTTTCCCCAAACGGCTTTCGCTTTACTAGCTGAAGTGGAGTTTCTCGGATTTCCGAGCCGTGGTCACTTCAGGTTATTTCGCGGTGATAGATATAACTATCTCAAGAGATCCATTGCCCCAGAAGCGTTTGACTGACTATTCACCCTGCCGTTCACCCTCAAATGGACTATTTTCGAATCACTGATGGGCACTTGCCGAGAGCTCCAAAAATTCGGCAGCAGAATTGTCCTACAAGGTGAGAAAAAGTGATGCGGGTCACGCACGTCGCGCCCGGAGTATGAATCCGGCGAGGGCTCGGGGCCCGCGGTTATCCGGGAAGGCCCTTTGGATAGGTCGCGGGCAATTTTCTGCACTGCCGCACGATGCTGCGCCGCCAGCGGGTCGTTTTCGTGCGGGATTGCCGGCGATATGCTCCGGGCCGCACTTGGGAAGGGCCCGTTTTCTCTCTTCTCTATCGAAAGGAGAAAACGGGCCCGGTCTGTTGGGGAGGAAGCCTAGCCCAGAAGTGCGCGGCGCAGGGTGTCCAGACCCACCGAGCCGACGTTCAGTGCCTGGGAGTGGAACGCCTTGAGGTCGAAGTCATCGCCCGCGCGTGCGGAGCGCTCGTCGCGGATCTGCTCCCACAGGCGCTGGCCGACCTTGTAGGCGGGTGCCTGTCCGGGCCAGCCAAGGTAGCGGGTGAACTCGAACTGAAGTTGGCCAGCCGAGATGTCCAGGTTCTTTTCCAGGAATGCGAAGCCGCTTTCCGAATCCCAGGTGCCGCTGCCCCAGGCCTCGGGGATCTCCAGCTCCAGGTGCACGCCGATGTCGAAGACGACGCGGGCGGCACGCATGCGCTGGGCGTCGAGCATGCCCATGTAGTCACCCGGGTCTGCGAGGAAACCGAGGTCGAACATCAGGCGTTCGGCGTACAGGGCCCAGCCTTCGCCGTGTCCGGAGACCCAGCAGGCGTGGCGGCGCCAGTCGTTGAGCGTCTCTCGGGCCAGCACCGCTGTGGCGATCTGCAGGTGGTGGCCCGGCACGCCCTCGTGGTAAACGGTGGTCAGCTCGGCCCACGTGGTGAACTTGTCCTCGCCGGCGGGCACCGACCACCACATGCGTCCGGGGCGCGAGAAGTCCTCGGACGGGCCGGTGTAGTAGATGCCGCCTTCCTGGGTGGGGGCGATCATGCACTGGATCTGGTCCATCGGTGCGGGGATGTCAAAGTGCGTGCCGGCAAGTGCCCGGATTGCGGCATCCGACTTTTCCTGCATCCAGGCCTGCAATGCATCGGTTCCGTTGAGCTGGCGCGCCGGATCCCCGTTGAGAATCGCCTTTGCCTCCGCGATGGATGCCCCGGGGGAGACCAGTTTGGCCACGCGCTCCTGTTCGGCAATGATGTTCGCCAGTTCCTGCACGCCCCAGGCGTAGGTTTCCTCCAGGTCCACCGTGGCACCCAGGAAGCGGCGGGACATCAGCGAGTAGTATTCCCGGCCGACGGCGTCCTTTTCGGGAGCCAGTGGCAGCAGCTCGTTTTCCAGTACGTCGGCCAGGTTGAGGTAGGCGGCGTTGGCCCGCTGCGCTCCCGATGTCAAGCGCTCGCCGAGCTCCGGGGCGATCTTGCTGCCCGCTGCGGCCAGCGTGTCGAAGAAGCCGCCGGCATTCGCGTAGTCGCGGGCCTGGGTGGTGACGATCTTGATCTGGCGTACGGCGGAAACGAGCCCGCGGGAGGCCGAATCGCGCAGCGAGGCGATGTAACCCTCCATGGCCGCCGGCAGGTTGTGCATGCGTTCGGCGATGAACGCGAAGTCCCCGGCGCTTTCCTGCGGCATCAGGTCAAAGATGGCGCGGATGTCCTGGGCGGCGGAGGCGATGTTGTTCAGCTCGGTGCGGCGGGTGTTGGCGATCTCGATCTCCAGGCCTAGGCGCTCGCGCATGGCATCGAGGGTGATCTCGTCAACGGCGTCCGTCGGCGTCAGTGATTCGAGCGCGTCCAGGGCGGCGCGTGCGGCCTGGACCTGGGCGGCGGTTCCGGCGGGGGAATAATCGGAGTAGGCGGCCTCGCTTCCCGGCAGGCCAAGTGACGTGGCGAATTCGGGGGAGAGCTCGAGGAGCATCTTGAAGTAATCGGTGGCTGCGCTGTCGATCGCGCTGGATGTGCGCGTGGCTGTGGTGTTCGTCATGGCACCAGCCTAAGTGCTTGTGAAGCTGTTATTGAAGATTATTTCCGACGAGTTTTCGGCGGCGGTGATCCGACGGGGAAAAGCCGCGGCGGCGAGCCGAAGGAAATCGTGAAATTGATTCCAATCGGCTCGCCGCCGGAAGGGCGTTGCGCCCGGTGTCCGGGTGCCTCCGGTTAGCGTCGGCCCGAGCGCCACGGCTGCGGGGCGGTCGCAAGCAGCCTCCGGCGCTGCATGCGGATGCGGTGCGCCGTGCCGGAACGGGTCTCCGGATCGGCCGGCGAACCCGCGCTTTGCATGGCCGCGACGACCGCGGTGACCGCGGCGATTTCCTCGGCGGTCGGGGCGCCGTGCATGAAGCGCAGGGTGGTCTCCGCCGGCGCCTGGTTCTGGTTGTCGGTCACAGCGGGATGTTCCCGTGCTTCTTGGCCGGCAGTGCCGCGTGCTTGTCGCGGGTGGCGCGCAGGCCGCGCACGATCTGCAGGCGGGTGTCCGAGGGGGCGATGACCGCATCGACGTAGCCGAGCTCGGCGGCCTGGTACGGGTTGAGCAGCTCGGCCTCGTAGCCCTCGATGATGGCGGTGCGGCGTGCCTCCACGTCGCCGCCCTCGGCGGCCACTGCCGCAAGGTCGCGGCGGTAGAGGATGTTGACCGCGCCCTGGGCGCCCATGACGCCGATCTGCGCCGTCGGCCAGGCCAGGTTGATGTCCGCGCCGAGCTTCTTGGAGCCCATCACGATGTACGCCCCGCCGTAGGCCTTGCGGGTGATGACTGTCAGCTTCGGCACGGTGGCCTCGGCGTAGGCGTAGAGCAGCTTGGCGCCGCGGCGGATGATGCCCTGGAACTCCTGGTCCTTGCCCGGCAGGAAGCCCGGGACGTCCACCAGGGTGAGGATCGGGATGTTGAAGGCGTCGCAGTGGCGCACGAAGCGTGCGGCCTTTTCCGAGGCGGCGATGTCCAGCGTGCCGGCGAACTGCATCGGCTGGTTGGCGACGATGCCGATCGTCGAGCCCTCGACGCGGGCGTAGCCGATCATCACGTTCGGCGCGTAGAGCGACTGCATCTCCAGGAAGATTCCGTCGTCGACGATGTGCTCGATGACCTTGCGCATGTCGTACGGCTGGTTGGCCGAGTCCGGGATCAGCGCGTCCAGCTCGAGGTCCTCGGCGGTGAGCTCGAGTTCCTCGTCGAACTCCACGGACGGGGCCTCGGAGATGTTGTTCGAGGGCAGGAACTCGAGCAGTTCCTTGCAGAACTCGATCGCGTCCTGCTCGTCGGCGGCCAGGTATGTGGCGGTGCCGGTGGTGGCGTTGTGCTGGCGCGCGCCGCCCAGGGTCTCCATGTCCACTTCCTCGCCGGTGACCGTCTTGATGACGTCCGGGCCGGTGATGAACATGTGGCTGGTCTTGTCGACCATGATCACGTAGTCGGTCAGCGCGGGGGAGTACGCGGCGCCGCCGGCGCACGGGCCCATGATCAGCGAGATCTGCGGGACCACGCCCGAGGCGTGGACGTTGTTGCGGAAGATGTCCGCGAACATGGCCAGCGAGGCCACGCCCTCCTGGATGCGGGCGCCGCCGCCGTCGTTGATGCCGACGACCGGGCAGCCGTTGCGCAGCGCGAATTCCTGGACCTTGACGATCTTCTCGCCGTTGACCTGGGAGAGCGAGCCGCCGTAGACGGTGAAGTCCTGCGAGTAGACGGCGACCTGGCGGCCGTCGACGGTGCCGTAGCCGGAGACCACGCCGTCGCCCAGCGGCTTCTTTTTTTCCATGCCGAATGCGGTGCTGCGGTGCACGGCGAGGGCGTCGAACTCGATGAACGAGCCCTCGTCGAGCAGCATGTCGATGCGCTCGCGGGCGGTGTGCTTGCCCCTCGCGTGCTGCTTCTCGATGGCGTCCTGCCCGGAGGGGGCCTGCGCGAGGGCCTCGCGGCGGCGGAACTCGGCGATCTTGCCGGCCGTGGTCGACAGGTCGATCGATTCCGTGAGGTCGTCGATGCGGCTCTGGGTCATCCCGGGGCTCCCTTGGGGTAGTTGCGTAGTAGGAAAGGCACAATAACTATGCCACCTCGGCCAGTCTAGTGAGGGTTTGGGTCGATTTGTGTGTAGGAACCCTACAAAATCGCTCCGTGTTGGGGGCCGAGTCGTCCATAAAACAAGTTACTGACGGGTAGCTTGCGGGCAGTGAGTGCCGTAACGTGTGTCACATGAGTGAACCACGACGCGACATCATCGCCGCCAATGAGCGATCCCTGAAGGGCAAGACCATCCTGATGAGCGGGGGGAGCCGCGGCATCGGCCTGGCCATCGCCCTGCGCGCAGCGGCCGACGGCGCCAACGTGGCGATCATGGCCAAGACCGGCACCGCCCACGCGTCCCTGGAGGGAACCGTGCACACGGCCGCCGCGCAGATCGAGGCGGCGGGCGGGGCAGCGATGGCCATCGTGGGGGACGTGCGCAACGACGAGGACGTGCTCGGCGCAGTGGCGCAGACGGTCGAACGCTTCGGCGGGATCGACGTGGTGGTCAACAACGCCTCCGCGATCGACCTCTCCAGGACCGACGAGGTGTCGATGAAGAAGTACGACCTCATGATGGACATCAACGTGCGCGGCACCTTCCTGCTCTCCAAGACCGCGCTGCCCCACCTGCGCAAGAGCGGCAACGGGCACATCCTCACCCTGTCCCCGCCGCTGAACCTGGACCCCAAGTGGGCGGGCGCGCACCTGGCCTACACCATGGCCAAGTACGGCATGTCGCTGACCACGCTGGGCCTGGCCGAGGAGCTGCGCGAAACCGGCATCGGCGTGAACTCGCTGTGGCCCGCCACGCTGATCGACACCGCGGCCATCCGCAACATGCCCGGCGGCGAGCAGCTGGTGAAGGCCGCGCGCTCGGCGGACATCGTGGCCGATGCCGCCCACGCCATCCTCACCAGCCCGGCCGGGACCTGCAGCGGGAACTTCTTCACCGACGAGGCGGTGCTGGCGGCGGCGGGAGTGACGGACCTGGGCGGCTACTCCATGGGGGCCCCCGAGGACCGGTTGGTCCCGGACATCTTCCTCTGACGCCGGCACGGACGTCTGCAACGGAGGGTGCCGGCGGGTGCGAAGGTGGCTAGGCTTGTGCCCATGAGCCCCGAACCAGCACCCGTCCAGCGCCCGCCCCTTGATGATTCCCGCGTGCGGGAGGTCATGAAAGGCCTCGGCATGGGGGAGCTGTGGGTCAGCCAGGCCACCGGGTCCACGAACGACGACCTGGTGGCGCGGGCCAAGGCCGGGCAGCTGGCCCACCTGAGCGTCGAGACCACCGAGCACCAGGAGGCCGGACACGGCAGGCTCGGGCGCGGCTGGGAAACCCCGGACCGCAGCTCCCTGGCCATCAGCATCTACTTCCGCCCGGACGCGGGCTTCGACCCCGCCGGGCTGCCCTGGCTCTCGATGCTCTGCGGCACGGCCATGGTGCAGGCGCTGAACGAACAGGCGGGGCTGGCCGCCGGGCTCAAGTGGCCGAACGACGTCGTCGCCGGGGGCCACAAGCTCTGCGGCGTGCTGGCGCAGCTGGTGCTCACGGCCGACGGGCCCGCGGTGGTGGTCGGCACGGGGCTGAACGTCAGCCAGGAACGGGCGGAACTGCCCGTTCCCACGGCCGGCAGCGTCGCCCTGCTCGGGGGCCGCACCACCGACCGGACCGATCTGATGGCCGGCTACCTGGACCGGGTCGCCGAGCTATACCGCGGATTCGCCGCGGTGCACGGGAACGCGGGGGAGGCCGGTCCCGGGGACCGCGTGTCGCTGCGCCGGACGATCGCCCGGCACATGGTGAGCATCGGGCACGAGGTGGACGCACACCTGCCCGACGGCACGGTGCTGCGCGGCACGGCGGAGGACCTGGGCTCCGAGGGAGCGCTGGTCCTGCGCGACGCGGCCGGAAAGCTGCACCACGTGCTGGCCGCCGACGTGTTCCACCTGCGCCGCAGCGACGGCAGCTACGCCTAGGGAGCGGCAAAACACGTGGAGATCCGGGGGTTCCTGGACTAAGCGTGGGTGCACTGCCCCTACGATGGATGGGTAGGGATAGACCGGCACACACAACCGGTGTGGGGCCGAAGGAGCCGGACGTGAAGCTGATACTGGAAATGCGCGAACGCGTGATCGTGAAGACGCGGGCGCACCCCCGCGCCCTGCGCGGCACGCTGCTGCGTTTTTTCCTCCTGCTGGCGGCAACCAGCTTCCTGGCCGGACTGCTGATCCGCACCGACCTGCCGGACTGGGCCGCCGAGGCCAGCCCGCTGCTGCTCGCCGTGCTCGGGGTGGCCTTCTGCGTGCTGCTCGTCATCTGGTGCCTGCGCCCGCTGGTCCGCTGGGCCGGCACCTACACCTACCTGACCACCGAGCGCATCGTGACAAAACGCGGGCGATCCGCCGTGGGGCAGCGGTCCATCGGGCTTTACGCCATCCAGGACATCGTGGCGCTGACCGGCCGGCGTGCCCCGTACGAGGCGCCGGGCACGCTGCAGATCGTGCTGGCCGAACATCGAATCAACATCCCGCACATGCCCGCGGTGCAGAAAATGCGGGAGCTCGGCATCGGCGCGATAACCGCACTGCCACACTTCCCCCGGGTTGATGGTGTAAACATGGAAGAGCGCGTTGAACAGGATCAACCAACGCACCCACAGCAAAGAGATTGGACTGAGCATGAGTGAGCGGTCGCAGGCAACGGGCTCACAACCCGTTGCACCCACCGCTGCCCGTGATGCGGCACGTGCCCAGGCCATGCGCCAGCCGAACGACGCGGAAGACCTCGGCGGCGCCGAGTCCCGGGAACCGGAGGCCGCGGGGGACGCACCGGCGCTCGCCGACCCCATCGCGGACCTCGCCGCGGCCATGAGGCGCCCCGAACAGGTCGACCAGACAACCCCGGCCTCCGCGCGCGACGCCGTGCGCGAGCTCGAACGCCGCCTGCTTGGCGCCGACCGGACCATGAAACGCCGCGAGGTCGCTGCCGCGGCCGGCGTCTCGCTGCTCTCGGCCCGCAAGATCTGGCGCGCCCTGGGCTTCCCGAACCTCGGGGACGAGGAGGTCTTCTTCACCGAGGTCGACGAGGGCGCCCTGGAGCTGATGCTCGGCATGGTCCGCGAGGGCATGCTCACCGAGGAAACCGCGATCTCGCTGACCCGTTCGATCGGCCAGATGACCGACCGCATGGTGGTCTGGCAGGTCGAGGCGCTGGTCGAGGACATGGTGCAGAACCAGAAGATGAGCGACCCGGAGGCGCGGCGCAACCTGGTGAACCTGCTGCCCGACTTGATCGACCCCATCGAACAAATGCTGGTGTACTCCTGGCGCCGGCAGCTCAACGCCGCCGTGCACCGTTTGGCGGTGCGCGCCGAAACCGGGCTGGCGGCCTCCGAGGAGGGACGTGACGGCTCCGAGGACGACATCTCGCTGCCGCTGGCCCGCGCCGTGGGTTTCGCGGACCTGGTCTCCTACACCTCCCTCTCGCGCCGCATGAACGAACGCACGCTGGCGCAGCTGGTGCAGCGCTTCGAGTCCAAGTGCGCGGAAATCATCTCCGTCGGCGGCGGCCGGCTGGTCAAGACCATCGGCGACGAGGTGCTCTTCGTCGCCGAAACCCCCCAGGCCGGCGCGCTGATCTCGCTGGCCATGTCCCGGGAGTTCGCGGCCGACGAACTGCTGCCCAACACCCGCGTCTCGCTGGTCTGGGGCCGCATCCTCTCCCGGCTGGGCGACATCTACGGGCCCACGGTGAACCTCGCTGCGCGGCTGACCTCCCTGGCGGAGCCGGGCACCGTGCTCACCGACGAGCTCACCGCCTCCACGCTGGCGGGCGACGACAGGTTTGTCCTGTACCCCCAGGAGACGACGGCAGTGCGCGGCTTCGGCGACATCAACCCGGTGCGCCTGGCCCCGGGAACCGGAACGGGACTGGTGCTGGACTGACATGCGCACACACATGGGCGGAATCCACGGCGGGGCACTGACCGACATCGGGTTGCGGCGCGCCGTGAACGAGGACGCCGTGCTCAGCGCCCGGAGCATCTTTGCCGTGGCCGACGGCATGGGCGGACACGAGGCGGGGGACCTCGCCTCCCGGCTGTGCATCGAAACGCTGGCGGAGATCGCCGTGGACCCGGCGGCCGTCGGGCCTTCGGGGCTGCCGCACGCGCAGGCGGTGCTGGCCCAGGTCGAACGGGCCGATGCGATGATCCGCAGCGCCATCGGTTCCCGCGGCGGGACCACGCTCTGCGCGCTTGCCCTGGTCAGCTGCGAACCCGGCGGCGGCACCTGGCCGCAGGAAAAACCCGTGGCCACCACCCTTGAGCTGCCCGTCCAACCCGATGCCGCTGCGGCGCCGGAGGCGGACGTGTCCCCGGCGCGCTACCTGGAGACGGTCCAGGAGGCGCATGTCCACCCCGGGGACGCGGTGTTCCACCATGGGACCGCCGGAGCCGCGGAGCCCGTGCCGACCACCGACGTGCTGCCCTACGTGCCCGTGCCCGGCGCCGGAACCCCCGCCGTGACGCGGCTGGATGACGGGGAACAAGACTCCGCCGCCCAGGCCGACGCACCTCTTGGCCACGCGTCCCGGAACCCCGAGCCGGGCCACGAACCCGCGGTGCGGCTGATGCTGCTGAACGTGGGCGATTCCAGGGGCTACCGCCTGCGCGAGGGGAAGCTGACCCAGCTGACGCTCGACCACTCGGCGGTCCAGGAGCTCATCGACGCTGGAACCATCACCGAGGCCGAGGCCCGCATCCACCCGCAACGCAACCTGATCACCCGTGCGCTGGGCGCCGGGGGAAACTCGGTCCCGGACTCCCAGTTCCACGAGCCGGTGGCCGGGGACCGCTACCTGCTGTGCAGCGACGGGCTCACCGGCGAGGTCGACCCCGCCGGCATCGAACGCATCCTCAGCCAGACCCCGGACCGTGCCGAGGCCATGGCCAGGCTCGTCGATGCGGCCCTGGCCAGCGGAGGCCGGGACAACATCTCGGTCGTCATCGTCGACGTTTCGGAGCCGGGCAGCACGGACTGACGCGGTCCGCGCGGCACCCTGCCACGCCCCACCGCGCCACGGTGGCGCCCGCCTCATCCCGCGATCCGCGTTCGTGGGGCAAAATGGGAGGGTGAGCCACCAAGAAGCGACCCAGCCCGCAACCACGACCCAGCAGCCTGAACCCTTCCCGGGCCCCGACCCGACCGGGGACTTCGCCTCCGGCGACGGACTGCCCAGCGAGGCCCTGCGCGCCGAGTACCAGGACCTGGTCGACGAGGTCCGCAAGCACCGCGCCGCGTACTACAACGACGACGCTCCGCTGATTTCCGACGCGGAGTTCGACCAGCTGTACTCGCGGCTGGAACTCATCGAGGCGCAGCACCCCGCCATCGTCGCCAACGACTCGCCCACCCAGGAAGTCGGCGGCGAGGTCTCCGCCGCGTTCACCCCGGTGGAGCACCTCTCGCGCATGTACTCGCTGGAGGACGTGTTCTCGCTGGAGGAGGTCGTCGCCTGGGGCGAAAAGACCATGGCCAACGCCGCGCTGCGTGCCGCCGGGCACGAGCTGAAATGGCTCTGCGAGGTCAAGATCGACGGCCTGGCGGTGAACCTGCTCTACCGCAACGGCAAACTGGTGCGCGCCGCAACCCGTGGGGACGGCTACACCGGCGAGGACGTCACGCACAACGTGCTGACCATCAAGGACATCCCCACCCAGCTCGCGGGGGCGGACTGGCCCGATGAGGTCGAGGTGCGCGGGGAGATCTTCATCCCCTCACGCGAGTTCGACGCCTACAACGAGGCGCTGATCGAGGCGGGCAAGGCGCCGCTGGCCAACCCGCGCAACGCCGCGGCCGGATCCATCCGGCAGAAGGACCCCGCGGAGACAGCCAAGCGCCCGCTGAAGATGTTCGTGCACGGCCTGGGCGTGCGCGCCGGGCTCGACGCCGCCACCCAGTCGGAGACCTACGCGCTGATGGCCTCCTGGGGGCTGCCGGTCTCCCCGTACTCCAAGGTCGTCGACACGCTCGACGAGGTCCTGGGGTTCATCGCCGCCAACGGCGACCACCGCCACGACCTGCTGCACGAGATCGACGGCATCGTGGTGAAGACCGACGCGTTCGAGATCCAGCGCAACCTGGGCTTCACCTCCCGCGTGCCGCGCTGGGCCGTGGCCTACAAGTACCCGCCGGAGGAGGTCAACACCAAGCTGTTGGACATCCAGGTGCAGGTGGGCCGCACCGGGCGGGTCACCCCGTTCGGCATCATGGCACCCGTCAAGGTCGCCGGATCCACCGTGGAACGCGCCACGCTGCACAACCAGGACGTCGTCAAGGCCAAGGGCGTGCTGATCGGCGACACCGTGATCCTGCGCAAGGCCGGCGACGTGATCCCGGAGATCGTCGGCCCCGTGCTGGCGCTCCGCGACGGCAGCGAACGCGAATTCGTCATGCCGACCACCTGCCCCTCCTGCGGCTCGCCGCTGGCCCCGGCCAAGGAGGGCGACGTGGACATCCGCTGCTCCAACGCCGAATCCTGCCCGGTGCAGCTGACCGAGCGCGTTGCCCACCTGGGCGGGCGCGGCGCCTTCGACATCGAGGCGCTGGGCTACGAGGCCGCCCAGGCACTGACCGTCGGCCCGGGCCCGGACCCGGCCGAGAACGGCGGGGTCATCGCCCCGGCCGGCCCCGGGCCGATCACCAGCGAGTCGCAGGTCTTCGCGCTGGCCCAAAGCCATCCGGACCCTGCCCTGCGCGAGGCGCTGGCCGGCGTCAACGTGTGGCGCGAGATCAGATCCAAGGGCGAGGGCACCGGCAAGTTCCAGCTGGTCCCGTACTTCTACACCAAGGCCACCGCCAAGAAGGAATCCGTCCCGTCCAAGACCACCGAGAAGCTGTTCACGGAGCTGGACAAGGCCAAGGGCCAGCCGCTGTGGCGGGTGCTGGTCGCGCTGTCCATCAGGCACGTGGGCCCCACCGCCTCGCGCGCCATGGCCACCAAGTACGGTTCGATGGAAAACATCCGCGAGCAGCTGCGGGCGCCGGACGCCCGCGAGGCCTTGGCCGAGGTCGACGGGGTCGGCGCGATCATCGCCGACGCGCTGATCGAGTGGTTCTCCGTCGACTGGCACAACCGGATCGTCGACGAATGGGCGGACGCCGGGGTGCAGATGAAGGACGCGCAGGACGAGTCGATCACCAAGCACCTCGAGGGAATGAGCATCGTGGTCACCGGCACCCTGCCGACCTACAGCCGCGATGCGGCGAAGGAAGCGATCATCGTCCGAGGCGGCAAGGCCGCCGGCTCGGTCTCCAAAAACACCGCCTACCTGGTGGCGGGGGAGGCCGCCGGGTCCAAACTGGACAAGGCGGTCAGCCTGGGCGTGCAGGTGCTCGACGAGGAAGGCTTCAAGCTGCTGCTCGACGGCGGGCCCGAAGCCGTCGAGGGGCGCCCGAACCCCGAGGCCTGATCGATCCGCCCGTCGGCCTGCCCGGCCTTCGGCTACACAAGTCAACGGCCCCCGTCTCCGAAGCGGAGACGGGGGCCGATGTCATGCGGATCATGCGCGCCGCGCCAGGTGCCGGCCCTTTGCCTTGGCCGGTTGCGCATTGCCCACCATGTAGGAGGACAGGTCCTGGGCGGGGTTGCCGCCGTAGAAGCCGTCCTTCGGCACGTCGGTCCCCTTCATCAGGAACGAATCGGCATCCAGCACGGACCCGTCGTTCATGGTGACGCCGTAGTGCACAAACCCGTTGACACCGACCGTGCACTTGGAGCCGATGCTGATGGCGTCGAGCTTAAACGCCCCGTCCTCCATGGAGTGGCACTGGATGGAGGTTCCGGCGTTGAGGTTCGTGTCATCGCCGATGCTGACCAATGTCTTTTCCGGGATTCCGCACCCGTCATCGAACAGCCTCTTGCCCACGCGCACGCCCAGGCAGCGCCATATGAACGGCTTGATCGGCGTGCCGTTGAACGCGTTGAGGTAACCCCCGACGGAGAACTTCCAGAAGCGTTCGTGGTACCAGAAGTGTTCGTCGTAGATGGAGCAGAAACGCGGCACGAGCGGGTGGCCGATCAGCGTGATGCGTTCGATGACGATGGCCAGCGCGATCAGGAACACCCCGATGAGCATCAGGCCAACGGCAACAACCGGTGCGCCGTAACCCTCGAACCAGGTGAGGGTCATCGACCCCAGCCACAGCGCCACGAAGGCGTAACCCCACAGCGTCGTGAGGTAGATCGCCAAGGTCCAGGCATTGTGCCGGTTCTTGGCCGGAAGGCGCGTGGCCAGTTCCTGGGCCGACTTCATCTCGTCGAAGGCCGCATCGCGCTGGACGGACCGAGGGATCTCAAAGCAGGGGGAGCCCAGGAGCCCGATCCCTTCCCGGACGGGGCCGTCGACCGGGACCATGGCCTTGGTTCCGAAGAGCACATTTTCGCCGGTCTTGCCGCCCGGGGGGTAAACCACCTCGTTGCCGAAGAAGTTGGTGCCGCCGATCGCATTCGGCATGACCTGGAACGAGGAGTTCGACACCCCGGTGGTCATGATCGACAGGCCATCGGAAACCATGGTCCCGGAGCCGACGGTGACCATGAACGGGCTGTCCTCCTTGAGCTCGACCCCGTAGTTGGAACCGGTCTGGACCAGGTTCGGCTGTTTGTATCCGATCAGCCGCAGGTAGTAGACAATCAGCGAACTGTCGCCCGTGAGGTGCCGGTAGAACTTGAGGCCGGTCAGCCGCGTGATCATTCCCGTGACGATGAAGTGGAAGCCGTAAAGCGGGTAGACCTTGTGGGGTTTCACAAAGAGGTTCAGCACCCTCGGAATGACCGCCACCGCGATCAGGCCCGTGATGATTGCACCGAACAACAGGATGAAGGAAAGCACGGCCAACTCGGCGTAGAACCCGCCGACGTCGTTCCAGAGCAAACCGGAGCGCAGGTAGTCGGGCAGCAACAACGCGACCACTGTGATGGCTACGGGGGCGACCAAGACGAGCCTGTTGAAGACGACACCCACACTGTAGATGATCTTCCGCCTTCGACTGCACAACGTGGGCGCAACGGAACGGTAGTCGGCATCTGTTCGTTGAGCCGGCGAGCCATGCCAGTGCTCGTTGTCCGGCACTGCCTGTCCGCGTTGCAGCGAGGAAGTATGACCCAGCTGGGTGTTGTCGCCCATCACCGTATCGATATCCAGGACGGTTTTTTCACCCACCATGACGTTCTTGCCCAGTGTGACTGGACCTACCTGGATCACCCCGCGGTAGGCACGGTATCCGGTGTAGAAGCAGTCCTTGCGGACCACCGAATCATCGCCGATTCTCAGCAGGTCGGTGCACACCGGCACGGAGGTGGAGAAGAGGACCACGTTGCGCCCGATCTTGGCTCCCAGGGCACGCAGGTAGAAGTTATACAACGGCGTTCCTGCGAACATGCGCAAAGGGTTGCTGCTGATCAGGGTCTTGACGAACCAGAACTTCACGTACCGCAGGGACCAGATCTGGAGTTCGTGGGCGCGCCAGCGACCCACCAGTATCCATTTCAGGGCGATGGGCGCCACGGAAAGGGCGATGAACAGTATCCATCCAAACACAAAGGACCTGAGCGCGGTTTGCCACACATCGGGTGCCGCCGCCGCCCACTCGTAGCCGACGACCATCAAGACGATGCCCGCGTAGAAATAGCCCATGGAAATCAGGAACTGCAAGATCCCGCACATGACAAACTGGCGGGTGGTGGCCCAAGAGTTTGCCGCAGGTTCGGGAAACATCACCGGCAGGACGGCGGCCGGCCGGTCAACTGCCAACACCCCGGCCAGCGATTCGATCGTCGGGTTTTGGTAGATGTCCCTCATGGCCAAGGCCGGGAGGGAAGTGTTTTTACGAATGTTTGAACAGAAGTAGGCCAGCAACAGGGAATTGGCGCCGAGGTCGGTGAAGAAGTTCGCCTTGGTGGAAACCTGCGCGACACCCAAGACCTCGGCCATGGCGGTAGCCAGCAGCTCCTCGGTGTCGGTGGCGGGCGCCGTGTATTCCTCAGTGCCGGTGCTGGATCGTTGCGAGGTCGGCGGCGGCAGTTTTTTCCTGTCGGCCTTGTGGCTGGGCAACAGCGGAATGGTTTCCAACTCCTCCAAGTACGCAGGAACCATGTAGCCCGGCAGCCGGTCTTGCAGGTGCGCCCGCAATGCCGCCTTGTCGAGTTCTTCGGTGTCGTTGCGCAGGCTGTAGTACGCAACCAGCTCGAGCACGCCGGGCGACGACTCGTAGGTGTCGACCACGGCCTGGGCGACCCCGGGAACCTGCAGCAGCACCGACTCGATCTCGGTGAGTTCGATCCGGTAGCCGCGGATTTTCACCTGCGTGTCGATGCGGCCAAAATACTCGATTTCCCCTGCGGCGTTGATTCGGCCGAGGTCTCCGGTGCGGTAGATCCGGCCCGAGGGATTGTTCTCGATCTCCAGGAAATCAGAGATGAACGCCTTGTCGGTCAGGTCGTCGCGCTTGACGTAGCCCCTCGCCAACCCGATGCCGGCCAACCCGATTTCGCCCAGTGTCCCCACGGGCAGGGCCACGGGCTTGCTCGGATCGAGGATGACCACCGCGTAGCTGGGCAGCGGGATTCCCAGGGTGACGGGATGCGTCGGGTCGACCACCGAGTAGGTGGCCGTGACGGTGGCCTCGGTCGGACCATAGACGTTCAGGAAACGGCGTCCGGGCCGGTGCCAGCGCAGGATCAGGTCGCGCGGACAGGCTTCACCCGACACCAAGAGGAACCTGAGGCCGGGGATGTCCTCATCCAGCGTCGCCAGCAGCGTCGGCACACAACAAATGGCCGAGATTCGCTTGGCGACCAAGAAATCTGCCAATTCCGCACCCAGCAACGTGGTGCCGCTGGGCTTGGGAACCAACGTGCACCCGGACATCCAGGGGACCCAGATTTCCTCGACGGAAAAGTCGAAGGCGATGGTCATGCCCTGGTATACCCGGTCCATTTCCTGGAACCCGTATGAATCAGCGGCAACCCGCACGAAATTGCAGATGCTGGCATGTTCGATCGCCACACCCTTGGGGCGACCGGTGGTTCCCGAGGTGTAGATGACGTAGGCAAGCTGCTCGGTTGCCGAGCCCTTTTCTTCGGCGGTCAATCGTGCCTCGTCGAAGCCCGCAATCTGGGCGTCTTCCTCGTCCAACGACGAAACGGGGGCGATGACCTCGGTGAGTTTCTCCCTCAAGTGAGACAGCGTCAGCACCATCGAGGCATCGGCGTCGGCAATGATGTAGGAGAGCCGGTCCGCCGGGTATCCGGCATCCAAAGGCACGTACGCGGCGTGGATCTTCAGCACCGCGAGCATTCCCACGAAGGATCGCACCGATTCATCGAAGAGCAGCGCGATCTTGTCGCCTGGGCGGCATCCGCGCGCGAGCAGGTATCGGGCGAGCTGGTTGGCTCGGCCATCCAGTTGGTCGTAGGTAAGGGTCAGTGTGCCGGCATCCACGGCCAAGTGCGAGCCCCGACCGGTTTCCCGTAACCGGTCACACTGCTCTTCAAAGAGCTGGTCCAACCGTTCACCGGGATGCCACCTGGCTCCCTGGTTGTTACCGGAAGCGACCAAGACTTGGCCATGCATCAAACTCATAGGTTCCGGAGTCTTTTCAAGGATCGTGCTGACGACAATTTTCTTGCGCACAAGGATCTCCTTTCCGCGCGTGCAGCCGCCGACTATGCCCAGGCAGCCAAGGTGTGGGCTTAAACGGCCTTCGACTCCAGTTGGTCAATGCAGTCGACAAGGATGCGGCAGGCGGCGTCCATGATCTCCTCGGTAACGTTGAGCGGGGGAAGCAACCTCACAACACAGCCGCCACGGCCACCCAGCTCCAGGATCAGCCCTCGCCTGAGTGCTTCGGCCTGCACCTCAGCGGCCAGGTCGCCGGCCGGGAGACCGCTGGAGGGATGCATCAGCTCAATGCCCAGCAGCAATCCCTTGCCACGGATTTCCCGAACCCACGGATGCTGCTGCAACGGTGCCAGAAGGTCCATGCATTGTTCGCTGCGCCGGACGACGTTGCCCAGGACATCGTCGCGCTTGATGATCTTCACGGCCTCAACGCCGGTGGCGAAGGCCAGTTGGTTGCCGCGGAAGGTCCCGGTATGAGCACCGGGAGCCCAGACGTCCAACTCCTCGTCGTAGATGATCAGCGCAATCGGCAAGCCCATGCCGCTGAGCGCCTTCGAGGCTACGATGACATCGGGCTCGATGCCGTACTGCTCAAAGGAGAACCAAGTCCCACTCCGCCCGCAGCCTGTCTGGACTTCGTCGACAATCAGTGGGATACCCAGCTCACGGGTCACTTCGCGCACCCGCTGGGCGAATTCAATCGTGGCAGGAATTGCTCCGCCTTCGCCTTGGACAAGTTCCATAATCACCGCGGCGGGCAGGGGAATGCCACTGAGGTCGTCCTTCAGCGAATGCTCCAGGTAGGTGGCGCAATTCGTGCTGCAGGTCTCCCGTGTAAGCCCAAGCGGACATCTGGAACAGTACGAGTAGGGGAAGAAATGGATCCCCGGCAGGCCGTTGCTCACGGGCTCCTTTTGGGACACCAAACCGGTCAGTGCCATGCCCGCGGCCCCGCTACCGTGGAAGCCCCCCTGGAAGCTGATGATGTCCCCTCGACCGGTCGCCGTCTTGCACAGCTTGATTGCTGCGTCGACGGCGTTGGTTCCCGTGGGGCCACAAAAATGGATCTTCATCCGGTCACGCATGGTGGCAGGAAGCATTGAAAGCTGTGCTTCGATGAAGGCGTCCTTTGCCGGCGTCGGAAAGTCCAACCCGTGGGTCAGGACGGAGAGCTGCTCCGTGGCTGCGCCAACCAGCTCCGGATGGTTATGCCCGAGTGAGAGAACCCCCGCCCCGGCAAGGAAGTCAATGAAAACATTGCCATCAACATCCCGGACAAAACTGCCGGCTGCTTCGGCAATGGCGATCGGCAAATGACGTGGGTACGTACGGGCATTGGATTCCCTGGTTGCTTGGCGTGCAAGCAATTCGGCGGATCGCGGGCCGGGTATGGGCCCTGACACGAAAGGCCCGGTCAAGTCGACTAGCTCAGATTGGAATGGCATGGAATTCTCCGATCACGACGGCTGCTTCTTGGGTATGGATGAAGTAGTTTTCGGGCGGCTTTATCCGCGCAAACTGCGGTTCAAGTCGGTGCGGGGCGTTTCGCATGGTGCTCGCGAATACCCACTACTTCTCCAATTTCCCGGTTGGCCGAAGGAACCAGCTGGCGAATCCCGTGTGACGACCATAGAACGATGCTTGTTGTCTTTTCACGCGAATTCAATGTCAAGAACGGAGCATTTGGAATGCGCCGCACCTTTGTCGAACCAGGTGATTGCGCCATGTTGAGAAAGAATCTTTCAAGGTACCTGCAAGGGCTCCGCGGGAAAGGGGCAGGATCGATGGGCGTTGAATTCCATCGAACCGATGCCTGAGGGACCGGGGTGGCGGTCCGTGTTGTGACCGAAACCCCAACCATCGGGCAACCATTTGAGGAGCCGATGAGTTGAACCATGGAAAGAACCTTTGCTAGAGCAATGTTTGGAAGTGGTCCTGGCCTTGAAGCGTTCGGGTGTCTCAAGGCCAGGAGCCAGATGGCGTCCGCCTACCCGATGAGCAAGTCACCGGATAAACGGAACTCTTTGTGAACCGCACGAATTGCCTGATCCAGCATTCCGATTTCTGTCACCGCGGAAATACGGGTGTCTGAATTCGAAATCAGCCGAAGGCCGATTCCAGCTTCCGAAAGCGCACTCATGAACCGGCAGAAAACGCCGGGGTCATTGAGCATCCCGGATCCGATCAGGGAAAGCCTGCCGACCTCATCGCACTGCAAGGAACGGAAGTCGATGGCGCTCTGCGCCTCGGAGAGTGCTTTGACGATCGGTTGTCCCAGAGAACTGGGCACCGTGAAAGCGATGTCGGGGCGGTGACCGGCTGCGGCATGGTTTTGTGTGATCATGTCGGGACAGGCATTTGCAGCGGCCGTGATGCGGAATATCTGTGCTGCCGTGCCCGGCAGGTCAGGCACACCGGCGACGGTAATCTGGACTGCCGAACGGTCATCCGTGACACATCGGATAAATGGCTGTTCCAAGGATTCGGAATCGGGATACAGGAGCTCGTCCTTGGCCGTGGCGACTACCAGGGTCCCTTCGCCCTTGTCGAACGAAGAACGCACGTGGATCGAGACACCGAAGCGACGGGCGTACTCGACACAGCGCAATTGCAGTACCTTTGCTCCGCCCGCAGCCAGCTCCAACATCTGTTCATTGGAGATCATGTCGATCTTTTGTGCAAGGGGGACGACGCGCGGGTCAGCAGTGTAGACACCGTCGACATCTGAGTAGATTTCACAAACTCCGGCGTTTAGGGCCGCGGTCAGGGCAACTGCGGATAAATCCGATCCGCCCCGTCCCAGAGTTGTGACCTCGTTGGTTCTGCGGCTTGTCCCCTGGAACCCGGTCACGATGGGGATCTCGCCACGGTCCAAGGCATCGCGCACCCGCTGCGGATATACTCCGACGATGCGCGCTTTGCCATGGGTTTCGTCCGTGATAACGCCAGCCTCGTTGCCCGTGAAGACATGGGGGGAAGCCCCAAGACTTGAAATGGCAATGGCCAGCAATGCAACCGAGATCCGTTCGCCTGTGCTCAGCAACAGGTCGAGTTCGCGGGATGGCCGCAACGGTGCGACTCCAGCGGCGAGATCCAACAATTCGTCGGTGGTGTCGCCCATGGCCGAAAGAACCACGGCCACAGGATGTCCAGCAAGATGGGTGTCCACGATTCTTCGGGCAACCCGCTGAATACCTTCAATGTTCTCGATCGATGAGCCGCCGTATTTTTGAACGATCAGGCTATCGCCGGCGAGAGATGGAGGGAACCCCTGATTCCCAACTCTCCAACTTACGCGAGTGTTTAATTGCATTGGAACGACCTGTCACCACAACAAGATATGTTTTCTCCCCGAGATCCCCAGATTTGCAGAGAAACCGGCAAATCGAGGACTCGGCATCTCCACTTCGAATGAGTGGGCTCGACTAATCGATATTTTCGGTTCGAATACTTAGATAAAGTCGCCGATGGTTGTTATGTCCCTCAAGTTGGCACGGCAACCATTTCGGCCACCAGTCTGACACCGGTTAAACGGGGATTCAAGACTTCCACCAGCCATGACAAGAATGTATGCGAAATCTTGACGTTGGCCCGTATTCTCCCCCTACGCCGGGACTCCGGAACAGGGTGGTTCCGATGTCCTTCGGTGAGGTAGACCGGATCCAGTCACCGGCAATTGAGGCTGGGCAGAAACTTGGCTCTGAGCTGGGGCTAGCAGCAAATTATGCCAACGCTTGTTCAAATTGAAACCCGAGCCGATACCGTGCCTTCCTCGGGGGAATCCAGCTTTTCGACCAAATGGCTGCTGTACGGCGAAGCCAAAAGGCTACAGGGAACATCAATCCCATTAAGAATCTTGGTATGGAAACCGTCCTTGCCTACACCAAAGATAACGGTGGCGCCTTCAATATCAGCTGGCGGGCGCCCTGGGCCGTACCTCATGTACGGATTCCGTTGCGGAAACTTGGTTTGGCCGGGCGACATCTTGGGTTCTTCGGTTGCCGACTCCGCCGGTTGGAGGCGTTCAGATGGCCTCGACGTCGACTCCGCAAGGCCCTTGGGGCGTCGCGCTCTGCGACTCCTAGCCCAGGAACTGTTGCGGTGAATCACTGCTATCGAGTGCAGTTTGGGTACGCTCGACATGTCCGGGCACGACGGATTCCACACGCTGTCTTGCCGGCCGGCCAGCCCCGCACAACGGGCGGCAGATCCCCAGAAGCCGCATTTCGATCCCAGGAGCAGCACATGAACCAGCACCCAAAGCACCTGCACTCGGCCAACGCCGGGGTGTCGGCCGTCCCGCTGGAGGGTGCGGACCTCGTGGCCCAACTGCTCGGAATTGCCCGTGAGGCGGCCGCTGCGGGTGCTGCGGTATTGGCCGAGCGCGGCCGGTCCCGGGTCGCCGCGGACACCAAGACTGCCGCGGGGGACTGGGTGACGGACTACGACCGGAGGGCGGAAGTTGCTGTGCGCGATGTCATCGCCGCTGCCCGGCCCGACGACTCGATCACCGGGGAAGAATATGGCCGAACCGTCCCGCAGCTGCCATCGGGCTACCGGTGGTCGATCGACCCGTTGGACGGAACCGCGAACTTTGTCCGCGGCATCGTGTATTACTGCACCTCGGTGGCTGTTTACGGCCCGGACCACGGGGCGCCGGGGACCGGGCGTTGGCTGGCAGCCGCCATCAATGCTCCGGCCCTGGGCAGCGAGTACTACGCGGCGGCAGGTTCAGGTGCCTGGCTGGCCGAACCTCACCATGGAGTCCGTGCCGGTGGACAGCTTGTTGGCGAACCGCGGCCGGTGATGCGGTTGCACGGCGGCGACAGGGAGGAAGCCGGCCGGTTGCTGGCCACTGGCTTTGGCTACGACGCGGACCGCCGGCAGTTCCAGGTGGGCGCACTGCTGGGGCTCATGCCGGGCTTCGCGAATGTGCGGAGGCTGGGATCGGCTGCCCTGGACCTGTGTCTGGTGGCCGACGGCACGCTGGACGCCTATGCGGAGTACGGCACGCAGGAATTCGACTGGGCGGCGGGTGCACTGATCGCCGAGGAGGCGGGCATCCCGGTGCTGCGGCCTGTCGGCGAACCGGGGTGGCAGGCAGCCGGACACTTTGATTTCACGGCGCTGCCGTCGGCCGAATAGCAGGCACCTGCAGCTACGGGCACCGGCAGTGCCGGGCATCTGCACGACAGAGACACGCAAAGAGCCTCTTCCGCACGGTGGATATCCACCGTGCGGAAGAGGCTCTTGCATTCACCGGGACCCGGGTGCGGCCGGATCGGGCGGTGCTAGATGCCGAACTGGAGTCCCGCGGCGGCATCGTCGTAATAGGCACGGTTCTTCAGGTGGGCCGCGGCGGCCTCGTCGAGCACCACCACGGCATCCGGGTGAAGCTGGAGCACCGAGCCGGGGCAAGAAGCCGAGAGCGGACCCTCGACGGCCGCGGCAATCGCCTCGGCCTTGTGGCTGCCGGTGGCGATGAGCACCAGGCGGCCGGCTTCCTGCACGGTGCCCAGGCCCTGGGTCACGCAGTGGGTCGGGACCTGGTCCAGGCCGTCGAAGAAGCGCGCGTTGTCCTCGCGGGTCTGCGAGGCCAGGCGCTTGATGCGGGTGCGGCTGCGCAGCGAGGAGGCAGGCTCGTTGAAGCCGAGGTGGCCGTTGGCGCCGATGCCCAGGATCTGCACGTCGACTCCGCCGGCGGCCTTGATGGCCTCGTCGTAGGCGGCGGCCTGCTTGGCGATCTGCTCAACGGTTTCGCCGTTGCCGTTGGGCACGTTCAGCCCGGACTCGGGCAGGCCGATCACGTTGCAGACCTCGCGGATCAGCGTCTGGCGGTAGGACTGCTCGTGCGTGTTGTTCAGGCCGACGTACTCATCGAGCGCGAAGCCGCGGGCGGCGGAGAAATCGACCTCCCCGCGCTGCGCAGCGGCGGCCAGTTCGGCGTAGAGCCCCAGCGGCGACGACCCGGTGGCCAGGCCCAGCACCGGGCTTCCCGTGCCGTAGGCCCGCAAGCCATCGAGCACTGCCGATGCGGCAAACGCCGCGGCTTCCTCGGGGGTGTCGACGATCAAAACTTCCATGTAAACGTGTTCCTTCAGTGCTAAAGCTGGCCTCGTGCCGGCAGCAGCGCCGCACCAAGGGCGGCGACCGGTACATCGGAGGGCAGCAGTTCAAAGCGGTCGGCCAGCTCCAACGATGCGACGAAGTCGGAGGCCGCCGCATCACGGGTCAACTCCGAGCGTATCCCGTTCTCCAGTGCGTTTCCCAACGCGCACAGTCCGCCACCGAGCACGATCCGCTCGGCGCCGGTGGTCAGCACCAGCAGTTGGAGGGAGAGCGCGATCCCGTGGCAGAGCACCTGCGCGGCGTGCGCGGCCACGGGGTCCCCGGCGGCCGCGGCGGCAAAGGGATCGCGCCCACGGCCACCCGGCACCCGCCACAGCCTGTCCAGCGCCGAGCCGGAGGCCAGCGTCTCCAGGCAGCCGAACTGGCCGCACGTGCAAAGGGACCCGCCGGCCACCGGGAAGTGGCCGATTTCCCCGACGATTCCGTCACGACCGCGTAACACTTGGCCGTCGCGGACCACGGCCGCGGCCAGGCCGGTGCCGAGGTTCAGGTACGCAAGGGTGCTGCTCTCGGCGAAAGTCCCGGTGCGCGCAGTGCGTGCCGTGGATGCAGCGGCCGCGGCCGGCTCTCCGGACCTGGCGCGCAGCAGCGCATCGGCGCCGAGCGCGGCGGCCTTCACGTCGTTCTCGATGCTGACGTCCATGTCCAGCGCCTCGGACAGCCCCCGGCGAAGGTCCACGGAGTCGACCCCGAGGTTTACCGCGTGGCGCACCAGGCCGCTGGCCGGATCCACGAGCCCCGGCATGCACGCCCCGGCACGGGCCGGCAGGTCGCCGTGTGTGAGTGTGGTCCTTGCGGTGCCGGTGCCGGTGCCGGCGGCCGCATGGAACCCCGCAACCGCGAACTCCGCGGCCGAGACCTCGGCGATCGCCGCCTTGGCCAGCATCGCAGCCACCGCGATGACCTCGCCCGGGCCGTACCCGGACGGGGCGGTGTGCAGGGCGGCCACCGAGCCGTCGTCGTGCAGGATCGCGGCGGCCGTCTTGGTGCCGCCGATGTCCACTCCCAGCCTCATGCCCTCGTTCCACCGGTCGAATCGCGGGTTGCGCTTCGCGGGGCGAGCAGCCCGACCAGCGCGGCGGAGACGGTCAGCGAGGCGCCGAAGGTGACAAGGTCGGCGCCGCCGCGCGGCCAGCCGCATTCAACGACGATGACCCGCTGGCCGTCGGACCGCAGCTCTTCGGCGAGCTTCCGGACCGGGTGCCCGGCATCCAGGCCGCGGCCGATCAGCGCGATCTTGGCGTGCCGGTCCACGGCGTCGAGGTCCGTGTGCGCGCCGACCGCGGCGGCGCCCCAGGGCACGTGGCCCACGGCCATGTTCGCCTCGGAGTCGACCTGCACCAGCGCCGGGGCGGCGGGGTCGGCCAGCCATTCATGAGCGGCGGGGGAGAGATCGAAGGCCGCGGTGATGGCGGCTGCGTCAGGTGCCTGCCCGGTCCCGGTGGGTGCAGCCGGAGGGTAGGCGGCGGCCAGTTCCGCGGTGCGGCGTGCGGCGTCGCGCAGCCGGGCCAGCGGCAGGTCGCCCGCGCGGACCGCCGCGACGATCGTGTCGAGGATGTCCTCGTAGCGTTCGGCCGAGGTTTCCGAGCCCAGGCAGAGCAGGTCGGCGCCGGCGGCCAGCGCGCGCACGGCGGCCACCTCGATGCCGGTGATCGCGCAGGCGCCGGCCATGTCCAGCGCGTCGGTGATGACCGCGCCCTCGAAGCCCATGGAATCGCGCAGCAGCTCGCCCAGCACGGCCCGGGAGAAGGTCGCGGGGTTTTGTGCGTCCAGCGCCGGGACCATGATGTGGCTGGTCATGATGCTTGCCGTGCCGGCGGCGATGGCCGCGGCGAAGGGCGCCAGCTCGCGGTCCCGCAGCGTCTCGAGGTCCACGTCGATGGTCGGCAGGGCAAGGTGCGAGTCGGTGGCGGTGTCCCCGTGGCCGGGGAAGTGCTTGGCGCAGGCAGCGACGCCCGCCTCCTGCAGGCCCGCCACCCAGGCCGCGGTGTGTTCGGCGACCAGAGGGGCGTCGGCGCCGAAGCTGCGCACGCCGATCACCGGGTTCCCTGGGTTGGAGTTCACGTCGGCATCGGGGGCAAGGTTCAGGTTGAAGCCCAGCGCCGCCAGCTCGTCGGCGATCGCCGCGGCGGAGGCGGCGGTGGTAGCCGGGTCGTTGATGCGCCCGAGCACGGCGTTGCCCGGCTGGTTGGACCCGGTGAGGTAGTGCAGGCGGGTGACGTCCCCGCCCTCCTCGTCCAGGGTCAGCAGCACGCTGGGCGACGCGGCGCGCAGCTGGCCCATGAGCTCGGCAAGCTGCGCGGGGGAGGTGAGGTTGGTGCCGTAGATGCACACCGAGCCCAGTCCCGCATCAAGCGCGGACCCGACCCAGGCCGGCATCGTCGTGCCGGTGAAGCCGGGCATCAGGGTGCCGGCGGCAAGGACGCGAAGCCCGGCGTCGGACATTGAATGGGACTCGGACATCGACGCGGCGTCGGACACAGGGGCGGCAGCTGCTTCGGTTGCGGGGATCGAACGGTTCATCAGCCCTTCACCGCCCCGCCGACCAGGCCCGAGGACATCTTGGACTGCACGATCATGAAGAAGATGATCACCGGGACCGCGACCAGCATGGAGGCCGCCATGACGAGGCCCCAGTCGGTTTCGCGGGTGGCGGAGGCCTGCACGAATCCGCGCAGCCACAGCGGCAGCGTCTTCATCTGGTCCTCGGTCATCACCACCAGGGCGACGGTGAATTCGTTCCACGCCTGCAGGAACGCGTAGACGCCGGAGGCGACCAGGCCCGGGGCCAGCAGCGGGAAGGTGATGCGCATGAACGCCTGGGTGCGGGAGAGGCCGTCGACCATGCCCGCCTCCTCGAGCTCCGCCGGGACGCCGGCGACGAAGCCGCGCAGCATCCAGATGGTGAACGGGATGACGGCGGCGGTGTAGAGCAGGGTGAGGCCCAGCACGTTGTTCAGCAGGCCCACGGAGCTCATCATCTTGTACTGGGCGATGAACATGCCCTCGGCCGGCAGCATCTGGATCAGCAGCATCGCCAGGATGAAGGACTTGCGGCCCTTGAACTTGAACCGGCTGATCGCCAGCGCGCCCAGGAACGCGACGAACAGCGCCACGGCCACGGTGGTCAGCGTGACGGTCAGCGAGATGCCCAGCGCCGCGACGAACTTGCCGTCGGCGAAGACCGCCGTGAAGTTGTCGAACGATCCGCCGAAGGGCAGGAACGTCGGGGTGGCCGACTGCAGCACCGCGTTGGGCAGGAAGGACGAGTTGAACATCCAGTAGACGGGGAAGGCCCAAGCGACGGCGACGACGAGCGCAACGGTCGTCCAGATGCCGGTCGAGATCGATTTAAGCCGCATTCTAGTCTTCCTCCTTCATCAGCGAGCGCACGTAGTACCAGCTGATGGCAATGGTGATGATGAGCATCAGGATGGACACGGCGCTTGCCGCGCCGAAGTCGCCGGAGCCGACGCCCATTTGGTAGATGTAGGTGCCCAGCAGATGGGTCTCGTTGGCCACGCCGCCGGCGTCCTGGAGCAGCTTGATCTGGGTGAACACGCGCAGGTCCCAGATCAGCTGCAGCAGCAGCACGATCGAGAGGACCGGGGTGATCAGCGGCATGATGATGTACCGGATGCGCTGGATTCCGGTGGCGCCGTCCATGGCCGCGGCCTCCAGCACCTCCTCGGAGATCTGGGTCAGGCCTGCGTAGATGCTCAGCGCCACGAACGGCACGGACATCCAGACGACGATGAGCAGCGCTATGGCGAAGAAGGTGAGCGGCTCGGCGAGCCAGTTGTGGCCCTCGGCATCGAACCCGAAGCGGGTCAGCATCCAGTTCAGCACGCCCCGGCGCCAGTCGACCAGCCAGACCCAGACGGTCATGGCCGCGACCACCGGCATGGACCAGGCCAGCAGCATGGAGACCTGCAGGGCCAGCCGGGAGACGGTTCCCACGCGCTTCATGAGGATCGCCAGGAGGAATCCGATGACCACGGTGATGCCTGCGGCGAGCAGGCAGAAGAGCAGGGAGCGGCCCAGGATGACCCAGAAGTTGGGGTCGGCCAGCAGCGCCGTGTAGTTGTCGAGCCCGACGAATTCGGGTGGTGCGCCGAATTGCTGCTTCAGGCCGAACTTCTGGAAGCTGGTGTAGATCTGCCAGCCCACGGGGTATCCCAGGGCCGCGACGAGGATGACCAACGTCGGGGCGATCAGCAGGAGCGGGGCCTTGGACTTGCGCTTCTTGACAATTGGAACGTGGATCTTGGCGCTGGCGGGTTCAACCTGTTGCGGTTGCTGCGCCGGCGGTGCCGGGGCGTGGGTGGGCATGAGCTACTTACGGCCTTTCGTCTCGGCGGAAGCCGACGTACGGGGGTGCTGCGCAAAATGGGGATGGCCGGGGCGAATTCGCGCCCCGGCCATCGACAAGTGCTACTTCAGGTTCAGCATCGGGGTGATCTGGGCGTCGTATTCCTTCGCCAGGGCCTCCAGATCGGCGGAGTCGCGGATCTTGCCGAAGAACTCCTCGAGCTTCATCGAGGATTCGACGGCCGCCCAACCCGGTGCGGCCGGGGTCAGCTTGGAGTTCGATGCCGAGGCGATGCCGGCCTTGGCGAACTGGTCGTCACCCATCGAGGCGTTGTTGTCCGAGTTCGCCGGGCCCAGTCCGTTCTTGCCAAGCATGTCCTGGTAGTCCGAGGAGAAGATGATGCGCATCAGTTCCTTGGCCAGTTCCGGGTTCTGGGACTTGGCGGAGATGCCGATGTTGGAGCCGCCGGCGAGGACCGGTGCGGGATTGCCGTCGTTGCCCGGGAGCACGAAGGCGCCGAACTTCTTGTCGTCCCAGGTGCGGACGTCCTTGCCGGTCTTGGCGTCCTTCTCCAGGTCGCCGATCGACCAGTGTGCCCATCCCGGGGCCATGATGGTGGCCGCGGCGAGCGAGGTCTTGCCGGTCGGCTTGCCCGCTTCGTCGAGGATCTGGTCGGCATCGTTGATGTAGAGCCAAGGGGTCGAGTCCTTGGCGTCGGCCGGGGCCTTGGAGGCGCTCTTGTACAGCTCCTGCAGCTGGGCCAGGCCCTTGAGGGTGTTCGGGTCCGAGAGGGTCGAGACCCACTGGTCGCCTTCCTTCTTGGCCAGCTCGCCGCCGTTGGCGAAGATCCAGGAGATGCCGTTGCGCCAGTCCTGGCCGCCGAGGAAGAAGCCGGAGAAGTTCTTGATGTCACGCGGGTTCTTCTCGGTGATGGTCTTCACCGCGGAGTTGAATTCGTCCAGGGTCTTGGGTGTCTCGACGCCGGCTTCCTTCCAGACGTCGGCACGCTGGAACATGTAGCGCGAGCCGGCGTAGTAGGGAAGGGTGAACTTCTTGCCGTCGACCGAGCCGGCCTCGACGAAGGACGGGATCAGCTTGGCGCCGCCGAGCTCGTCGAACATGCCGGAGATGTCCAGGAAGGCGCCGATGTTGGTGAACGTCGGGGACTGGGTGTTGCCCATTTCCACGACGTCCGGGGTGTTGTTGGCATCGGGCAGCGCGGTGGTCATCTTGGTGACAAGGTCGCCCCAGCCCTGCTCCTCGATCTTGAGCGTGGCCCCGGTCTTGGTCTTGAAGGTGTCCTTCAGGTACGTGCGAAGCTCGTCCGGGGTGTCGCCGCCGGCCAGCCACAGGGTGATGGTCTTGTCCGCATTGCCGGCCGGATCGCCGGCCGCCGCGGAACCGGTGGATGTCGGTGCGGAGGAGGCAGCTGGTGCCCCGCTGCCGCCGCAAGCGGTCAGGGAGAGTGCCGCGGCGGTCGTGAGGGCTGCAAGCCCAAGGTACTTCTTCATTGGAGATCCTTTCGGAGGGTGGTTGGGCTTACTGCGAGTAATCCCATGCGAAGGGTCGTGCTGGTTAAAACGGGTCAGGCCACTCCCAGCTGGTTCCAAAGGACCATGACAGCGGTGCCACGCAGCACCACGTCCTGCGGTTCCTTGGCGAGGCGGACTTCCACCAGGGGTGGTCTGTGTGGAAGCATCCGTTCCGCCAGCGTTTTTTCAACGCTCTGGCGCAGGGTTCCTTCCAAAAGGTGTGCCGGGCCGCTGAGGACGACTTCGGCCAAGTCAAGGGCGCCGACGATGGGCGCGAGGGCGACGGCGAGGCGCTCGCCGGCGATCTGCAAGACGTTGTCGGCGGCTGCCTCGGGGTCCTCGAAGGCCGCGGCGGCCTCGAGCCCGCGTTCGAGGAACGGGACCGAAAGCCAGGTTTCCAGGCAGCCGCGCTTGCCGCACTTGCATTCGAGGCCGCCGTCGGTGCCGACCACGACGTGGCCGATTTCCCCGGCCGCCGAGTGCACGCCGCGGGCGCGCTGGCCGTTGACCATCAGGCCGGACCCCACGCCGCGGCCGACCTTGACCAGGATCATGTCGTTCGCGCCGCCCCCAAAGGTGAATTCGGCGAGAACCGCTGCATCCGCGTCGTTGGCAACGAGCGTGGGCAACCCGGTCTCCTGTTCGAGCAGTTCACGCAGCGGCAGGTCTTTCCAGTCGAGGTTCGGTGCCGTGAGCACCACCCCGTCGTGGTCGACGATGCCCGGGGTGCCGACGCCGATGCCCAGCAGCGGCGCGGTGGCGAGGTTGATGGCCCGGGTTGCCAGGCCCAGCACCAATTGGGTGACTTCCTGTCCCTTTTCATCCCCGGTGGTGGTTTCCACGCGGTGCAGGATGTTTCCGTCCAGGTCCAGGACGGCGGCGCGGAGCACCGAGTTCTCTGCGAGGTCCAGACCGATGATCTGCAGCCCCCGGCGGTTTAGATCGACCATGATGGCGGGTTTCCCGGGTCGGATTTTCTCGGACTGGCCGAGTTCGATGACGTGTCCGCGTTCGAGCAGTTCGGAGACCAGATCCGATACCGTGACGCGGGTCAGGCCGAGGGTGCGCGACAGGTCCGCGCGGCTCAGCGGCCCCGTTGAATGAAGCGTCTGCAGCACAAGAGACAGGTTGTGTGCGCGGCCGTGTGAGGGCAGTGCGGCCGCGCCTGTTGCCATGCTGCGCAGGGGGCCCCGTGAGGTGTTCATGGTTGTTAGTAAACTGTACTAACAAACAAACCGCAAGGGTGTCGGGTTATCTTCTTCCGTTGTGATCGAATTGTGACGTGGGGCAATGTGTCGAGAAGCCGGCGCGAGACGGCTCGCGCCGACACTGCCGAGGCGGCTCGGCGGCAGGCAGTTCGATGGCTTGACGTGCGTGAGCTTGGCTACATGCGCCGAGAATTTCCGGCCCGCCGGGCGTCCGGCTGTCACACTGGAAAGTGATGACTACAGCAACCCTCACCGATGCCAGCACCCTGACGATCCGTCCCGCAGCGGAGGCCGACTACCCGCACATTGCGCGGATCACCGTCGATTCCTACCTGGACGCGGGCCACTTCGACGACCCGGACCACGAATACCTGCAGTTCGTGCAGCAGGTTGCCGCGCGGCACGCGGCCTCCGAGATCCTCGTCGCCGAGCGCGACGGCGTCGTCATCGGCTCGGTCACCCTGGTGCGCCCGGGCAGCGAGTACGCCGACATCGCGCTGGAAGGCGAACTCGAATTCCGCATGCTGGTCATTGACCCCGCCGTGCAGCGCACCGGGGCCGGCCGCGCCCTGCTGAACGCGGTCATCGATCGTGCCCGCGAGATCGAGGACGTCCACACCGTCTCGCTGACCACCGGCGGCCACTGGGCTGCCGCCCGCGCCCTCTACGAGGCGGACGGATTCCACCACGCCTCCGAGCGCGACTGGTACGTGCCGAACACC
Source organism: Paeniglutamicibacter sp. NPDC091659 (assembly GCF_044756805.1). NCBI lineage: Bacteria > Bacillati > Actinomycetota > Actinomycetes > Micrococcales > Micrococcaceae > Paeniglutamicibacter > Paeniglutamicibacter sp. NPDC091659. Next base: position 303,470 of record NZ_JBIVTO010000007.1, read on the forward strand.
GAGATCGTCCTGGTCGTTTACACGCTGGCGCTCTAGATGATTGATTCCAAGGGATGACTACGCGGGCAAGGGTGTCCAGACTCGAGGTGTAATCACCAACATTCGAACCTGGAGAGTTCTGATGGAC
>NZ_JBIVTO010000008.1:0-213846 GCF_044756805.1 Paeniglutamicibacter sp. NPDC091659
GCGCACTTCGCCGGCCTGGTCGCCGCCGGGCTGCACCCGAGCCCGGTCCCGCACGCCCACGTCGTCTCCTCCACCACGCACAAGACCCTGGCCGGTCCGCGCGGGGGCATCATCCTGACCAACGACGCGGACATCGCCAAGAAGATCAACTCCGCGGTCTTCCCGGGCCAGCAGGGCGGCCCGCTGGAGCACGTGATCGCCGGCAAGGCGGTCGCGTTCAAGATCGCCGCGACCGAGGAGTTCGCCGAACGCCAGGGGCGCACCCTGGCCGGGGCGAAGATCCTGGCCGAGCGGCTCAACGCCGCCGACGTCGCCGCGAAGGGCATCAGCGTGCTCACCGGCGGCACCGACGTGCACCTGGTCCTGGTGGACCTGCGCCACTCGGAGCTGGACGGCCAGCAGGGCGAGGACCTGCTGGCGAAGGTGGAGATCACGGTGAACCGCAACGCGGTCCCGTTCGACCCGCGCCCGCCGATGGTCACCTCCGGCCTGCGGATCGGCACCCCGGCGCTGGCCACCCGCGGCTTCTCCGAGGCCGCGTTCGTGGAGGTCGCGGACATCATCGCCGAGACCCTCATCGCCGGCACCGAGGAGAACAACGAGGCGACCCTCGCGGCCCTGAAGGACCGCGTGCACGCCCTGGCCAACGCACACCCGCTGTACCCGGAACTGGCAAAACTGGCCTAAGGCCCGGTTCACCAGTAACGTCGCTGCGAGTCCGGGATTCACAAGATCCCGGACTCGCAGTGTTTTTACAAACGGTCGTGGTGCGCGTCACATGCGCACCGATCCATCTCCCATTCGACCGCCCCCTCGGCAGTACCTCATGAAGGAAGTCATCTCATGGCTATCAGCGTCTTTGATCTTTTCACCGTCGGCATCGGGCCCTCGTCATCCCACACGGTCGGCCCCATGCGCGCCGCCTACGCCTTTTCCGCAAAGCTGGTGCGCGAGGGCTTCATCGCCGACACCGTCTCGCTGCGCGTTGACGTATACGGCTCGCTGGCCGCAACCGGCCGCGGCCACGGAACCTTCACCGCGATCATGCTTGGGCTCGAGGGGTTTGAACCCGAGAAGATCCTGCCTTCGGAGGTCGACGAGCGCCTGGAAGAAATGGAATCCAGCGGCAAGCTGCAGCTGTGCCGGGCCCTGGGTGCCGGCAAGGAACTTGAATTCTCCGTGGCCGACATGATCCAGCACCCGCTGACCGTGCTTCCCCGCCACACCAACGGCATGAAGCTCGCGGCCCTGGACGCCGACGGCAACACGCTGTGCGAGGAAACCTACTACTCCGTCGGCGGCGGCTTCATCGTGCGCGAGGGCGCCGAGGAAAAGCTCGCCGCCAACTTCGAGCAGGCCATCAACTCCCAGCCCTACCCGTTCCGCACGGCGGCCCAGCTGCTGGAGCACTGCGCCACCAGCGGTCTTTCGATCGCCGGGGTCATGGCCGCGAACGAGGAAGTCCACCGCACCAAGGAGGAAATCCGTGCCGGCCTGCTGCACATCTGGCAGGTCATGGAGGACTGCAAGGACGCCTCGCTGGAACGCGAGGGCGTGCTGCCCGGCGGGCTGAAGGTGCGCCGACGTGCCCCCGAATGGCACAAGCGCCTGGCCAAGGAGGACAAGGACCGCGACCCGGTGTACTGGCAGGAATGGGTGAACCTGGTGGCGCTGGCCGTCAACGAGGAAAACGCCTCCGGCGGCCGCGTGGTCACGGCCCCCACCAACGGCGCCGCGGGCATCATCCCCGCCGTCATGTTCTACGCCACCCACTACGCGCCGGGTGCCAAGTACTGGAACCAGGAAGAACGCGACGATGTCATCGTCCGCTTCATGCTCACGGCCGCCGCCATCGGCGTGCTCTACAAGGAGCAGGCCTCGATCTCGGGCGCCGAGGTCGGTTGCCAGGGCGAGGTCGGTTCGGCCTCCTCGATGGCCGCCGGCGGGCTTGCCGAAATCCTCGGCGGCACCGTTGACCAGGTGGAAAACGCGGCGGAGATCGCCATGGAACACAACCTGGGCCTGACCTGCGACCCGATCGGCGGACTCGTGCAGATCCCGTGCATCGAACGCAACGCCATCGCCGCCTCCAAGGCGATCAATGCCGCGAAGATGGCGCTGATGGGCGACGGCCAGCACCACGTGACCCTCGACGAGGTCATCATCACCATGCGTGAAACCGGCAAGGACATGAGCTCCAAGTACAAGGAAACCGCCATGGGCGGCCTCGCCGTCAACGTCATCGAGTGCTGACCGGCCAAACACCCCGGTTCCCGTCCGAGTAGTCGGCGAACCACGCGATGCCGCCCGGGCCCCAGGCCCGGGCGGCTTTTTCGTGCCACGGCATGGGGTCGGATCCCCGCATCGCCGGAACCGTGCGTCCCGCACTGGTAATCTTCGAAGCATGCTCACGATCAGACCTTTCGAAATCGAAGACCGCGACGAAGCGCTGCTGGCGCGCACCGAACTGGACGCCGACGACTTCGATTTCCTGCTGGGCTACTCCTTCCGCCGCGGTTTCGACGAGTACCTGGACCAGCTCAACGCCCATGAACAGGGCCTCGGTCTTCCGGACGGATGGGTTCCCTCCGCGCTGTGGGGCGCCTACGTCGACGGGGAACTGGTGGGACGCACCTGCATCCGCTTTGAACTCAACGACTATTTGCTGCTGGTCGGCGGCCACATCGGCTACGGGGTGCGTCCTGCATGCCGCCGCCGCGGCTACGCGACAGAGATCCTCCGTCTCTCGCTGGAACAACTGGCACTGCGCGGCATCGAGAAAGCGCTTGTCACCTGCGACGAGAAGAACACCGCTTCGGCACGCACCATCGAAGCGAACGGGGGAGTGCTGGAGAACATCGTCCAGGTCGGAGAGGAACGCACCATGAGGTTCTGGGTTCCCACCAGCTGACGTTGGAGGCCGGTTCCGGATGGGAGACCGGGGTGCGTCCGGGCGCCGCATTGGCCAGCTTGGAGGTTTTCCGCTTAGGATGACCCTAGGGAACGAATTTCGCGTGCCGCCATTGGCATGCAGTCGATCCGCCCCGATGAGACCCTAGAACGGATGGAGGTGACCGCTCGCATGGACGACGGACATAGTCGATCTACCGCACCGCGCGAGCCTCGCCTGAGCCCGCGGGAATCATCCTTTCACCGAGCCTAAGACGTTTTCGGGACACGCCCGAAAAGCCCCACAATCGGCTTGTGGCAATCTCCTGCCATGGCGGTGAATCCGGAAAATCTTCCGGAGAACCTGGTATTCCCCCTTTCCCGGCGATGAGTTCGTGCGGTTGCGGTATTGCATCCACACCTCACTCATTCTTTGCGCACGCCGCGGCACCCACCGCGAATTCCTGCGTGTGCCCAGCCGGAGGGAACCGGAACATGATCAAATCCCCCACCATCTCGTTCGACGAAAACGCCGAACTCTTGGTCAAGGCCCTTGGGGCCAACAACGTGGCGGACGTATCACGGGTGTTGCAGCCCCTTGACGTCACCGAAACGCTCGAACAGCTCGAGCGCCTCAGCACCATCGAACGCGCGCTGGCCTACCGCACGCTGCCCAAGGGCCGTGCCATCGAGGTCTTCGAGCGTCTTGACGCCGCGCTGCAGGCCGACCTTGTCGCGGGATTGCAGGATTCGGAGGTCGCCGAGGTATTCGCGGGCCTGAGCCCCGATGACCGCGTGGCGTTGATGGATGAATTGCCGGCTTCCGTGGCCAACCGCCTGATCCTCGGGCTGAGCGAGAAGGACCGTGCGCTGACCTCCACGGTGCTCGGCTACCCCCAGGGCGCGGTAGGCCGCTACATGAGCCCCGAATTCGTGATCACCCACCCCGAGCTCACGGTGGGGGAGACCCTGGCCCGCGTGCGCGCCCGGCTCGACGACGCAGAGAGTGTCTACACGATTCCCGTGACCGACGTCGGTCGCCACCTGGTGGGGGTCGTGTCGTTGCGCGACGTGCTGCGCGCCGAACCCGACGTGTTCGTTTCCGGGATCATGAAAAGCCCGCTGAGTGTCCCGGCGACCCAGGACGCGGAGGAAGCCGCGCGCTACTGCGCGGACGCCAAGGTGCTGGTGCTGCCGATCGTGGATGCCGAGGAACGGCTGGTCGGAATCCTCACGGTGGACGACGCGCTGCAGATCCTCGAGGATGCCGAGAGCGAAGACGCCGCCCGCGCCGGCGGCAGCGAACCGCTTCGCAGGCCGTACCTTGCAACACCCGTGCGAAGCATCGTGCGGGCCCGCGTGGTGTGGCTGCTGGTGCTGGCCCTCGGTGCGACACTCACCGTGCAGGTGCTCGGGGCCTTCCAGGCGACGCTTGAACAGCAGGTGGTGCTTTCGCTGTTCATTCCGCTGCTGATCGGCACGGGTGGAAACACCGGCAACCAGGCGGCAACAACGATCACCCGCGCCTTGGCGCTGGGGGATGTCCGGCCCCGGGACGTGTTCAAGGTCCTTGCCCGCGAGGTGCGCGTCGGTGCCCTGATGGGCCTGCTTTTGGGGACCCTGGGATTCGCGATTGCCGCATTGGCCTTCTCCGTGCCCATCGGGCTGGTCATCGGGCTGACGCTGCTCGGCGTGTGCACCATGGCAGCAAGCCTCGGAGGGCTGATGCCCTTGCTGGGAAAGGCCGTCAAGGCGGATCCTGCGGTGTTCTCCAACCCGTTCATCTCGACGTTTGTCGATGCCACGGGCCTGGTCATCTACTTCCTGATCGCCACCAGCATCTTGGGCCTCTAGCGCTCCGCAGCAAGCCTCCGGGTTTGCCCGATTGAGGCGGTTCCGCAGGCCCCGCGAAAGCCAGTACGGGGCCCGCGGGCCGCCTCATCCTACCCATCGGGAAGCGTTTCGAACAGACCCTTTCGGCAAGGTGTGCTCCGGTGCTACGGTGGGCAGACGGATCGAATCGGCATGCGGCAAACACCGCGTGGGAAGGAGTTCCCCCATGGCTTCACGCGCAGGTTCCACAGGAATCGACGCCTCGCTCTACCGTCGAGAGGGCCAATGGTGTACGGCCCTTTTCGACGCTTCTCTAGGAACCACCGCCGCGCATGAAGCGGCGGATGAACTTCCGGAAACCGTCAGCAAGATCCTTGCCTCGCAGCAGGCTTCCGAAGCGGACATCAGTGCCATCAGGGAGGCCTTGGTGCCTGCCACCGGTTGTCCCGCACCGGTTGCGCGCTTCGTGGCCGTGAACGGCGGGGAAGTTGTGGTCGACGAACTCATCCAGGGGCTCAAGATCCAAGACCCCGACGTCGACTGCGGGCCCTTCCCGAACCTCGTGGCACTGGCCAGGGCCAGGGGAGGCCAATTCCCGTATCTGGTGGCCGAGGCCAGCCGGGACGGCGGCGAAGTCCGCCTGTACCACTCGTCGATTCAAGAGGTGGGCGAACGTCGCGGGGTCACCGGGGATCCCGAAGAAGCGCACCACGCACGCAAGGTGCCGGGTCGCTACGACGAGCCAAAGAACCAGTCCGCCACCGAAGAGATTTGGCGGCGCAATGCCGATGAACTGGCCAAGCAAATAGATGATTTGGCCCGCGAAAACTACGTGAAGTTGATTGTGCTGGCCGGCGACGTGAAGGCCCGCGAATTGGTGGTCAGCCAGATGGCCCCTGCAAACAAGGCGATCACCACGACCTTGGACCAGCACACCCGAACCGGCGGCGCCGACCTGGCGGCCTTTGCCGCGGCGGTGGCCGAACATGTGAACCTCGTGGTCGACCGCGAGTTGAAGGAACTGTCCGAGAAGGTTGCCAATAGAACTGGCAACGGCCGATCGGATTTGGCGTTGGGCTTCGACGAGGTTGTCGCGGCCCTGCAGCAGGCACAGGCAAGCACCGTGTTGGTCAACCAGTTCCAGGACGACGAGTCCCTGGTTGCGTTGACCTCCGAGCCGTGGCTCACGGGCGAGGACTCGGATGAACACGCCGAGTTGGTCATCGGTTCGTGGCCGGCACCTGAGGTGCTGTTGCGTGCCACGGCGTTGACGGACGCGACGATCCGCTACGTACCGGAGGGCATCCTGCCCGAAGGTGTTGGCATCGCGGCGTTGCTGCGTTGGCCCACGGGCGAGGGACGCCCGGCAGAGTGATTTGAGAAATTCGCAAGCAACGGTGGAGGCCCCTGCACAGGGGCCTCCACCGTTGCTTTAAGATCGCTACTTGACGCCGGTTTCGATGGACTGCAGGTTGCCGGCCATCCATTCGGTGTATCCGGTGTTTGGCGGAAGCGTCTCGGAGAAATCAACGACAGGCACGTTCTGCTTCAGGGCGAAATCACGGATGCGTTCCGTTTGCGGGCTGGCGGTTTGGGTGTTGTAGGCCAGCACGTCGATTTTTCCTGCCGCCAGCAGATCGGTCATCTTCTTCAGGGCCTGCGGTGAAACTTCCGCGCCGCCTTCGATGGCCTCGCTGAACCCGGCCGGCGTCAGGTCCTCCATGCCGAGATCCTCCAGCAAGTGGTAGGGCACGGGTTCGGTCATCGCGAAGTGTCGCCCTTGGACTTCACCCCGGAGGGTCTTGGCGCTGGATTCCAGTCCAGACAACTCCTTGTCCAGGGTTGCTGCGTTGGCCTCGAATGCGGCCCGGTTTTCCGGACTGATCGTTGAGAGCCTGTCCGCGATTTCCGGGACAAGCTCGCGCATGGAATCCAAGTCGTACCAAACGTGTTCGTTGTAGCCTGCGTGCGCGTGGCCGGAGTGGGCATCGTCTTCATGCTCATGCGCGTCATGCTCCGTCGCCTCGTGCTCATGCTCATGCGCGTCATGCTCCGTCGCCTCATGCTCGGGCTCGGGACTCTCTGCGGGGACCGGGGAATGGTCCACCGCGTGGAGAACAGCCTGCTCGGGAAGGTGCAGGTCCTGGGTCAGGTTGTCGAGGAACTGGTCGTACCCGCCGCCGTTGCCGATGACGAGCTGGGCCTTGGAAACGGCGAGTTTGTCGCGGGCCGTGGCCTCGTAGGAATGCGGGTCTTGCGACGGGGAGTCAATGATGGAAACGCTGTCCACCAGGTCCCCGCCAATTTGCCCGGCGAGGTTTGCATAGACGGTCGTGCTGCTGAGCACCTGGATGCGCGAGTCTTCGGCGGGTTGCGCCTGGGCAGTGTTCCCGCAGGCGGCAAGAGCCAGGGTGCCGAGCAGTGCCGCGGCGGCAAGGCCTAGTGATCGAGTCATGAGGGGAGTGGGTCCTTTCGGGACGCGTTGAAAGTGTCGAGGTCCCCACAGTAACTTAAATAAGAATCATTCGCATTAATGGTTGTGTTGCAGGTCGACAGCATGCGCTTCCGGGGCGTGCGGCTGCTCCTGGATGGGCTGGCTGCCTCGAAGTGCGCGTCGGCCGGAACGCTTGGGTGGGCCGCCGTTTCCGGTCGCCTTGACCACCACCACGGCAATGGCCGTGGTGACGGGGATCGCGAGCACCAGCCCGATCGATCCGACCAGGATTCGAATGATTTCCTCCGCCATTTCCCCGGTGCTGAGCGTGTCCAGCAGCGGACGGTCGTAGAGGCTGACCAGCACCAGGATGGGCAGTGCCGCCCCCGCGTAGGCGAAGGCGATGGTGTAGACGGTCGAGGCGATGTGGTCGCGGCCGATGCGCATGCCGGAGGCGAACAGCTGCCGGGCGGTGGAGTGCGGGGCGATCTCCGCCAGTTCCCAGATTGCGGAGGACTGGGTGATCGTGACGTCGTTGAGCACCCCGAGCCCCGCGATGAGCAGCCCGCAGAGCAGGAGGCCGGAGAGGCTCAGGCCCGGGGCCACCGTGTTGAGCGTGAGGGCGGCGTCGTCGGTGGCTCCGGTGAGGGCCGCGGCGTCGGTGGCCCAGCTGGCGATGGCGGCGGTGACGCCAAGGCCGAAGAGTGTCCCCAGCAGGGCCGTGGAGGTCCGGGCGGAAAAGCCGTGGGCAAAATACAGGGCGGCAAACATGACCACCGTGGATCCGACGAGCCCGACGAGCATGGGGGACTTGCCCTCGAGCAGCGCAGGAATCATGAAGCCGACAATGAAAACCAGGCCGCCCGCCAGGCCGAGCAGTGCGCGCAGGCCCCGCCAGCGGGCGACAAGGCAGACGACCGCCGCGTAGGCCAGGGCCAGGACCGCGAGCGGCACCGTGCGGACGAAGTCGACAAAGACGTAGGGGGCCGAGGAGCCGTCGGAGACCTCCGAGAGGTCAAGGTACTTGATGCGGTCCCCGGGCTCCAGGGGGCGCGAGCTCGTGGTTTCCGGCGGCACTTCAAGGGCGAATGTTTTCCCGGCGCCGTCCGGTGCCACGTAGGAGATTTCGCACTTGAGTTCCTTGCCCCCCACGTCCTCGAGGCCCTCGGAGGACGGGCAGGTTTCCGTGAGGGTCCGGGTGACGGTCCCGGTTGCCATGCTGACGCCCGGGCCCGCGTTGTAGGGGTCGTCGAGGAAGGGTGCGTGGTCGCCCGTCGGCCATAGCAGGATGGTGCCCAGCAGGGCCGCGACCCCCACGGGGGCCAGCAGGATCCAGAGGATGAGGTTGGCGCGCCGCCGCCGCCGTGGATCCACGAGTACGTCGCCGTGGTGATGCCCGCCCATGAAAGTGATTCAGCCCCGTTCGGTTTGCTGCCCGTGTGTTCCTTGGGAAGTCTACCGAAGATGGGCTAATGATTCTCATTAAGGATGGCGTTGCCCTGTTTTGGGCGGCGATGATGAAGAACGGCCCAAAACAGGGACTCCCTCGGGCCGGATAGCTCTCCGGCCCGAGGTCGTCAAGGTCCAGCGGCGTTTAGCGCTGCTTGAAGACCGTGTCCTGCCATTCCTTGTGGGTGTCGGTGTCGTGGGAAATGAGTACGTGCTTGACGTTGGTGTACTCCTCGAAGGAGTAGCTGCTCATGTCCTTGCCGAAGCCCGAGGCCTTGTAGCCGCCGTGCGGCATTTCCGAGACGATCGGGATGTGCTCGTTGACCCACACGCAGCCGGCCTGGATCTCCGCGGCGGCGCGCAGGGCGAGGTTGACGTTGTTGGTCCACGCGGAGGCCGCCAGGCCGTACGGGGTGTCGTTGGCCAGCTCGATGCCCTCGTCGTCGGTCTCGAAGGGAAGCGCGACCAGGACGGGGCCGAAGATCTCGTCCTGCACGATTTCGCTGTCCTGGGTGGCGCCGGTGATCAGCGTGGGGCGGTAGAAGGCGCCCGGCAGGTCCGGGGCGAAACCGCCGGAGAGCGCGATGGCGCCCGCCTCCTTGGCGCGTTCGACCATGCCGGCTACCTTGTCGCGGTGCACAAAGGAGATCAGCGAGCCCATGTCGGTGTCCGGGTCGGTGGGATCCCCGACGACCATGGCATCCATGAGCTCGGCGACGCGGGTGGTGAACGTGTCGAACAGCGAGGAATGCACGTAGGCGCGGGTTGCAGCGGTGCAGTCCTGGCCGCCGTTGATGGTGGAGCCCGCGACGGCGCCGTGGGCCGCGGCCTCGACATCGGCGTCCTTGAAGACCACCAGCGGTGCCTTGCCGCCGAGTTCCAAGTGGACGCGCTTGCCGGTCTCGGCGGCCATTTCCATGATGCGGCGCCCGACCTGGGTGGAGCCGGTGAAGGAGCTCATGACCACCTGCGGGTGGCGGACCAGCGCCTCGCCGATCTCGCGGCCGGTGCCGACGACCACGTTGATGACGCCGGCCGGGATGCCCGCGGCGGTCGCTGCCTCGGCGAAGAGCAGTGTGGTGCCCGGGGTCAGCTCGCTGGGCTTGAGCACGATCGTGTTGCCGGCGGCGATGGCCGGAAGGATCTTCCAGGCTGCCATCTGCAGCGGGTAGTTCCAGGGGGCGATCGAGCCGATCACGCCGATGGCCTCGCGGCGGATCATCGAGGTGGAGTTGCCGGCGTAGTCGCCGGCGGCCTGGCCCTGCAGGTGGCGCGCGGCGCCCGCGAAGAAGTTCACGTTGTCGATGGTGCCCGGCACGTCGAACTCGTGGGACATGCGTGTGGACTTGCCGGTCTGCTCGGTTTCCAGGACGGCGAGCTCCGCGGCGCGGGTGCCGAGCTCGGTGGCGAAGGCCAGCAGGTGGTCGGCGCGGGCGCCCGGGGTCAGCCGGGACCAGGTCTTGAAGGCGGCAGCGGCCGCTGTGACGGCGTCCTCGACGTCGGCAACGGAGGCGAAGTCGAGGGTCTGGGCGACCTGGCCGGTGGCCGGGTTGACGCGCTCGGCGACGGGCCCGCGTCCGACGCGGTATTCGCCGTCGATGTACTGGTGGCCCTGGGGGATCGTGCTCATGAATTGCTCCCGGTGTTCTCGGTGGGGGTGAAGTAGATCTTGCGCAGCGGTTCGGTGACGGTCCAGGTGGTTTTCATGCCGGCGCTCAGCCGCATGACGGTGCCCGGGACCAGCAGGGCCGAATGCGCGGGGCGGCCCTCGAAGTCGTCGATGACCACCGTGCCCTGGCCCGCGGTGACGATGAAGACCTCCTCGGCCTCAACGTCGTACATGGAACCTGCGCTCATCTCCCAGATCCCGAACTCCGTGTTGCCCAGGGTGCCCAGGTCAAGGACGGCGGTGCTGGTCGATGCCGTGGCGGCCTGGTCGGCGGGGACAGGTTCGTGGTCCATCGGCACGAGGTTGATGCGCAGGGCCTCTCCGCCGCGCAGGTGCGGCCATGGTTGGGTGCTCACGAGTCGAACCCCATCCCCACGGCGTCCATGACCTTCAGGAACGGCCCGCGCTTGCCCTCGTTGCGGTCGGCCTTGACCAGTCCGTTGGTCATCAGCTTCACGCCCAGCCAGGCCACCGGCTCCGGCGGGAAGGGGATCGGCTTCTTCTTGACCATTTCCAGCTCGGTGAGCTCGGTCTTCCGCCCGGAGAGCAGGTCGAGCATGACGCGGGCGCCGAAGCGAGTGGCACCGACGCCGAGCCCGGTGAACCCGGCGCAGTAGGCGACGCGGCCGTTGTGCGAGGTGTCGAAGAAGGCGAAGAAGCGGCTGCAGGTATCGATGGCCCCGCCCCAGGCGTGCGAGAACTTGATGCCCTCAAGCTGCGGGAAAACGCCGACGAAGTGCGCGGCGAGCTTCCGGAACGTCTCCGGGTTGTTGTCGTACTCGGGCTTGACCGTTCGGCCGTAGTGGTAGACCGCGTCGTACCCGCCGAAGAGGATGCGCCAGCCGCCGTTCTCGTCGACGGTGGGCCGGGAGTAGTGGAAGCGGTTGTTCATGTCCGTCAGGCCGGTGTTGTTGTGCCAGCCGATGGCCTCGCGCTGGGCCTCGGTGAGCGGTTCGGTCATCAGCGCGTAGTCGTACACCGGGATGGTGTGCAGGCGGTGGCGCTTGAGCAGCGATGGGAACACGTTGGTGGCCAGCGCGACCTTCTTGGCGTTGACGGTGCCCGCTCCGGTGCGCACGGTGACGGCGTCGTCGGTGGCGGACAGCGCCTCGCCCTTGGTGTGCTCGAAGATCTTCACTCCGAGCTCCAGACAGACGCGGCGCAGGCCCCATGCCAGCTTGGCCGGGTGGACCAGCACCGCCGATTCCTTGTCCCAGATGCCGCCCTCGAAGAGTGGGGAGTTGATGTGGGTCTTGACCTCGTCGGCATCGAGGAACGGGACGCCCGCGTTGGCCTCGGATTCCTCCTTGAGCCAGGCAACCTGGTGCTTTTCGGTGGCGACGTTCAGCACGCCGGTTTCCCAGAAGTCGCAGTCGATGCCGTACTTGCGGATCGTCTCGGCGATGCCGGCAAGGTTTTCGATGCCGAGCTCGGTGAGCCTGGCGTTTTCCTTGGGAAGGTGCGTTTCGCCGTTGGATTCGCCGTGGACCAGCGAGGCCTCGCAGAATCCGCCGTTGCGCCCGGAGGCAGCCCAGCCGATGGTTTCGGATTCGATCAGCACGACCTCGCGCTGCGGATCGGCTTCCTTGGCCAGCAGCGCGGTCCAGAGCCCGCTGTAGCCGCCGCCGACCACGAGCAGGTCGGTGTCGATGCTGCCCTCAAGCGCCGGAAGCGCGGCGGGGCGGTCCGGGTGCTGCAGCCAGTAGGGGGAGTGGTCGGTGCCGGCCAGCGCGGCGTCGATGACGGAGTCGGGGGTGTTGGCTTCGATCAGGTCGAAGGACACGGGGGTGCCATTGGGAGTGGTGCTCATGGAATTTCCTTGCATGGATGATGTGAACGCAATGTTCGTGTGCAAAACGCGATGGGTGTGGAATGGGGGAACCGGTGGCCCTAGACGCTCATGGCTGCGCGTTCGTACACTGCGCGTCCTGCGGCGAGGGTGAGTTCCACCCCCACAGCGTGCAAATCGTCGGAGGCAAGGGCAAAGGGATCCGAATCCAGCAGGACCAGGTCGGCGCGGGCCCCGGGGCGGATCCGGCCGCCCTCGTGGTCGCGGTTGATCCAGGCGCTGCCCTGCGTGTAGGCGCGCATGGCCTGCAGCAGCGTGATGGACTGGTCCGCGACGAGGGGTTCGGCGCCCGGGTAATCGGGGTGGGTGCGGTTGACGGCCACATGGATGGCTTCCCACGGGTTGGGGGTGGAGACCGGCCAGTCCGAGCCCATGACCAGGTGCGCCCCGGAATCGACGAGTGAACGGAACGGGTACTGCCACCCGAGGCGTTCGGCGCCGAGGATCGGGTTGGTCAGCTCGACCATTTGGTCGTCGTTGCAGGCCCACAGCGCCTGGGCGTTGATGCTCAGACCCAGCGCACCGAAGCGCGGCACGTCGTCGGGGTGGATGATCTGCAGGTGCGCCAGATGGTGGCGTCCGCCGGTGGTCCCGTTGGCGGTGCGGGCCGCCTCGATGGCGTCGAGCGCCAGGCGGGTCGCGGCATCGCCGATGACGTGCAGGTGCAAGTCGAATCCCGCGGCATCGAGGGCCACGGCAACTGCCGTGAGAACGACGGGGTCCAGGTATTGCGGGCCGGTGTTCTCGGGTGTGTCCGGGGCGCAGTCGCAGGTGCGCAGGTAGGGCTCGAGCATTGCGGCGGTCTGGTTTTCCGCGATCCCGTCGACCATGATCTTGGCCGTGGTGGTGCGGAACCCCGCGGCGGCGTTTTCGGACCGGCGAGCCAGGAAGTTTTCGACAAGCGCCGGGACGGCTTCCAGCGTTGTTTCGCGCGGCACCCACAGGGCGCCTGCAGCCTGCCCGGTGGCCAGCCCCTCGGCATAGAGTGCGCGGTAGGCGGGTGACACGTCGGAGTAGCCGGCGTAGGTGCCAAGGATTGCTTCCTGCCATCCGGTGACGCCAAAGGAATGCAGGTAGGCCTGCCCTGCCAGCAGTCCGGCACGCAAGGTTGCGGCATCGGGTGCCGGGATGAATGCGGTGACAAGGTCCATGGCGCCCTCGTGCAGGGTGCCGGTGGGGTTGCCTGAAGCGTCGCGTTCGATGCGTCCGTCGGAGGGGTCCGGTGTCCGGGCGGTGATGCCGGCCAACCTCAGGGCGGCGCTGTTGACCCAGGCGCCGTGGTGGTCGCGGTTGAGCAGGTAGACGGGGCGGTCCGGCACCAGCGAATCCAACAACTCGGCGGTGGGGGAGCCCCCGGCGAAGTCGCTCATCGACCATCCGCCACCCGTGATCCAAGCATCGTCGCATCCGGCAGCGTAGGTCCCGATGAGCTCGCACACTTCGGCGATGCCCGCGGCGCCGGTCAGGTCGCAGGCCAGGGACTCGAGTCCGCCCATGATGTTGTGCACATGGGCATCGGTGAAACCGGGCGTCAGGGCCCGTGAACCGAGGGCGATGTCGTGATCGGGATGCGGCAGGATTGCGCGAACCCTGGATTCCTTGCCCACGGCAATGACCCGCCCGTCGCGCACGGCGACGGCACTTCCTGCATCCAAGACCGTGGCTCCATCGAAGATGGTCCCCGAGTGGAAAAGCCAGGTGTCGTTCACGAGAGCCCTCTCAAAAAAATACCGCGAGGTAAAATGTGTTTCAGTTCATAAAATCGCAGTAACGTCTTAAAGTCAACACCGTTGACAATATTGAGCGGCCGAGGAGCCAAGCCAGCCATGGGGAACAACACTGAGAGCGGTCCGGATGCCAAGCCGCGTCGCCGTGCACAAGGACTGAATCGAGAGAACATTCTCGAGGCATGCCTGCATTTGGCCGCAGACTCGGCCACCGACACGCTCTCATTCCGCAAGATCGGCAAGGAGCTGGGAGCCGATCCCACCGCGCTCTACCGGCACTTTGCCGACAAGGACGAACTCCTCCTGGCGCTCGCCGATCGGGTTCTGGACATGGGCATGGAAGGCTACGAGCAGGGGCCGTATTGGGAGCTTTCGCTGGAGGAGCTCCTGCTCCGCGCCAGGGCCAGTTTTCTGCGCTATCCGTCGGTGGCGACGCTGGCGGCCCTGCGGGTGACCCGTCAGGAGGGCGAGATGAAGTTCGTCGAAGCCATGCTTGCCGTCCTGAAGCTGGCCGGGTTCGAACTGCGGGAGGCTGCATTGATCCATCGGGCATGTGCCGACTTCATGTTGGCGTGGACCGGTTTCAGCGCGGGGTTGCTTCTCCTGGGCGAAAAGTCCACCGAAGATGACCGGGCCTGGGTGGCGAGTTATGCGAAGGTGCCCCGGGCGGATTACCCGCTGGCGGTGGCATCCGTGGGGGTCATGGCAGAGGTGCAGGACGACGAGAATTACCGGTTTGCCATGGGCCTGCTGATCGACGGGATCAAGGTTCGGCTGGGCAAGGGCACGGACAAGTCTCGGAGCTGACAAAATCCGGCTTCGAAAACCACCGGGCCGCGTTCGCGCCGGGTCTTCCCAACCGGGGCATTGGGCCCTGCCCCAGGGTATCGGGGGGTGGAAGCGTGCCGGACCCGGATGTATGGTGAATTGAATTTCAGCGAAATATCCTCGATGCGTAACCAGCCAAGTCGGGAAGAAGGCAAACGCGATGCCATTCGAGAAGAGATCCGGTTTCCCCCGAGTGTTGGTGATCGCGACGAGCCTCGCCGTGGCCGCGGTAATCGCTGCAACCGGCCCGGGAAATGCACAAACTGCACCGTCTGGCATTGACGCTGGTGTCTCCATCCAAATCCTGCCTCTGGTGGCCAAAAAAGTCGATCCGGGACTCAACGCCATGGCATCGAAGGCCACGGATTCGTCGAAGCCGCCCCTGAAGGCGCCGGCCAAATACGAGCTCGGATTCATCGTCAACAAAGACCACAAACTGAGCCCAAGCTACAAGCCGGCCTTGAAGGCCATTCCCGGGACCTCGAAACAAATGACCCCCGAGGCGGTTGCTGCCTTCTCCAAGATGCGCAAGGCTGCAAAGAAAGACGGGATCTCGCTGACGGCGGTGTCGGGTTACCGCTCCTACGCCCGCCAAAAGGTGCTGTTTGCCTATTACTCCCGCCAGTTGGGTGCCAAGCAGGCCGCACGCGTCTCCGCACGGCCGGGAACTTCCGAACATCAGACCGGTCTGGCCATGGACGTGGGCGCATCAAGCGGCCGGTGCGTGATTTCCAAGTGCTTTGCAAGCACCCGTGAGGGCAAGTGGGTGGCCAAGAACTCGCACAAATACGGGTTCATCATGCGCTACCCCAAGGGCGCCGAGAAGACCACCGGGTACGCCTACGAACCCTGGCATTTCCGCTACGTCGGAACCGCGATTGCCAAGGACATGAAGAGCAAAAAGGTCAAGACCTTGGAGAAGTACTACACCAAGTAGCGGGCAGCACGGCCCGAGGGGAAAGCGCGCCGCATGCCGATGCTGCACAGCATGACGAGCGCCAATTCGGCCGCGGCAATGGCGAGCATGGCGCCTGAAGCCGCCGTTGCCGCGGTTGCTGCACCGTGGACCCCGTGCTGGTGGCCGCCAAATCCCAACGCCATGAACGTGTGGACGATGGCCATGAGTGCCGACATGGCCAACAGCCCGGACAGCGCCTGCGGGCCGCCCCATGCCCGGTGCGCACATTTCAGGCACGCGGCGACCATTGCGGCCAACAACAGGGTTATTGGCAGGCCATGCGGGAACACCACCAGGAGCCACCCGTGGGCAAGGCCCAGGGCCATCGCCGTGGCGGCAATGGCCCTGGCCAGGACCTGACCGGAAGCCGCAGGCGGCGGCGAAGCCGTGGCCGCGGAACCGGGGGCCGGATCCCATGCGGGCGCCGCTGTTGCGACACCCGCATGAATCGTCGTCATGGTGTGGATGCCTAGCTGTGGCAGGACTTGCCGGTGGCCGGCGCCGGGACGTCGAGGACCGGCGAGCGGTCGAAGAAGCCCTCGGGGCGCAGCTTGAACCCGATGGTGTCCACCGGCATGATCGGCCAGTCCTCGGGACGCGGGAAGTGGGTCAGCCCGAAGGTGTGCCACACGACGAGGTCCTTGCCGTCGATGTCGCGGTCGGCCTTGACCCACTCGGGCAGGCCCGCGCCGCCCGCGTGCTGGTTCACGAAGTCGCCGGTCGGGTAGCGCTCACCCTCCGCGGCCGGGGTCACCCACAGTGCCTTGGAGGCGAAGGTCGCGCGGCGGTAGATGGAGGAATCCTCGTCCGCCAGCAGGGTTGGCTGCCCGGCAGGGTGCAGCTTGTAGCCCACCGGGTGGCCAAGGCGGTTGGTGGATTCAGGGTTGGACACCACCCAGGTGCGTCCCTTGGACGAGTCGGCGTCGCGGATCGCCTCGGATTCGCGGGTGAAGACCGTGCGCTTGCGCGAGAAGGCGTTGCCGCGCAGGTTCTCGGGACCGGTGGGCACGCGAACCACGTCCTCTTCCTCGACGCGGCCCGGGCCGCCGTCAAGGGCGAAGTCCAGCCGGGCACCGAAGAGGTGCTGGTGGTACGGGGCGCCGAGGCCCGGCGCCATTTCCGAGGCGTACGGGTAGTCGCCGCCCGGGTGTGCGCTGGTGAACACGATGCCGGTCGCCTTGGCCTCGAATTCGATGGTGCCATCGAGGTACAGGTACCAGTAGAAGCCATAGTCGTAGTTGCCTACGGTGGTGAAGAACGAGATCACCAGGCGGCGGTTGCGGCGGGTGTAGTTGATGCCGCTCCACAGGTCCGAGTGCTTGGCCAGGATCGACCAGTCTTCCTCGTGCATGCAGATGCCGTTCTTGATGGTGCGCGCCTCGCCGCGGGCGTTGGAGACCACCGGGGACATGTAGTGGATTTCGCCCAGGCAATCGCAGCCCAGCTCCAGGGAGTTGGCGAACTGGCCCACCAGGTATTCGCCGGTGTCGAAGTAGTTCTGCCAGCTGCGCACGGGGGAGGGGTCGCCGTAGGGCACTACCATTTCGGCGATCGAGGCGCGGTTGAGGATGCGTCGGGGCCGGCCCTTGTCCTCGAAGGAGATGTTGTGCAGCACCAGGCCCTCGCGCACGTCGAAGCCCACATCCAGGCTCCACTTTTCCCACTCGACGTGGTTGCCTCCGGTGACCATGAAGCTGGGGCCCTCGGGCTGGGTGATGGAGATCGGCTTCTGCGTGGTGCGCAACGGGCCGGTGAGTTCCGGGTCGGTGTAGTTGCCGTGCTCGGCAGGGATGTCCACGACGCCCAGGTCGATGACCTGGTCCACGCTGCGGTTCGCCACGTCCACGTAACCGACCAGACCGTCGACGGGGTGTGCCCAAGCCGAATCCTCCGGGTGGTTCTGCACGAAGGCCAGGCCGCGAAGGATGCGCCGCCCGGATTCTTCAGGGTATTCGAAGACGCCGGCGGACAACGGTGCCACGCGGACGTTTTCGACGGCCAGGTTGCGCTTGGCCAGGGCCTCGAGCCAGCGGGGGTCTTCGGAGAGCAGCTGCTCGACCATCTCGAATTCCTCTTCCAGGACCGGCAGCTCGCCGCTGGTGGCGGTGTCCAGTTCGACGACGCTTTCGATGATCCGGTTCGTCACCGAAACCACGACGTCCTTGGGGCGGGAACCCGCAACATCGAGTAGGAAGACGCGGAACCGGCGGTCCACCGTTTCCTCGCCGCGGCGTGGATCTTCCAGGCCCAGGTAGGTGACCCGGGCCGACTCCGGGAAGTGGCCGTTCTCGGAAAGGATGGCGCGCACCGCATCGATTTCTTCGCTGCTGGCCAGTGCGTAGGCACCGGTGCCGGTGTGCTGTTCGGTGGCGTTGCTGAGGGTCATGAGCTTGCCTTTCGGGGGGAGGACTTGTGGGGTGTGTGCCATCTCGAACGGTCGTGATGTGCGCCACGTTTATATTCTCTGATTGTAGAGAATAGCCACGATCGTCGTTCTTTACAAGGGGTTGACTTGACGGGCCCGAGTGACTCCGAGGTCGCGGCGGCGACCCGTAGGATGGACGACATGCCGAAAATTGTGGACCATGACGCACGTCGCCTTGAATTGGTTGAGGTCACGTGGAGGGTTATTGCCCGACGGGGATTCGACGGGGTGACCCTTAGGGACGTTGCCGCCGAGGCGGGCTTTGCCAACGGTGCGCTTAAGCCCTACTTCCCCACGCGCGCCAGCCTGATGCGCGCGACCTTCACCCACGTGTTCGGCCGGACGAATGCGAGGATCGAAAGAGCCACCCGCGGGCTGGACGGGCTGGAAGCCCTGCGCAGTTTCGCCCTGGAGGTTCTTCCGATGGATGCGGATCGGCTGGACGAGGCCCGTGTCGTGATCCCGTTCTGGCAGATGGCCATTCATGAGCGGGAGTTTGCCGAAGTCAACGACGAGGCCATGGCCCAGTGGCGAGCGCTCATCCGGCACTGGATCTCCGAGGGTATCGGCGGCGGCGTTCTGCGGGGTGAAATCCGGGTCGATCACGCGAGTGAATCCCTGCTGACATTCCTCATGGGCGCGCAGGTGGTTGCGGTTCTGGACGCAAAATTCAACACCCCCCGATTGCTTCAGGAGCAACTGGATGCACACCTGGGCATGCTGAAGGCGGACTGATCCGCCGAAAATTTCTAAACCCTCCAGCCAGAGAAAAAACGTGACTTTGCGAGCTTTCCGGCGTAGATTGGCACCAATGTGATGCCACTCACTGACCCGTCCGATGTATCGGCAGGGGATGTTGGCCGGAT
Source organism: Paeniglutamicibacter sp. NPDC091659 (assembly GCF_044756805.1). Taxonomy (NCBI): domain Bacteria; kingdom Bacillati; phylum Actinomycetota; class Actinomycetes; order Micrococcales; family Micrococcaceae; genus Paeniglutamicibacter; species Paeniglutamicibacter sp. NPDC091659. The sequence goes on from NZ_JBIVTO010000008.1 coordinate 18,928, forward strand.
TGGGGAAAGGTTCGCCGCTCGTGTACCAGCTGCAGCATGTTGATTCCTTCAGCGCATGGAAGGAACTTGTTTCCGGGGCCTTCGTTCCGCTGCTCTCCGAGCCGGTTCGTCCGGGTGCCTTTTCGGGTGCCATTGCCGGAAACCAGCTGGGGAGCGTGGGTGTCATGGAAGTCGCCGCAACGGCCCACGTGGTTCGCCGGACCGAGGAGCTGGTGGCGGCCGGGGATACGCCGTACTTCAAGCTCAACCTTCAATTGAGCGGACACGGCATGTTGCTCCAGGGTGGACGCGAGACGGTTCTGCGCCCCGGCGAGCTGGCAATCTACGACACCCAGCAGCCATACACGCTCTTGTTTGAAGAGGATTTCCGGACCCTCGTGCTGATGTTTCCGCACCACCTTTTGGGGCTTCCCGCCCGCGACGTTTCGGAGCTGACTGCGGTTGGCATCGGATCGCGGAACCAGATCGGCTGCGCGGTGGCTCCGTTCCTGACCCAGATCGCTCACATGTTGCCGCAGATGGGTGGGCCCATTGGCCAACGCCTGGCGGCCAACGCCGTCGACATTCTTGGAACCCTGCTGGCCAGCGAGCTCCATGAGCGAAATGAACTGCTTGACGGGAATCAGTCTCGCCAGATCCGGCAAATCCAGGCATATATCGAGGAGCATCTCTCGGACTCGAGGCTGAGTCCCGGCGCGGTTGCCGATGCACATTTCATGTCGTTGCGAAGCTTGCACAAGCTCTTCGCTGACACCGGGCACACCGTTGCCGAGTGGATCCGCACCCGGCGCCTCGAGCATTGTCGACGGGACCTTGAGGACCCGCTGCAGGTCCAGGTGCCGGTGGGTGCCATCGGCGCGCGGTGGGGCTTGCCCGACGGCGCCCACTTCAGCAGGGTTTTTCGTGCGTCCTACGGCTGCTCGCCGACGGCGTTCCGCTTGAGTATCTGAAAGATTATCGAATCGATCAGTATCTCGACCAGCTGCCACGAGCGTTCGTCATCGGGGTCGGCCAGGTGTTGCAGGCTGATGCCGTCAATGTTCGCGATGAATGAGCGTGCAATGATGTCCAGGTCGCGTGGATCGGCGACTCCGGAGGTCTTGGCGCCGGCCTCGAAAATCGAGACCGTTGAATTTACCCAGCCCTGGTACATTGACCGGTTGATTTCAATTGCCCGTTCCATTTCGTCCCCGGATTTCATTCGATTCCGGCGAAGCAAAAGCTCAAAAGTGGTTACTTGTTCGTGAGGCGTGTTTAGCATTCGTCGCCAAATTCTTTTGGCGTGCTCCCGAACGGATTCCTCCAGTGTCAAGTCGCTCTGCATGGGCTCCAGCTCGCGGGCGTAGTCCCGGCTGAGGAAATTGTAAACCTCGTCAAGAAGCTCATCCTTGCTGCGGAAGCAATAGTGCAATGCCGCCAGCGGGGCGTCGGCTTCCGCCGCAATTCGCCGTGTCGTGGCAGCAGCAATTCCCTCTCGCGCAATTACCCGAGCAGCAGCCTCAACAAACTGGTGACTGCGATCTTTTATGGAAACGTGTGCCATTTTCGAGATGCCTTCCTGTGCAACTTGTATTCCATCCTACGGATCCTCACCGAAGGTCGCGGAAAGAAACTTTTCGATAGTTCTGGTCAAACGACTAAGTCATACGACATACTCTACTTGGCAAGTTAGCTGGATCACACCAGGCGTGACAATTTGACGAAGGGGAGTGCAAGCAAATGACGGGAACCAACCAAGCAGCAGACGTTGTCATCGTGAACGGACAAGTTCACGGAGCCGACGCATCCGCGGGGGACGCCACTGCCGTTGCCGTGACAGGCCGTCGAATTTCAGCGGTCGGCGGCAGCGAAATCCGGGATCTCATCGGAAACCGGACCCGGGTCATCGACGCGCAAGGCGGGGCTGTGCTCCCCGGAATCAACGACGGCCACCTGCATTTCGTCGAGTCGGCGGTCTCCGAGCACGGGACGCTGTCGGTCGGAAGCCATGTGGCGGGCAGCTGGGCGGAAGTCGTCCGCATCCTCGAGGATGCGGCTCCGGCTAACGACGGCTGGATTCGCGCACATGGCTGGGACGAAGCAGTGCTCGGCCACGGAGGCCCGGAGCACGTGTTTGGTCTTCGACCGGAATCCCCGTTGGTTGCCTACGACCAAACAGGGCACCAGCTGCTCATGAACGAAACCGCGGCCCGGCTGGCCGGGCTCGATTCATGGACCGGCGGCTACCCCGACGGCGTCGTGGGACGCTTCGCCGACGGAAGGGCAAACGGACTGCTGGTCGACGCGGCCGTCGAACTCGCGGGCAAGGTCGTCCCGCAACTGGGAGATGCCGAACTCAAGGAATGCATCGTCAAGCACCAGCGCCTGTTGCACTCCCTGGGAATCACGTCGCTGACGGAACCCGGCCTGGGTCCGGGCGGCGAGGGACTCATGGGAGGATCGAGTGCAACCCGGAGCCTGTCGCTGCTGGCGGATCTCGCGGCCGACGAGGAACTGACCCTTCGGATCAACGTGCTGTTGCTCTTCTCCTCCACCGGCGGGGCGAACGAAAACGACGTCCGCACGGGACTGGCCGGAGACCTTCCAGGCAGCCTGCGGCGCCGCGGCATCAGCGAAGACCTCCTGCGGATCGCCGGGGTCAAGATCTTCGCCGACGGCATCCCGCGTTCCGGCACCGCGTGGATGAGCGAACCCTACGAGACCCCTTGCGGCCACAACCACGGAAGCATGGTCATCGTCGGGAATTCCGATGCCGAGCGCGAGCAAGAACTCCGCAAGATCATCGACCGCATCCATGAGGGCGGACTCCAGGCCGGAATCCACGCCACGGGCGACGCGACGACGGACGCCGCCATCGCCGCCATCGCCGATGCCCAGGGGAAAAACCCACGCGACGCACGGCACTACATCATCCATGGCGCCTTCAAGGACCGGGAAACCATCGCAAGGTTCCAGCGCCACGGCGTCGGCCTCAGCACGAACCCGACCATCCGCTCGGAGGCCGGGGCCCTGATGAAGAAGATCCTGGGCGCGGAAAGGTTCGACGGGCAGCAGCCGCTGTCCTCGCTGCTGGCGGCGGGAGTGCCGACGAACATCGCCTCGGACGCGCCGGTGACCACGCCGGACTGGCGGGAATCGGTCATCGCGGCCGTCACCCGGGACACCACGGCCGGCCCGGGCGCCACCGACGACCCCGAGCGGGTCGGCTTCCGACAGGCGCTGGAGATGATGACCATCCACCCCGCGTGGCAGGACCACTCCGAGGACCGCAAGGGGCGCCTTGCCGCCGGTTACCTCGCCGACCTTTGCATTCTCGAAAAACCGGTTGCCGACGATGTCCGCGCACTGCGCGACAACCCGACGACCCACACGATTTCCAACGGCAGTCTCGTCTATTCGGCGTTGTGAACGAACCGTTCTCCCGCAACGCCTGCCCCACCAAATCACCACGCGCCGCCTCCGTGGCGGCGCCAACACTCCAGGAGCAAAAGTGAAACTTTCCCTACGTTCAATGGCCCTGCTCGCCGTGGGCTCGCTGACCCTGTCAATGGCCGCCTGCAGCACCGGAAACGAACCCGCCGCGGCACCCACGCCCGGCGGCAGCACCACCCTGAAGGTCGGCACCATCGGCCTGACCTCCGACGCGGCCATCGAGCTGGCGAAGACGAAGGGCTACTTCAAGGACGAAGGCCTCACCGTCGAAACCTCCGTGGTCGCCAACCCGCCCGCCGGAGTGGCGGCCGCCCAGAGCGGCCAGCTGGACCTGACCTACACCCCCTCGATCCCGATGTTCAACGCGCTGTCCCAGGGCGTGCCGCTGAAGATCGTGGCGGCCGCCGACGGCTACAGCGACGACGCCATGGGCAAGAGCGACCTGACGCTGGTCGACGACACCGCGCTGATCGTCGGCAAGGATTCGCCGATCACCTCGGTCGGCGAGCTGGAGGGCAAGACGATCTCGGTGCCGGCGCGCAAGGCCCAGCTTGAGGTCACCATCTCGAATGCGGTCAAGCAGGCCGGCGGGGACCCGTCCAAGATCAACTGGATCGTCCTGGACTTCTCCTCCGCGGTGCAGTCCCTGAAGCAGGGCCGCGTCGACGCCGCGGGCCTGGTGGCCCCGTTCACCTCCAAGGCCGTTGCCGACGGCGGCAAGGTCGTTTCCTCGCCGGGCGTCGAGTTCTTCGAAAAGGGCGCCGTCGGCCTCTACGTCGCCGGGGAATCCACGGCGACCAAGAAGGCCGAGCAGCTGAAGGCCTTTGCCCGCGCCATCAACAAGGCCAATGCCTACGCGAACGAGCACCACGACGAGGCCCTGGAGATCGCCGCCAAGCTGACCGACACCCCGCTGGAGGTCCTGAAGAACTCGGCACTGACCTACTGGCCGACCGAGGTCCGGTTCGCCGACATCCAGCGCGTCGACACCCGCCTGGCCGAGCTCGGGTTCCTGCCGGAAGAGGTGAAGATCGATGACAGCCTCATCCTCAGCGACAAATAGCCGCACGCCCAACGGCCTGCTGGTCCTGCCCCAGCGCGATTCCCGCAGCACCCGGACCCTGCTGGGCGCCCTCGGCGCAGTGATCGTGCTGGTGGCCTGGCAGGTTGTCGCGGCCGCGCAGCTCTTCGGCGACGCGGTTCCCTCGGTGTTCGAGACGGCCGGCAAGCTGGCCGCGCTGCTGGGGACCCAGGAGTTCTGGGCCGAGCTGTCGGTCACCGTGCTCATCGCCCTGGCCGGCCTGGTCTTCAGCGCGGTGCTGGGGATCGTGCTGGGCATCCTGATCGGCACCTCGGCGGTGCTCAGGTCGCTGACCCTGGCGGTCTTCGAGTTCCTGAAGCCGATCCCGCCGATCGTCATCCTGCCGCTGGCCGTCATGGTGCTGGGCCCGACCTGGCCCATGGCCTTCGTGCTGGTCGCGTTCGGCTGCTCGCTGGCCATCGTCATGCAGACGGCCTCCGGCGTCCAGGACACCGATCCCGTCGCGCTGGCCACCGCCCGCTCCTTCGGCATGACGCCGATGGAGATCAAGGCGCGGATCGTGCTGCCCAGCGCCAGCCCGTTCATCGGCACCGCCATGCGGGTGGCCGCGCCCACCGCGCTGGTCATCGCCGTGGTTGCCGGGCTGCTGGGCGGCGCCCCGGGCCTCGGCCGCTCGATCTACCAGGCCCAGGCCGCCGGCAACTTCTCCACGCTCTACGCCCTGGTGATCGTGCTGGGCATGCTGGGGCTCGTCTTCCACTGGACCAGCTCGTGGGCCGAAGCCAAGGCGCTGCACTGGCACCCGTCCCACCGGGAGGTATCGCTGTGAAAAACATGATGTCCAAAAACAAGATGCTGCTGGTCCTGCTGGGCATCGCGAGCCCCGTGGCGGCGCTGGTCGCCTGGTGGACGCTGTCGGAGAACTCGACGAACGCCTTCTTCCCGCCGCTGAGCCGGATCATGGAGCGCTTCGCCGACCTGTGGCTCTTCGAGCATTTCAAGTCCGACGTGCTGCTGAGCATGGGCAACCTGTTCACCGGGTTCCTGATCGGCATCGCGGCCGGCGTGCTGGTCGGCTTCGTGCTGGCGATGGTCCCGACCATCCGCTGGATGTTCGAGCCGACCATCCACTTCTTCCGCGGCATCCCGCCGGTGGCGATGATCCCGATCGTCATCACGCTGATCGGCTTCGGCCCGGAAATGCGCGTGGCCAACATCGCGCTGGCCGCGTTCTTCCCCACGCTCATCGCCACGATGGACGGGATCCGCGGCCTCGACGGCTCGCTGAAGGACGTCTGCTCCGTCTACCGGCTCACCCCGGCCGAACGGATGGTGCGCGTGTACCTGCCCGCGGCCGGCCCGCAGATCTTCTCCGGGATGCAGGTCAGCCTGCAGGTGAGCTTCGTGGTCATGATCGCCTCCGAGATGCTCGGGTCCTCCCAGGGCATCGGGGCGATGACGCTGCTGGCGCAGCAGTCCTTCATGTCCGCCGACATGTGGGCGGGCATCCTGCTGCTCGGCGCCATCGGCTTCCTGGTGAACATCGTCTTCGAGCTCATCAAGGGACGGGTGCTGCGCTGGTACGTCGGCTCCCGCCGGGTGGAGCGTGCCGCATGAGCACCAAGGTCTCCGAAAACACGGCACCCGAAAACCGGGCACCCGACAACAGCACACCCATCCACACTTCCCGCCGTTCGGCTCGCTCAGGTTCGGAGGAACCCATGGAAACCTCAACTGCAACACCGCGACTCACGGTCCAGTCGCTGGCCAAGAGCTACGGCTCCGGCCCGGCCGCCGCGCACATCATCGGTGACCTCACGTTCTCCACCGAGGCCGGCGAGATCATGTGCATCGTCGGGCCCTCCGGCGTCGGCAAGACCACCCTGCTCAAGTGCCTGGCCGGCCTGCACCCGAGCACCGGCGGAACCATCAGCATCGACGGCCGGGCGATCTCCGGGCCGCCGCCGGAGATGGCGCTGGTCTTCCAGGACTACTCGCGCTCGCTCATGCCGTGGTTGACCGTGCGCAAGAACCTGGTGCTGCCGCTGCGCCACCTGCGCCTGGACCCGGCCGAGCTCAAGGCCCGCTGCGACACCGCGCTGGCCGCCGTCGGGCTGGCCGCCGCAGACCACAAGTACCCGTGGCAGCTCTCCGGCGGCATGCAGCAGCGCGTGGCGATCGCCCGCGCGCTGGCCTACCGCCCCGAGATCCTGATCATGGACGAGCCGTTCGCCTCGGTCGACGCGCAGACCCGCTTCGAGCTCGAAGACCTGTGCCTGAAGATCCGCGAGGACTTCGGCATGACGATCCTGCTGGTCACCCACGACATCGACGAGGCCGTGTACCTCTCGGACCGGATCGTGGCCATCGGCTCCAAGCCGGCCCGGGTTCTGGACATCATCGACGTGGACCTGCCCGGCGGGCGGGAACAGATCGGCACCCGCGCCCTGCCCCGGTTCGCCGAGCTGCGCACCCGCACGCTCTCGCTGATCCGCCAGGCCCAGTCATGACGGCAGGCCCAGAGACGACGGCCGGCCGGCCGAACATCGTCTTCATCATCGCCGACCAGCTGCGCGCCGACCACCTCGGGTTCAACGGCAACACCGAGGTCCGCACCCCGAACCTCGACCGGCTGACAAGCGACGCCGCGGTGTTCGACCGCGCCTTCGTCGCCAACCCGACCTGCATGCCCAACCGCGCCAGCCTGCTGACCGGGCGCTGGCCCTCGGTGCACGGCACCCGGTGCAACGGGATCTCGCTGGACCCGGACAGCTCCACCTTTGTGCGCTCGCTGGCGCAGTCCGGGTACCGGACCGCGGCCGTGGGCAAGCTCCACCACCAGAACATGGGGTGGGACTTCGAACCCGAGCAGGCCGAACAGATCCGGGACACCGACCCCGGGCTCATCGACGTCCGCACGGCCCGGGCCGTGGGACGCACGCGGGAGACCGGCTGGGACCAGTGGGAAAACCGGGAGCGCCACGAGCGCGGCTTCGTCGGCATGCCTGAGGACTACTACGGCTACCAGGAGGTCGACCTGGTGATCGGCCACGGCGATGCCCCGGGCGGCCACTGGGTGCACTGGGCACGCGATCGCGGCGTGGACCCGCGCGTGCTCGGCGGGCCGGAGGCCAGCGCCAAGCCGCCGACGGGCTGGGACCAGGTCTACACCACCTCGATTCCCGTCGACGTCCACCCGAGCACCTACGTGGGGGAGCGGGCCGCCGAACGGATCAAGGCGGCCGCGGCGTCGCAGGACCCGTTCTTCCTCTTCGTCTCCTTCCCCGACCCGCACCACCCCTTTGCGCCGCCCGAGGAGTACGCGGGGCTCTACGACCCGGCGGTCATGGAGCTGCCCAACGGGTTCGAGCAGGACCACAGCGATTCGCCCGAACACATCCGCACGATGATCGCCGGGCGCGGAACCCCGAATTCCGACGCGACGATGGCCTTCGCCGTCTCCGAGGACCAGTACCGCCGCGCCGTTGCCGCCCAGTACGGACTGATCGAGCTCATGGACGCGCAGGTCGGCCGGATCCTGGCGGCGCTGGAGGACTCGGGCCAGGACCAGGACACCATCGTCGTGTTCACCTCCGACCACGGGGACATGTTCGGGGACCACGGGCTGATGCTCAAGCACTTCGTCCACTACGAATCCGTGACCCGGGTGCCGCTGGCCATCCGCATCCCGGGGACGCGCGGCAGCGCACAACGGCGCAGCAATGCCCTGGTCTCGACGGCCGACCTGGCCCCCACCATGCTCGAGATGGCCGGGGTGCGTGCGTTCCACGGGATCCAGGGCCGCAGCCTGCAGCCCCTGCTGGACGGCTCGACCGATACGATACGGGAGGCGGTGCTGATCGAGGAGGACCAGCCGTTCTCCATCGACGGGCTGCCGGCGCCGGTTCGCATGCGCAGCGTGGTGACCGCCGAGGGGCGGTTGACCAGGTACTTCGGGGCCCCCGGCATCGAGGTGTACGACCACCGCACCGATCCGGGGGAACTGCGCAACGTCGCCGGGCAGCCGCAGGCGGCCGAGCTGCAGCGGACCCTGGAGAACGCGCTGCTGGAGGAAATGGCGCGGGTGTGCGACCTTGCACCCACGCCGACCTTCGCCGCATAGCCTGGCCACAGAAGCAATTCCGATCCAACCTCGTCCCCAGAAGGAGAACCACGTGTCGTGCTGCCAGCCCGCGCCGAGCCCCGGAGAACCCGCGGCCCGGCCGGCAGCCCAGGCCGCGGCCACAGCCGCCGGTCCGGGGACCGCACCGGACGGCATGCCGCGGCACGGGATCGAGCAGGCCCGCGTGCCGGCCGGCAGCTACCTGATGGGCGACCACTTTGCGGAGGGCTACCCGGACGACGGGGAAACCCCGGTGCACCGGGTGGCGGTCGCCGAATTCGGGATGGACGCCGTTGCCGTCACCAACCTGCAGTTCGCGCAGTTCGTGAAGCAGACAGGACACGTGACGGAGGCCGAACGCTACGGTTCCTCGGCGGTGTTCCACCTGCAGCTGGGAAGCGAAGATGCATGGCCCGCGGGGAGCCGCCGGGTGGCCGGCCTGCAGTGGTGGGTCAACGTGCCGGGCGCAAGCTGGCGCGAGCCCCTGGGCCCGGGCTCCTCCGCCGCGGACGACCACCCGGTTGTCCACATCAGCTGGAACGACGCGCTGGCCTATTGCGAGTGGGCAGGGCGGGCGCTGCCCACCGAGGCCCAGTGGGAATACGCGGCCCGCGGCGGCCTGGAGGGTGCACGCTATCCGTGGGGGAACGAACTCACCCCCGGAAACCGGCACCGGTGCAACATCTTCCAGGGAAGCTTCCCGCACCTGGACACCGTGGATGACGGGTACGGCGCCACGGCGCCGGCGCGTTCCTTCGAACCCAACGGGTACGGGCTGTGGCAGATGTCGGGCAACGTCTGGGAATGGTGCGCCGACTGGTTCCTTCCCCGCTACTACAAGCGAAGCCCGGAACTCGAACCGCAGGGTCCTCCCTTCGGCGAGGGCCGCGTCATGCGCGGGGGATCGTTCCTCTGCCACGAATCGTATTGCAACCGCTACCGGGTGGCGGCCCGGAGCCGGAATTCGCCGGATTCATCGAGCAGCCACTGCGGTTTCAGGACGGTGTCCCGCCCGCCCGAACGGGAGGCCGCCGGATAACCCTGCACGAATCGGCAAGTGCCGCTCACGCAAAGCCAAGCCGTTACGCCCCGCCAGGGCGCACGCTGGTAGGGCATCACGGTTCAAGGAGGAATCCCATGGCAACATCAACCGAATCAATGGACACCCAGGCACCGAGCCTGGGCAAACGCACGCTTGGCGTGCCGGCGCTGGTGTTCATGATCATCGCGGCCTCGGCGCCGCTGACGGTCGTCGCCGGCGGCGTCACCAGCAACTACGCGGTCACCGGGGTGCTCGGCATCCCGCTCTCCTTCGTCGTGCTCGGCATTGTGCTGTTGGTGTTTGCCGTGGGATACACGGCCATGAGCCAGCACGTGCAGAACGCCGGCGCCTTCTACGCCTACGTGGCCCGAGGGCTGGGCAAGCCGGCCGGCATCGGCGCGGCATGGGTGGCACTGGTCAGCTACAACGCCATGCAGATCGGCATCTACGGGATGTTCGGCTTCGCCATGGCCGATTTCCTCACCACCACATTCGGACTTTCAACACCCTGGTGGATCTGCGCCCTGATCGGCTGGGCCGTCGTGGCTGTGCTTGGCGTCAACAAGGTGGACCTCTCCGCCAAGGTGCTGGGCATCGTCGTTGCCTGCGAATTCCTCGTCGTCATCGTCTACGACGTGCTGGCGCTCAAGGTCGCCCCGGAGGGGATCTCCACCGAGTCGCTGCAACCGTCAAGCCTTTTCACGGCAGGCGTCGGCGCCGCATTGGCCTTCAGCATTGCCGCGTTCATGGGATTTGAATCCGGAGCCATCTACGGCGAAGAGGTCAAGGACCCCAAGACCACCCCGCGCCGGGCAACGCTGATCGCGATCGGCATCATCGGTGTCTTCTACGCGTTCTCCGCGTGGGCCATGGCGGTAGGCGAAGGGCACAGCGCGGTCATCGAAAATTCGGCCGCCGGTCCGGGTCTGGTCTTCGGCTTCCTCGCCGCCCACACCCCGGGGTGGTTCGTCACCCTCGGGAACATACTGTTCATCACCAGCCTGCTCGCTGCGTTGATTGCCTTCCACAACGTGGTGGCCCGCTATCTCTTCTCGCTGGGCCGCGAGGGCGTGCTGCCTGCGGCCATGGCCAAGACCAACCCTCGCACCCACGCCCCCGTGGTTGGGTCGCTGACCCAGTCGGTGCTTGCACTGGTGGTCCTGGTGGTCTTCGCCATCGCCGGAGCGGGAGCGGACATCATGTTCCCTGTGTTCACGCTGTTCACGTGGCTCACCAACACCGGTGCCTTCGGGCTCGTCATGCTCATGGCGCTGACCAGCTTCGCAGTGATCGGCTACTTCCGCAGCGAACCGCACGGACTGGGAAAGTGGACCACCCAGGTGGCGCCGCTGATCGCCGGGATCGCACTCGTTGTGCTCTTCGGGGCGATCGTGGCGAACTTCGACGTGCTGATCGGCCTGGAAGGCGCCAGCGTCCTGGGTTGGCTGCTTCCCGCACTCGTGGTGGTTCCGGGCGTCCTCGGCCTGCTGTGGGCGTTCAGGTTGCGCTCCACCCAACCGGCGATCTACGCGGGCGTTGGGCACGGCGGCGACCTGTCCGAAGATGAAACCGAAGCAGGCGTGACAACGCAGCGCTGAACCGAAAACCCTTCAACGACCACTTCCACAAGCAAGACTTCCGGCAATCCAAGAGACAAGAAAAGGGAACGATCCATGAGCACCGAAACCAACACCGTCGCCACCTACGCCACCGCGGACGAACTGCTTGCCGCCATCCAGCCTGCCAGCGGGGGCCGCGAAATCCTCGACCCGGCCACCGGCGAGCTGGTGGGCCGCGCTCCGGAACACGAGGTCGCGGACCTCGAGGCGGCAATCGCCGCCGCCCATGCGGCGCAGCCGGAATGGGACGCGCTGGGCCACACGGCGCGCCGCGCCCTGATGAACCAGGCTGCCGATGCCATCGAGGCAAACGCCGAGGCGCTGGCGCATCTGCTCTCGCGCGAGCAGGGCAAGCCGCTGAACGGCCCGAACGCCCGCTTCGAGGTCGGCGGCTCCGTGGCCTGGCTGCGTGCCGCCGCCGCCTTCGACCTCGAGGCAGAGGTCATCGTGGACGACGGAACCACCTACGCCGAGATGCACTACCGCCCCTTCGGCGTCGTCGGTGCGATCGGCCCGTGGAACTGGCCGATGATGATCAGTGTCTGGCAGCTGGCCCCGGCGTTGCGCATGGGCAACACCGTGGTGATGAAGCCCAGCGAATACACCCCGTTGAGCGTGCTGGCCCTGGTCCACGTCATCAACCAGGTGCTGCCCGAGGGCGTCCTGCATGTCGTCGCCGGCGGCCGCGACGTGGGCCAGCTGCTGAGCACCCACAAGGACATCGACAAGGTCATGTTCACCGGCTCGACGGCCACGGGCAAGGCCATCATCCGCTCCTCCGCGGACACCGTGAAGCGCCTGACCCTGGAACTGGGCGGCAACGACGCGGGCATCGTGCTGCCCGACGCGGACCCGAAGGCCATCGCCGAGGGACTGTTCTGGGGCGCGTTCATCAACACGGGCCAGACCTGCGCCGCGCTCAAGCGCCTCTACGTGCACGCCGACATCTACGAAGAGGTCTGTGAGGCGCTGATCGAGGTCGCCAAGAACATGCCGATGGGCGTGGGCCTGGACGAGGCGAACGTGCTGGGCCCGCTGCAGAACAAGGCCCAGTACGACATCGTCGATTCCCTGGTCCGCAAGGCCACCGGCTCCGGTGCCCGCGTGCTGCTCGGCGCCAACCCGCAGGCGGAACAGCCGGGCTACTTCTACCCGAGCACGCTGATCGCGGACATCGCCACCGACAACCCGCTGGTCATCGAGGAACAGTTCGGCCCGGTCCTCCCGATCGTCAAGGTCGACTCGATCGAGCAGGCCGTCCAGCTGGCCAACGCCCTGGACGTCGGGCTGGGTGCCTCCGTATGGTCGTCCGACCGCGATGCCGCGCGCGAGGTTGCCGCACGCCTGCAGGCCGGCACCGTGTGGATCAACAGCCACGGTGGCGTGGATCCGCGCATCCCGTTCGGCGGCGCCAAGACCTCGGGCTACGGCGTCGAGTTCGGCGTCGACGGGCTCAAGGCCCTGGGCCAGCCGCAGGTCATCAACGGCTAACTGCCTCGTTCCCTCCCAGCAAAGGCGTTGTCTTCGCCGTCGTTTTCCACGGCACCGATGGCAACGCCTTTGCTATTTCGCTTCCGCCCGCTGCTTTGCCGCCTGTTCCGCCAGAACCGGCTCGGCAATGCCCTGCTGTTCGGGTGAGAAGGCGTAGAGGACTCCGGACTCCTGGGAAATCCACCACTTGCCGCATAGATGGGTGCTCTGGTTTTCCTTGCCCGTCTGCCACCATTCGGCGCTCAGCAACGGCGTTTGGTATTGCATGGCCACGACGCCGGCGATGTCCTCGGGCTTGACGCCCGGCTCGGCCTTCAAGCCCGAGGCAAGTTCCTCGGCCGTCGGCTTCCCGGCTGTGCCCAGAGCGATGCAGGATTCGGGCAACGAGCCGGCATATTTCATGCGCAGGATGCGTTCGTTGCCAGTGGTCCGCTGGACTTCCTTCAACTCCGTTGCCTGATCCGGAGCCCAGGCAGGGACGACGTCCTTTTCCTTGCCCTCGCTTCCGGTCGCGAATTCGTAGCTGGAGGTCTTGTCGTACTTCGATTCGATGCCCAGGGCCGAGCAACCGGTCATGGCGAGGCCCGCCAATACTGTTGTGGAGGCCAAGCCGAGCATTTTGCGCCGGTTGGAGGCCGCGGGGGAGAGCAGAACGGTACTTGTCATGCTTCCAGCCTAGAAAACCGGGGGCACAAGGCGCATCGGACTTGGGGTTTATGTTCCGGAAGCCGAACTAAGTCCCAGGGAGGAGGTCGCCCACCCGTTTCCCATCCGCAGGTACCAGCCGTGGGTATTGAATGCCGACCCGTTCGCGTCGTCCCAACAGGGTTCCGGGATCAGTGCTTTCGACGGATCAACTGGGTTTTGGCCATGCGATCGCCACGTTGATTTATCGCGCGGGCTTGATCAGGCCCTGTAGGAGCGGCTGAATCCGGTAGGGGAGGTGTTCCTTGAGTGCCAGTGAGGTCTCGGTGCGAAGCACTCCGCGGATGCGCAGGATCGAACGCAGGGTGCGGTGCAGGTCCTTGGTGTCCTGGGCGACGACGCGGCACCACACATCGCCTCGTCCCGAGATCTCATGGACTTCCAACACGCGATCCAAGGACCGCAACGCCGTGAGCACCGGATCAAGTTCACGGTGCGCCACTTCCAGGGTGATGAAGCCCAGGACATCGAAGCCCAAGGCGCTCAGGTCCACGTCACGCCCGCCGGACCGAAGCACATTGCGGCTCTCCAGGCGACGCATGCGAGAGGAAACGGTATTTCGAGCAACCCCCAGCGAGTCCGCAATATCGCCGATTTGTGTTCGGGGGTCTTCGAGCAGGTGAAGCAGTATCCCGACTTCGATCTCATCCAGTACGCTCACGCTGCATCCCATTCTGCTCGTCAAAGCATCAAATCTAATCATCATGATCAGTGATTGCTGATTAGTTGAATTATAGGCATCAAGTACTGCCAGAATCTCTGTGACAGTGCGTCGGGCGATCCTCGGCGTGTGGTGCGCGAGCCAAGACTCCAGGAGATGCGCGATGACGGTATTCAGTGAACTTGCCATGCGTCCGCTTGCGGACGTTCCCGGCGTCCGCGGATGGAATGCGAGCATTCCGGCACGGTTGGTGCTGACAATCTTTGCCACGGCGTTGCTGTTGGTGGGAGCCAACCTTGCAACACCGCTCTATCCGTTGTTGCAATCACGCCTGGGTCTGGGGCCCTTCGCGGTGACCCTGACGTTTTCCTCCTACGTCATTGCCCTGATCCTGGGGCTGGTGCTGTATGGCCACTGGTCGGACCACCTTGGCCGACGTGCGGCCTTGGTGCTTGCCGTGGTCGTGGGGCTGGGCGGTGAAGTCGTCTTCGCAACTGCGGACGGGTTGGGTGCGCTGATGGTTGGCCGTTCGCTTCAAGGGGCGGCCGTGGCCATGGCCATCGGCGCAAGCGGCGCGGCACTGCGGGAACTGCTGCCCCGGCACCCGCGTTGGGCCAGCCGCTTCACGCTGTTGGCCTCCACAGGCGGCGTGGCGCTGGGCCCCATTGTGGGTGGATTTCTTGCCGCCTATGGCGAGCCCACGCGGACTCCCTTCATCGTGCATGCGCTGCTGATGGCGGCCATGCTGGTTCCCCTGTGCCTGGTCCGCGCACGCCCGGCCATCGCGCCGACGCCTGGTGAATATTCCGTACTGAAACCGCAAAAACCGCGCCTCACCGAAACGGTTCGCTCCCAGTTCTGGGTGACTTCGCTCGTCGGGTTCCTCAGCTTCGCACTCTTCGGGTTTTGCTTGTCACTCGGCCCCGGGTACTTTGCCCACGCAACGGGCGTCCATTCCGCCGTGGGCACGGGGACGCTGGCCTCCCTGGTGCTGCTGGGGTCCGCAGGGATCCAGCTGGTGGCGCCGGCGCGTGGCTCTTCGTTGCCCGGAGCACTCGTCGGCATGGGCGTCTCGTCGGTCCTCATCGTGGTTTCCGCCGAATCCGGGCTGTTGTGGATGCTTTGCCTGGCCATGCTGGGTGCGGGAATCGCACAGGGCATTGCGTTCCAGTCGGCCTTCCACCGCCTTTCGGTGAGCCTGCCGGCTCAGGAAAGCGCGAGGGTGTTCAGCTCCGTCTACGTGGTGACGTACCTGGGAAGTGCCGCTCCGGTCGTGGGCCTTGGTGCGCTGACGGGGAGCCTGGGCATCACGGTGGCAGCATCGTTGTTTGTTTCCGTCGTTGCCGGCGGTTGCCTGCTTCTCGCGGCGGCGGCCCTGAAAATTTCCCGCACGTCGCAGGGCTAGCGCAGATCCAGGGCGGGCTCGGGATCTGTGGGGGAACCGGTCTCAGATGCAGGGTCCAAGAGTTCCGGTTCGTGGTCCGGGCCAAGGAGCACTCCTATCCCGCTGGCGGGGCGGCCCTTGCCGTCGACCAGGTCGACCTCGGCCCACGTGCCGTTCCAGCTGGTCATCGTCACTTCGCTGACCTCATAGCGTGCTTCCACATTGGAGCTGAGGTTCCGGCGCGACTCGTCCCAGCCGATGGCCGCGGTGACCGAAGCAGCGAGCACCAGTGCCACGCCAAGGATTGCCACGCCGGAATGGACCTGCAGATCCCTGCGGCGCGCATAGGTTTGCAAACCATCGGCATCGGCGCGGAACTTCTTCCAGCGGACCAGGGCGCCAATGCCCAACGGGATTGCGAAAACCGCGAAGATGCCTGCAGCGGCCACGTAGAGCAGCGGAGTCAGGAAATCGACGGGCAGGTACATTCGCCCATAGTAGCAACACCGCTATTGCTTCCACATGCACCTTTGGGCGTATGGTTTCGCCGGCTCCCTCGACTCGTGTGCTTGGTCGGAACGCCCCGAATGAGTGCATCCTCCCGCCACCAGCCGGAGGGTGCTACGGGGTCGGCGCGGCGGTGGGGCGCAGGCGGGCCGCCCACCAGGTGGAAGGGTCGGTGCCGGTGGCGGTCACCGATATCTCGCCTGAGGGGAGCTCCATCGTCGAGGTGACGAATCCGGAACCGTCGCAACCGATCTGTCCCTCGCCCAGGGCCTCTTCCGAATGGCTGATGGTGAACGTTGCTTCGTTGACTCCCTGGCAAGCCATGTCGAAGGCGTACCATCCGGCCTTCACGTCGGTGATGGTGATGGTGGCGCCGACGGTCCCGCCTCCGGAGGACGTGTTTTCCTCGTCCTTGTGCTCGTCGTCAAGAACGGCATCAAACCATGCCTGGCCGCGGACCGGGTCGGTAGCCGGTGCGGGGGTCGAGCACCCTGCCAGGCCCAGGGCAATTGCTGCCATGATTCCGGTGGTGAGATGCATTTTTGTCAGGCGCATGGGCACCAGCCTAGGCCGGGAGCATGGGAGCCATTCACGGTGACACGCGGCCCGGGCACGATGGCGCTGGGTCGGAAACGGCCGCCCCGGCCGACACCGCAAACGACAACTGGCCTGGTGCCCGGGAAAACCCCGGGCACCAGGCCAGCCGTTTACTTCAGCGTTGTTTAGGCTTCGACGAAGGTGTCGGCCACCGACAATGCCTCGTCAAGCATGGCCAGACCCGCGCGCAGGTCCTCGTCGCTGATGTTCAGCGGCGGAACCACGTGGATGCGGTTGAAGTTCACGAACGGCAACATGCCGGCCTTCTTCAACGCGCCGGTCACTGCTGCCATGGCCGGCGAGGATCCGCCGTAGGGTGCCATCGGCTCGCGGGTCTCGCGGTTGGTGACCAGTTCGACGGCCCAGAAGCAGCCGGTTCCGCGGACATCGCCCACGGAGGGGTGCTTCGCCTTGAGCTCGTCGAGGGCCGGGCCGATGATGTCTTCGCCGATGCGGGCGGCGTTCTCCACCATGCCCTCTTCCTTCATCGCGTGGATGGTCGCGACCACCGCGGCGGATGCCAGCGGGTGGCCGGAGTAGGTCAGGCCGCCCGGGTAGACGCGGTCGCGGAAGGTCTCGAAGATGGCATCCGAGATCGCCACGCCGCCGAGCGGAACGTAGCCGGAGTTCACGCCCTTGGCGAAGGTGAGCAGGTCCGGGGTCACGTTCCAGTGGTTCACGGAGAACCACTTTCCGGCGCGGCCGAAGCCGGCCATGACCTCGTCGGCGATGAAGACGATGCCGTACTTGGTGGTCAGCTCGCGCACGCCCTCCATGTAGCCGGCCGGCGGCACGTAGATGCCGCAGCTGCCCGGAATCGATTCGAGGATCAGCGCCGCAATGTTGCTCGGGCCCTCCAAGATGATGGTGTCTTCCAGGTGGCGCAGCGCGCGCTGCGTCTCTTCGGCCTCCGTGGTGGAGTTGAAGTAGGAGCGGTACGGGTAGGCCGGGAAGAAGTGCACGACCCCGTCGGTGGCGTTGTCGGAGGCCACGCGGCGCGGGTCTCCGGTGACGTTCACTGCCAGGTGCGTGCCGCCGTGGTAGCTGCGGTACGCCGAAAGCACCTTGTGCTTGCCGGTGTGCACGCGGGCCATGCGGATCGCGTGCTCGTTGGCGTCTGCGCCGCCGTTGGTGAAGAAGATGCGGTTCAGGTCGCCGGGGGTCAGCTCGGCGATCAGGCGCGCTGCTTCCGAGCGTGCGTCGTTGACGTACTGCGGGGCGATGGTGCAGATCTGCGCAGCCTGCTCCTGGATCGCCGCGACGACCTTCGGGTGCTGGTGGCCGATGTTGGTGTTGACCAGCTGCGAGGAGAAGTCGAGCAGCTTGTTGCCCGCCCCGTCCCAGACCCAGGAGCCCTCGGTCTTGATGATGGTCATCGGGTCGAACGGACCCTGCGCCTGCCAGGAGTGGAAGACGTGTGCGCGGTCAAGCTCGTGGGCGCGCGCGCCCGCTGCGATCTGCTCCGCGGTGATGGTTTCGGTGCTCACATCGGTGCTCATGATGGGATTGCCCTTTCTGACGGTTCTTTGAGCCTAGGCGTTCTGCGGGAAGCCGAGGTTCAGGCCGCCGTGGCTCGGGTCGAGCCAGCGGGAGGTGACAACCTTGCCGCGGGTGAAGAAGTTGATGCCCTCGGCGCCGTATGCGTGGGTGTCGCCGAAGAGCGAGTTCTTCCAGCCGCCGAAGGAGTAGTAGGCCATCGGTACCGGGATCGGCACGTTGATGCCAACCATACCGACCTGGATCTCGTTCTCGAAGCGGCGTGCGGCGCCGCCGTCGTTCGTGAAGATCGCGGTGCCGTTGCCGTACGGGTTGGCGTTGATGGTCTCGATGCCCTCGTCGAAGGACTCGACGCGGACCACGGAGAGGACCGGGCCGAAGATTTCGTCGGTGTAGATCGTCATGTCGGTGGTGACGTTGTCGAAGAGGGTCGGGTTCAAGAAGAAGCCCTCGCCGTCGGCGTCCGGGTTGACCTTGCGGCCGTCGAGCACCATGGTGGCGCCTGCGGCCTCGCCGGCGTCGATGTAGCCTGCGACCTTGTCGCGGTGTGCGGCGGTGACCAGCGGGCCCATGTCGCAGCCGCGGGTGCCGTCGCCGACGCGAAGGGTGCGGGTGCGCTCGGCGATCTTCTCGACGAGTTCGTCGGCGATCGAGTCGATGGCGACGATGGCGGAGATGGCCATGCAGCGTTCGCCCGCTGCGCCGAAGCCGGCGTTGACGGCGGCGTCGGCGGCCAGGTCGAGGTCCGCATCCGGGAGGACCAGCATGTGGTTCTTGGCGCCGCCGAGGGCCTGGACGCGCTTGCCGTGGGCGGTGCCGGTGGCGTAGACGTACTGGGCGATCGGGGTCGAGCCCACGAAGGAGACGGAGGAGACGCGCGGGTCGGTCAGCAGGGTGTCGACCGATTCCTTGTCGCCGTGCACGACGTTGAAGACGCCGTCCGGAAGGCCGGCTTCCTTCCAGAGCTCGGCCATCCACTGTGCTGCGGTCGGGTCCTTCTCGCTTGGCTTCAGGACGACGGCGTTGCCGGCGGCGATGGCGATCGGGAAGAACCACATCGGCACCATGGCCGGGAAATTGAACGGGGAGATGATGGCCGAAACGCCGAGCGGCTGGCGGATCGAGTGGACGTCGATCTTGGTGGAGGCGTTCTCCGTGTAGCCGCCCTTGACCAGGTGCGGGATGCCGCAGGCGTACTCGACGACCTCGAGGCCGCGGGCGATTTCGCCCATGGCGTCGTCAAGCACCTTGCCGTGCTCGGCGGTGATGATCGCGGCGAGCTCGCCCTTGCGCTTGTTCAGCAGTTCGCGGTAGTTGAAGAGGATCTGTGCGCGGCGGGTCAGCGAGGTGTCGCGCCATCCCGGGAATGCTGCGTGGGCCGCGGCGATGACCTCGGCGGTGGTTTCGGCACTGGCCAGTGCAACGCGGGAGCTGACCTCGCCGGTGGCGGGGTTCATGACATCGGCGTAGCGGGAGTCGGCCGGGGCTTCGAGGGTGGCGCCGTTGGACCAGTGAGCGAGAGTCTGCACGTGGAGGTGTCCTTTCAAGACATGGTGGTGAAACGGTGTTTCACGGTGTTCCTGGTTCAATTGTGTCGGCTGGGTCACGTGCGCGACATTGGCAATGTGTCAGTTCTTTTGCCTGAAGCAATACACTATGTCTTGTGAACCACGTCTCAAGCGTTGAAGCCCCCGCAGTTCCTGCCGTCCTGAGCATTGCCCGCATCCTGGAATTGGCCGTGGTGCGGGCGGGGGACCCGGAGGTGCTCAGCGGTTTCGACCTGCTGGGGACGGCCGTGCGCTGGGTCCACGTGACCGAAACCCCCGACCTCGCCGAACTGCTGACCGGCGGCGAGCTGGTGCTCACCACCGGCATGGCCTTCGGCGAGGGCGGCGTCGGCGTGGGGGACTTCCTCGGCCAGGTCCGGAATGCGGGTGCGGTGGGGATCCTGGTGGAGCTGGTGCCGGGGGTGAGTCGGAACGTGGATGCGACCATCTCCGCCCTGCGCGATGCGGCAAGCCGCATCGACTTCCCCGTGGTGCTGCTGCACCGGCGGGTCAGGTTCGTCGAAATCACCGAGGTCGCGCACCGCATGCTGGTGTCCGACCAGCTCGCCGCGCTCGAGCGCTCGCGCACCATCCACGAGGTGTTCACCGCGCTGAGCCTGGAGAACGCGGACGAGGAAGAGATCGTCTCGCGCACGGCACGGCTGATCGGGGCGCCGGTGGTGCTCGAGGACGTGGCGCACCTGGTGCTGGCCTTCGACGCCTCGGGCACCGAGCGGGCGGAACTGCTGGCCCGCTGGGCCGAGCGCTCGCGCCGGGTCGGCTACCTGGAATCCACCGGCCGCGGGGCCGGGGAGGAAAGCTGGCTGCAGACGCCCGTGGGGGTGCGCGGACAGCGCTGGGGCAGGCTGGTGGTCCCCGGCGCCCTGGCCGACGACGACGACGCGGCCATGGTGCTGGAACGCGCCGGCCAAACCCTGTCCATCGCCCGGCTGGCCGGCCGGGACCAGAAGGAATTGCTGCACCAGGCGCGGGCCGGCCTGTTGCACGAGCTGCGTCAGGCCCACGCCCTGAGCGCGGACGAGGTGCTGGTGCGCTCCATGGCCCTGGGGCTGGCGGACGTGGCGCACTACGTCCCGGTGGTCCTGCGCCTGGACACGCACGGCGGGCAGACCCCCACCGGGCTGCAGCTGCGCGAACGCGAACTGCTGGAGGCGCTGCTTGCGGTGCTGGAATCCTCCAGGGCCACCGCGCTGAGTGCCAGCCTGCAATCGGGACAGATCGGCATGGTGCTGGGCGTGGGTGCCAAGCAGCTCGAGGAGCCGCTGCTCGAGCGCATCTTCCGGCAGCTGTCCCGGGGGCAGGTGCGCGTCGACTGGTCGGCGGGCGTCGGGCACGGCCGGGGAAGCGTCAAGGATGCGGCCCGCGGGCTGGACGAGGCCGCACAGGTCGCCGAGATCGTCGCGACCTTCGACACCAAGGCCCGCCCCTTCTACCGTTTCACCGATGTGCGGCTGCACGGCCTGCTGGCGCTGATGCAGGGCGATGCCCGTGTCAGGTCCTTTGCGGAGGCGGAACTGGCGGGCATCCTTGATCCGCCGGACACCTCGGCCCTTGAGCTGCTCGAGCTCTACCTCAAGCACGGGGGCAACAAGTCGGCGCTGGCCCGCACCGGGTTCCTCAGCAGGCCCGCGCTGTACGCCCGGCTGGAAAAGCTCGAGGACAAGCTGGGGGTCAGCCTCGAGGACGCCGAGTCGCGCACCTCCCTGCACGTTGCGATGCTCTGGTACACGCTCAACGGAAACCAATAGCCGGTGCCCGGGTCCCGGCGGTAGGGTTCTTCCATGACCGACGCGCTCCCGTTGATTGCCCTGACCGCTCCCATCCACTCAAGCTCCTACGACGAGGCCTACGGTGCCGACATCGGCAGGCTTGCGGCCCTCGCCGCGGCCGGCATCGAAGCCGCCGGCGGCCGCGCGCTGCTGCTGGATGCCTCCGGGGCAAGCCTCCCGGCGCATGCCGCGGAGCTGGTGGACATCGACTCGGTCGACGGGGTGCTGGTGCTCGGGGGAGGGGACGTAGACCCTGCCCTCTACGGTAGCGCCGGGCACCCCAGCATCAACGGGGTGGACCGGAGGGCGGACGACCTCGAACTAGCGCTCATCCGGGCGGCCCGACCGGCCGGGCGTCCGATCCTTGCCATCTGCCGCGGAACCCAACTGCTCAACGTGGCCTTCGGCGGAACCCTCATCGAGGACCTCGGGGCGGACTCCTTCCACAAGGACCACACCTCGGCCGAGGACATGGTCGAACACGAGGTGATGCTGGTGGCCGAGACGCGGTTGCAGGGCTTCCTCGGGTCGGGGCACGCCACCGTCATGTCATCGCACCACCAGGCCGTGGACGAGCTTGGCGAGGGATTGATCGTCTCGGCGCTCGCCGAGGACGGGATCGTTGAAGCCATCGAGGTGCCCGTGTCGGAGCACGGCGAATGGATCCTGGGCGTGCAATGGCATCCGGAGGAAATTGGCACCCCGGCGGGGCAGTTCGAGGCGCTGCTGGGTGAGTTCTTGCAAGAGACCGTCATACGGCGCGAACGCAGGATGGCTGTCACCAGATAGCGACGCAATGACAGAAAATCCAGCGGCAATAGGAATGCTGCAGATCGGGCAGCGGTCCGTCCGTCGCTCGGCGATCGTCGTTGTCTGGACTCTTCGGGAACAAGTATCTCGAACATGCGAAAGCCGTTCGTTTCGGGAAGGATAGCCGGCAACGCGAAATGCGGGGAACCCCAATGGAGTTCCCCGCATCGGTTCGACCACGGCGATATATACCTCTAGCGGCCGGCAAATTCCGTTGCGGCGGACTTGGCCTGCGTTTTTCCGCCACGAATCAGCAGCGCGTAAATCAGTGCGGCCAGCACCGGAGTGATCAGAGAACCAATGTTGGACCCCCATGCAGTTCCTGATTGGATCAGAGCGATGCCGGCGATGGCCGAAACCACCCAAGCGGTGACACCTGCCCGGTTGACAGCAGGGAATGCGTCATCCGGCAGGGATCCGGCACGGACTGCCGCGCCGTTGCGTTCCTCGAACCAGATGTGCACCAGGGCGATGGCAACCCAGCCAGTGACCAATGCCCCCTGCCATGACAGCGCCAGCAAAAGGTACTTGACCACCGGCAGAAGCATCAGCAGGTAAATGATGATCGCCCCGATGCCGACCCATGCCAGCGACGGCAACCGCAACCGCAGTGCCTTTTCACCGAATTGACGCAGGTTGGAAATGCCCAGCGCATAGTTCGCGGTATTGATGCGGGTCTGCGAAACAAAGATCACCAGCAGCCCCAACGGACCCATGAGCTGGACCAGTGCACCGGCGACACCGGTCTCGGTGGCCTCGGCACCCGGAACCGTGAAGGTGAGGTAGATGCCGATGAGTGAATTGACGCCAAAGGCCAGCGTGTAGAACAGCCAGCCGAAGGTGTAGCGCTGGTGGAACTTGACGTCCTTGGCGCGTCCCAATGCCGCGAAGTCCATCGTGTACATCATCAGGATCCACACGCCCATGAACGCGGCGCAGGTGGCCAGCCATCCGGGGCCGCCGGAGGCGAAGGGCAGCTGGCCGGTCGAGTGGGTCAACCAGGCGTTTCCGTTGGGGTGTGCGATGCCGGCCCAGATGACCGCGGTGAGCAAGCCTCCCCAATAGATGGGCAGCAGCCAACCGTTGATTTTGTCCAGCCAGCGTTGGATGCCGCCGGCGATCAGCGGGATCGTGTAGAGCACCACGAGTGCGTACCAAAGCTGGATGGGCCCGCCGAATTGGGTCTGGAAGGCGTAGCCGAGGATGGCACCCTCAAAGACCGCGTAGTAGATGGCTGTGGCGGCAAAAATCAGCGTGGCAAGAACGGCCCCCTTGCGGCCGAGCAGTGTGCGCGAGAACTGTGCGACGGTGAGGCCATGCTTCAGCGCATAGCCGGCCAAGATGCGGTTGATGGCCCCGTAGATCACGATGGTAATCGCCAAGCCGATCAGGGTGTCGATGGTTCCGTAGGCCTGGGCCAGGGAAGCGCCGATGTAGATGAAGAACATGGCGGAGACCAGCCCATACCAGGCCATGGAGAGCGAGCCTGCGCTCATCTTGCTGGTGTTTGCGGCCTGCTCGGTCGCCGTTGATTGCGTTGACAAGGTACTTCTCCTCAAAACGGGCACGGCACTCTTGCGGGAACGGCCCGCGTGCCTGGTGCCAGACGTGGATGACAAGGAAGGGACAACAAACGGCGCGAGAGACGGCCGGGTCCCGGTGAAGCGTGTCGAACTAGCCCGTGGATGGTGAGGCACGGGTCATGCGGGGTACTGCGGGAGTATCGAATAAGGCGAAAACCCTTGTGGGCGCAAAAGTCGAAGACCGAATCTGGCACCCCGGACGGGCGGGGGAGTTGCGAGGGTCTCCCGTCTGCGTGTGGGGATGGGCGGCGCCGTGCCACGCATCCCCACACCCAAGCAGGGGAACCAACTACGGTTGCTGCGGGATCGGGTTAGACCCAGTGCGAGGAAGAACGGCGAGCCATCAGTCGGCGGTACTCGGCCGTGGTGTTCTCAAAGAGTTCGCCGGTGCCCCAGTCGAGGATGACGCCGTGGCGGCGAATCACGTCCAGCATCGGGGTGGTGCCGTTGCGGTAGTTCTCGGCCACCGCGTGGGCGTCCTCGGTGAGCCAGCCGGCCCGCGAGCCCCGGATCTCGGTGCGCAGCGCCTCGGTGGCTGCCTCGTCGATCTCGAAGTCATCGAGCTCGACGTCGATCTCGCGGATCACAACGCCGTAGTCCTTGGCCGCGCGGTCCAGTGAAACATAGCCGTCAATGACGTCTTCGCGGACTTCATCAGCAGTGCGCAGCAACGGATCTCCGAAACCGCCGCCACCAGCCGAGGGCCGTGTGAAGGAGTCGCCGGACTGGACCGGCACCGAGGAGAAGTTCGAACCGAGGAACTTTTCCTGGTCGGTGCCCTTGTTCAGCCAGACGCCGTGCGGGATCGAGGGCAACCCGCCCTCGATGCCCCAGGTGATCGAACGGGCGCGGTCGCAGCAATAGCTCATCACCGTGTCGAATGCGTCCGTGAGAACGCCGCCCTTTTCGATGCCCAACCCGCCGCGGTAGCGGCCAGGTCCGGCGGAATCGATGGCGATCTCGTGCCGGGTGGTCAGCACGGGGGAGAGCCGTTCCTGGCCCTCGACAGGTTGCACGGCCAGGCCCGGGCCGAACACCGGTGCGGTGGCGCTGGAACCGTCCTTGGAGGCGCGTCCTCCCCAGCCGCCGGCCATCCAGTCGTACCACATGAAGTACTCGTTGTTCGGGGTGCGGGCGTCTTTGCCGCCGACCAGCAGGTACTCGAGGTTGAAGGCGCACGCCATGGCGCGTTCCGGCATGATCTGGCTCCACAGCTCAAAGATGCCGTTCATGATCTTCTCGTACGGGCCGGAGCAGAATCCCGTGACGGCGAACGGCCAACCCGCGTTGACCACCGAACCCTCAGGGCCTATCTCCGCCTGCACCGCTGCATAGAATCCGGAGTTCAACGGGACCTCGGGGAAGAACGTTTTGGTGCCCGCATAGATGGCTGAATGCGTGGTGCCGTAGCCGGAGTTCAGGAACGTGGCCACTGCCGGAGCCGACTCGGAGAGGTCGTAGTGGATTCCCTCGCCGTCAAGCTTCAGCTTGATCTTGATCGGCACCAGGCCTTCGCCCTTGCCCGGATCCACGTCGATGTAATCGGTGGTTTCCCATTCGCCCTGTGGCAGGGAAACAAGCTGGCGGCGCACAATGCGTTCGACGTAGTCCTGGGTTTCCTGCATCGCCTCGACGACAGTGTCCTTGGAGTACTTGTCGACCAGACGCATGATTTCGCGCTCGCAGACGGCTGTGGCCTCGGATTGGGCGTGCAGATCGCCCATTGCCTGGCGCGGGGCCCGGGTGTTGGAGACCAAAAGCTGGGCCACGTCGTGCAGGAACACTCCCTTGCTCCATATGCGCACCGGGGTGATGCGCAGGCCTTCCCCGAAATGATCCTTGGCATTGACATCGAACGATCCCGGGACGTTGCCGCCGATGTCCGCCCAGTGCCCCTTGTTCTGTGCGAAGGCGATAATCTCCCCGCCGGCGAAGATCGGGCGGATAAAGGAAACGTCGTTGAAGTGCGTGCCACCGCGATATGGGTCGTTGATGGCAAAAACGTCATTCGGGTGGATGTCCGTCCCGAACTCCTCGATCACTGCCTTGCACTGGAAGTGCAGGGTGCCGACGTGTACTGCGATATCGCCGGAACCCTGCATCACGGTGTTTCCCGTGGCGTCGCACAGGGCCGAGGAGAAGTCCCGCGAGTAGATCACGAACGAATAGCAGGTGCGCAGGATCTGTTCGCTCATCAAGTCCACGGAGGTGGCGAATGCGTTCTTGAGGACCTCGAAAGTCACCGGGTCCAGGGTGGGGTGCGCAGTGACGGGTGCCAGTGTTTCTTGGGCAACGAGTGTATCGGTCATGGCTAGGACTCCTTGCTGGAGGGAAGATCGTGCAGGTGGATGCGGATATTGCCCCAGCCGTCGATTTCGGCGGTGGTGCGTGGTGGAACCACGGTGGTGGAATCCAGCTGGTCGATGATTGCGGGTCCTGCGAATGTCGCGCCGGCAGGTAGTAGTTCGCGGTCATAGACGGGCGTTGAGACCCAGCCGGTTTCACCGAAGTACACCTCGCGCACCGACGACGGTGTGCCTGGATCCGCATTGAGCTCGGTCGCGGGTACGAATGCCGGCTTCGGGGTCTTGCCGATCGCGCTGAGCAGCAGCTGGTAGATTTCCACCGGCTGGTCATCCTGGCGGAACGCGAATTCGCGTTCGTGTTCCTGATGGAAGGTTTCGATGGCCCGGTCCAGGGCACCGCGTCCCGATCCGATGGGGACGGAAAGTGAACGCCACTGGCCGGCGTAGCGCATGGAGATCTCGCGTTGGAGCACTGCATTGTCATCGCTGACGCCCTCGTGGCGCAGACGAGAGGTGGCTTCTTTCTCGAGTGCGACGAATTGTGCTTCAAGCGCTGCGGGATCGGTTGCGGAGGCCAGACCCGTAAACATTGCCGAAAGATCATGGCGGATGTCCACCAGCAGGCAGCCCAATGCCGAGGTCACCCCTGGGTTGGTCGGTACGACGACGGTGGGGATGTTCAGTTCCCGGGCGACTTCCGCACCATGCAAGGCACCTGCGCCACCGAATGCGATAAGCGCGAAATCCCGGGGGTCGTATCCACGACGAATGGAAATGAGACGTACGGCGTCTGCCATATTGGCGTTGGCAACCTGCAGGACTGCGTGTGCTGCCTGGGCCTCCTCCATCTGGAGGGGGCCGGCGATCACCCGGTTGATGGCCTCGCGCGCGAGCTCGCGTTCCAGGGTTTTGGCACCACCGGCCAGCGAAGTCCCCAACCGATTGAGGGTCACATTCGCATCGCAGTTGGTGGGCTGGTCACCACCGGTGTTGTAGCAGGCCGGCCCGGGGTCGGCACCTGCAGATTGCGGGCCGTTGCGTAGCGAACCGGCGATATCGATGTATGCCAGGGATCCTCCGCCTGCGCCGATGGTCAAAACCTCGATGGAAGGGAAAACGATCGGGTGCCCGTATTCGACCTGCCACTCCTTGGTGATGCGCAGTTCGCCACCGGAGATCAGGGCAATGTCGGTGGAAGTGCCACCCATATCAAGGCCCACGGCATTCTCGAATCCGCACTGCTGCGCGATGTGCTTGGCAGCGATCGCACCGGCGGCAATGCCTGAGGCTGCGAGACGAACCGGATAGCGCTTGACCATGCGTGGAGTCATCGAACCGCCTCCGGAATGCAACAGCAGCAAGTCGCCAGTGTAGCCTCCCGCTTTGAGCTGGTCGGCGAGCCGGTCCACATACCCTGTAACCAACGGAGCCAATACCGCGTTGGAAACCGCAGTGTTGAATCGATCGTGTTCGAAAATTTCGGGAAGGATTTCCGCCGAGGTGGATACGGCTGCTTCCGGTAGCTCTTCTTCGAGAATTTCGCGCATGCGGATCTCATTGTCCGGGTTGGCGTAAGAATTAATGAAACACACCGCAACTGTGGTGACCCCGCGCTTGCGGAGCAGGGCCGCGAGTCTGCGGGCCTCGATTTCATCCAGCGGGGTAATGATCTTGCCGGAGAAATCGATGCGTTCGGATACCTCAAAGCGGTCTCTGCGTCGGATGTATGGTCCCGAAACATCGTTGTAAGCATCCCAAAGATCGTCCTTGGTGCCATCGCGAATTTCGATGACGTCGCGGAATCCCTGGGTTGTCACCATGGCCGCGGCGGGGAATTTGCGGGTGATCAAAGCGTTGGTTGCAACGGTGGTTCCATGGGAAAACAGGGACACGTCGGCCAAGTTGATATTGGCACGCTCCACCCCACTCATTACGGCAAGCATTGGATCGTGTGGCGTTGAGGGGACCTTGGTTACCCGCATTTTCTGGGTTTCTTCATCGAAAATGCAAACATCGGTAAAGGTGCCCCCGACGTCCACGGCGACTCGTACGTTGGCCATCATGCGCTCCTTGATTGTTCGAGAAATTGTGCTTCCACAACGATGCGGTGTGATGCGCATCTCTGTCACTGGTGGAATTCAAAGAACGCTGGCGATAGATTGTAATTTCTACAAAAGCCCATGTGGGCTATCGCATGTTTGCGTTATGGCCGACGTTCGTTGAAGAGGGAAATAGTGAAAGAGCATCAATTGCTTCAACTCAGCGATCTGCTGGCCGAGAAGTCCCTGGGCCTACAGCTGGTGCTGCCGGGGGCGGGTGACCCTCAGATCACGGGTGCCCATACCTCCGAGATCCACGAACCGGCACGATGGTTTGAACCGGGCAACATCATGTTGACCACTGGAATGCGCTTTATGAATGAAGCAAATCCGGGGATCATGGCCACCGAGCTGGTCGAGGGATTGCGTCGGGCCAAGATCGCGGCACTTTTCTTTGGGATCGGGGTGTACTTCGAAAAGATCCCTGATTCGGTGTTGCAAAGCTGCCGGGACGCAGGGATCCCGTTGGTCGCGGTTGCCCCGGAAATCCCTTTTCGACATGTAGAAAACTTCGTCAACCGCAGTGCTCCGGCTCCGGATTCCTATGGGCTCAAGCGGATGATGTGGCTTACCAACGACCTGCTGGACAGCATCTCCTCCGATGAGCCGATTCGATCCTTGATCGGACGATTGGGGGCTGCGTGCAGGGGAACGGCTGTGCTCTACGAAGACTCTGGAATCATTGTCGAATCAACGGGGGAAGGTCCTACGAACCTCATCTTTGCATCAATAAGTGGCCAGCCCTCGCGTTACGACAGGATAAGCATTGGTCGCTGGGAAGTCATGTACCGTTCCATGGTGCTACGCGGAAGAGGCTACTATTTGGCCATTGCCACGCGACAGGGGGCCATGCTCGATGACTTGGGCGACGTATTGCTGGAGACCACGCAGCGTATGTTGGGAGCCATTAAAGGCATCAGCCACCTTGATACCTCGCGGCAGCGGCACGAGAACGCTCAGATCCTGACGAGTCTGCAGGACGGTATCAGCGTTTCGCGTGAATTGCGCTATTGGGAATTGCTCAAGCCTTTCGGGTACAGGGGCTTCGAGCCGGTCCGTGCGGTCGTGGCCACCACGTTGAGCGATGGAACGCTGCCGCCTGCTCGCGTGGATGCTCTGATCGACTCGGCTGAACGTATGGGATTGCCGTTGCTCTTTGCAGAGAACGGGAAAACCCCGGAAGTTCCTGCCGGGTTCCACGCACTGGTGCCGCGAACCAAGGAAGCCGAACACTGGTTGGATTCCAACATCCACGATTTGATCATCGGTCTCAGTGAGCCCTCCAGTTCCCTGTCGCAGATACCCGAGCTATTCCAAGATGCCGAGCTGGCGGCAACCATCGCGAGGCGCCGAAACGCTTCGGGCAAGCCAACGCAGGGTTGTCTGGTTCGGATGGACGATGTTGATCCGGCCAGTTGGTTCCTGGGCAGGTTGAAGAGCCCGACGGACAGAAAGAGGCTGACTACCTATGTTCAGCCCTTGCGCAAGGAGAAAGAGCTTGTCGACACGATTCAGGGCTACTTGGCGATGGACCAGGATATCGCCCGAGTCGCTGCTTGGCTCTATGTGCATCCGAACACTGTGCGGTACCGGATCAAAAAGGTCGGTGAACTGCTTGGTGGCAACCTGAATGACGTGGGGATCATCAGCAACCTCTATCTTGCATACCAAGACGAAATCCTGCGACTACAAAACGAAATCGCCTAACGCCAACTATGCCGCGCGCCCGTACTGCCGATCAGCG
Organism: Paeniglutamicibacter sp. NPDC091659; assembly: GCF_044756805.1. Taxonomy (NCBI): domain Bacteria; kingdom Bacillati; phylum Actinomycetota; class Actinomycetes; order Micrococcales; family Micrococcaceae; genus Paeniglutamicibacter; species Paeniglutamicibacter sp. NPDC091659. The sequence goes on from NZ_JBIVTO010000008.1 coordinate 48,907, forward strand.
GCGGGCCGGCAGGCTCTTCGGGTCGATGTCACCGGCATCGTGGCAGTAGCCCAGCACCCGAACGATGGTTTCCATGTCCCCCAGAGGGAGGGCCCTAAGAATTTCCCTGTGCGCCCTGGCAATGTCGGCTTGGTGTTCCGGACCGATCTGATAGGCGCGGGTGATCCGGCGTTGAATCGGGTGTGCCCAAATGTTGCCCAAGGTCTCACGCAGGTACTGATTGGGGCAGGGCTCAATGAGCTTGAGATGGAATTCCTTGCCGAGGCGGAATTGCTCCTCGGCGTCGTCGGCTTCGACCGTCTCGAATTCGTCGATGAGCGCACGAAGCCGTATTAGTTGGACAGGGGTGTGGTTGCCCAGCGCCTGTTCCATGGCCAGACGCTCCAGTGCGTAGCGCACCTCGAAGACATTGTGCACATCCTGCGCGGTGAGATCGTTGACCACATAGCCGCTGCCGGGCACCAAAGTGGCCAGTCCTTCCATCGCCACCTGGGTCAGCGCGTCGCGCACGGGCGTGCGGGAAACTCCGTATTGCGCGGCGACCTGTTCTTGGACGAGCGCGGTTCCGGGTTTCAGTGTTCCATCGACGATTTCCGCGGAGATTCTTTCGTGGACCCGCACCGCCAGCGGTCGCGTGTCGTGGACTCCGGTTGCCATGTGTCTCCCTGTTTTCGCTCTCGCCCGTGCCAGAAGTCTAGCCCGCGTCGTCGGGACCCTTGGGGAGGCTGCGATGCGGGTCATGAAAAACCCTTGACCCTTTCGTATCCACTGTATACGGTGAATCCAATCCATAGCGTTCCACCTCACGAAGAAGGAATAAACATGTATGTCTTGAACACCTGGTACGTGGCAGCCTGGAGCTCCGAGGTGGGCCGCAAGCCGATCCGGCGCGTGATCTGTGAGCAGCCGCTGGTGCTCTTCCGCACGCAGAACGGAACGCCCGTGGCCTTGGCTGACCGTTGCGCGCATCGGGCCTTCCCGCTCTCGGAGGGCCGTACCCTCGGGGATTCAATCGAGTGCGGCTACCACGGCTTCACCTATGGGGAAGATGGCATGTGCACCAAGGTTCCGGCACAAAGCACCATCCCCGAGCGCGCCAAGGTTCGCAAGTACCCGCTAGTGGAAAAGGACGGTTGGATCTGGGCATGGACCGGTGACCCCGAGCTGGCCGACCCGGCCGATGTGCCGGACACCCACTGGATGAACGACCCGGAATGGGCCACGGTCACCCACTCGTTCCACTTCGAATGCCGGGCCGAGTTGATCCACGACAACCTGCTGGACCTCACCCACGAGTCCTTCCTGCACAAGACCACGGTCGGCGACGACTACATCTACGAGCACGGAATCACGGTGGAGGTCGAGGGCTCGGTGGTCAGCGTCGACCGCCTGATGCCCTCGGTCGAGGCCCCGCCGCTGTACGCCGACACCATGAACGCCCGCGGCCTCTTCGACCGCTTCCACTGCACCGAGTTCTTCGTCCCGAACCTGCATGTGCTGCACTCCGGGATCACAGGGGAGGGCAAGCCGCGCGCCGAGGGCTACCTGATCAAGGTGCTCAACGGCATCACCCCCATCGACGAACACAACTCCTGGTACTACTACGCCTTCAGCCGCAACTTCGCAGTCGACGATGCGCAGGCAACTGAGGATCTGCGAGTGGGTCTGGATACCGTGCTCCGCGAGGACGCGGATGCGCTGGCCGCCCAGGAAATCGGCATGCAGACCCGCCCTGCCGGCGAATTCGACGTGCTGATCGCCCAGGATGGCGGTGTGGCCAAGGCCCGGCGCATCCTCGCCACGCTGATCAAACGCGAACAGGCGGCCGTCGCCGCCCAGCCTGCCGGGTCAAGAGCGTAGCCGCGATGTGGTTACTGGTACGCGCAGACTCGCTCGACGACTATTGGGATGTGGACGACGGGCGCCGCACCCTGGCCGCCTGCCCCGACACCGACGAACGCGGGGACCCGTGGAGGTGGACTGCGCGGCTGGCCGAACACAGTGCGGGGCCGCAGGTGCACATCGAAGCCGACCCCGAGTACATCGGGGTCCAGACCACCGTCTTCGCCGACGGCCACACAGGGGTTGTCCAACGTGCCGCCGGACAGCAAATGTTGTTGACCTCGCTGCACGGCCAGGTGTTGGTTGCGGCGGTCGACGGGCCGTGGGAACGCTGGCTGAACCCCGGCGACGTGTTCATCGTGGAGGGCGAGGAGGACGAGTCGCTGCGCATTTCACTCACCGCGCCCGAGGCCCGGGTCTCGGTCACGACGCTGGCCCCTCGCCGCGCCCCGGCCCTGAGGTGGGTCCCATGAGCTTCCGGGGCGCGACCACGCGCACCCACGCACCGTCCGCCGCCTTCACCGGCATCGATTTCACCGCCACCGGCAAGCAGCTGGGCTACGGGCACGTGGTGCACTCGGACAACGTTCACGACGGAGCCATCATCCCGGTGCCCGTGGCTGTCATTTCCTCGGGTCCCGGGCCGGTCGCACTGGTCGTGGCCGGCACCCACGGGGACGAATACGAGGGGCAGGTCCTGGCCCACGAATTGATCCGCGAGCTGGACCCGGGGAAGCTGTCGGGCACCGTGATCATTGTCCCGGCGGCCAATTCCCCGGCCGTGCGCGGCGCCGCACGCGTCTCGCCGATCGACGCGGGAAACCTCAATCGGAGCTACCCTGGCCGCGCCAATGGCGGGCCCACCGAACAGGTAGCCGCGCTGATTGCAGGTGAGTTGCTGCCGCGCGCCGACTTCGTGATCGATATGCACTCGGGCGGCTCGAACTCGACCTATCTGCCGTGCGCGTTCATCTACCGCGGCCCCGACGAGGGGCTGTGGCGAGAGAAGGTACGGGCTGCCCGGCTTCTGGGGTTGCCGTACGTCATGGTGGTCGCCCCGATGCTTGAACCGGGCTCGCTTTCCAGCGCCGGGGACCTTGCCGGAATCCCGACCATTTCCACGGAGCTTTCCGGTGCCGGCACCGTGGACAGGCATGCGCTCGGGGCAATGCGTAGCGGCATGCCGCAACTTTTGGCCGGTCTGGGGATCCTGAAGGATGCAGCCGCCGCCATCACCGCCGAGCCGCAATGGCTTGAACTGGTGTCCGATTCCCCGGTGACCTCCACCGCCGCCGGGCTCTTCGAACCGCTTGTCGACCTTGGGGATGCGGTGCGCGCCGGGCAGTCGGTGGCGCGCGTGCACTTCATCGACGAACTGGACAGGTCGCCGCGCCTGTATCAGGCCCGCATCGACGGCGTGGTCGGGATCCTCCGCCGCCCCACCCTGGTGGCGCCGGGCACGCACCTGATGCACATCGCACCGGTCCTGGACCCAACGGGTCCCTAGACCCCCTCAACTCCCCGCAATTCCGGCGCTTTTCGGCCCGGACACCACCTACGAAGGACACCACATGATCTCGCACCGCACCGCCCGTTTTATGGCCGCCGGCATGCTCGTTGCCTTTGCCTCCACGGGTTGTACCACCGTTTCCCAAGCTGAACCGAAGCAGGGCTCAGACAGCCCTGCTTCCGGTTCTGCGACCGCCTCTGCTCTGGGCGTCAACGAAGCCGCCCGCGCACTGTTGCCTGCTGCCATCCGTGACAAGGGCGTGCTGAGTATCGCATCGGACCCCACCTACCCGCCGTTCGAGTTCTATGACACCGACAACAAGACGCTGATCGGATGGGACGCCGACATGGGGGACGCCATCGGCGCGGTGCTGGGCCTGAAAGTCGAGCACGTGCCTGCAACCTTCGACACCATCCTGCCCGGACTGCAGTCGGGAAAGTACGACCTGGGCATGTCCACCTTCAGCGTCACCGAGGAACGCCGCAAGTCCGTGGACTTCGTACCCTACCTGCAGGGCGGCACCGGGCTGGCCGTGGCCCCGGGCAATCCGGACAAGCTCAGCGTGGACGCAGCGAGCCTGTGCGGCAAGGCCGTCGCCGCGCAGAAGGGATCGATCCAGTCGCTGGACATCCTGCCGGTCTTCTCCAAGAAATGCACCGAGGCTGGCAACCCCGCCATCGACATGCAGTTCTTCCCCACGCAAAACGACGCGAACCTCGCACTGACCTCCGGCCGGGTCCAGGGCGTCATGGCCGACTCGGTGTCCCTGGCCTACCAGGGCAAGCTGGCCGGCGGAAAATTCGAGGTTGCCGAGGGCCCGGACTACGCACCGGAACTGACCGGCACGGCGCTGGGCAAGAAGAGCGAGCTGTTGCCGGCCATCCAGGCCGCCACGCAGGCGGTGCTGGAATCCCCGACCTACCAGGAGATCAACACCAAGTGGGGGCTGCCGTCCAGCACCGCCATCACCCCTGTCGACGTCGTGTTGAAGTAGCGATGGTGCCCACGCCATGACGATCACAAAAGAACCACAACAAACCGCGGCGGCGAGCGATGCCTACAGCATCGTCAAGGCCCGGCATCCGGGGCGCTGGATTTCCGCTGCCGCGATAGTGTTCCTGGGCCTGCTCCTGCTGCGATCGGTGGTCTCCAACCCGAATTTCGGGTGGGAGACCGTCGGGATGTATATCAGGGACGTCTCCATCGTGCGGGGCATCGCCATCACACTGGAACTCACGGCCATCTGCATGCTCATCGGCATAGTGCTGGGCGTGGTCCTGGCAGTCATGCGCATCTCGGCGAACCCCGTGGTGCGCACCGCGGCCTTCGCGTACGTGAATTTCTTTCGCGGCACGCCGGTGCTCGTCCAGTTGCTCTTTTGGTACAACCTGGCTGCGCTCTATCCATCCATCACCTTCGGGATCCCGGGGGTGGACCTGGACGCAAACGAAATCATCACGCCGCTGACCGCCGCGATCCTGGGGCTGGGACTGAACCAGGCGGCCTACATGTCCGAGATCGTGCGTGCGGGCATCCTCTCCGTGGAACACGGCCAAGCCGAGGCTGCGGGCGCGTTGGGCATCAACCGGTTGCAGACCATGCGCCGGATCATCCTGCCGCAGGCCATGCGCGTGATCATCCCGCCCACGGGCAACGAGACCATCGGCATGCTCAAGACCACCGCACTGGTCTCGGTGATCTCGGTGCCCGAACTGTTGTATTCCGCGCAGATCATCTACGCCCGCAATTTTGAAACGATCCCGTTGCTCATGGTGGCCAGCATTTGGTACATCGTGGTCACCTCGATCCTGAGCATCGGGCAGTTCTACCTAGAGCGGCACTACGCCAAGGGCGGGCAGCGCAGCCTGCCACCGACTCCGTGGCAGCAACTCAAACGCTTCATGCGGGTCCACGATCCGCTCACCAGAAAGGGAGCCTTCAAATGACGACGGTGACGCCGGCGGCAGCAGGGGCAGGCCACGAACCCATGATCAAGGCCGATATGATCCGCAAGAACTACGGGCGGCTGGAAGTCCTCAAGGGCATCGATCTGGAGGTGGCCCGCGGCGAGGTCGTGTGCCTGATCGGACCTTCCGGGTCGGGCAAGTCAACGCTGTTGCGCTGCATAAACCACCTGGAATCAATCGACGCCGGGCGCATGTGGGTGGACGGTGCCGTCATGGGCTATGACATCAAAGGCACCAAGCTGCATGAGCAGGCGCATTCGAAGATCTGCCGCAGCCGCATTGAGATAGGCATGGTGTTCCAGCACTTCAATCTCTTCCCACACATGAGTGTGCTGGAAAACCTGATTGAGGCACCCCGACTCGTGTTGAAGGAAAAACGCTCCGAGGCCACGGCGCGCGCGCTGAAGCTGTTGGAATCTGTGGGGCTGTCGGACAAGGCCAAGTCCTATCCGCGCCAGCTTTCCGGTGGCCAACAACAGCGAGTCGCCATAGCCCGGGCGTTATGCATGAACCCGAAGGTCATGCTCTTTGACGAGCCGACTTCCGCCCTGGACCCCGAACTGGTCGGCGAGGTGCTTAAGGTCATGAAGGACCTGGCTGCCACCGGAATGACCATGGTGGTGGTGACCCACGAAATGAATTTTGCGCGGGACGTCGCGGACCGCGTGGTGTTTATGGCCGACGGCCACGTCGTGGAACAAGGTCCCGCCCATGAGGTAATCGGCAATCCGCAGCACGAACGCACCCGCGCCTTCCTGGCCTCCGTGCTCTGAACACACACCCACCCACCCAGGAAAGGGAACACAACGATGTCTACCCTTGAATTCTTCGAAACCGAAGTCCACTCCATGACTCGCGAATCGGACTCGGTCCTCTCGCTGAACCTCCGCCATCCGTTGGGGGAGGTCCTCCCGTCCTGGTGCGCCGGGGCGCACTTGGACGTGCTGCTGCCCAACGGCCTGGTGCGGCAGTATTCCCTCTGCTCGGACCCGGCGGAGAGCTCCTGGCGGATCGCGGTGCTGCGCGAACCGGCCGGACGCGGCGGATCGGCGTATATCCACGACGAGTTGCGGCCGGGCACCAAGGTCCAGGTGCGCGGGCCCAAGAACAACTTCGCGCTGGATCCTGCCGGCAAATACGTGTTCCTGGCAGGCGGCATCGGCATCACCCCGATCCTGCCTATGGTCAGGGCGGCGGCCGCAGCCGGGGCCGACTGGAAACTTGTCTATCTGGGGCGCAGCCGCACCTCGATGGCGTTCCTGGGCGAATTGGCGTCCTATGGGGATGCCGTGCACGTCCATGCCGACGACGAGTCCGGAATCTACCCGCTGGCCGGGCTGCTGGAAGACCCCGCCGGCGACTTCGACCTGTATGCGTGCGGTCCCGGCCCACTACTGAACGTCATCCAGAAGATGACGGCTGAGTGGGACGACCCTGCCCGGTTGCACTTCGAACGCTTTGCCGCCGATCCGCAGCTTTCGGCCGAGACGCATGCGCCGCATGCCGGGGACCATGAGTTCGTCGTGGAAACCACCGGCGGTGATGAGTTCACGGTACCCACCGGAACCTCAATCCTCGAGGCCATGGAACAGGCGGGGCTCAGCCCGCTGAGCTCCTGCCGCGAGGGAATCTGCGGGACCTGCGAAACGACGGTGGTTTCCGGGGAGGTGGAACATCGGGATTCCCTGCTCTCCGAAGAGGAGCGCGAGGCCGGGGACACCATGATGATCTGTGTCTCCCGGTGCAAGGGCCGACGCTTGGTGCTCAACTTGGGATGAAGCCAGGCATCTAACCATCCTGGTACGGATGGTTAGATGCCGTAGGGACGCCGCTGGTCGGGTAGCGATTCGTCCGACCATTCGGCGATCCATTGGCCGGTGCCCTCGGAGGTGTCGATGATCCCGGATTCGAGCCACTCGAAGTCCCCGGCGAGCACCCTCTTGGTCAGCTTCCTGTCGGTCTTGTCGCTGTTTGCCCACAGCTCCTTGAACAGGGCCTCGCAGCGGTGCTCGGATTGTTCGCAGAAGGCAATGGCCAGCAGCTCTGCCGAGTCGGCGTGGCCGGGGTCCGTGGTGCGCATGAGCTCGACACGCGAGATGCACGCAGCCATGGCAAAGAGCTCGGCGCCGATGTCGACGACCCTGCCCAGGAATGCCTGGTGCGATTCCATTCCCGCCTGCCACGTGGCCATCCCGGCAAAGGTGTGCCTGGCCAGTTTTCGCGAGGAACGCTCGATGAGCCGAAGGTAGGGGGCCAGACGTCCGTGGGCGGCGTAGGAATTGGGCAGCAGGCCCGTGCCCACGGCAAGCGTGGGCAGCCACCTGGCGTAGAAGCCTGAGGCGCCCAGGGCCGCCTTCGCCTTGGCCTGCAGGTCCGCGTCCTTGCTGGCCAGGTCGCCGGCGGCCTTCAGGTGGGCGTCGACGGCCTCGCGGGCAATGATCAGGTGCATGATTTCGGTGGAGCCCTCGAAGATGCGGTTGATCCGCAGGTCGCGTTGCAGCTGCTCGACCGGGACGGCGCGTTCGCCGCGGGCGCGCTGGGAGTCGGCCGTCTCGTAGCCGCGGCCGCCGCGGATCTGCACCAGCTCGTCGGCGATCTTGCAGGACACCTCCGAGGAGAAGAGCTTGGCCAGCGCGGCCTCGATGCGCACGTCCTTCATGCCGGCATCGGCGAGGCCTGCCGAGAGCTCGAAGACGGATTCCAGGGCGAAGGTGCTGGCGGCGATGTAGGCGATCTTCTTGCCCACGGCCTCGTGTTCGCCCACCGGCTTGCCCCACTGGACGCGGGCGTTTGACCACTCGCGGGCGATCTTCAGCGACCACTTGCCGGCCCCGGCGCACATGGCGGGGATCGAGAGGCGCCCGGTGTTCAGCGTGCTCAGTGCGATCTTCAGCCCGGCGCCCTCCTTGCCCAAGCGGTTTTCGGCGGGAACCACGACGTTGCGGAAGCGGGTCACCCCGTTTTCGATACCCCTCAGGCCCATGAAGGAGTTGCGGTTTTCGACCGTGATGCCGGGGGAATCCGCTTCCACCACGAAGGCGCTGATGCCGCCGCGGGCCATGGTGCCGTCCGGCAACCGGTGTTTCGGGACCGCGGCCATGACCACCAGCAGTTCCGCGACAACCCCGTTGGTCGTCCAGAGCTTGGCGCCGTTGATTCTGTAGCTCTTCCCGTCCTCGGACAGCGTCGCGGTGGTCCCCAGCCGGGCCGGGTCCGATCCCACGTCGTTTTCCGTGAGCAGGAACGCCGAGATCGCACCCGCGGCGCAGCGGGGGAGGAAAGCCTGTTTCTGTTCCTCGGTGCCGAACATCTTCACCGGTTCCGGGACGCCGATGGATTGGTGTGCGGAAAGCAACGCGCCCATGCTCGGGCTCACGGTGCCCACCATCATCAGTGACCGGCCGTAGTCCAGCAGGCTCAGGCCCAGGCCGCCGTACTTCAACGGGATCTTCATGCCGAAGGCGCCGAGCTCCCTCAGCGTCCGGATATACGCGTCGGGAATGCGGGCCTCGCGCTCGATCAGCGCCGCATCGAAACCCTCCAGTGCCGCACGCAGCTCCTTCAGGAATGCCGCACCGCGGGCCGCTGCCTCGGCGTCCGGCCGCGGGTGCGGATGGATCAGCGCCCAGTTGAAGTCGCCCATGTAGAGGCCCTTGGCAAAGCTCGGGCGTTCCCATGTCTGTTCGCGGGCATCTTCGGCAACCTGGCGGGCTGCCCTCTCGTCGACGCGTTCAGTGGAGAGACGATCATCAATGCTCATGGCGAATCCTCTGTCGTATACGAAGAGCCTGCCACGGTGGGTTGTGCAGACCCGGACGGATACTGGCCAGCCTAGTCGCGGAGTCTTGTTCCCGATAGGGGCGGTGACTTGAGCAGTGACGAAGGCGGCGGGGTGACGGGCATGGATTGGCAGGGTGCCGGGGAAGCGTCCGGTTTCAGTCGGTCGGAGGGGCAAGCACATCCGAGATCAGCGAGTAGCCGCTGTCATTCGGATGGAATGTCAGCTCATGGGGGTCGGTGAACCCGGACTCTTCGGTTGCCTTCGTGCCGGATTCCTTGGTGACCATGGTGGTCGCAACGTCAACCTTTGCGACGATCTGGCCGTTTTGCATGGTCGCGTTTCGAACGGTGACCACGACCTCCGAATCGGCGATTTTCATTCCGGCGTTGCGGTAGGTGCTTCGCATGTAACCGAAGGACTCTTCGGCTATTCTCTTGTCGCTGGTGTTCGCCGGGTATTCCCTGCCCTCGAGTGTCGCAGACAAGAGATTCGCGTAGTCGGATACACCTGCATCCAGCGCGGCTTGTTCCGTCGGGGAAAGTTGCGCCTTCGCTTCCGGCACGCAAGCGGTTGTCATGGCCAGCAGGCACAAGGCCGCCGATACGGTCGAAACTCGCCCTAGAGGGTTCATGGCTCATTCCTACCACGGCCCGGATTGGCAGACGAGGAACTGCTCGCGCGTGACGGGCGTGTCGCATCTGCCCAGGCCAAGCGTCCGGCACCCGTATGGCCCGGAGCAGTCAGGACGGCGCTGCTTAGGCCTGTGGGGCGGGGTTCTCCGGATCTAAGCGAACGCAGCAATGCCCGTCGCGGGTCGGTGCTTCAAAGCTGGCGCGGTAGGGAGCCTTGGTTCCGTCGACGACGGCGCTGAGCAACTCCAGGTTCATGGAGCAGACGGTTTCCCTGTAACTCGTGGAGAGCTGGTGGAAGGGGCAATCAAGGAGTCCGAGCGATCCGTTTTCGCGTTCCTCGGGACGGTATCCGTGGTCGGTGAGGGCCTGGGCCAGCGACGGGGCGTTGGCGCCGATTTCTTCGCCGGCTTCACGCGCGACCTCGGCCAGGACCTGGGCCACGGGACGATCCTCGGCGCTCGCGCGCTCGATGGCCTTGGCCATCAAATCCGCAGCCAAGCCATACTCGCGGTGCGGGACACTCGCAGAAATCTCTACATGCAATGGCGAATAAAGCTTGGAGGGCCGCCCCGAACCGGGACCGCCCTTCCCGCTGAGTCGGCGGAACTCGACGGATAGAAGTCCTTCGTCGGCCAGTCGGTCGAGTTGGAAGGCAACGGTGTTGCGGGGCAATCCCAGTGCCGTGGCGGCTTCGTCGCGCCCAACGGCGGCATCCCTGGTGCGCACAAATTCGTAGACGGCACCGCGGACCGGATCGGCAAGTGCAGATAGGGCGTTGATTTCTTGACCCTTGGGAAGCAACCTCATGCATCAAGTGTAAATCTAAAACGAGAAAGTGTTGACTTAGAGATTCGGCCGATTCTAAAATAAGGAATCTCAACTTTAGAAAGAAGGCAAGGATCATGGCTACGAACACAGTGAGTGTCGCGACGGCCGAGAGCACCAAGCTCAATCACCAGGCGTTCATGCTCTTGCACACGATCTTCACCGTTGCGCCGATCGTTTTCGGCCTCGACAAGTTCACCAACTTGCTCACCGACTGGACGCACTATCTGGCGCCCATCGCCACCGACATCATCCCCGTTTCCCCGCAGGTCTTCATGTATGCAGTGGGCGTCGTGGAAATCGCCGCGGGCATCCTCGTGGCGCTTCGCCCGAAGATCGGATCGCTGATCGTCGCGCTCTGGCTGCTCGGCATCATCATCAACCTGCTGATGATCCCCAACTACTTTGACGTTGCACTTCGCGACTTCGGGCTGTTGGTCGGGGCCCTAGCTCTGAACCGTCTCGCAACGGCGCGAGGGCGCTAAAACCCTGTAATGGGAAACATCTCGCGGGGGCGCAATCGTGCGCTAGACACCAAGGGCCCGAACCTTCGATGAGGAAGGTTCGGGCCCTTGGTGGTTGAAGCTGGACTACTTGGAATCCCGCTTTGCCTGTCGCTGGGCATTGGCGGCCTGGGATGAGGCCTGTGCCTTCTTTGCCCCCGCGGACGTTTGGTGCGAGGCGGTGCGTCCGGAACCAACGCCTCCGGACGTGGGGAGGCCTGAACTGTCAGGCCCTGTTGACTTTCCTGCCTGTGCGCGCTCAAGGCGTTCGGTCTTCAGTGCCTCGTAGGTTTCCTGTGCGACGACCGCCAGACGATTGCTGACACGGGACAGCGCCTCTTCAAAGATTTCGGCACGTTGTGCAGCCTTGCCATGACGCGGGCGGGCGGTTCCCCGGGCGCCTTCATCCGCCACTCCTGCGGCTGCACTCCGACGGTAGTTCTTTGTGTGCTTCTTGCGAGAGCGACGCACGCGTTTGTGCAGCGCCAGCAGTTCGTCTTCGTCAAGTAATTCCATGCGCTCGGCCTCGACCTCGCGGATCAAATCACGTTCGTCGTCTTTCAGGATTCCCAAGAGAGTTTCCATGATCCAATAGTCCAATCCTTGGCGTTGACAGGCTTCTGTATTTGTGACCCTATGCGAGAAGCTGAACCGGTGCAAGGGACATCAAGGCCAGGAGAGGCAGGCCAAGATATGCCAGGGGCAGTGGGCATGCGGTGTCATCTTCTTTGCGTTGGAGGGGTCCGCTGCCACGATGAACCTGTGGCACCTGCATTGGTGCCCTCCGCTTCAAAACCATGCTCACTGGATGCATGGTTGGCGGACTTTACGGCACCAAGAAACCAGAGGAAACCCATGACACGCACCCCTGCAATCGCCACAGTCCAGATCGACAATGATCGTGTTCGCGTCACCGAATGGCGCTTTGCTCCCGGCACCGAAACCGGTTGGCACGTCCACCCCGTCGACTACGTGGTGGTTCCCATGACCACCGGAGAACTGGTTCTGGAAACCGGAGACGGGGTTGCGACCAATGAATTGACCGCCGGCGTTTCCTATACCCGGGTTGCAGGCAGTGAGCACAACGTCGTCAACGCAGCGGATACCGAGTTCGTGTTCGTGGAAATCGAGCTGAAACCAGCGGGGCTGTAGGGATCCTGCGGGGCTGCTGAGAGCCATTTTTCCGAAGTGCCGACTGCAAGCATGGATGGGTGCCAGCCGATGCGCCCGGGTGCATGCCAGACATTGTCAATGTTGCAACGACCCCTGGAAAACGACTGGCAGATGCAACAGGCTTAGCTGGATTGCCGTGCTTGGCGCCAGCGAACGAGAAAGTACAAAGCCAGGTACACAAAGCCGAGCAGGAACGAAGGCAGCGTGATCCAGGTGAGCAGGAAACGCGTCGTATAGGGGGCGTTGTCCGTCGTTCCCACGGTTGCCCCGAAGACGCTGAAGACGGCAAAGGCGAGCGTCACGATGGTGATGGCCAGCAGGAAAACGCGGAGTTTCCTGCCGGGCTGTTTGGGTGCGGGGTTGGCCGGGTCCCGGCGCGGGGAGACCCGCGGGGAGTTGCTGGTTTCCATGGCGGTTGCGGCTTTCTCTGCGTCTGGCGCTCTCGTCGTTCCCGAGCCTGGTGTCGGAACATTCAATACGACGGGGGAGCCGGAAACAAGGAACCTTGCCACGGACCGCGAAGGACGCGCAGTCATCCCCGGCCACAAACGAATGGGTGGCGGTGAATTTCTTCACCGCCACCCAAACACCACTTGGAACGAAGTCCCTTTAGAGGTGGTTCTCCGCCTCGGTCAGGACCGAACGCAGGATCGACTCGATCTGGTCGAACTCCGGCGGGCCGACCGTCAGCGGCGGGGCCAGCTGGATGACTGGGTCGCCGCGGTCGTCGGCGCGGCAGTACAGCCCTGCGTCGTAGAGGGCCGTGGAGAGGAATCCGCGCAACAGGCGCTCGGACTCGTCGTCGTTGAATGTCTCCTTGGTCGCCTTGTCCTTGACCAGCTCGATGCCGTAGAAGTAACCGGCACCGCGGACGTCGCCGACGATCGGCAGGTCCTTGAGCTTCTCCAGGGTGGACTTGAAGATCGGCGCGTTGTCCTTCACCCGCTGGTTCAGGCCCTCGCGTTCGAAGATGTCCAGGTTTGCCATGGCGACTGCGGTGGACACGGGGTGTCCGCCGAAGGTGTAGCCGTGGTAGAACGTGGTGTCGCCGTGCTTGAACGGTTCGAACAGCTTCTCCGAGGCGATCATGGCGCCCAGCGGCGAGTAGCCGCTGGTGATGCCCTTGGCGCAGGTGATGATGTCCGGCACGTAGCCGAAGTCATCACAGGCGAACATCGAGCCGATGCGGCCGAAGGCGCAGATGACCTCGTCCGATACCAGCAGTACGTCGTACTCGTCGCAGATTTCGCGCACGCGCTGGAAGTAGCCCGGGGGCGGCGGGAAGCAGCCGCCGGAGTTCTGCACCGGCTCAAGGAACACTGCCGCAACGGACTCGGCGCCCTCGAACTCGATGGCCTCGCGGATGCGCTCCGCGGCCCACAGGCCGAAGTCCTTCTCGTTGTCCTCGAACTGGTCGGGGGCGCGGTAGAAGTTGGTGTTCGGGACGCGGAAGGTGCCCGGCACCAGCGGCTCGAACGGGGTCTTCATGCCCGGCAGCGAGGTGATGGCCAGGGCGCCCTGCGGGGTGCCGTGGTAGGCCAGCGCGCGGGAGATGACCTTGTACTTGCCAGGCTTGCCCTTCAGCTTGAAGTACTGCTTGGCAAGCTTGAAGGCCGACTCGACAGCTTCGCCGCCGCCGGTGGTGAAGAAGACGCGGTTCAGGTCGCCCGGGGCGTAGTGCGCCAGACGCTCAGCCAGGTCGATTGCCGGTTCGTGGCCGTAGGACCACAGCGGCATGAAGGCAAGCTTTTCGGCCTGCTTTGCCGCGGCCTCGGCCAGTTCGGCACGGCCGTGGCCGGCGTTGACCACAAACAGGCCTGCCAGGCCGTCAATGTAGCTCTTGCCCTGGTCATCCCAGAGGGTGTGGCCTTCGCCGCGGGTAATGATCGGGACGCGGGCGCCGTTCTCCAACGGAGAGTAGCGGGCCATATGCATCCATAGGTGGTCGCGGGCTGCGATCTGGCGATCGGTGCCACGCGGAGTGGTGTTGACAATGCTCATCGGGTACCCCAGTTGTATTCCTGTTTACGCAACGAGAGGTACATGAACGTTTCGGTTTCGCGTACGCCCTCGATGGCTCGAATTTCAGTGATGATACGAAGTAGGTCCTCATCATTGGCGCAAATGACTTCCGCAATGATGTCCGAAGGTCCGGCGACCACAACGCAGTAGTCGACCTCCGGGAGGGCCGAAATCCGATCCGCCGTGGCGATGATGTCGCCGGTGGATCGAATGCCAAGCATGGCCTGCCGCTTGAAACCAAGCTGTAGTGGATCGGTGACCGCCACTACCTGCATGACCTTGCTGTCGACGAGTTTTTGGACCCGTTGGCGCACCGCCGCTTCGCTGAGGCCAACGGCCTTGCCGACTGACGCGTATGAACGACGCCCGTCTTCCTGCAATTGCTCAATGATCGCCTTGGATGTGGCGTCCATGGTGAATCCGTTGCCTGCGCCGGTGTGCGCGGAATGGGTCACTGCTTATCGACCTCCTGATCGAGCCGTTCTGATAGCACTGAAATCTTTCAACATGGTGGGCACCACGTCGCTTCACTAGAGCGTATCCCGAGGGAATCGGTTGTGGAAGAGGTCTTGTGCAATGGATTTCGTTTGTTAAGAAAGCATTTCAGCCGAAAACTATTGTCAGAATGCGGAATTCCTGACATGATCCATGTCACATGTTCTTTGTGGCTTATGTCACGAGTGACATGGACAGTCGTGTATGCAGCATCAGCTGAAGGGGAATCCGGCCATGTCTAATCAAAACCATCGCGAACTGCCCAGTGATCCGGGGGTTCGGGCGCTGATCGCGCAGGCGCAACGTATGCAGGTGTCCCGTCGCAAGCTACTCGCGGGTGCCGGCGGCTTGGGCATTGCCGGACTTCTGGCTGCCTGCGGCACCGGCGGAGGAACCGGTGGCGGGGCCACCGGCGGGGCAGCCGGAACGGCACCCGCGGTCACGGACATGTCTGCAACCGACAAAAATGTCTTCTGGGCCAACTGGACGCTCTATCTCGACTATGACGACAAAACCAAGAAGTATCCGACGCTGCAGGAATTCACCAAGCGCACCGGCATTGAGGTTCACTATGTCGAAGACATCGACGGAAACGACACCTACTACGGCAAGGTGCAGGGGCAGCTTTCAGCGGGCCAGGACATCGGGCAGGACATCATCACCCTGACCGACTGGATGGCGGGACGCGTGATCCGCCAGGGCTTCACGCAGAAGCTCGACCAAGCCAACATCCCGAATGCCAAGAACCTGCTCCCCGCCCTGCAAAAGGTCGACTTCGACCCGGGACGCGAGCACTCGCTGACCTGGCAGAGCGGTTACGCGGGCATCGCCTGGAACAAGGCGAAGTACCCCAAGGGTCTGCGCACGGTGTCGGATCTCTGGAGCCCGGACCTCAAGGGCCGCATCACGGTGCTCGACGAAATGCGCGACACCATTGGTCTCTTGATGCTCGATGAAGGCGTGGACATTTCGGGACCGTGGGGCGACGCCGAGTTCACCAAGGCCACCGACGTGCTGGCCAAGCAGATCAACGACGGGCAGATCCGCCAGGTGAAGGGCAACTCCTACAAGGAGGACTTCATCTCCGGGGACGCCATCGCCGGAATCGTCTGGAGCGGCGACATCGTGCAGATGAATTTCGAGAACAACGACCAGTGGGAGTTCGTCATCCCGGAGGCCGGTTGCACCCTGTGGAGCGACAACATGCTGATTCCGGTGGCCTCCCCGCGCAAGACCAACGCGGAGAAGCTCATGGACTTCTACTACGAACCGGAAATCGCTGCCCAGGTCGCCGCGTACGTGAACTTCATTTCACCGGTCCAGGGTGCGAAGGAAGCCATGGAGAAGATCGACCCGAGTCTGGTCACCAACTCGCTGATTTTCCCGTCCGATGCGGACCTCGAAAAGGCGCACGTCTTCAGGAGCCTCAACGCCGACGAGGAAACCAAGTTCAACAGCCAATTCCAAACAGCAATCGGAGCATGATGTCTCGCAGTGACCATCAACGTAATTCCCTGCAACGCCTGAGCCGGGGCATTGCCGCGGCCCAGGTATCTCGAAGGGGAGTGTTGGCGGGGGCCGGCGGATTGGCGCTGGCGAGCTTCTTGGCCGCATGCGGAACCTCGGGCGGGACAGCGGGCGGCAGCAAGGCCGCCGCGCCGAGTGCCGCCGCGGATCTCTCTGCGGAATCAAAGGTCGTCAATTGGGCCAACTGGACCCTCTACCTGGATTACGACGACAAAACCAAGAAGTACCCGACCCTCGAACGGTTCATGAAGGAATCCGGAATCACGGCCAAGTACTCCGAGGACATCGATTCCAACGACACCTACTACGGCAAGATCCAGGCGCAGCTTGCCGCCGGCAAGGACATCGGACAGGACATCATCACGCCCAGCGACTGGATGTCCGAGCGACTGATCCGCCAGGGCTACGTCCAGGAACTGAACCACGCAAACATCCCCAACATCAAGAACCTGTTGCCGGAGCTCGAAAGCGTGCGCTTCGACCCGGGACGCAAGAAATCGCTCACCTGGCAGTCCGGGTTCACGGGCCTGGCCTGGAACAAGGAGGCCTTCCCCAAGGGGCTGAAGAACGTTTCGGACCTCTGGGACCCGGCCCTGAAGGGGCGCATCACGGTGTTGGATGAAATGCGCGACACCATGCCGATGCTCATGCTCGACGACGGCATCGACATCGCCGGCGATTGGGGCCTCGACGAGTACTCGAACTCCCTGGACGTGCTGGACAAGAACATCAAGAACGGCCAGATCCGCCAGGTAAAGGGCAACTCCTACAAGCAGGACTTCATTTCGGGGGATGCCATCGCCGGCCTCGTCTACTCGGGTGACATCACCCAGCTGAACTTCGAGGAAGGCGACAAATGGGAGTTCATCATGCCCGAACGCAAGGGCCTGTTGTGGAGTGACAATTTCATGGTCCCGATCGGTTCGCCGCACAAGAGCAACGCGGAAGAACTCATGAACTTCTACTACGACCCCGCGGTCGCCGCCGAGGTTGCGGCGTACGTGAACTACGTTTGCCCGGTTGCCGGAGCACGCGAGGCGATGAAGGCGATCGACCCCGAGCTCGTCGACAACCCGCTGATCTTCCCCACCGAGGAATTCCTGAGCCTGGCAACCAGCGAACGGGAAATGACCGTTGACGAAGAAACAGAATTCCAGAATTTGTTCCAGCAAGTGATTGGCGCCTAAATTGAGCACTCCAACAACCCTGAAGGATCCGGCACTGACCGGGGCGTCCTCGGGAGCCGACCTTCACCTCAGCAATGTGACCAAGCGATTCACGGAATTCACCGCCGTGGATGACCTGACGCTCACCGTCCCCAGCGGGACGTTCTTTGCGCTCCTCGGTCCGTCCGGTTGCGGAAAGACCACCACGCTGCGCATGATCGCCGGACTGGAGCAGCCGACCAGCGGCAGCATCAGCATCGGTGGCCAGGACGTCACCAAGTTGCCCTCGTTCCAGCGCCAGGTCAACACCGTGTTCCAGTCCTATGCGCTGTTCCCGCACATGAGCGTGCTGGACAACGTGGCGTTCGGCCTGAAGCGCAAGGGCGTCAAGGACCAGCTATCCCGCGCCAAGGCCGCACTGGAAATGGTGGAGCTCGGGCACCTGGCCTCGCGCAAGCCAAGCCAGCTTTCGGGCGGCCAGCAGCAGCGCGTGGCGCTCGCCCGTGCGTTGGTCAACCGGCCGGCGGTGCTGCTGCTCGACGAGCCGCTCGGTGCGCTGGACATGAAGCTGCGCCGCCAGATGCAGGTTGAGCTCAAGTCGATCCAGACCGAGGTCGGCCTGACCTTCATCCACGTGACCCACGACCAGGAGGAGGCCATGACCATGGCCGACACGGTTGCCGTCATGAACAAGGGGCGGATCGAACAGATGGGCGCCCCGCGCGACCTGTACGAACTTCCCAAGACCGCGTTCGTGGCCAACTTCCTGGGCAAGTCCAACCTGATGCACGGCACCGTGACCGAGGACCTGGGTGACGCCGTAGCCGTGGACGTCTCCGGGCACCGACTGGTCATGCCGAAGAACCGCTCGGTGGCCCACAGCGGCGCCGCGATCGTCGGCGTGCGGCCGGAAAAGATGCGCATCCTGAACCTGCCCGATGACTACTCGCACACCGCCAACATGCTCACAGGCACCGTGCTGGATGCATCGTTCACAGGTGTGAGCACCGAGTACCTCGTCGAGGTCCCGGGCATCGGAACCATCGGCACGTTCTCCCAGAACATGGGCCAGCACCCCGCGCAGCGCGGTGACACCGTCCGCATGACCTGGGAACCCGAGTTCTCGTTTGGGCTGGACGGGGCAGAGAAAACGACCGAGGGGCAGGACGCGGTATGACTACCACCGCCACCCGTCCCCGAGGAAAGAAGCGCGGCGAGCCCGAGGATGTCCGCAGCGAAGAGGAAATCGCCGCGGAGAAACGCAAGGGACGGGTCGGGCTCTACCTGATCCTTCCGGGCATGGCCTTCTTGGCCTTGTTCTTTGCGGCTCCGGTCTTGGTGCTGCTCTCGATGTCCCTGTATACCAAGCCGCCGGGCGCCGAAATCGGCGAATTTGTTCCGGCCCTGCAGTTCAGCAACTACACCACGGTCATCACCGCCTACTGGGACGTCTTCCTGCGTTCCTTCTTCTTCGCGCTGATCGCCACCATTGCGGCGCTGCTGATCGGGTACCCCATGGCGTATCTGGTGGCAGTGCGCCTGCGCGGGCGCCAGCTGATGCAGGGAATCCTGCTGGTCTTGCTGATCGCCCCGTTCTTCTCCAGCTTCATCCTGCGCACGCAGGCCTGGAAGCAGATCCTCTCGGACGAGGGGCCGGTTGTCACGGTGCTTCGCGCGATTGCGATCCTGCCGCCGGACGGGCATCTCACGGCCACCGCGTTTGCGGTTGTCTGCGGCTTGACCTACAACTTCCTGCCGTTCATGATGCTGCCGATCTACGCCAACCTCGACAGGCTGGACACCAACCTACTCGAAGCCTCGGGGGACCTGTACGCCAACCCCATCACGACGTTCTTCAAGGTCACGCTTCCGCTGTCAATGCCCGGCGTCTTTGCGGGCACCCTGCTGACCTTCATTCCGGCGGCCGGCGACTACGTCAACGCGGCGCTGCTGGGCAACAACCGAGACACGGCAATGATCGGCCAGATCATCGATTCGCGCTTCTTCAAGGTTGTCGACTACCCCGGCGCCTCGGCCTTGAGCTTCATCCTGATGATCCTCATCCTGGCTTTGGTCCTCATATACATCAAGCGCTTCGGCACCAAGGAACTGTTCTAGGAGGTTATGGCATGAGACAAAAAATTGGACGCTGGTTCATCCCCGTCGCTGGAGGCCTAGCCTTCGTTTACCTTCTGGTTCCCATCGCATACATCTTTGTGTTTTCCTTCAACGATGCAGGCCGCACCAACCTTGAATGGCGCGGTTTCACGTTGGACAACTGGAAGAACCCCTGCGGTGCGCCGAACGTGTGTGAATCGTTGGTCAACTCGCTGCAGATCGGCGTCGTGGCTACACTTTTCGCCACAGTCCTGGGCACCTGTGTGGCCCTGGGGCTGGTCCGCTACAAGTTCAAGTTCCGCAACACCGCGGACCTGTTGATCATCCTGCCGCTGGCGACCCCGGAAGTCGTTCTTGGTGCCTCCCTGTTGGCCCAGTTCCTGAACCTGGGTTGGGAACTCGGCTTCACCACCATCGTGATCTCCCACATCATGTTCTGCATGTCCTTCGTGGTGGTGACCGTGCGGGCCAGGGTTTCTTCGCTGGACCCGAGGCTTGAAGAGGCCGCCTCGGATCTCTACGCCAGCCCGTTCATCACGTTCTGGAAGGTCACCTTCCCGCTGTTGCTTCCGGGCATCGTCGCGGCGGCACTGTTGTCCTTTGCCATGAGTTTCGATGACTTCATCATCACCAACTTCAACTCCGGCAACTTCACGACCTTCCCGAAGTTCATCTACGTTTCGGCAACACGCGGCATTCCGGCGCAGGCCAACGTGATCGGCTCCGCAATGTTCATCCTGGCGCTTGTCGTTGTGGTTGCCTCGCAGGTCATCGCGTACCGCAGGCGCAAGGCCCTCGCCGCAAGGTAGGGAGCCGCAGGCCGGGCATGGACATGCCCACGTGGGTCCCGGTTTCGCTGACGGACATCCGTCAGGGAAACCGGGACCGGCATGTTTTGCGGCAACATCCAAACACGCCGGTGAGGTGAGCCAATGCGCGGCTATGGAAAGATGGTTCCCATGAGTGAACCGAAGTGGCTGAGCCCCATTGAACGAGAGGCTTGGCTGGCCCTGTTGTCGGTCACCACGCTGTTGCCGGCGGCCCTGGACAGCGAATTGCAGGTGCAGGCCAAGATCACGCTCTTTGACTACGACGTGCTGGCGATGCTCTCCGAAACGGAGGACCGGACGTTGCCCATGAGTGAATTGGCCTCGCGCACCAGCGCCTCGTTGTCGCGGCTGTCGCACGTGGTGAAGAAGCTCGAGGCCCGTGGTTGGGTGGAGCGCAGTCGCTCGGAATCCGACGCGCGAGTCACCATTGCAAGGCTCACCGCCACGGGCTGGGAGATGATCGAACACTTGGCCCCAGAGCACGTCGCGTCGGTGCGGCAGTTTATCTTCGACGGCCTTGATGAGCGCGACGTGGCGGAATTGGCGCGCATTGGCCGCAAGCTCACCTGCCAACTCGATCCTGAGCACTGGATTCTTCGCTGATTCTGGTCATCGCAGGGCCGGCGGGCGAGCATCTACTTCGGCGGCGAGTGGCGTGACGTGAGGCAGATCGCAATTAAAGACACGGTTTTGGTTGGCTTCGATTTGTCCGCACATGTGTTAATCGCCTAGGATGGTAAGGCGTTAAGTCGCGTATGCCCTATGGGTGTGTGCGTTTACCCGTAAAACCGAATATCGCGGCCACCGAGTAGGGAAAAGTGCTCAACTGACCGCGAGGTTCACCGTCTTTCACGCTAATAAAGGCGCTTCGGTTGGTTCTCACCCAGCCTGGTTACCTTCAAGGTGTGCAGTAATATACGGTGTCACAACTGGTGGCGGGACTCTTAATCGCAGATTCAGAGGCAGCATTTTTCCGCTGTATCTGTAAATGAGTACCGCCAATATTTACTACAACTGAGGAGTGATCATGGCAGCAGTATGCCAGGTGACCGGTGCGGTTCCGAACTTCGGACACAGCATCTCCCACTCGCACCGCCGCAACAAGCGTCGGTTCGACCCGAATATCCAGAAGAAGCGCTACTGGGTTCCGTCCCTGCGTCGCAACGTTACGTTGACGCTGTCCGTCAAGGGCATCAAGCTCATTGACGTACGCGGCATCGATGCCGTTGTAACCGGACTCATTGCAAAGGGTGTGAAGATCTAGTGGCTAAGGATAAGGACGTACGTCCCATCATCAAGCTCAAGTCGACCGCCGGTACCGGATTCACTTACGTGACCCGCAAGAACCGCCGCAATGACCCGGACCGCCTCGTGCTGAAGAAGTACGATCCGGTAGTCCGCAAGCACGTCGAATTCCGAGAGGAGCGCTAAACATGGCTAAGAAGTCTATGATTGCAAAGAACGAGCAGCGCAAGGTCATCGTTGAGCGTTACGCCGAAAAGCGTGCAGCCCTCAAGAAGACCCTCGTTGATCCGAATGCAACCGACGAGGCACGCGAAGAGGCCCGCTTGGGCCTGCAGAAGCTGCCCCGCAACGCATCGCCGATCCGCGTTCGCAACCGCGACGCCATCGACGGCCGCCCGCGCGGTACCTTCCAGAAGTTCGGTATCTCCCGTGTTCGCTTCCGCGACATGGCACACCGTGGCGAGCTTCCGGGCATCACCAAGTCTTCCTGGTAAATTCCAGAAGCAGTCAAAGGCCCCAACCGAATCGGTTGGGGCCTTTGGCCATTTAAAGATCAGGAAGAATCCGGCATCTGGCCTGAGCAAATGCCCCGCATTGACCATGCTCCATGGAATCGGCGAATCGGAGGATTGGTTGCCGCCCGGCGGGGCTAAGCACCGCCGAACCACCGCTTCCACCCCGATGCGCGTTCCGGGGTCGTCGAGTCCGTCTCGGATGCTGCCGACGCCGCTCGCTGGGAACGGCGCGATTCCCAGCCCTCAAGCTCGGCATCGACGTCCCGCAACTTGGTAATCACCGGAGGACCGCCGTTGAGCTGCCGGCGGGCATTGATGATTCGAGCATTGAAATCCTCAAGAAGCTCCCGCACCTGGGCTCTTGAATGGAAGCCGTCCACGGTTGCCTCGAGCTCCGCGTCCTCCTTGCGCAGCATCAAGGCCGGCGGTCCAACGCCGCTGATCTTTTCCCGCTCCATCATCCCCTTGACCCACCAGTCGGGGTCGGCGTTGTTGCCCAATCCCGGGATGGGCTTCCCCGCGTAGGCGAGGTTGTCGAAGTCGCCGCGCGCAAAGGCCGCATCAAGGGCGCTGTTGGCTACCTCCCAGACTTCCTCATCGGCATGGAAATGCGGCGTCTCGGTAGGAACGTCCTTTTCATTGGAGAATTTACGCCCTGTGGCTTGAGTGTATTCATCAACCGGAATATCTTTGGTCGCCAGTTCCTGCGCCAACCGATACCGTGCGGCATGCAGTGACGCATCACGGTTTTCGTCTTGGTTGCGGTGTGTCATCTGAGTCGACCGGCCTCTCTTTGTTCTCCGTCTCAACCTTAACCAGCGGGGCACCGCGGCGACAATGCGTCAGAAGCCCGTGTTCACGGTGTCCCGCGACTCCTGACGAAACAGGGGACTAGGGGGTAGCTTTGGTCTCCATGAGCACACATCAATGCGGCATCACAAAGAACGGTCCAATCCTCGGTGATTCGGCGGAATGCGGACAGAACGCGGTGGGGGATGCCTCGGGCAAGCGGATCCTCGTGACGGGTGCCAATGCTGGCATTGGTTTCTGGACCAGCCTGCAGCTGGCCCAGCGGGGTGCCGAAGTGATTCTGGCCTGCCGGAACCAGGCAAAGGCGGATGCCGCGCTGCAGGCCATTCGTTCGCGGGTGCCGAACGCAAACGTCTCTTCGGTAATCCTGGACATGGCAAACCTCGAATCCGTCGCCGAGGCAGTCGTTCTACTCAGCGAGCTGGACGGCCTGGATGTGCTCATCGCCAACGCTGGCGTGGTCCATGCCCCAAGGGCGCGGAAACAAAGCCCGGACGGACTGGAACTGGTCGCTGCCACCAACTTCTTCGGGCACTTTGCGCTGGTTGCAGGCCTGTTGCCCGTGCTGGAACGGACCCCGGGGAGCCGGGTGCTCACCTTGGGATCGCTTTCGACCCTTCTGGTCAAATTGAGATTGGATGACCTGCAGCTGCACAACGGGTACTCGGGATGGCAGGCCTATGCGCAGTCGAAAATCATGGTGCAGTCCTTCGGGTTCGAACTCGACCGAAGGCTGCAGGCTGCCGGGAGTCCGGTGCGTGCGTTGAGCGCACATCCCGGCTACTCGATTTCGGGCCGAACCCCGAGGGTTCCCGGTGTCAATGAGCCAAGTCGGGGAACGCTTTTCGCCGACTCGTTGCAGGCGGCCTTTACCCAGGGCAAGAACCGAGGCGCCCTGGCGGTGGTGCGTGCGGCACTGGACCCGCAGGCATTCCGGAACGAAGGCGCCGTGTTCTTCGGCCCCCGGGGGTGGGTCAAGGGGGCTCCTGTCCGGTCGAAGCCGGCACGAGTCACGACCGATTCCCGGGCCGCCGAAGCCATATGGGAAGAGGCCGAAAAGGCGACGGGAATCAAGCTGCTGTCCTGAGCCGAGTGCAACCTAGGAGCACCGAATCGCCGGGCCGGAGCGGTCCGAAAACGGGTCGGAATCTGGCCCCAGACGCCCGGAAACCGGGCGCCTGGGGCGTGGCCGGCGCCGGCTCAAAAAAGTGCCCTTTATCTCTCTTTTGGCTTAAAACTGGCCGTTGAACGCGAAAAACCTGCCAAAGTTCAAAAAAATCCCGGGAATTCAGCCCATTTCGGGCGTTTCGCGTCTGAACATTTGGTAAGTTCTCACACAGAAGTCCCCGCGAATGCGAGGCGTCCTGAACCGGAATCGGTCGGGAAGAAAAGTCCAGGAGGACATACTTTGGCTATGAACCGTAGTGAACTTGTTGCAGCCGTCGCCGAGAAGACCGGCAACTCCCAGGTAGCCGTCAACGGCGTTCTGGATGCAGTGTTCGAGGTATTCGTTTCCCAGATTTCGCAGGGCGAAAAGGTTTCGATCCCGGGATGGCTCGCAGTTGAGCGCACCGACCGTGCAGCTCGCACCGGCCGCAACCCGCAGACCGGCGAAGCCATCCAGATCCCAGCAGGCCACTCGGTCAAGCTGACCGCTGGCTCGAAGCTGAAGGCTGCCGTTACCGGCAAGTAGTCTGCGCTCCCGCAGAAGCTTTCAAACTGCCCCCGTGCAATGGGTCTTCGGACCGATTGCACGGGGGCAATTTGGTTTAATGGTCATGTCCCAACAAGGCTTGAGTTCTACGTATCGTAGAATCGCGTAGAATAGGCTGCCTGGGCATGAACGCCCAGGGACAAAACTCTTGGAAGGACTCGGCATGGAAGATCACGGCCTGCGCATTGTGCGTGGCTGGATCGGTGCGCTTGTGTGCACATGCCTTGCCGTTGCCTCACACACCATTGCCGACGGCATGATGCCGCCCTTGGCGATTGTCGGCCTTGTCCTGGCAGTTTCCGGTGCCGTTTGCACTGCACTGGCCTCGACCAATTTTTCCCTGATCCGCACGACGATTGCCGTTGTCTTGAGCCAGGGGCTCTACCATGCGGTTTTCGGCCTTTTCGGACACCAATCGGCAACCGGGAACCTGCATGAAACGGGAACCCTGCCGGGACATGGTTCGCATTCCACGGTTCTGAGCGTTGAGCAGGTCCTGCAGCCAAACGCAGTTGCAGAATCGCCCCTCGGCTACCTCATGCCGGTTGCACACCTGTTGGCCGCTTTGCTGACCGTCGCGGCCCTCCGCAAGGGCGAACTTGCCGTACGCTCCATGGTCGACAGCATTCTGCTGTACGTTCCGCGGCGCATCCTGTCTTCCCGCGCGTGGCAGCCACTTGTTGCCAAACGATCCCGGGTTGTCTCATCCCCAATGCCTGTGGCCCGCCTGGACGTCTTGCTGCCCGCGCTGCGCCGGCGCGGTCCTCCTGTCGGTCCTGCTTTCGCTTATTGCTAATTGCAGAACCATCCACACAGGAACCCGCCGGGAACGGCGGGGGACAAGGACCACAAACCATGAATGCTTCAACCCAGATTTCGACTTCCAAGGCACGCTTTGCGGCCCTGCTTGCCGTTGCACTACTAAGCCTGATGACGCTTTTCGGCGTCGGCAGCGCACAGGCCCACGACGAGTTGGTGGCATCAACGCCGGCGAACGGTGCTGTGCTCAAGTCATCCCCGGAAAAATTCGTCCTGACCTTCAGCGGCGACCTGAAGGAAATCGGAACGATCGTTGAGCTGAAGGACGAGAAGGGCGACAGCGTCCAGACGAGCTACGAAATCGCGCGCAGGGACCTGACCATCACACCCGACGCCACGCTGCCCAACGGCGACTACACCTTGGTCGCACGGGTCGTCTCCTCCGATGGCCACCCCATCGACAAGAAGCTGGCCTTCAGCGTGAAGGACCCGAAAGCCGTCGAATCCGCGACACCGACGCCTGCGGCCACCGCGGCCCCAAGCGCGGCACCAAGCTCCGAGGCGGCGCCGGTTCCGGCACCGGACAAGCAAAGCCCCGCAGAGCAGCTGTCAGGGCTTCCTGCAGCGGTCGTCTGGCTCATTGCCGGGGTCGTCGTGCTGGGCTCGGTGCTGATGGTCCTGCTGAAGGTTCGCCGCCAAGGCAAGTAAGCCGTCCGGGTGCCGTCGCCGCCACAGTCGTGCGGCAACGGCCTTCCAGGGCGTCCGAGTGAAATCTCGCGGACGCACACACTTTCACAC
Organism: Paeniglutamicibacter sp. NPDC091659; assembly: GCF_044756805.1. NCBI lineage: Bacteria > Bacillati > Actinomycetota > Actinomycetes > Micrococcales > Micrococcaceae > Paeniglutamicibacter > Paeniglutamicibacter sp. NPDC091659. Next base: position 75,139 of record NZ_JBIVTO010000008.1, read on the forward strand.
ACCCTTGGCACCCACGTGTGCCCGCTGCCGGGCCGCCGCATGTTCTCCTGCGGCCGGGCCCCGGTTGGCCGCACCCGTTGGATGCCGCGCGGAATCCGCAGGCTGCCCGTCGGGCCAAGTCCGGATGCTCCGCCACACACATTGGAGATTTCCCATGCCCTCGAACACCACCACGTTGAACACCCCAACCACCCGCTTCGCCCGCGCAGGCGTCATCGCTGTCGTCGCGGCAGCCCTGTTGAGCGGCTGTGCAAGCGCCAATACTCCCGATGCGGCAAGCCACGGCACGCATTCAACGACCCACGAAGACGCGGTTCATGTCAGCGAAGCCTGGATCAAGGCCGCGCCCAAGGGAATGACCAGCGGCTTCGCCGAATTGCACAACACCACAGGCCAGGAACAGGCCCTTGTTTCGGTTTCTTCGCCCATTGCCGAGAGCGTCGAATTGCATGACATGACGGGAACCGGGACGTCCATGAGCATGCAAAAGCTCGACGGCCCGCTGGCCATTCCCGCCAACTCGACCGTTGCCTTGGAACCGGGATCCAAGCACATCATGCTCATGGGCCTGAAACAGGAACTGAAGGCAGGTTCCACCGCCACCATGGTCTTCACCTACGCGGACCACAGCACCCAGACAGTGGACTTCGAGATCAAGGAATTCGGCGGTGCCAAGGAATCCTACGCGCCGGAGGCCGAACACTCCGGGCACGGGGACAGCTGATCGCGGTGACAAACACAACCAATCAACCAAGCGTTCCTTCGCGGCGCGCACTGCTCTTTGGCGGTGCGGCAACCGTTGCCGGTGCCGCCGCGGGCTTTGCCGCCGGATCCGGCGCCGTCACCGCACGGGCCGCCGAAGGGCTGCCCGGCGGCCCGTTGCACGGACAGGAAACCATTGCCTTCCACGGGGACAGGCAACCGGGAATCCAGAACCCGGCACCGGCCTTCGTTTCCTTCCTGGCACTGGACCTGGTCCTGCCCGACGCCTCAAGCGGGGTCGAACAACGCGAGATCCTGCGCCGTATGTTCAGGCTCATCAGCGACGATGCGGCCCGGCTCATGGCCGGGCGGGGCATCCTGGCCGACACCGAACCCGAGCTCTCGGCAAACCCCGCACGGCTGACCGTCACCATCGGGCTGGGGTCGCGCGCGGTCAGGATCATGAACCCGGGCCTGCAGCCGACCTGGCTCAAGGATCTCGAATCCTTCCCCACTGACCGGCTGGACCCCGCATGGGGCCAAAGCGACGTGGTCCTTCAGCTCTGCGGGGATGACAGGATGTCGATCGCCCACGCCTCGCGCGCATTGCTCAAGGACCTGCGACCGCTGGCAAGGATCCGTTGGGTGCAGGACGGGTTCCGCCATTCCCGCGGGTCCCAGGACGAGGCCGCGACCATGCGCAACCTCTTCGGGCAGCTGGACGGCACCGGAAACCCGAGGGGTGACATGCTGGACCGTGCGCTCTGGGGCGGCGAAAACCTGGAACCGTGGGTTCCCGGCGGCACCTCGCTGGTGCTGCGCCGCATCGAAATGGACCTGGACTCCTGGGACCAGGTGGACCGCCCGGGCCGGGACTTCACCATGGGGAGGCGGCAGGACACTGGTGCGCCGCTGACCGGCGGCCACGAGTTCGATGCGCCGGATCTGCGCGCCACGGACGAACTGGGGTTGCCCGTGATTTCCCCGGATTCGCACGTTGCCCGGTCCCAGCCGCGCGAGGCCGACGAGATCATTCTGCGCCGCGGCTACAACTACCTCGAACCGGACAGCGCGGGATTGCTATTCGCCTCCTACCAATGCGATCCCGGGCGCCAGTTCCTGCCCATCCAAAGGCGGTTGGCCCAGGCCGACATGCTCAACGAATGGACAACGGCAATAGGCTCGGCCGTCTACGCAATCCTTCCGGGGTGCGCGGAGGGGTCGTACCTGGGCAGGGAATTGTTCGCCGGTTGATCGCGTGCCCGCCGTGGTGCCGTGGTGGCGCGCGCCACCACGGCACCACGGCGGGCGCCGAACGATGGGAGAATGAACAAGCGTGGAAGTTGAAAGGACATTGTGAACAACTCACAGAACACCGGACTCCGGGATGAAGCAAAGACCTCCGGGGGTTCCGTCGGCAGGCTCTGGCCGGTCCTGACCCTTCCCGCGGTGCTGCTGGGCCTCATGGCCCTGGTGGCCGCCAGCATCTTCGCCGGCACCTCCGCGGCCAGCCAACTCGGCGACCCGGGCGCCTTCGTGCGCTGGGCACTGCCGATCGCCAAGGCCATGCACCACACTGCCATGTCGGTCACCATCGCCGCCCTGGTCTTCGCCGCGGCGATCCTGCCGCGCTCCACCAAGCCCAAGCGCCCCGCCCAGGGCGAGCACGACACCGACGGCGGCAAGGCCCACCCCGCGTTCGTGCGCGCCATGAACCTGGCTGCGGCAGCAGGCATGGTCTGGACAGTGTCGGCCGCGGCGGTGCTGGTCTTCAGCTTCTGGGACCTCGTCGGCAAGCCGATGAGCCTGGACCCCACCTACACCACGGCGATGCTCGACTTCGTCCTGGAGATTTCCGTGGGCCGGGCCTGGGCCTGGATGATCGTCATTGCCGCGATCACTTCCTCGCTGGCCTTCGGCGTGCGCTCCCCGGCCTGGGTGGGAGCCGCCGCGGCATTCTCGATGACGGGCGTGCTGCCGCTGTCGCTGATCGGCCACGCGGCCGGCGGCACCGACCACTGGGGAGCGGTCAACGCGATCGGCCTGCACCTGGTGGGCGTGTCCCTCTGGTTCGGCGGCATCGCGGTGCTCGCCGCGTTGGCCCCGCTGCTGCAGGGCAAGGCACCGGGACGCCACGGCGGAACCACGCCCGTCCTGGCCGGCACCGTCCTGCACAGGTTCTCCGCGCTGGCCACCATCTCGATCTTCCTGGTCGCCGGTTCCGGCGTTGTCAGCGCCACGATCCGGATCACCAGCTGGGAGCAACTGAACAGCCCCTACGGCTGGCTGGTCATCGCCAAGGCGGTGGCAACCATCGGGCTGGGCGCGCTCGGCCTGGCCCACCGCCGCTACGTGATTCCGCGCCTCGAGGCCGGCAAGATCGGCGCCCTGAACGCCGCTTGGCGCGTGGTCGGGGTAGAGGCACTCGTCATGGCCGTGGTCATGGCGCTGGGTACCGTGCTGGGCAGCACCGCGCCGCCGACCCCGGATACCCCGCCGGAGGTCCCGACCCCAGCGCGCCTGCTCAGCGGCTACGAGTTGCCGCCGGAACTCACGAGCGACAGCTGGCTCACCGTATGGCGCTTTGACTGGCTGTGGATCGCCATCATCATTCTTCTTGCCGTGCTCTACGTGATTGCGACAGTCAAGGTGCGCCGACGCGGCGACAAATGGCCGATCCTGCGGCTGGCCGCCTGGATGGTCGGCCTGGTGGCCCTGTTCTACATCACCTCCGGCGCCCCCGCCGTCTACGGCATGGTGCTCTTCTCCATGCACATGGTCGACCACATGGCCCTGACCATGGTCGCCCCGATGTTCCTGGTCATGGGCGCGCCCGTGACGCTGGCCCTGAAGGCCCTCTCGTCGCGCACCGACGGCACCCGCGGCCCGCGCGAGTGGATCCTGGTGCTGGTGCACTCGAAGTACTCGGCGATCATCACGCACCCGATCTTCGCCGCGGCCAACTTCGCCGGGTCGATCATCATCTTCTACAACACCGACCTCTTCGGGTTTGCGCTGCGCCAGCACGTGGGCCACGAATTGATGAACGTGCACTTCCTGCTCACCGGGTACCTCTTTGCGCTGAGCATGATCGGCACCGACCCGGTTCCCAAGCGCGCACCCTACCCGCTGCGCCTGGTGATCCTGCTGGCCACCATGAGCTTCCACGCCTTCTACGGGGTGTCCCTGATGGGATCGACCTCGTTGATCCAGGCCGACTGGTTCGGCAACCTGGGGCGCCCGTGGGGCGCGCCGGCGATGGAGGACCAGCGCCTGGGGGCCGCCGCGATGTGGGGCATCGGCGAGGTGCCCACGCTGCTGCTGGCCCTGGGCGTGATGGTCGCCTGGAGCCGCGACGACGCGAAGGAATCGAAGCGCTCGGACCGCCAGGCCGACCGCGACAACGACGCGGAACTGCAGGCCTACAACCAAATGTTTGCCCAGCTGAAACAACAAGACCAGGAGATTGAACGACGTGGCCGCTAAGACCAAGATGGGTGCCATGCGCGCCCTCGCCCTGACCGCGTCGCTGGGCCTGCTGCTGAGCGGCTGCGCGGGCAAGGACCAGTCGATGGAGCTCCCGGCGGGCCACGCGCCGCTGCCCTCGAGCGCCAGCCCCAGTGCATCCGCGGGGGCCTCGGCCGGCGCCCAGGAGCAGCTGACCACCGCGCAGCTGGCCGTTGCCTCGGGCATCTCCATGGCCGCGCGCCTTGGCTTCGACCAGGCGCGCGTCATCAACGGCCAGGAGCTGGAGTCCCTCAAGGAAGCCCCCAAGGATTCGCTCAACGGCGTGGTCGTCATTCCCTCGCAGTGCTCCGAGGTCATCGAGTCGCTGAACTGGTCGCCCGTGCAAATGGGCGCCGAGGGTGCGCGCACCGACTTCCTGACCGACAAGATCGCGGCCACCGGTTCGGTCGAGGTCGCGAAGATCACCGACAAGCCGGCGTTGGAGAAGCACTACGGCACGGTGCTGCGCATGCTCACCGAATGCAACAAGGTCTCCCTGCATCAGGATTCGGAAACCGTCCCGTTCACCACGCAGAAGCCCGCCGTGAAGGAGGGCCAGGCCGATTCGACCATCCTGTGGACCCGTGCCAAGCCGGGGCACGCCATGCGCCAGCAGGCCCTGGTGCTGGTCAAGGCCCAGGGGGACTACGTCGGCATGGTTTCCTTCATCGCCAGCGACGGGCTGGACTCGCCCGAGTTCACCCAGATGGCAGGCGAGATCCTCAACGCGGCACTGGCCCAGGCCCGCTAAGGGATGGGCGAAGCCGGGGTCGGCTCCGGGGCCGGAAGTAGCATCCGGTCATGATGTCGCTGGCGGGGTGCCAAAAGCTGGATAATGGGGTGCAGCACCGCGTCAGCCGACAAGCTCAAGGAGTACCCCATGACAGCGCCCTCAAACACCGGAACCGAATCGGTTCGCACCTCCTACAAGGTTCGTGCCTCCGAACTGGTCGGACGGAACTGGTTGAACACCGGCGGCAAGCAGCTGTCCCTCGAGGACTTGCGCGGCAAGATCACGATCCTGGATTTTTGGACCTTCTGCTGCATCAACTGCCTGCACGTCCTGGACGAACTGCGCCCGCTTGAGGCGAAGTACTCGGACGTCCTGGTCACCGTCGGCGTACACTCCCCGAAGTTCGAGTACGAGGCCGATCCGGTGGCGCTGGCCGCGGCCGTCGAGCGCTACGAAATCCACCACCCGGTGCTCGACGACCCGGAGCTGGTCACCTGGCAGGCCTACGCGGCCCGCGCCTGGCCGACCCTGGTGGTCGTCGACCCCGAGGGCTACATCGTGGCCCACCTCTCCGGCGAGGGCCACGCCAGCGGCATGGAATCGCTGATCGAGGAACTCATTGCCGAGCACACCGAGAAGGGGACCCTGCACCGCGGGGACGGACCCTACGTGGCGCCCCCGGCACGCGAGGGCGACCTGCGCTTCCCGGGCAAGGCCGTCGCGCTGGAAAACGGAAACTTCCTGGTCGGCGATTCCGGCCACCACCGCATCGTGGAACTGGGCAACGACCTGACCACCGTGGTGCGCACCTTCGGATCCGGCGTCAAGGGCTTCGCCGACGGCGACGCGGAAACCGCGCAGTTCAACGAACCCCAGGGCCTGACCCTCTTGCCGGCCAAATTGGCCGCAAGCCTCGGCTACCACGTGGTCGTCGCCGACACCGTCAACCACCGCCTGCGCTCGCTCAACCTGGAAACCGGTGCCGTGGGAACGCTGGCCGGCAACGGCGTGCAGCGCCTGCTCGACGCAGAACAGGCCCGCACCGCGGCCGACAACGCCGACGCGGACGCCTGGATCAGCGACCTGGGCAACGACCCGCTGAACACCTCGCTGTCCTCGCCGTGGGACGTGCTGTGGAGCGAGAAGGCCAACGCGGTCGTCATCGCCATGGCCGGGACCCACCAGATCTTCTCCTTCGACCCGTCCAGCCTGGCGCTGCGCGTCTTCGCCGGAACCGGGCTCGAGGGCCTGGCCGACGGCAAGCCGGGGGAGAGCTGGTTCGCCCAGTCCTCGGGCCTGGCCTCCGACGCCCAGGGCAACATCTGGGTCGCCGATTCCGAGACCTCCGCGCTGCGCCGCCTGGTGCTGGCCGAGGACGGGTCGGTCGAGGCCGTCGAGTCGGCCATCGGCGCCGGGCTCTTCGACTTCGGCTTCCGTGACGGCGCCGCGGACCAGGCCCGCCTCCAGCACCCGCTGGGCGTTGCCGTGCTGCCGGACGGCTCGGTCGCCATCGCCGACACCTACAACGGCGCCGTGCGCCGCTACGACCCTGCCACCGCCACGGTCAGCACGCTGGCCCGCGGCTTGAACGAGCCGGCAGACGTGCAGCTCGACGACACGGTGGACGGCGAGCCGGTGCTGCTGGTCGTCGAGACCAACAACCACCAGCTGGTGCGGCTGCCGCTGCCGGCGGAAGCCTTGGTGGTCGACGAGGGCGCGGCACAGACCCAGCGCCCCAAGACGAAGGTCACGGCCGGGGCACACGAGTTGACCGTGCGCTTCTCCGCACCCAAGGGACAGAAGCTCGACGACCGCTGGGGCGATCCCACGCAGCTAAAGATTTCCTCCTCCCCGGAGGAGCTGCTGCTTGGCGGCGGCGGAACCTCCACCGGCCTGAAGCGCACCCTGCAGCTCAACCCGGAGATCTCCGAAGGCGTGCTGCACATCACCGCCCGCGCCGCGGCCTGCGACGGAGAGCCGGGCGGCGAGATCCCCGACCACGCCGCATGCCACCTGTACCAGCAGGACTGGGGCATCCCGGTGATCCTGGATGCCGAGGGCGAGACCGAACTGGTCCTTGACCTGCGCGGCATGGACTGACCTGCGGTTTGGCCGTCGAGCCGAGGCCCCTTGGGTGTTTTCCGGATTTTCCGGTCGACACCCAGGGGGCCTTTTGCTGTCCGCTGCGCGGCGTAGAGCACCTCACCCGGGCGGATCCCGTGATGGTGATCGGCGTCATGGCGGGAATATTTCCACCGAAGTATTGTTAGCAATGCTAAGGAACTAATTGAGGTCGAAACCAAAGACGCCCGGATACGGGGCGCGCCGAAGGAGGATCCGTGACCACCCCGGATCAAGCGAACGCAACTGAAAACGAATCGAAACCCGTACGAACAAGCGCGGCACGCAAGAAAAACGCCACCAGGACCGGAGACCTGGCCGCCGAACTGCGCGTGGCCGTCATGAAGACTTCCCGGCGGCTGCGCCTGGAATCCAGCTCCGAAATGCTGACCCCCGCCCAGTACTCGGTGCTGGCCGCCCTGAAGTCGGAAGGGCACACCATCGGTGAGCTGGCCCAGCGCGAACAGGTCGCGGCGCCCTCCATGACACGCATCGTGAAATCGCTGGTCGAGTCCGGGTGGGTGACACGCACCTCCAACGCGCAGGACGCCCGCCAGGTGATGATCGACATCAGCGAGGAAGGCATGCGCACCTTCGTCGGCGCCCGCAGCCAGCGCACGGCATGGCTGGCCCGCCGGATCGACCAGCTGGGGGAGGACGACCGACAGATCCTTGCAAGGGCCGCCGCCCTGTTGCAGGAAATGAGCGCAAAATGAGCAAGATGTTCCGCGCCTTGAGGATCCCCAACTACCGGCTCTGGACCGCCGGCGCCCTGGTGTCCAACATCGGCACCTGGATGCAGCGCGTTGCCCAGGACTGGCTGGTCCTCACGGTGCTCACCCACCACGACGGGACCGCGGCCGGCGTCACCACCGGCCTGCAGTTCCTCCCCATCCTGTTCCTAGGGCCCTTCGCCGGGGTCCTCGCGGACCGGATGAACAAGCGCAAGCTGCTGGTGATCACCCAAACGGCCATGGGATTCTTCGCCCTCTGCCTCGGCCTGCTGGTTGTCACGGGAACCGCAGAGCTCTGGCACGTGTACCTCCTGGCGCTGGGCCTGGGCGTTGCCAGCGCATTCGACGCACCGGCACGCCAGGCGTTCGTCTCCGAACTCGTACCCGCCGACGACCTGCCCAATGCGGTGGCCCTGAACAGCGCCTCCTTCAACCTGGCACGGCTTGCGGGCCCCGGCGTGGCAGGCCTGGTCATTGCCTTGTTCGGAACGGGCCCGGCCTTCCTGATCAACGCGGCAAGCTTCGGCGCCGTGATCTTCTCGCTGAGCAAGATGCGCGCCGAACTGTTCCAGCCAACCACATTGGCGGCCCGGGAAAAGGGACAGATCAGGGAGGGCATCGCCTACGTCAGCAAGCGGCCGGACCTGTTGCTGATCTTCGGCCTTGCCTTCGTGATTTCCACCTTCGGGCTGAACTTCCAGCTGACCAACGCCATGATGGCCACCGACGTGTTCGGGGTCGGCGCGGGCGAGTTCGGCCTGCTCGGAACCATCATGGCCGTCGGAACCCTGGCCGGGGCGCTGCTGGCGGCCCACCGGGCCAGGCCGCGCCTGCGCTACCTGCTGGGTGGCGCCGTCGGTTTCGGGCTGGCCGCCCTGGTTGCGAGCGCCATGCCGACATTCTTCTGGTACGCGGTCATGATGGTCCCCGTGGGGTTCGCGTCGCTGACGTTCCTGAACAGCTCAAACACCACCATCCAGCTTTCGGTGGATCCCGCCTTCCGCGGCCGGGTCATCGCACTCTACGTTGTGGTGGTGCAGGGCGGAACGCCGTTCGGCGCCCCGCTGGTCGGCTGGCTGGGCACCGAATTCGGCGCCCGCTGGTCCGTGGGAAGCGGAGCGATCATTTCGCTGGCCGCCGGAATGGTCGCCGTGGCTATCGTGTTGCACCAACGGCACCTCAAGTCGAGGACGCCGGCGGAACTGCGGCGCAGGGGATACCGGCTGGTTCCCGCCATGGGCCACTAGGGACGGGTCACTCGCTGGACACAGGGATGACCCGGGCCTTGGTGGTGCCTGCCTCAAGCTGGGCGGTGAAGCCGAAGCTTTCGTCGATCGAACGCTCGGAGGAAGCTCCGGTGCGCAAATCCTGTTCGGTGACCTTGAGCCGGGTCTTGACCGTCAGCGGGCGCAGGGCCCATTCCCCGTTGTAGGAAACGATCTCGGCCTTCGGGTAGTCCAGGATGCTCCAGTGGATCGAATCGGAGCGTACCCGCGCCGAGGTCGAGTAGCTCATGGGGCAGCTTGCCGGCATCAGGACCTGTTGGCTGGCGCAGTCGGCAAGGTACTTCTTGATTTGCCCGTTGACCTCTTCCACCAGCGCCTTGGTGGGTTCGGTGCGGAGCTTGACCGCGGTTCCCTGCGCGTTCGGGTCGGTGACCGCGATGCCGCGGGAATCGGCCACGAAGTTCGGTGTTTCAAAACCCGCGTTGACCACGGCCGGCGCAAACACCGGGACGGTCGTCTTGCCGTTCTCCAACGGAGCGGGCAGGGCGTTGATGTCCACTTCGTTGGTGGTGCTCGCCGAGACTTCCACCGTGGGCAGGATCGAGGGCACGAAGCCCCACCGGTCGAAGAACAGCCAGCGGCGGCCATCGGACCGCAGGCTGTAGCTGGTCTGCTGGGCCGTGCCGTGGACGGTGTAGCTTGCCGTTACCCGCACCACTTTCCCGCTCCCGGGGATCGGCTCCGGCTTGCCCACCGTGAAGTCCTTGATCTCGGCGCTTGCGGCACGCAGCCCGTCGCCGTCGAGCAGCAGGCCGTTGCCCTCTGGCACCGTCGCGTTGAGCAGGCCCAGGGCCTGCGCGCCCTCGCCTGCCACCAGATGCGCCTGGAGTTCCCGGACCTTCTGGCCCGGACCGAAGACCGTGTGGTTCGCCAAGATGATGACGGATGCTGCTACTACGGCCAGCAGCACCAGGGCCGCCGCCCAAATGGCTGCGACCCTGGTGGGGGAAAGTCGTTCGCTCATGATCCTCTAGGCTACCGGGAATCCGAAGCGGTTATGACCTGCGTGTCCTTAGCGGCGCCTGCGCCTCTTGGTTCCGAACATGCCGCGCAACAGTTCGCTGCCGATCGCGTTGGCAGCCTGCAGGGCCATGTCCAGCAACGGGTTCCCCTGCTGGGCAGGCCGTGCCGGGGGCGCGGACCGCGTGCGTGGCGTCGACTTCCTGGCAGGTTTGTCGACCTCGAGTTCGGGCATGGAATAGTCGGCGGCACCCGGGCCCGGGGCCGAGCTCGGCAGCGAGGAGGGCTTGCCGAGGATGGACTCCTCGATCCTGCGCGCTTCGGCGTCGATGTCCGCCTGGGATTGGCCGGCGCCCGGGATCCGTCCGCCCACGGAACCGCCCGTGGGCACGGGGGCGGTCACGCCGGGGAAGCCTGCGCGCGGGGCATTCGGTGCCAGGACGGACGTGGTTTCCGATGCCGATGTGAGCTTCTCGAACGCCGACTCCCGGTCCACGGATGTGCCGTAGACCTGCATCAATGCCGAGCCCTGGATGATTCCCGCGACCGTCCCGGGGTTGGAGGGACCCATCGTCGATTCGGGGCTCCACATCCGCGTCCAGGCCACCGGGGTCGGTGCGCCCCTTTCATTCATCACCGTCACCACGGCCTCGCCGGTCCCGGCCTGGGTGAGCGCCTCTTCCAGGTCGTACTCGCTGGTCGGGAACGTCGAGATGGTTGCCTTCAGTGCCTTGGCGTCATCCGGGGTGAATGCGCGAAGCGCATGCTGCACGCGGTTGGCCAGCTGGCCCAGCACGTCCGACGGAACGTCCTTGGGTGTCTGGGTCACGAAGAACACCCCGACGCCCTTGGAACGGATCAGGCGAACGGTCGTGGTGATCGAGGTCAGGAATGCCTTGGAAGCGCCGCGGAACAGCAGGTGGGCCTCGTCGAGGAAGAACACCAGCTTGGGCTTTTCCGGGTCGCCGACCTCCGGCAACTCGGCGAACAGGTCCGCGATCAGCCAGATCATGAACGTGGAGAAAAGCACGGGCTTCTCCATCAGCGTTGGCAGCTCGAGGCAGCTGATCACGCCGCGGCCATCCGGAGCCACACGCAGGAGCTCCGAGGTATCGAATTCCGGTTCGCCGAAAAAGCTGTCCATGCCCTGCGCTTCCAGGGTCACCAGCTCGCGCAGGATGACGCCGGCGGTGGCCTTGGAAACGCCGCCCAGATTCTCCAGCTCGGGCTTGCCCTCGTCGCTGGTCAGGTACTGGATGACGGCGCGCAGGTCCTTGAGGTCATACAGCTCAAGGTCCTTGGTGTCCGCGTAGTGGAAGATCAACTGCAGGCATGATTCCTGGGTCTCGTTCAGCTCCATGATGCGGGAGAGCAACAACGGGCCGAAGGACGAGATGGTCGCACGGATGGGGATGCCCGTGCCGTCGCCGCCGAGGGAAAAATACTCGACGGGGAAGGACTTTGCCGACCACTCCATGCCCACCGAGGCGGTGCGCGCCATGAGCTTCTCGGTCGGCTGTCCGGGGGTGGACAGGCCGGTGAGGTCTCCCTTGATGTCCGCGAGGAACACGGGGACGCCGTGGCCGGAGAGCTGCTCGGCCATCAACTGCAGGGTGATGGTCTTGCCCGTGCCGGTGGCGCCGGCGACCAAACCGTGTCGATTCATCATGCGCACGGGCAGGCGCACCTGCGCCTCGGGATGGACCTGGCCATCGACCAGGGCCGCGCCCAAATTGACTGCCGGCCCCTCGAACGAGTAACCGGCTCTGATGGTTTCCACATGCTGAGCTGCTGTCATCTTCGCCATGCCCATAGCCTACGGTCTGGAGGCCGGAAGATGAGGCTGGCACGCCAAATATTGTGTTGACGACGGGACCTGTCGTAATCCAGCGCGTTCAGGGCTTCGGCGGGCGACCCGGGGCGACAACGGTCCTCGTGGATCCTACAAGCCCCCCTTGACGCCACAAGGCGCCCAAACGATGTTTGGGCGCCTTGTGGGCATCGCGATCTCAAAGGATGCTAGAACGGGTTGAGCAGGCGGTGCACGAATTGCTGGGTGCGTTCATTCTCCGGGGCGCGCAAGACCACGTCGGGGTGTCCGCGCTCGACCACCACGCCCTGGTCCATGAAGACCACCTCGTCGGCCACCTCGCGGGCGAACGCCAGCTCGTGGGTCACCAGGACCATGGTCCACCCCTCGTCGGCAAGCTCCTTGATGACCTTCAGGACATCGCCCACCAACTCGGGATCCAGGGCCGAGGTCGGCTCGTCGAAGAGCAGCAGCGAAGGCTTCAGCGCCAGCGCCCTGACGATTCCCACTCGTTGCTGCTGCCCGCCCGAGAGCTGGTGCGGATACTGGTTGTGCTTGTCGGCCAGCCCCACCCGAGCCAGAAGTTCCGTGGCCTCGGCAACCGCCTCGGCACGTTTGCGCTTCTGGACCTGTACCGGTCCCTCGATGATGTTTTCCAACACCGTCTTGTGTGGGAACAGGTTGTAGTTCTGGAACACCATGGCGCTGCGGGTGCGCAGGACCTGTGCCTGCTTCTGCGTGGTCCTGGAATCAAAGGTGACTTCGGGCCCGCCGTCGAATGCCACGGCACCCACGTCCGGGATCTCCAACCCGTTCAGGCAGCGCAACACCGTGGTCTTGCCGGAGCCGGAAGGGCCGATCAGCGCCAGCACCTCGCCCTTGCGCACGGCAAGGTCGATGGACTTGAGGACCTGGTTCGAACCGAAGCTCTTCTGCAGGCCGTCGGCACGCAGCATCACGGGGGCGTCCGCCGGGGGTCTAGTGTGCGACATAGCGATCGAGCCTTCCTTCCAAACGCGACTGGCCGGTGGACAGCACCAGGCAGAACACCCAGTAGACCAGCGCGGCCTCCATGTAGATAAGCATGAACTCCTGGCTGAAGGCAGCGATCTCCATTGCCTTGCGGAAGAGCTCGGTCACCAGGATCAGCGACGCCAGGGAAGTGTCCTTCACCAAGGAAATAAAGGTGTTGGACAGGGGAGGCACCGCCACCCTGGCGGCCTGCGGGAGGATCAGCCGGCGCAACGTAGTGGCTCGCGACATCCCGATGGTGTATCCGGCCTCCCACTGGCCGCGGGGGACCGACAAGATCGCGGCGCGAATGACTTCGGCCGCGTACCCGCCGACATTCAGGGAGAACGCAATGATGGCACTCGGCCACGGGTTCAGGGTCACCCCGATGCTGGGCATCCCGTAGAAGATCACGAAGAGCTGGACCAGCAGCGGGGTTCCCCGGATCACCGAAATGTAGGCCCGGGCAATGAAGGACACCAGGCGGTTGGCGCTCAGTCGCATGAGCGCCATGAGCAGGGCGATGGCCAGCCCGATGACGAAGCTGGCCAACGACAGCGGGATGGTGCCCTTGAGTCCGCCGATCACAATGGGCCAGAACGAATCGAGGAATAGGTTCCAGTCGACGTTCATTGACCGGTCTCCTTAGTTAGTCGGAAAACCACTTGCAGCAACGTGTACGACAACAACGTTCAAACCTACTTGGTGACGTCGGCCCCGAAGTACTTGTCGGAGATCTTGGCCAGCGTCCCGTCGGCCTTCAGTTCGGCCAATGCACCGTCGACGGCCTTGACGAGGTCCTCGCTGCCAGTGCGGAAGGCGACCGCGCTTTCGGACTTGTCGGTGGTTTCGGCGGCGATCTTGATGCTTGGATCGTTCTTGGTCTTCTGCGAGTCCAGGTAAGTCAGCTTGTCGTTGATCGTCGCATCCACCCGGCCCTGCTTGAGCAACGTGACGGCCTGGGCCCAACCCTCGACGGCTTCGACCTTTGCGCCCGAGTCCTTGGCCAGCTGGTACCAGTTGCTGGTCAGCGACTGGGCAGTGGTCTTGCCCTTGAGATCGGCGAACGAAGAAATGTCGGTGTTGTCGGCCTTGGTCACGATCACGCCGGTGCTCACCGTGTAGGGAGTCGAGAAGAGGTACTTTGCCTTGCGCTCGGGGGTGATCGAAACCTGGTTGGCGATCATGTCGAAGCGGCCGGCCTCAAGACCGGCAAAAATGGCATCCCACTGGGTTTCCTCGAACTTGGCCTCGACGCCAAGCTTGCCGGCGATCGCCGTTGCGATTTCCACGTCGAAGCCGGTCAGCGCGCCGGTGCCACCCTCATGGAAGGAGAAAGGCTTGTAGGTTCCCTCGGTGCCGATCTTGAGCACCCCGGCGTCCTTGACTTGCTGCAATGTCAGGCCGCTGGCTGTTCCCGTGGCGCCGGCGGATCCGGAGGTCGCGGACGGGGTTGAGGATCCTCCGCAAGCGGTAAGCGTCACAGCGATCACGGCGGTGGTCATCAACGCAAAGAATTGGCGTTTCATGGGGCAGTACGTTCCTTTCGAAAACAAAAATGTTCGCACCTAGGGCGGGCTGCGTCCTGTGAAACAAAACGCCTGCCGATGCGAACCTTGATGTGACGCTAACACGGAGGCCCGGCCGGCATAAGTGCTATGTTCCGAAGTGCGTCGAAAATGTTTGCTGAATGGGCCTTATTCGCTGAATATTGCCAACCCAGGTGGATAAATTCGTAACAATGTCACCCCTGCGGTACACAGTGGAAACCAGCTTCGCCGAAGAGGATAAAACGCCCAAGGATGCCTTGCCGGAACGGGGCGCATGTGTTTGGTCTGCCGCCGCTAGGTAAGCAGCAGCGGAACCAGCATCATGGCCGGAACCGCAACGATCGTGGTGAGCAGCACCGTGTCCTTGGCCAAGACGACCCCGCGCTCATAGCGAGAGGCCGTGACAAAGATGTTCTGGGCCGTGGGGAGCGCAGCCATGATGACCACGATAAAGACATCATTGCCTTCCAGCCCGAACAGCCACCGGGCGCAGGCCCACGCCGCCACCGGCTGGAACACCAATTTCAGTGCCGTGGCAACGACGGTGTCGGCTTTGCGGCCGCCGGAGGCCTCCAGCGGCTTGGATCCGACCAACGAAATGCCAAAGGCGATCAACATCGCAGGAATGGACGCGCCCGCAATGAGCCCGATGGGATCCGCCAGGGGCTGGGGCAACTCCACGTTGAACAGGGCACAAGCCAATCCGGCCAGGGATCCCACGATCATGGGGTTCTTCGCCGTCTGGACCAGCATCGACAGGGGCGTGGTGCGGTGCCTCGAGGTGCTTGCATCCAGGATGGCGAGGCAAACGGGGGAGTAGAGGGCCAGCTGCCACAGGATCACCGGTGCCGCGTAGGAAATGTCGCCAAGCACGTAAAGCGCGATGGGCAGACCCAAGTTGGCCGAGTTCACCGTCGAGGAGCTCATGGCGCCGATGGTCGTCTCGGTGATGTCGCGGCGCAGCCACCACCGAGTGGCCAGCACAAAGGCCAGGGCGGTGGCTATCGACGAGATCGCTGCGATGCCCAGGTAGGGACCCAGCACAGCGACAGGGTCCGAGTCCGCCAGAGTGGTGAACAGCAGAGCCGGGCTGGCGACGAAGAAGGTCAGGCGGTTGAGCACATACCGCGCATCGGGGCCCAACACCCCGGTGCGTCCCACCAGGTAGCCGACGGCGATCACCGTCCAGACCACGGCAAAACCCGAGAGTACACCGAGCATACGTTGTGGCACCTTCCCGATCGGACGGAATCGCAGGTCGGGAACTTCACGGTCCCCGGTGCACGGAGCGCACTGCGGCTTAACGCATTGAGACCCGGCCAACGGCCGGGTCTCAACAATCACGAGCGGGCGACGGGAATCGAACCCGCGTGTCCAGCTTGGGAAGCTGGCGCTCTACCATTGAGCTACGCCCGCGATGCGCCGAGAAGCCTATTGACCGCCCGGGCACAGACAGCATATCCCAAAGTGGGCCCCCAAAACCTAATCGGTGACGAAGGGGCTGTCGGGGCGTGTTGGGGACGGCCGGGTCCGCTTGCGCAGGAACGGCCTGCTCAGCGGTTCCACGAAGCGCGCAGCCACCGGTCCCAGGACGGCGAGCAACAACACGTAGGCGGTTGCCAGGGCAGCGAGCTCGCCGGTGACCACGCCGGAGGCAACCGCCAGGCCGGCGATGACGATGGAGAATTCACCGCGGGCGATCAATGCGACACCTGCACGCAAGCGGCCCGGCACGCCGATGCCTGCGCGTTTCGCCGCCCAGACGCCGGTGAGGACCTTGGTCGCCGAGGTGACCACTGCCAGTCCAATGGCCATGGGCAGGACGGCGGGAATGGTTGTCGGGTCGGTGTTGAGCCCAAAGACCACAAAGAACATGGCGGCGAAAAGATCGCGCAGGGGCTCGAGGACCTTTGCTGCCGAGCTTGCTGTCGACCCGGAAATGGCGATGCCCAGGAGGAACGCCCCCACAGCTGCGGAAACCTGAAGGGCCGAAGCGATGCCGGCAACCAACAGGGCCGCGCCGATGAGCTTGAGCAGGAAATTCTCCTGGTCGGCCGAGTGTATGAGCCGGGAAATCTGCGGGCCGAACCGAAGTGCCGCAAGCAGCACCACGGTAATTGCTGCCAAGGCGATGCCCACCGTGCGCAGCCCGCCAAAGAAACTCAGGCCGGCCAAGGTTGCGGTGAGTGCGGGTAGGTAAATGGCCATGGCCAGGTCTTCGAGGACCAGGATCGAAAGGACAACCGGGGTTTCACGGTTACCCAATCGCCCCAAGTCGGAGAGGACCTTTGCGATGATTCCGGAAGAAGAAACGTAGGTGACCCCGCCCAGGACCAAGGCCCCGGTGGCTCCCCATCCCATGAGCAAAGCAAGGCCTGCCCCCGGGGTGAAATTCAAGAGGAAATCCACGATCCCGGCAAACCAGGACCCCTTGAGTCCCGTGACCAGTTCTCGGGCAGTGTATTCAAGCCCCAGCATCAGCAGCAGCAGGATCACGCCGATTTCACTGGCAATTTCACCGAATTCGGAGATTCCGCCAAGATCGATCAACCCGCCGTGCCCAAACATGAGGCCGCCGACGAGGTAAAGCGGAACCGGCGACATCCCGAATTTGGCTGCCATGCGTCCCAAGAGGCCAAGGCCAAGGAAGACGGCTCCAAGCTCAATCAGAATGACTGCTGTTTCCCCCATGATCCTTCGCCTTATCCGTCGTTTATCAGGCGGGCGGCACTGTCAAGGCCAGTGGACGTGCCGACAATGACCAACACATCACCGGCATTGAGTTCGAAGGACGGCTCCGGGGAAGGGAAAACGTTTCCGCTGCGGGAAATCGCAACAACCGACGCACCGGTACGGGTACGCAGGTTGGTGTCGCCGAGGGTCCGGTTCACGTACGGGCTCTCGTGGCTGACCACGAATTGCTGGGTGTTGACCCCCGGGAGGTCCCGGTGCTGGTCGGTCAGCTGGGTGACCAGCTGCGGTGCGCCCAGCATGGCGCCGATGGCCCCCGCTTCGTCCACACTCAATGGAATGGCAGCGGCGCACGCATCGGGATCTTCACGCTGGGAGATGATCAGCTGCATGGATCCGTCACGCAGGATGACCACCCCGACCCGGCGGCCCGACGCGAGGGTGATTTCGCGACGGACACCGAGACCGGGCAGCGAGGTATCTTCAAAATTCATGCTTTAACTTTAGTACCGTTCCTGCTAGGTGCGTTCAAGTAGCGCACCATTTCCCCGAACGGTCTTGGGAGGCTACCGCCGGCCGGTTCCCGGCGGGCCCGGGCGGCTCGCGGCCGCCGGGCGAACCGGGCCTGTGCCGATGGCCGCGCTTTCGGGTGCGTGACCGGGCCTGGGACTGGGTTGGCCCGCAAGCGTCCGCTGTCGCGTGCGGGGTCCGTCCTCCCGTCGCCTGATCGGGCACCCGAGGGCGCGCCTGCCGATGGCCACGGATGCGGCGTGGTGCCGCGTCACAGTCCCACCGGAAGCTGCTTGCAGGGGTTTCTGCCAGTGCTGGCCGCCCCACCGCGAGGTGTAGGCCGGGTCCACGGCGATCACGTGGAGCCCACGGTTGGCGGCCATGGACACCAGCCGCTCCCGGAACTTCCCGGTGGGGATGCCGTGCACGGTGCGGCGGAAGCGCTTCCCGCGCACCCCGCGGCCCATGGTCTCCCGCCCGGTGCTCCGCGCGTCCCGGAAGTTCAGGTCCTCGATGGCGATGGCCGCGGCGCCGGTGCCCTGGGCGAGATCCAGCAGGGCGGTGATCGCCGCGCGCAGCCGTCCGTCCCGGGTGCCGGTCGGCAGGCCCGCCAACTCCAACAGGATGGTCACCGGATGGCCGACTGGGTTACCCGAGGCATCCAGCCGGCAGACTGCCAAGTGGTCGGCGTTCAGGTCCACCCCCACCACCCCGGAGGAGTGCAACGTCCCAAGCGGCGGGACAGACACGTCGCGGTAGCCCCAGGACGCGTCCAAATACCAGCGCCCCTTGATCGGGTCGTGGCTGATGTCGTAGCGGATACTGCGGCGCGCGGCCACCCGGTCCGCCCACTCCCCGCCACGGTGGCTGAACGCGACCGGGACCGACAGCACCAAGTGGTCACCCAGGGCCGGATCCAGGAATGTGGGGATCTTGATGGCCAGGGTTCCGTCTTCGTTGAGGCGGATGGTTTGGTTGCCGCCGATCTGTCCGGATTCCCCGTCCGCGATCAGGAACATCCGGGCAGATGCCCACCGTTCTTCCCAATGCTCCCGGGTGAGGTGGGCGGCATCCAAGTGGTTGCGGGTCTTCCAGAGGCGCTTGCCGCCCACCGTGATCAAGGGGCGCCCCGCGGCCAGGGCGGATTGGGCCGTCTCGAGGCGGTCATTCAGCTGGGCCAATCGGCGGGTCTTTTGGAACCGCTCCGCCTCGTTCCCGTAGCCGCGGACCTTCCCGCCGTTCTGTCCGACGGGTACCGCGATCCGTAGGTGCAGGGCCGTTGTGGCCGCACGCAGGTGCGAGACCTCCGCGGCCAGGGCACGGAGGCCCAGCTGGTATTGGTCCTCGGCGGCCCGTGTGATCGACCCGGCCCACCGGGACGACGATGCGGCGGTGAGGTTGCGCTTGCGCTCGGCCCTGCCCCGCTCCGCGGCCGGGACACTTCCCAGCGCCACCCGCCCGGACAGGTCCGTGCGGTACAGGTGCCCCAGATGCTCCCCGATCAGCCTCAGCGCGCGGGCCTCGGACTCGGTGGGGCGCAGTCGGCTGCGGATCCGCACCCCGGACGGCGGGGCGACCACGAACGGGGCCGAGATCCTCCGTAGTCCGCCGGGACCCCGGACAGGGTGCTGGCGGGCAGGATCTGTGGGGGTTTGGTGAGGGTAATCCACGCATTCATTCTGAACCCCGCCACCGACAATTTGGGCCCGGCTCGGAGGGGATGTGGACAGCTCGGGGCGGGCGAACACCGGCAGGAATTCCAGCCGCGACCACGCCCGGAACGCATGGAATCCCACCCTCGGGAACAGCGCGGAGACCGCCGCCGCATCCGAGTGCGCAGTCCTTCGTACCCAAGCTCGTTCACGGGCCAGCCGTTGGCAACCCCGGCACCATGGATGCCGGGGTACCAGCGGAACGAGTTATGCCTGCTGGTTCTTCAGCGTTCCATCGGGATTGAAGTCCTCGCGGATGGTCTTCACGCCTTCGGCGTCGATCTCGAAGCTCAGTTCGTGGCCCGGGTTGATCACGAAGCCCGTGTCGATCAGCGAACGCACGATCGTTGCGCCCAGGACCTGGACTCCGTAGGGGGCCGCGTCGATGTAGGTTCCGGGAATGCGTGCCAGGTGGGTGAAGAGCGCGATGACCGGTTGGCCGTTCGCGTTCTGCAACACCATCGGCTGGGCGTTCGTGGCTTCGCCGGTGACCTTCTCGCGGCTCAGGAAGAAGACCTCGGAGGCCATGAAGGATGCGATGACCTGGCCGCTGAGGGCGGGGTCGTTCTGCCCGGCACGGATCATCATCTCGAAGTGGGTGACGGGGGCGTTGGGGTTCGTGACGCTGGCGGTCGCGGCGGGGTTTTCCTCGGTGGCCGAGGCGTTCTGGGATTGCTGGTTCTCTTCGCTCATGCCCCCAAGCATGTCTATATTGCGCCCGGCGGCGCAACCCGATGTCTGGTTGTTCCCCCAACCGTCCTAAACTGGTGGCATACGTTTTGAATCTTTTGCGAGGAAACCTCATGCCCGAATTCCAGTACGAAGACCTCCTGCCCATCGGGGCGGACGAGACAACCTACCGCCAGATTTCCACCGAGGGTGTCCGCACCGTCGAGGGCCCGGGCGGCCGAACGTACCTCGAGGTCGACCCCGAAGCACTGGAGCTGCTGGCCACCACCGCGCTCCACGACATCTCCCACTACCTGCGCCCGGCGCACCTGCAGCAGCTGCGCAACATCCTCGACGATGAGGAAGCCAGCCCGAACGACAAGTTCGTCGCCCTGGACCTGCTGAAGAACGCAAACATCGCCGCCGGCGGCATCCTGCCCATGTGCCAGGACACCGGCACCGCGATCGTCATGGGCAAGCGCGGCCAGCATGTGCTGACCCAGGGCCCGGACGAGAAGGACCTGTCCAAGGGCATCTACGACGCCTACACCACGCTGAACCTGCGCTACTCGCAGTTGGCCCCGCTGACCACCTGGGAAGAGAAGTCCACCGGCAACAACCTGCCGGCGCAGATCGAGCTGTACGCGGACACCACCCCGGGACACGAGAACCAGTACAAGTTCCTCTTCATGGCCAAGGGCGGCGGATCCGCCAACAAGTCGTTCCTGTACCAGGAAACCAAGGCGATCCTGAACCCGAACGCGATGCTGCGCTTCCTTGATGAGAAGCTGCGCTCGCTGGGCACCGCTGCCTGCCCGCCGTACCACCTCTCCATCGTCATCGGCGGCACCTCCGCCGAGTTCGCGATGAAGACCGCCAAGTACGGTTCGGCCAAGTACCTGGACAACCTGCCGACCACCGGTGCGATGACCGGCCGCGGCTTCCGCGACACCGAGCTCGAGAAGCAGGTCCTTGAGCTGACCCGCAACTTCGGCATCGGCGCCCAGTTCGGCGGCAAGTACTTCTGCCACGACGTGCGCGTGGTGCGCCTGCCGCGCCACGGCGCCTCGCTGCCGGTGGCCATCGCCGTCTCCTGCTCGGCCGACCGCCAGATGCTTGCCAAGATCACCCCCGAGGGCGTGTTCGTGGAGCAGCTGGAAACCGATCCGGCGCGCTTCATGCCCGAGTCCGACCACCCGGCCATCGCCGCGCACGACGACGAGACCGCGGGTGTCTCCGGCACCGGCGGATCCTCCGTGGTGAAGATCGACCTGAACAAGCCGATGGACGAGATCTTGGCCGAGCTGACCAAGCACCCGGTCAAGTCCCGCCTCTCGCTCACCGGCCCGCTGGTGGTGGCCCGCGACATCGCGCACGCCAAGATCAAGGAACGCCTGGACGCCGGCGAGGACATGCCGCAATACCTCAAGGACCACCCGGTGTACTACGCCGGTCCGGCCAAGACCCCCGAAGGCATGGCCTCGGGTTCCTTCGGCCCGACCACCGCGGGACGCATGGACTCCTACGTGGACCAGTTCCAGGCGGCCGGCGGCTCCATGATCATGCTGGCCAAGGGCAACCGCTCCAAGGCCGTCACCGACGCCTGCAACACCCACGGCGGTTTCTACCTGGGCTCCATCGGCGGCCCGGCCGCGCGTCTGGCGCTCGACTGCATCAAGAAGGTCGAGGTCGTCGAATACGAGGAGCTCGGCATGGAAGCCATCTGGAAGATCGAGGTCGAGGACTTCCCGGCGTTCATCGTCGTCGATGACAAGGGCAACGACTTCTTCTCGGAATCCTCGAAGCCGACCTTCACCGGCCTGCCGATCCGCACCAAGTAGCGGCGGCCCTGCGAGGGGATCGACTGCTGCGCAGGAAAGCGAAGGGCGCGGGTGTGAAAACACCCGCGCCCTTCGCCGTATCCCGGGGAACCGGCTCAGCCTTGGACGGTCAGGACGATCAGGACCACGTTCAACGAAATCAACATCACCGAAACCAGGATGCCCGCGGCGGTGGTGAACCACTTGTTGGCGTAGCCGCCCATGACGCTGGGTCGGGCCGTGAGGTTCACCAAAGGGATTAGTGCAAACGGGATGCCGAACGAGAGCGCAACCTGGCTCAGGATCAGCGCGAATGTCGGATCGACGCCCGCGGCGAGGATGATCAGCGCGGGCGTGAGCGTGATCAGCCGGCGGGCGACGATGGAGATGCGCCGGTGCAGCAGCCCGTCCATGATTTCCGCCCCGGCGTAGGCGCCGACGGCCGTCGAGGCCAGACCGGAGGCCAGCAGGCCCACGGCGAAGAGCGTGGCGATGACCGGGCCCAGCGCCGTCTCCAGTGCGGCGTGCGCACCCTCGAGCGTATCGGTTCCCTCGACCCCCGACAGGTTGACGGCGGCCAGCAGCAACATGGCGACGTTGACCGAGCCCGCGATGAGCATGGCGACCGAGACGTCCCAGCGCGTTGCCGTCAGCAGGCGGGGGATGCTGTGCTGTCTCGGGTCACTGCCGAAGCGGTCGCGCGCCAGCGAGGAATGCGCGTAGATGGCATGGGGCATGATCGTTGCCCCGAGGATCGATGCGGCCAGCAGCACCGAGTTGGCATCGGCAAAGCGCGGAACCAGTCCGCCGGCCAGGCTGGAGGCCTCGGGCGGGGCGATCACGACCCCGGCGCAGAATCCGACCGCGATGATCAGCAGCAGCGCTATCACGATGCGTTCGAAGACCCAGGGGCCCTTGTGGGTTTGCACCAGGAGAAGGCCCATGGAGATCACCCCGGTGATCAATCCGCCGAGCAGCAGCGGCAGGTCAAAGAGCAGGTACAGGGCCACGGCACCGCCGATGACCTCGGCGATGTCGGTGGCCATGGCGACGGCCTCGGCCTGCAGCCAGTAGGCGATCCTGCCCGCGCGGGTCCCGAAGCGGTCGCGCAGCGCCTCCGGAAGGGACTTGCCCGTGACCACGCCCAGCTTGGCCGAGAGGTATTGGACCAACCACGCCATCACGTTGCCGCTGACAACCACCCACACCAACAGGTACCCGTATTGGGCGCCGGCGCTCATGTTGGCCGCGACATTGCCGGGATCCAGGTAGGCGACGCCTGCGACCAGGGCAGGGCCAAGCAGCCACAAGAGGCGTCGGGATGACGGCAGTGTCGTCGATGCGTGGGTTGTTTCGGCGGCGACGGTGGCGCCGAAATCATTTTTAGGCATGACTAAAGCGTAGCGTGTTTTAGTCTTGCCTAAAACAGTTTGTGGAACATGCTGCCGACGAGGGCGGAAGCCTGGCCGATTGTCCCGGAGGTCAGCGGGCGAAGTCGTAGCCGATGGACCAATCGCGGTACGGGGGAAGGAAGCGCAGGATCAGCAGGGACTCGCGTTGCTGCTTCATTTCCTCGGCGGTCAACGGCTTCACCTTCGTGGCCTTGACCAGGCTCGCGTGGTATTCCTCGAAGGTCTTGGCCTTGGATGCCTTCATGGCCATGGCCTGTTCAACGCCGACGTAGCGCAGGTGCCAGGGCTCGTGCTTGTAGCCCGTGACCTTTTCGCCGTCGGCGGGATAGCGAACAATGAAGCCGAAGCGTTCGACGTTCTTGGCCAACCACTTGCCTTCGGGAGTGTCACCGAAGCAGGCCTTCAGGTCGCAGGCCGTGTTGTGCGAGCCCAAGTCCGTTGCGAGTCCAAGCTGGTGTTCGCTGGTGCCCGCCGGAGCCGAAATGCGGGTTGCAAACTCGACCCCGTAACGCGCCTTGTACTGGTTGAAGAGGGCTGCCTGCCGGTCGTATGAACGGTAGGCGCTCAGGACCGTCAGCGAACGGGAATCCTTGCGCGCGGCGTCGAGCAAACGTTCCAACGCCGTGGCCGCCTCGTCACGCAGCTGCGAGTCGCTGCCCGCGACCGTGCGGAGATCCTTGGGCTTGTAGTTTGCCGGCTTCAGGGCGTTGTCGCGGTTGACCAAAACCAGCAGTGAGGCCGGGTCCTTGGTGAGCTCGTTCGCGGTGGGCGCCTTGGGCTGTTTCTCCGAGCCAACCGAAGGTATCGCCGGGGCAGCCATGGCTGCCGGAGCCGCGGCGACGCCGGAGACCAGCAGGCCGACGCCCAGCAGGAGCGCGGGAACGCCAAGACGAAACGAAGACACGATGCCCTTTCACGAACTGAAACACCAAGGAATAGTTTCAGGATAACCGCTGAACCTTGGATAATCCTTGCGCGACCACCGCCTGTGAGCCGCCGGAGGATTCCGGTGGTGAGGTCATGTGGGCCACAACCTCGTTGCCAATGCCTGATAGGAGCGGTAAATGGGATATTTTGGGTGTTGTGCTGATTTCTGATGGTGATATTCGACGCGAACTCGCGGCCGACCGTATTAAGCTGGACCCCTTCGACCCGGCGATGGTTCAGCCGGCGAGCGTTGACGTGAGGATCGACCGGTTCTTCCGGCTCTTCGACAACCACAAGTACGCCCACATCGACCCGGCGCTGGACCAGCCGGAGCTGACCCGCCTGGTGGAGGTTGAACCCGACGAGCCGTTCATCCTGCACCCCGGTGAATTCGTGCTCGGCTCGACCTACGAAACCGTCACGCTCCCCACGGACATCGCTGCGCGCCTCGAGGGCAAGAGCTCCCTCGGCCGGCTGGGCCTGTTGACCCACTCCACCGCCGGGTTCATCGACCCGGGTTTCTCCGGGCACGTGACCCTGGAACTTTCCAACATGGCAACGCTGCCGATCAAGCTGTGGCCCGGGTCCAAGATCGGTCAGCTTTGCTTCTTCAAGCTTTCCTCCCCGGCGGAGCACCCCTATGGTTCCGGTGCCTACGGCAACCGCTACCAGGGCCAGCGCGGGCCCACAGCCTCGCGCAGCCACCTGAACTTCCACCGGACGACGCTGGAAAACTAGCCCGCCCTGCCCAAGGCCCGGACCACGTGGTCCGGGCCTCCGCTGCTTAACCGTCGCGGTGACTCGCGACCCGTGGACGGGTCTGCCTGGAGCGTTCTAGCGGACCATTCCCAGGCTGCGGACCATGTCGCGCTCGTCGCGCAATTCCCGGATCGACCTGTCGATGCGCGCCTGCACCGCGGGCGAGACCGCCAGCCCCTGCTCGATCTCCCAGGCCTGGTTGTTGCTGCGCACCGGGAACGAACTGATCAGCCCGGGGTCCACTCCGTAGGATCCGTCGGAGACCCGGGCCGCGGACGTCCAGGAAGCTCCGGTGCCCAGCACCCAGTCGTGCATGTGGTCCACCGCCGCGGCCGCGGCCGATGCCGCCGAGGACGAGCCCCTGACCTCGATGATCTCGGCACCGCGCTTGGCCACCCGGGGAATGAACGTTTCATCCAGCCATGCCTCGACCGCCCCGGGGCTGCCCAACACCGCGGCCAGCGCCTCGGGCAGGGTGCGCGGCACCCCGCTGGAATCCGTGACAATGCCGTGGGTGATGTCGGGAACCTGCGTGGCCGAATGGTTGCCCCAAATGGTGACGTTGCAGATCGAGCGGACCGGTATCTGAAGTGTCAGCGCCAATTGCGCAAGCGCCCGGTTGTGGTCGAGGCGCGTCATGGCGGTGAACCGTTCGGCGGGGACGTCTGGTGCGTGCGCGGAGGCAATGAATGCATTGGTGTTCGCCGGGTTGCCGACCACCAAGACCTTCACGTCGTCGGCCGCCCCGGCATTGATGGCTGCACCTTGCGGGGCGAAGATGGCGCCGTTGGCTTGCAGAAGGTCCCCGCGTTCCATGCCCGGTCCGCGCGGACGGGCCCCGACCAGCAGGGCGATGTTCGTCCCGTCGAACCCGGCGGACACGTCCGTGGTGATGTCGATGGAGTCGAGGGCGGGGAAGGCACAGTCCTGCAGCTCGAGGGCGGTTCCCTCGGCGGCCCTGATGCCGGCCGGGATTTCCAGGAGTCGCAGGCGCACCGGTGTGTCCGGGCCAAGCATGGCGCCCGAGGCTATGCGGAATAGCAGGGCGTAGCCGATCTGTCCGCCCGCTCCTGTCACGGTCACTGTCACGGGGGAGGGTGCGCTCATGGTCCCATCGAACCACGGCGGCCGGCCGGTGTCAGTAGCCGGGACCGAAACGAGAACACCGTGGCACCCGGTTAGGCGAGCTGCTCCACGCCCAGACGCCGGGGCGCACGCACCGGCAGCAGCAACGCCAGGCCCAGCACCAGGACGAGGATGATGCCAAGGATTCCATAGCGCTGCGCGTCCTCGACGAACGGCTTCGCCAGTGCAATGGATGTCGCGAAAAGCGCCGGCGCAAGGAAGCTCACCGCGCGTCCGGTGGTGGCGTACAGCCCGAAGAGTTCGCCCTCCTGCCCGGCCGGCGCCAGCCGCGCCAGGAAAGCCCGGCTGGAGGATTGCGCGGGCCCCACGAAGAGGCACAGCAGCAGCCCGAAGATCCAGAATCCCGCGGCGTCGGGTGAGAAGAAGACGCCGAAGCCGGCAACAACGAGTCCGATCAACGAGGTGACGATGACGTTTTTCGGGCCGATCTTGTCATCGAGCCAGCCTCCGAGCATGGCGCCGATGGCCGCAACGACGTTTCCGACAATGGCAAAGATGATCACCTGGGTCAGCGGGAAGCCGAAGGTGCCCGCGGCAATGACGCCGCCGAAGGTGAAGACCGCGGCTAGCCCGTCGCGGAACACGGCGCTGGAAACCAGGAAGTACACGGTGTGGCGGTCCGCGCGGGCCAGCGCCACCACGCGGTGCCAGAGTTCCGTGTAGGACTGCAGCACCGTGAAGCGGGGGCCGCCCGCGGTGCCGGGGATTTCCGGGACGGCAAAGAGCACCGGCAGGCCGAATCCCATGAACCATACAGCGGAGAACACCGCGACAAGGCGCAGGTTCAGCGCATTTTCCTCGGAGGCGCCGGCCCACGGGAAGATCGGTGTGACAAGCATGAACAAGACGATCGCCAGGGCCACGATGCCGCCGAGGTAGCCCATTCCCCATCCGAAACCCGAGACCTTGCCGATGGTTGCGGGGGTGGAGATCTGCGGCAGCATGGCGTTGTAGTTCACCGCGGCGAACTCGGCGAAGATCGATGCGAGGGCGATGAGCGTGACACCCAGGACCAGGAAGCGCGGTTCGGGGAAGACGAAGAAGCAGGCGGCCGTGAGCACCGCGACAACCACGGTGTTGACCCCGAGCCAGAAGCGCCGTCGGCCGCCGGCATCCGAGCGCAACCCCATGACCGGGGCCAGCAGCGCGATCGCGAACCCGGCGATGGCCAGGGCGTTGCCAAGCACCACGGAGTTCGCGTCCTTGTCGCCGAAGAGCTCGCTGGTCAGGTAGACCGTGAAGACGAAGGTTGTCATCACCGCGTTGATCGCGGCGGACCCCCAGTCCCAGGACGCCCAAGCCAACACGGTTTTATTGACAACTTTGGGTTTGATGGCCGGGTCCGGCGTCCCGACGGAAAACTCGCTCATGGCTGCATCGTAACCGCTCCCGGCTTCCATCGGGTTAACGATGCTCCGCCAAGACGGGTTCCGTGTCGTGCGCCGGCCGCGTCCGGCCGGGTTAACACGGTCCGGGCCCGCAGAATTCCCGCTCCTGAAAAGGGGCGTTTGGGCGCGGACGGGCAGGGGGGGAATGGCTCGGCTGGTAGGGTTAAAAGCCATACATTGACCACTTGTTGCCAGGATCCTGGCCGCGCCGACCCCAGGAGATACTGTGCTCCTCGTCCTGTTCGCGCTCTTTGCCGTGGCCGGCATCGCCCCGCTGATCTTCCGGAAACTGGGTCGCTCAACGTTCTACGTCCTGGCGGCCGTTCCGGCCATCGCCTTCGTATGGCTTCTGGGCAACTTCCCGTCCTTCACCGACGCACAACAGTCGGCCGCGAGCGGACTTCCCAACGCGCCGCCCTCCGAGCTTTATGAGTGGATCGGACCGCTGAACACGCACCTGGATTTCCGCATGGACGCGCTCGCCGCGATCCTCTGCCTGCTGGTGCTGGGCGTCGGGGCCCTGGTGCTGTTCTACTGCGCCAGGTACTTCAAGAGCGAAGACGCGAACATCGGCACCTTCGGCGCCCAGCTGCTGGCCTTCGCCGGCGCCATGTTCGGCCTGGTGACGGCCGATGACATGATCCTGATGTTCATCTTCTGGGAACTGACAACGATCCTTTCCTACCTGCTGATCGGCTTCAACCGCACCCGCATGAGCGCCCGGCGTTCGGCGCTGACCGCGCTGATCGTCACCACCTTCGGAGGGCTGACGATGTTGGTCGGCCTGGTCATGCTGGGACAGGCCGCGGGAACCTACCGCATCTCCGAGATCATGGCCATGGCCCCGGAGCTCGTCTCGATGGGCACGTTCATCGACGTCGCGATCCTCCTGGTCCTGGTCGGCGCCGTCTCCAAATCGGCCCTGGTGCCCTTCCACTTCTGGCTCCCCGGGGCCATGGCCGCGCCCACACCGGTCTCGGCCTACCTGCACGCCGCCGCGATGGTCAAGGCCGGCGTCTACCTGGTGGCACGCCTGGCGCCGGGCTTCAACCAGACGGCCTTCTGGGAGCCGATGTTGCTGGGCCTGGGCCTGGCGACGCTGCTGATCGGCGGCTGGCGCGCCCTGAAGCAGCACGACCTGAAGCTGGTGCTGGCCTACGGAACCGTCTCCCAGCTTGGCTTCCTGATCCTGATCATGGGTCTGGGCAACGCCAACGCGGCGCTTGCGGGCATGGCCATGATGCTGGCGCACGGCTTCTTCAAGGCGACGCTCTTCCTGGTGGTGGGCATCATCGACCACAAGTCCGGAACCCGCGACCTGCACCAGCTCTCCGGGCTCTACAAGAGCTCCCCGCTGCTCTTTGCCGTCGCGGCCATGGCCGCGGCCTCCATGGCGGGCTTCCCGCCGCTGCTCGGCTTCGTGACCAAGGAATCGGTCTACGAGGCGCTGCTCGAGTACGCGCACGCCAACGGTACTCCCGGCACGCTGCTGCTGGTCGGCGTGGTGCTGGGCGCGGTCATGACCTTCGCCTATTCCGCGCGCTTCCTTTGGGGCGGATTCGCCACCAAGAAGGGCCTGGCTCCCACGCCCTTCCCGAATGTCCCGGCTCTGTTCCTGGCCCCGCTGCTGGTGCTCACCGTGGCAACCGTGGTCTTCGCCTGGGTTCCGGGCGTGCTGGAAGGCATCATCGACCCCTACGTCGGCCTCTTCCCGGCCGCCGAACACCCCATCCACCTGGGCCTCTGGCACGGCTTCACGCCCGCCCTGTGGCTGAGCGTGCTGACCATGCTCGCCGGCGCCGGACTGTTCCTGGCCCGCGAGCGGGTCTTCGCCGTCCAAGCCCGGGTCCCGGCGCTGCTGGATGCGGACCGCGACTACAAGCACCTGGTCAATGGCGTGGACAACCTGGCGATCTGGCTCACCGGCCGCACCCAGCGCGGTTCGCTCTCCTTCTACCTGGTCGTGATCCTGATTGTGGCGCTGGTGGTGCCGACGTTCGTCTCGGTCTGGTTCACCACGCCGGCCCCTGGCAACCTCATCGCCTTCGATTCCCCGGCGCAGCTGGTGATCGGGGTCATCATCATCATCGGCGCCATCGGCGCGCTGCAGGCCGACCGCCGCTTCCTGGCCGTGCTCATGGTCTCGGTCACCGGCTACGGCATGGCCGCGGTCTTCGCCCTGCAGGGGGCCCCGGACCTCGCCGTCACGCAGCTGCTGGTCGAGACCATCGTGCTGGTCGCCTTCGTGCTGGCGCTGCGCGCGCTGCCCGTCGAGATCTGGGCCAAGAACCCCACCGGGCACCGGCTGGGCCGCGCCCTGATCGGCATCGGCTTCGGCGCCTCGATGGTGTACATCGCCGCGACGGCCATGGCCTCGCGCATTGCCGAGCCGATCTCGCTGGCCTACCCGGAGCTTGCCTACACCGGCGGCGCCGGCAAGAACATCGTGAACGTGACGCTCGTGGACATGCGCGCCTGGGACACCTTCGGCGAGATCACGGTGCTGGCCGCGGCCGCCACGGGCGTCGCCTCGCTGATCTTCGTGCGCGGCCGCGGCGACTCGCGCCTGCGGGCCTCGGCCGTAGCCACCGGTTCGGTGGACCTCGGCTCCGAGGCCATCGGAAGCCACGGGCGGAGCAAGGCCGGCCTGGCCGTGGCGCGGAACTTCGCACGTTCCACGCACGACTCGTGGCTGGTCGCCGGCCACACGCTGGCACCGGAACGCCGCTCGATCACCTTCGAGGTCGTCACCCGGCTGCTCTTCCACACCATCCTGCTGGCCTCGCTGTACCTGCTGCTCACCGGGCACAACACCCCGGGCGGCGGTTTTGCCGGCGGCTTGCTGGCCGGCCTGGCGCTGACCATGCGCTACCTGGCCGGCGGGCGCGTGGAACTTGCCGAATCGACCCCGATCAGCCCCGGCACCATGATGGGCGTCGGGCTGGGCCTGGCCTCGCTGACGGCCGTGGCGCCGCTGGCGTTCGGGCTGCAGATGTTCACCTCCGCGGCCTTCGAGTTCACGCTGCCGCTCTTTGGCACGCACAAGTTCGTGACCTCCACGATCTTCGACATCGGGGTGTACCTGGTGGTCATCGGTCTGGTCATCGACGTGCTGCGCTCGCTCGGCTCGGAAATCGACGAGCGCTCCGAGGGCCGCAGCCCCACCGACCTGCACGACCTAGTATCTGACGCCGACACGGGAGTGGGACGATGAGTACCAATGTCACATTGCTTGTAGTGATGGGCGTCCTCTTTGCGGTGGGCATCTACCTGCTGCTCGAACGAAGCCTGACCCGGGTGCTGCTGGGCATCGTGCTGCTGGGCAACGGGGTGAACCTGCTGCTGCTCTCCACGGGCGGGCCGCGCGGGAAAGCCCCGCTCTACGAGAAGGGCACCGACCCGGCCGCGTACTCGGACCCGCTGCCGCAGGCGCTGATCCTCACGGCGATCGTGATCACCTTCGCGGTGACCGCGTTCATGCTCGGCATCATCTACCGTTCCTGGGTCATCTCCCGGGCCGACGTGGTCGCCGACGACGACGAGGACTTGCGCGTCTCCCAGCAGTCGCCCTTCGACTTCGAGGAGGACTCGCCAGTCCCCGAGGACACCACCGAATTCGACGGGGACGAATCAGTCTCCGCATCCAACACGAACACCGACCCTGGGGAGGCCCGCGCATGATCGATGCCCCGCTCACCGCGGTGTCCTTTGCACCGCTCGCCGTCGCGCTGCCGATCTTCGGCGCCGCGCTGGCCTTCATCCTGCGCCGTCACAAGCGTTCGCAGCGACTTGTCACCATCGGGGTCCTGGTCTTCACGCTGGCGCTGGAATCCTGGATGCTCGCCACCGTCTGGAACGGCGGGACCTATTCCGTCACCCTGGGCGGCTGGGCGCCGCCGTTCGGCATCTCCATGGTGGTCGACGGGTTCTCCGCCTTCATGCTGGTGGTCTCCACGATCGTCTCGCTTGCCGTGCTGCTCTACGCCACCAGCCAGGGCATGGCCGACGGCGACGAGGACGGGCCGGTCTCGATCTTCCACCCGGCCTACCTGATCCTGGTGGCCGGAGTGTCCAACGCCTTCCTGGCCGGGGACCTCTTCAACCTCTACGTGGGCTTCGAGATCCTGCTGACGGCCTCCTACGTGCTGCTGACCCTGGGCGGGACCAACGCGCGCATCCGCGCCGGCACCACCTACGTGGTGGTCTCCGTGGCCTCCTCGCTGCTGTTCCTGATCTCGATCGCGATGATCTACGCGGCCGCCGGCACCGTGAACATGGCGGACCTGGCGGTGAAGCTGCCGCAGGTTTCCGAGGGCACCCAGATGGTGCTGCACGTGATGCTGCTGGTCGCCTTCGGCATCAAGGCCGCGGTGTTCCCGCTGTCCTTCTGGCTTCCGGACTCCTACCCGACGGCCCCGGCCCCGGTGACCGCGGTGTTCGCGGGCTTGCTGACCAAGGTCGGCGTGTACGCGATCATCCGCACCGAGACGCTGCTGTTCCCCGGGAACAAGCTCTCGACGCTGCTGATGGTCGCGGCCGGGCTCACGATGCTGGTGGGAATCCTGGGCGCCGTGGCGCAGACGGACATCAAGCGAATGCTCTCCTTCACGCTGACCAGCCACATCGGCTTCCTGATCTTCGGCGTCTCGCTGGGCAACCAGCTGGGCATGGCCGCGACGATCTACTACGTGGCACACCACATCGTGGTCCAGACCTCGCTGTTCCTGGTGGTCGGGCTGATCGAACGCCGCGGAGGCACCTCGAACATCGACCGGCTGGGTTCGCTGGCCAAGATCTCCCCGGTGCTTGCGCTGCTCTTCTTCATCCCGGCCATGAACCTCGGCGGCATCCCGCCGTTCTCCGGCTTCCTGGGCAAGCTGGGACTGGTCCAGGGCGGCGCCGAGGTCGGCACGCCGCTGGCGTGGACGCTGATCGGCGTATCGCTGCTCACCTCGCTGCTGACGCTGCTGGCCGTCGCCCGAGTGTGGAACAGGGCGTTCTGGCGCAAGGCCGAGGACGCCACCGACCCGGACCCGCTGCTGCTGGTCGGCGTGCACGGTGCCCGCGGGGCCACCTACGACATCGTCGCCGACGAACCCGCAAGCCGCTACAGCGACCGCGGCGACACCGCGCTGCTTCCCAACGGCATGGTCGCCATGACCGCTGTGCTGGTCCTGGTGGGCCTGGCGCTGACGGTCTTCGCCGGCCCGATCTTCGAGTTCAGCGACAGGGCCGCGGCCCAGATCATGGACAACGGCAACTACATCGAGGCAGTGCTCGGATCGATGACGGAGGTCCCGCGATGAGTCCGCAACAGAGACTGAGCGACTCCAAGAACGAAAGCGGCAAGCGCCAACGTGCCACGCTGCGCCAGGAACTCCCACTGCTGGTGTGGATGGTCCTGGTGTGGGGTGCGCTGTGGCAGGACTTTGCGCCGGGAAACCTGGTGTTCGGGCTGCTGCTCTCGCTGATCGTCGTCAACCTCTTCCAGCTGCCGCCGGTGATCCTTTCGGGCCGCTTCAACGTGCTGCGGGCCCTCGCCTTCGCGGTGTCGTTCCTGTGGGACGTGGTGCGTGCAAGCTTCGAGGTCATGTTCCTTGCGGTGTTCCGCGGGCCGAAGACCAAGAGCGCGGTGGTCGCGGTGTCGCTGCGCACCGAATCGGACCTCATGGTCACCGCGGTGGGGCATGCACTGACGCTGGTGCCGGGCTCCTTCGTGGTAGAGGTGGACAGACGCTCCTCCACGCTCTACCTGCACGTATTGAACGTCAAGGACCAAGCGAGTGTCGAGAAGGCGCGCGCCGATGTGCTGGCCCTCGAGGCGAAGCTGATCCGCATGATGGGCAGCAAGGACGAGCTTGCAGCATTGAACGCAGAATCAAATGAAACCGCCACGGGCAAGGAAGGGACGCCATGAGTGTAGTTTTGTGGATTTGCGGGACCATACTTTCGGTATCCGCCTTCCTTGCCATCATCCGACTGGTCAGGGGACCATCGATCCTCGAGAGGGTCATCGCCACCGACGTGCTGCTGCTGATCGTTTCGGCGGCGCTGTCCCTCGAAATGACGGTGAACAAGCACACCAACAACCTGGTCTTCGTGGTTCTGGCCTGCCTGGTCGGGTTCATCGGATCGGTCACGGTTTCCCGCTATGTCACGGATCGAAGGAACGCCTGATGGACGACACGATCATCGACATTGTTGCCGGCGTCTTCATGATCCTGGGCTGCCTTATGTCCCTGGCCGCGGGCATCGGCATGCTTCGCTTCCCGGACCTGCTCTCACGCATGCACGCGGCGACCAAGCCCCAGGTCCTGGGCCTGTTCCTGCTGCTTTCCGCGCTGGGTCTGGAGCTGCGCAGCTGGGCCGTGGCCCCGGTGCTGCTGTTGGCCTGGATCGTCCAGCTGCTCACCGCACCTGTCTCGGCGCACATGGTCGGCCGGGCCGGCTACCGCACCCGACACCTCAAGCGTGACACCCTGGTCACCGACGAGCTGGCCACGGTGGTCGAGGCTGCCGGCAAACGCGAAGGCCGGGAGCACGGCGAAAACCCGCCCGCGGACCGCACCGACTTCATCGACTAGGTGCCCGCAGCGGGTCTTGGCAACCGGTCACAATCAAGAACAGTCGGCCGAGAGCGCCATTGGCGGCGAGGCAACGAGGCTCCATGCCAAGACTCGGTTATACCCGTCGATGACGTGGCGTTCAGTGGTTGCAGGGCGCATTCGATGGATCCAGCACAGCGGAAAAGAAGAAAAGCGAGTACAGATCTCTCTTGTAAAGGAGTAGTACCTGGGATTGGCTTTGGTGCATGCCAAGGCCTCGGAACCCAAGGATTCCATGGGCTTGGATGCCAGGTTTTTGCAACGGCCCCCGAACAACGGAGAGACCCATGAACCGCACCACCGTTCGTCGATTTGCACCTGCTGCCCTGCTTACCTCCGCGCTGCTCGCCGTATCGTCGGCAGCTGTCGCAGCACCTCCGCCGCCCCGGCCGGACTTTCCGCCTGGCGTGGTGGTCCCCGCCGGGGCTGCCTGTGATTTTGCGCTGGGGGTTGCCGGGACCGGCGCCAAGGCGCGCATCAAGTCGTTCGCAAACGGCAGCCAGATCATCTCGGGCAAGGGCTACCTGCTGACCTACACGAACGCCGACACCGGGAAATCCGTGTCCTTCGAAACCAACGGAACGTCCGAGCATACGTCGGCCCCCGACGCTGACAACGTCGTGACCATCACGTCGAGGGGAAGCACCGGCCTGATCCTGTTTCCCCCTCCGGACGCGTCAAACGTCCCGGGGGTAGAAGCGCCGTCGGCAATCCAGTACACGGGACGCATCGTCTTCACCTTTGACCTCGATGACGGTCGTACTACATTGCTCAGTGCTTCCGGAACACAACGGGACCTCTGCGCCGAGCTGTCCTAAGCGGAAAAGCAGAGCCGGGATGGCGGGTAGCGCCGGACCCTGCAGCTGATGCTACGGAGGACACCCAAAAATAGGGTGTCCTCCGTAGCGTCACGTGGGGTGTGACTGCCGATCCCGTTTGGTGGACTATACGCATCCCGACGACGGATCGGATCCGGCGGGCCCGATCCGTGGCATCCGCGACGTTGCTCTTCGGCGCAAGACAAAGGACCCGAAGAAAGTTCTTCGGGTCCTGGAAGTCAGTAAGTTACGAGTTCTTGGTGAACTTGGCAATCGCCTTCTGGGTGCCACGGTCGGTGAGCACCTGGATCAGCGCCGCGGTGACTGCCGAAAGCAGGGCAAACCCGATGGCCTGGCGCATTGTGGCTTCCGCTTGGGCTTCCTTGTTTCCGTGCTTCGGCGGCTGCTGGCCCGTAAATCCAACCCACAGCTTGTCGACGATCTTTCCGCCAACGAATCCTGCGGCGATGGTGATGGCCGGGCCAAGTAGTTTCATCAAGCTGTTCACGGGTGCTCCCAATATGTTGCGGCAACGGTACCTGCTCCAGCATAGCCTGCGGTAGCATGACAGGACTGAAACAATCACGACAGGGGAGCGCTGCGCGGTCTAGGCCGATGCAAAAGCGCTGAGAGTGCGGAAAGCCGCAGACCCTCGAACCTGCCCCGGCTAGTACCGGCGAAGGAAGTCGAGTTCTCAGGGGTGCGCCGAAAAACGCATTCCCTCCCCTCCTTGTATCCAAGGAGGATCATCATCATGAGCACCATCGAAGGCCGTAACGGCCAAAGCAACGCAGCACCCAGGACCAGTTCGTGGCGTGTCGTCGACATCGTCATTGCCGCGGTCATCGCGGTGTCCTCGGGCGTCATCTTCTGGGCATGGAACAACACCCACCACGTCCTGGATTTCCTGTTCTTGGCATTCCCGCCATCCTCCGCACTGGTTGCTGGCATGTGGCTGTTCCCCGCGGTCCTGGGCGCGCTGATCATCCGCAAGCCCGGAGCAGCCCTCTTCTGCGAACTTGTCGCCGCCATGGTGAGCGCGCTGCTGGGTTCCGAGTTCGGCTTGACGGTTTTGGCTTCCGGACTCGTCCAGGGTCTGGGCGCCGAAGCCGTCTTCGCCGCGTTCCGCTACCGCCGCTGGAACCTGCCCGTGGCACTGCTCGCCGGCGCCGCAACGGGCCTGTTTGGCGGCATCAACGACGCCTTCATCTTCCGCTGGTTCCCCGAATACACCATGGCCATGCAGCTGACCTACGTTGCCTTCATGACCATCTCCGGCCTGGTCATTGCGGGCCTGCTGTCCTTCTACGCCACCCGTGCCTTGGCCAAGACCGGTGCACTGGGCGCGTTGTCCAGCCGCAAGGCGGCAACCGAACCAACGTTCGGCTAGGAAGGGCCCGAAGCCATGAACACCCCTTCAACGCTTCAACACGGCTCCGGCACCCCGACGCCGGACATGCACGGTGCGGCCGTGTCGGTCACCGCCAAGGACTGGGGGTGGCGTCACGCAGACCGGAGCAACCCGGCACTGTGGGGACTTGACCTGGAGATTCCCGCGGGGCAGCGCGTGCTGTTGGCAGGCGCCTCCGGTGCCGGCAAATCCACGCTCCTCTATGCCCTGGCCGGGGTCCTACACGAAGACGACGAGGCATATTCCTCCGGGGAACTCCTGCTCGATGGCCGACCGGCGTCCGAGGGCCGCGGGTTGGTGGGTCTCATGCAGCAGGATCCTGAAACCCAGGTGGTCCAGGCCCGGGTCGGGGACGACGTGGCCTTCGGCGCCGAGAACCTGTCGGTGCCGCCCGCAGAGATCCAGCGACGGATTGTCGAGGCACTCGACGCGGTTGGCCTGGACGTTCCGCTGGACCATCCGACCAGCGCGCTTTCGGGCGGGCAAAAACAACGGCTGGCCCTCGCCGGAATCCTCGCCATGGGACCTGGCCTGGTGCTGCTCGACGAACCCACGGCGAACCTTGACCCGGAAGGTGTCCTTG
This sequence comes from Paeniglutamicibacter sp. NPDC091659, assembly GCF_044756805.1. Lineage (NCBI taxonomy): Bacteria > Bacillati > Actinomycetota > Actinomycetes > Micrococcales > Micrococcaceae > Paeniglutamicibacter > Paeniglutamicibacter sp. NPDC091659. The sequence goes on from NZ_JBIVTO010000008.1 coordinate 112,004, forward strand.
AAGTCCGCGATGCTGTCATCAGGGCGTTGGATTCCACCGGGGCAACGCTGCTGATCGTCGAACACCGCCTCGATGCCTGGGCGCCGCACATGGACAGGGTCATCGTGCTGGAACCCGGTGGGGGAGTCGCGCATGACGGGAGCCCGGAGACGCTCTTTGCGCCGGGCCCGGTGCGCGATGAACTCATCGCGGCCGGCGTCTGGGTACCCGGGTGCTCGCCAACGATCGGGGCCATCGAATCGGCCCCGGCGGACGCCACCGTCCTGCTGGAGGCCAAGGACCTGTCGGTCGCCCGGAAAAAGGGCGGATCGATTGCCGCCGGCAACCTGGACCTCCGCATCACCGGCGGCAACGCCTGGTGCATCCGCGGGGCCAACGGCGCCGGCAAGTCGACGTTTGCGCTGACCCTGGGCGGACTCCTGCCCCAGGTCTCGGGCAGCCTGCTGGCCACCATGGACCTCGCCGACGGCACCGAGGCGCGCCCCTACAACTGGCGTGCAACCGAGCTGGTCGGCCGCATCGGTTCGGTCTTCCAAGAGCCGGAACACCAGTTCGTGGCCGCCACGGTCCGCGAGGAACTGGCCTTCGGCCCAAGCCATGCCGTGAAACCCGGAACCCGGGAACCGCTCTTCGACGCGGAGTCCATCGAGCGGAGGGTCGACGAACTCCTGCAGCGGCTTCGGCTCGAGCACCTTGCCGAGGCGAACCCGTTCACCCTTTCGGGCGGCGAAAAGCGGCGGTTGTCGGTGGCCACGGTGCTGGCCTCCAGCCCGGCCATCCTGATCCTCGACGAGCCGACCTTCGGGCAGGACGCCAACACGTGGCGGGAACTTGCCATGCTGTTGCGCGAGGAGCTGGCCCGCGGCACGGCGATCATTGCGGTGACCCACGACGTGGACTTTGCCAGGGCCTTGGGCGCCGAGGAATTCTTCATCAGCGCCGAGCCCCGGAAAGCCGGAGACGTTGAAAAACGCACCGGACTGCTTGAATCCGACGCGCGCGGCGGTGCCAGTTTCCTGGGCAAGGCAAACCCGCTGTCCAAGTTGCTGGCCGTGGGCCTGGCGACCATCCCGCTGGTGGCCAGCATGGACTGGGTCAGCAGCGGGTTGGTTGTCGTGGTGACGGTGTTGCTCCTGCCGCTGGCGGGGCTTTCGCTGGGGAAGTTCTTCACCAGGGCATGGCCGCTGCTGCTGGCCGCGATCTTTGCCGCCTGGGGCACGGCCTTGGTGGGCAACGATTCCGGGGATGTGCTGCTGAATCTGGGGATCTTCACCATCACCGAGGGTTCGGCCGCCGCGGGTGCCGCCACCGGCCTGCGTGCCTTCGCCGTCGCCGTGCCGGCCGTGCTGGTGCTGTTCACCACCGACCCGACCGACCTTGCCAACGCCCTTGCGCAAAAGGCGAAACTGCCGCACCGCTTTGTCCTCGGGGCACTGGCCGGCATGCGTTTGCTGGGTTTACTGATCGAGGAATGGACAACCCTGGGCATGGCCCGGAGGGCCCGGGGCGTGGGAAGCCGCGGATCGCTCGGCCAGCGAGTTCGGGCGAACCTGGGACAGGTCTTCGGGCTTCTGGTCCAGGCGATCCGGCGCGCCTCGCGCCTTGCCGTGACCATGGAAGCCAAGGGATTCGGAACCTCGGCACGGACCTGGGTGCGCGATTCGGTCTTCACCGCGCGGGATCTCTGGATCGTGCTCTTCGGGATCCTGCTCGGCACCGCGGCTATTCTCGGTGCGGTGCTCACGGGCACCTGGAATCTCGTCTGGACGTAAATCGCGCAGGCGATTCCGGCAACGGGGGCCTTGGCCCGGGCATGGTGTCCCGGGCCAAGGCCCCCGTTTGCTGGGTCGTTCGGTTCCCGCCGGCCGCGCAGCGGGAAGCTAGCCGTTGAACCCGAGCGATGCGATCGGTGCGAGGGTTCCCTTGCGCAAACCCTCGAGCACGTAACGCTCATGGGGCGGCATCGGATCCGGCAGGTCGGCCAGGGAAAACCACTGCAGGTCCGCACATTTCTCCGGCTCCAGGATGCCGGGCTCGCCCTCCCACAGGTCGCAGGAGAAGAAGAAGTCGACGCGCTGGTCCAGCTGTCGGTTCCCGCCATTGGTCCGGTGCAGGGTGCTCAGCGGGGTGAGTGCCTCCGGGGCGATGGAAACGCCGATTTCTTCCATGGCCTCGCGCACCGCGGCCTGGACGACCGATTCCCCGGCCTCCACATGACCGGCTGCGGCGCAGGCCCAATGCCCATCCATGAAGCCGGTGTTTTGCCGCAATTGCAGCAGCACCCGGTCGCCGCGAAGCAGCAGCACGTAAGCGGCGGGAACCACCGCGAATCCCCCGCTCATGCCGTCCCCTAGCCGATCGAGTTGACCATGGCGGTGAGCTCCGCGTGAAGCTCGGCGTCCCGGGCGATGGCGACGCCGTCGATGGAATTCACCGGCGTCAGCAGGCGCACGCTGGAGACCAGCCATACGCCTTCGGCATCCATCAGGTTTTCGGGGGTCAGCGGGCCGTAGCCCAGTTCCCAGCCGGCGGCCTTGGCCGCATCGAAGATCGCGCCCTGGGTGGTTCCGGGAAGGATGCCGGTTTCCAGGGTCGGGGTGATCAGGCGCTTGATGTCGCCGTCGCGGTGGGCCAGCAGCACCGTGGAGGTCGGACCCTCCAGGACGATTCCGTCGCTGGAGGTGAAGATGACGTCGTCGGCGCCGTTCTTCTTGGCGTGACGCAGGGCGGCCATGTTCACGGCGTAGGAGAGGGTCTTGGCGCCCATCAGCAGCCAGGGTGAACGCTCGGCGACCGTCGAGTCGTAGCCGCGGTCCAGCAGGATCACGCTGATCCCGCTTTCGCGCTGGGCACGTCCGAGTTCGGGGGCGGCGGAGACCGTGACCCAGCAGGTTCCGTGGCCGGTTCCCTCGGTGCCGCGCGTCGCGATCAGCTTCACCACGGCCTCGTCGCACGGGGTGCTTGCGTCGAACGCTTCAACCGCGGTGGCGACGGCTGCACGCCAGGCTTCCTCTTCGGGGACCGACAGGTCGCAGGTCTCGGCCGACACCCGCAGGCGGGCCAGATGCGCATCGATCTTGCGGACCACCGAGCCGGTGTAGAGCGCTGACTCGAAAACCCCGTCACCGCGGGTGACGCCCTGGTCGAGCACCGAGAGCTGCGGCGTTGTTGCGTCGGCGATGCGGCCGGCGGGGAAGGCAGGGTCAAGGAACACAAGTGCAGTCATGGTTACAGATTACCGCCGGCGAAGCCCCCGGAGCGGGAATCGGCACCGGCGGGGGAGGGAATTCTCGGTCGCCGCAGGCGTTGAAGGTAGTCTGATGGGTACACCGTAAGGCGGTGCTGGCAAGGAGGAATTCATGGATTTTGGCATCGATGGGCTAAACGTCGGTGCAGCCCTGTGGTCGGTTGCCGTCACCGTGGAGATCATGATCCGGATCACCATGATCGGCATCGTTCCGGGCAACCGCCGCCCGACCACGGCCATGGCATGGCTGCTGGCGATCTTCTTCATCCCGGTGGTGGGCTTGGCACTGTACCTGCTTTTCGCAAACACCAGGCTCTCCCGCCGGCGGATCGAGCGGCAAAAGCGGGTCAACGAATCGATCCTTGAAACAACCCAGCACATGATCGGCGACCAGGTCGTGCCCGATGCCCCGGACTGGGTGCTCTCCGCGGTGGCGCTCAACAAGGCGCTCGGGGCGCTTCCGCTGCAGGAGGGGAATGCCGTCGAGTTCATCACCGGTTACGGCGACTCCCTGGACCAGATGCGCCGTGAAATCGACAGGGCCCGGCGCTACGTCCACGTGCAGTTCTACATCATGGGCGACGACGAAATCTATGTCGGCCCGATCCTTGAGGCACTGGAACGTGCTGTGGCCCGCGGGGTCAAGGTGCGCGTGCTCTTCGACCACCTGGGGACGATTCGCGTCAAGGGCTATTTCGCGCTGACCCGCCGGATGACGGGGGCCGGCATCGAATGGCGCCGGATGCTGCCGTTGGCCCCGTTCCAACGCCAGTGGAGGCGCCCCGACCTGCGCAACCACCGCAAGATCGTGGTGGTCGACGGGCATGTGGCCTTCACCGGCAGCCAGAACCTGATCGAGCCCGGGTACAAGAGGGGTTCCTCGCACAGCACCGGCCGCGAATGGGTCGAACTGATGGTCAAGCTCCACGGTCCGCTGGTCTCCAGCCTCGACGTGGTTTTTGCCACCGACTGGTCCCAGGAGAGCGACGAAAACCTGTTGCAGGACATTGCAGACGTGGAGACATCCATCGGCGAGAGCCCGAACGCGGGCGAGGCGATCGGCCAGCTGGTTCCCAGCGGGCCCGGCTTCGAGGCGGAAAACAACCTCCGGCTGTTCAACACGCTGATCTATTCGGCCACCGAACGGCTCTCCATCACCAGCCCCTACTTTGTTCCCGACGACTCGCTGCTGTACGCCATCACCACGGCCGCCCAGCGAGGGGTGGCGGTGGAACTGTTCGTCTGCGAAAAGGGGGACCAGTTCCTGGTACACCGGGCACAGCAGTCCTACTACGAGGTGTTGCTCAAGGCCGGAGTGCGGATCTACCGCTATCGCGCGCCGATGGTGCTCCACTCCAAGTGCTTCGTGGTGGACGACGAGGTCGCGGTGCTGGGCTCGTCCAACATGGACATGCGGTCGTTCTCGCTGAACCTGGAGATCACGCTGATGCTGCTGGGCCCTGACATGGTGGCCGAACTCATGCGCGTGCAGGACAGCTACCGCGCCGAATCGGTGGAGCTGACCCTGCGCGAATGGAAGAGCCGCAAGCCGCTCAGCCGCTGGATCGACAATGTTGCGCGGCTGTCGGCCACCCTGCAATAGCCGCCAGCCGCCAGCCGGACTCCGCACGCCGGAACGGCGTTGCGGTGGCGCTTCAGTCCGCGGTCTCGGGGAACACCGAGCCCAGGGCAGACAACACGCCGAAGGCCTTGGTGCGGACCTCCTCCCATTCCTCCTGCGGCGACGAGTCGGCGGTGATGGCACCGCCCACGCCGAGGCTGAGGTTCCACAGGTCAGTCTCCGGTTCGCGGACCATCACGAGCGTGCGGATGACCACCGACAAGTCGGTGGCCCCGGTGGCCGAAAAGTAGCCGACCGCACCCGAGTAGAGCCCGCGGGCCGCGCCGTCCTCGAGCACGTCGAGGATCTCCATGGTCGAGATCTTCGGTGCACCGGTCATCGAACCGGCGGGGAACGCCGCGGCGATGGCCTCGGCGCGCGAGGCGCCGGGGAGCAACTTGGCGTCGATCGTCGAAACCATCTGGTGCACGGTGGCATAGGTTTCGATGGCACACAACCGGGGGACCGAAAGCGTCGCCGGGTCCGCGAAGTGCGAGAGGTCGTTGCGCAGCAGGTCGACGATCATGATGTTCTCCGCGCGGTCCTTCGGCGAGGACGCCAGCTCCTCCTTCAGGGCCTGGTCGGCCTCCGGCGTGGCGCCGCGCGGACGGGTGCCCTTGATGGGTTCGGCGCGCATCCAGCCGTCCGCGCCGATTGACATGAAGCGCTCGGGGGAGGTGCTGGCCGCGGCCATGTCGCCGAAGCGCAGGTAGTGGGCGAACGGCGCCGGGTTGGCGGCACGCAGCCGCAGGTAGTTCTCCCACGGGTCGCAGGCAACCTTGGCCGAGTGCAGGGACGTGGTGAGGCAGACCTCGTAGCTGTTTCCCTGGCGGATCTGTTCCTGGGCGGCACGGACCTTGGCCAGGTAGCCGTGCCTGTCGTCGCGGACCCCGAACAGCGGGGCCGGCGCCAACGCCGGGGGAATGGGAGCTGTCGCGGGGAGGGCCGCCAACGCGGCCCGGACGCGGTCGGCAAAGGCCCCGTGATCGGAACCCGCCGCGCACAACAGGTGCACGGTGTCGCTTCCGTGGTCCAGGATGACAACCTGCGAGGGGCGGATCAGAGCCGCGTCGGCGATGCTGCCGGGTTCGGACGGATCCGGGTGGAGATCGCTGCCGCCGGTTTCGCGTTTGAGCTCATACCCCAGGTAGCCCAGCCACCCGGGCACGAAGGGCAGTTCCGCCGAGGCAGGGAGGAAGGAACCGGTGTCCCATTGCTGCGCCAGGAATTCGAAGAAGCCGCCGTCGATCCGGGCCGTGGCGGTGCCCTCCAGCAGGGTCCCGGTGCCCCGGCGGTGTTCCAGGACGGCGCTCGCGTCGGTGTCGGCCGCTGCCATGATGCTGAAGCGGTTGCGTTTCCGGGGGTCGGCGAAGGAAAGGTTGCTGGATTCGAGCAGCACGGTGTGCCGCTCGTCGGCGTACAGTGCGGCGAAAAGCGCCGCGGTGTCAGGGGTGCCCGGGAGGCTGAGCTGGACGGGCTGCCTGGCCGCGGCCTCGGCACGTTCGGGTGCCAGCAGGGTGTAGAACTTGGGCAGGGCCTTGAGCGCCCGCAGCGTGTGTCCGGGTGCGCTCCCGTCGGCCCTGTTCTCCAGCACCACCTGGGCGTGCCCGGGGACGGGGTCGGCGCGCAGGTAGGTTTCTTCCTGGTCGGCCCAGCGGTCCCAGTGTGCGGCAAAGGTTTCCCCGTCGCGGCTCAGCGCCCGTGTCTTCCTGGTTTCGTCGGCGACCTCGACCCATACCAGCGCATCGAGCAGGTCCCGTGCCGCGGCGCAGCCTGCCCCGACGCCCTCGATGATGACCACAGGCGCGGGGGAGAGGGTGCTTGGCGCCCCGGGGGTTCCCGCGGCCCAGTCCCAGGTGTTCCAGATGGCATTTTTGCCCCGGCGCAACGGGCCAAGCACGTCGGAGACGTAGGAGTCCATCCCGGCGGCGAGCCCGTCCCACCCCGGGTAGATGTCTTCGAGGTGGAAGACGGTTACCTCGCGGTGGCGTCGTAGTTCGGTGGCCAATTCGGCCGCAAGCGTGCTCTTCCCTGCACCGGAACGACCGTCAATGCCAAGGATGAGCGCCGGGCTAGTTGCCACGTGAAGGCATGGTGTGGGCGCGCACGTAGTCGAGCACTCCCGGAATGGCAGCGTGGATCATTTGCCAGCAAAGGCGGAAATCGGCCGAGTCCCCGAACCACGGGTCGTAGATGCCTTGTTCGCCGTGGGGAGACGTGGCGAATGACGTGTCGAAGGAACGCATCATGCGAAGTGCGGGACGTTGCTCCGGTGCAACCGCCTGCAGCAACCCTTCCAGGGTGGTGTAGTGGTCTTCGTCCATGGCCAGCAGCAGGTCGATCTCCGCGAGCTGGGCCGGCTCTATGGTTGCGGCCCGGTGCGCCTCGGGATTGATCCCGTGGGACTGCAGAATGGATGCTGCCCGCGGATCTATGGAGGCCCCAGTTTCCCCATTGCTGGTGCCGGCGGACGAAACCGTAACATCGGTGATCCCCGCGTCGTCGAGTGCCGTGCGCAGCATGTACTCCGCCATGGGGGAGCGGCAAATGTTGCCTGTGCACACTGTCATTATCCGAAACATGGTTTTAGTCTAGGACGCTGACGCCCCTAGTGACAGGCTCAAACGCGCCGAGTGCAGAAGGTTATCGGATTGTGCCCTGAGGCTCCGGCCCGCAGCGTTCCCGGAAGACCCAAGTAAGAGGTCCTATGGGTTCCCGCAGGAATCCAACGCGGGGTTGACCTAGTGGATAAATGCCAGCAATGCTGCCACGAAAATGAACAGCGTGCCAAACGTCATGTTCAGTATTTTTTGCCCGCGTTCGGTAGCGGTAAAGCGGCTGAAGCTCTTGGCTGCGGCGGCGAAGAAGAACCACATGACCAGGATGTCGACAATCACTATGGTCGTGATGAACACCAGGTACTGCCCAAGCGGCGGCTGGTCCAGCCGGATGAACTGCGGGGTGAAGGCCAGGAAGAAGACGATGGCCTTGGGATTGAGCAGGTTGACCCACAGCCCGCGCCTGAACATCGAGCCCGCCGATTCCTGCCCGCGCATGTCGATCTCGTCGGGGCTCTGGGGCTTGGCCAGGATGAGCCGCACGCCGAGGTAGATGAGGTACGCGGCGCCGGCATAGCGGATGCCGGTGAAGAACATCGGGGAGCGTGAAACCAGCAGGCCCACGCCCGCAGCAACGACGATCACGTGGATCAGCAGTGCAGCCTGCTGCCCGAGGATTCCCCACATGGAGCGCTTGAACCCCGAGTTCAGCGAGTTGGTCATGGTGTTGATGGCCCCGGCGCCCGGGGTGAAGCTGATGAGCGCGGAGGCGCCGAGAAGGGAAAGCCAGAGGGAGAGAGTCACCAGACAAGCTTATGTGAGCTGGAACGGCAGCTTTGAATGCGGGTGCCTGTCGTTGCATGCGGGTGCGGTGGCGAAGCGAATGCCCGCGCACGCACCGCGCAAAGCAGCCCGGGAACCAGCATGACTTAGGAGGCTGCGCCCCGGCGGCTTGCCTGATCGATGCCGGCGATGGCATCGACCAAGAACTTGGAGATCAAGGCGATCTCGCTGTCCTCGTAGGAGGAGATGACCTCCATCATGCCGGCCGCCAGCGGCCCGAACATGGTTCGCCCATCCACCTTGGCCTTCTCCGTCATGCGGATGCGCACCACCCTGCGGTCCTTGTCGACGCGCAGGCGTTCGATGTGGCCGCTGCGCTCGAGTCGATCGAGCAGTGCACTGGTTGCGGGGGCGCTGAGGCTGAGCTCGCGGGCCAGTTCCCCGGGGGTCGGCGGATTGCCGGCCAGCTCAAAGCGCATGATGGCTGCCAGTGCATTCATGTCGGTTCGGTGGGTCTTGTGGCGGGTTCCCGCGGATTCCACATAGCGATCGGATGCCTGGGCAAACTGCTGGAGCAGCAGCACAAGTTCACGAGCCGAGTGGGGATCCATGGCAACAATCATACGTTCAGGCTTGCAGTAGTTCCATGATGGAAATACTATATAGGCGAGAGACTTGGGTTTCGCTGTTGGAAGCCGACCGGCACGACGATGGGAAAATTGTGGAAAAGCGTGTTGCTGGTTCTACGGACCTTGCAGAAAAGACCGTTTCATCGGGCAGGAGGAAACGGCCGGTCAACGGCAAGGTGCGCGCGCTGGTTGCAGCGGTCCTGGTTCTTGCCTGGCTGGGTGTCTCCGGGGTCGGCGGACCCACCTTCGGCAAATTGGGTGACGTGCAGACCACCGATCAGGCTTCCTTTCTTCCTGCGTCGGCCGAGGCGACCCGCGCCCTTGAATGGCAGGCGAAATTCCGCAACTCCGACGCGATTCCCGCGGTCGTTGTCATCGCAGGCGACACGAAACTGGATCAGGTGGCCATCGCCGAGATGACGGCCTCGCTCAAGGACCTGCAGTCGCTCGACGGCGACATCGTCGGGCCCTTCCCTTCGGAGGACGGACTGGCTGCCCAGCTGCTGGTGCCGCTGAGCACCGCGGGTGAAACCAAGGATGCCGTTGACACGCTGCGTCAGGAGCTTTCGGAGCGCGTCCCCGCTGGCACGCGGGCCTATGTGACGGGACCGGCAGGCTTCAACGCCGACCTCGTGGAGGCATTCGGCGGAATCGACGGCGTGCTGCTTGGCGTTGCGCTCGTGGCCGTGCTGCTGATCTTGCTGCTGGTCTACCGTTCGTTCCTGCTGCCGTTAATTGTCCTGTTCACTTCCGTTGCGGCGCTGTGCGCGGCCATCGTCGCCGTGTACTACATGGCCAGGGAGGGATGGATCCGGCTGGACGGGCAAAGCCAGGGAATCCTCTCCATCCTGGTCATTGGAGCCGCGACCGACTACTCACTGCTGTATGTGGCGCGGCACCGCGAGGCATTGGCCCACGGGGCCGACCGCTGGGAGGCCACAACCACCGCATGGAAGCGTTCGGTCGAACCGATCCTTGCCTCCGGCGGCACCGTGACGGTCGGCCTGCTCTGCCTGCTCTTCTCAGACCTGAACTCGAACAAGGCGCTGGGCCCGATCGGCGCCAGCGGCATCGTCTTCTCCGTCATTGCGGCGCTGACATTCCTTCCGGCGGCGCTGGGTCTGCTCGGGCGTTCGGCCTACTGGCCGTTCATGCCTAAACCGGCCCGTCCGCTGGGGCCGGAAGAACTCCCGGACGGACTGTGGGGCAACGTCGCGAAGTTCGTTGGCCGCCGCCCCCGCCCCATCTGGATCATCACGGCCATTGTCCTGGTCGTTGGCGCGCTGGGCGCGACCCAGTTCAAGGCGTCGGGCGTCCCGCAGAGCGAGCTTGTCCTGGGGCAGACCGATTCCCGCGACGGACAGGTTGTCCTGGGGGAGCATTTCCCGGGCGGCACCGGAAGCCCCGCATTCGCCGTCATCGACAGCGCGAAGGCCGAAGACGCGCTCGCCGGGATCGAGGGCCTGGACGGCGTGGCCTCGGCCTACCTCCAGGCTCCGGACGGCGGTCCGGCCGTGGCCGCAGCCGGACGTGAAGCGCAGGTCGTTGAGGGTCGGTCGCTGATCTCGATCACGCTGGATGACGCCGCCGACTCCGATGCCGCCAAGGCAACGCTCGTCGGGCTGCGAAACACCGTCCACGCCATGGATCCGGATTCCCTGGTCGGCGGCACCACCGCAACGCTCAGCGACACCGCCACGACTGCCGAGGCTGACCTGGCCAAGATCATCCCGTTGATCCTGGTTGCCATTCTGGTCATCCTGATGTTCTTGCTGCGCTCGATCGTCGCCCCGCTGTTGCTTGTAGCCACCACGGTGCTGTCCTACGGAACCGCGATGGGCGTATCGGCATGGGTGTTCAATGGAATCTTCAAATTCCCCGGCGCCGATCCGTCGGTTCCGCTCTTCGGATTCGTCTTTCTCGTGGCGTTGGGGGTCGATTACAACATCTTCCTGATGACGCGCGTTCGCGAAGAATCGTTGGTGCACGGCACCCGTGCGGGCGTCCTGCGCGGACTGTCGGTGACCGGCGGCGTCATCACCTCTGCCGGCGTGGTGCTTGCCGCAACCTTTGCCGCACTGGGCATCATTCCGATTATGTTCCTGGTTCAGCTCGGATTCATTGTGGCCTTCGGCGTCCTGCTGGACACCCTCGTGGTGCGCTCGCTCCTGGTGCCGGCCCTCGTGCACGACATCGGCAGGCGCGTGTGGTGGCCCAGCAAGTTGGGCCGGGGAAGGTAACGGATCTCTCGTATGGTTCCGCGCAGGGTACTGCTAAGATTGAAACTTGTGGATCAGTAAGTCCCGAAGATCAGCTTTGGGGTCCGAAGATCCATGCGTCGACAGATTAGATTTCCCGATCCGCCGCTAGTTCCACATCCTTCATGTGATGGAACGCGGTGAGCATCATGAGCGCTTTGCGCCATTCTAGGCTCTCTCTTTCTTCGGCGACCACGCGCGTCGAAACCGTCGTGCGAAGCTTTGAGAGAAAGTACCACGTGAGTCCTTCATTCACTTCCCTTGGCGTGCCCGCAATCCTTGCAGAGGTCCTCGCGGCCCAAGGAATCGAATCGGCATTCCCCATCCAGGAAGCAACCCTGCCCACCACCCTCAAGGGTGGCGACGTGCTGGGTCGCGGTCAGACCGGTTCCGGCAAAACCCTGGCATTCTCCCTTCCGGTGGTTGCCCGCCTTGCGGCCAACCCGAAGCCACGCAAGGCACGCTTCCCGCGTGCCCTGATCATGGCTCCGACCCGCGAACTGGCAACCCAGATCGCCAGGGTTGTTGAGCCGTTGGCCGAGGCCTTCGACCTGCGCACCGCGGTTGTTTTCGGCGGCGTTTCCCAGCTGCGCCAGGAGAAGGACCTCAACGCCGGCGTTGACATCCTCATTGCCTGCCCGGGCCGCCTCGAAGACTTGCTCAAGCAGCGCGTTGCAGACCTTTCCCGCGTTGAGGTTTCCGTCTTGGACGAGGCCGACCACATGGCCGACCTCGGCTTCCTGCCGGTCGTCAAGCGCATCCTTGACCAGGCCCCGCGCGGCATCCAGCACATGCTCTTCTCCGCCACCCTGGACAACGGCGTGGACAAGCTGGTCCAGCGCTACCTCGAGAACCCGACCGTCCACTCGGTCGATGCCCCGCAGGCGGCCGTGAACACCATGGAACACCACGTGTTCCTGGTGTCCAACGATGACAAGAAGGAACTGATCCGCACCCTGGCCTCGGGCTCCGGTCGCCGCATCATGTTCATGCGCACCAAGCACCACGCCAAGAAGATGGCAGTCTGGCTGACCAAGTGCGGCATCCCGACCGTCGACCTGCACGGCAACCTGAGCCAGAACGCCCGTGACCGCAACCTCGCGGCCTTCGCAGCCGGCGACGCCCGCGTACTGGTAGCCACCGACGTCGCAGCCCGCGGCGTCCACGTCGACGGTGTCGAGCTGGTTGTCCACATCGACCCGCCGGCAGAGCACAAGGCCTACCTGCACCGCTCGGGCCGTACCGCCCGTGCAGGTTCGGATGGAACCGTTGTCACGATCGCGACCCCGGACCAGCAGAGTGACGTCAAGTCGCTGCTGAAGGCCGCAGGCCTGAAGGTGCCGATGGTCAAGGTCACCCCGAACGCCCAGGTTGTTTCCGACGTTGTCGGCGAACGCGCCGAGCCCGTTGCCTACGCTGCCCCGCAGCTGCGCACCCAGGCAGTGGTCCGCAAGGACACCCTAACCGACTCGGACGCCGCGGGTGGCCGTGGCCGCCGTCGCGGTGGACGCGGCACCGCAAAGGCTGCCGTTCCGGCCAAGAGCAACGGTGGCGAAGGCCAGCGCAACCGCGATGAGAATCGTGGCGAGCGTCGAACCGAGAACCGTGGCAGCGCGGCTTCCTCGACCCGCAACAGCGGTGGCGAGCGTCGCAGTGAAAACCGCGGCGAGGGCCGTGGCTATGCAGCTCCGGGCGCCCGCAGCGGCGAACGCCGTGGCAACGGCGCGGCCGCAGGTCGCGGCGGCGAGCGTCGCAACGACGTCCGCACCGACAACCGTGCAGATCGCCGTGCAGACTTGCGCCAGGATTCACGTGGCGACGACCGCGACGTAGCCCGCCGCAGCGCCGGCGCCGGTGCAGGTCGCGGTTCCGCCTCGGCTCGCAACAACTCCGGCCAGCGCCAGGGTGCCACTTCGGGTTCCCGCCCGCGCGGTGGAAACACCATCGGCGAAGCCCTGGGTGCTTCCAAGGTTGAAGCAGCCAACGGCGCCAGCCGCGGGGGACGCACGCGCGGTCCGCGCCGCGCTTCCTCGCCGGCCTCGAACAACCGCAGCTACTAAGCCCGGTCGACCGCCCCTCAGGCGGCCGAAGGCTTGACGCTCCCTGGTGGGCCCTGCTTTGCAAGATTTCTTGCAAAGCAGGGCCCACCAGTCGTTTAAGGATGCTCCATGGTTTTGAAAGTCTCATCCGTTCGGATGAATCGCGCCCGCTGAAGGCAGGGACAAATCATCCTTAGGAGCGGCCAGCCGGTGTGCGGATACAAATAATCTGGAGGAAGTAAACAACTACGGGTGGTTGCAATCGCACCCGGTTCGATCCGGCAGCCAAACACCTACTTGATAGCAACGGAGAAGTGCCGTGATTGAAACCCTGCAGGAATTCGCATCCTCGTTCCCGCCCGCATTGCAATGGATCGCCGTGATCCTGGCCGCGGCGATCCCCTTCGTTGAATCCTATTTCGGGTCCGCGCTCGGAGTCGTAATCGGTCTGAACCCGGTGGCTGCCATTCTGGCGGCTGTCCTCGGCAACGTCGCCTCGATGCTCCTGTTGGTCAATGGTGCGCATTTTGTTCGCAGCAAGGTGGCCAAGGAAAAGGAAGCTCCGACCGAGAAGCGCAAGAAGCTGCGCATGGCCTTCGACAAGTACGGGGTAGCTGGCGTCAGCCTCTTGGGGCAGACCATCTTGCCGAGCCAGATCACCTCTGCCGCGCTGGTTTCCTTCGGCGCTGCCAAGGAGAAGGTCATCTTCTGGCAGATAATTTCGATCATTCTGTGGGGCGCGGTCTTCGGTACGCTCGCTTTCCTGGGCGTGGACCTGATGCTGGGTCGCTGACGCTTCCGTCTTCAGGTGGGCTGGCCGAAAGGGCGCAGACAAGGCGGGCGGTTTGCGTACCCGGGTGACTTCATCCGCGAGTGCCTCCTATGTGCCAACTTGCCGGAGGGGCATCCATTTACGGGGAGTCCGCAACTTGGCTTGGCAGCAGATCGGGGTACTTGCCACCCAATCTCTCACAGCGAACACGTCTCCCAGCAACTTCAAAGAATGCCGGATTTCCGCGGTTTTACGTCACGGAATCCGGTTGTTTTTTGCCCTAAAACCCAAACTTGAGCCAGTTGCGCTCAAGTTTGAATTGACAAGGACTGGCGGCCGAGTAAACTTGAGTACAGAACGCTCAACCGGATCATCTGGTTGGAACGTTGGTTCGTTTTCCCCAAGGCAAGAAGGAGCTCACCCATGTCACGTGCCGTAGGTATTGACCTCGGAACCACCAACTCTGTTGTATCCGTCCTCGAAGGTGGCGAGCCCACCGTTATCGCCAACGCCGAAGGCAACCGCACCACCCCGTCTGTCGTCGCCTTCGCCAAGAGCGGCGAAGTCCTGGTTGGCGACATCGCCAAGCGCCAGGCCGTCAACAACATCGACCGCACCATTGCTTCGGTCAAGCGCCACATGGGCACCGACTGGTCGGTTGCCATTGACGACAAGAAGTACACCGCGCAGGAAATCTCCGCTCGTATCCTGATGAAGCTCAAGAACGACGCCGAAGCATACCTGGGCGAAAAGGTCACCGACGCAGTGGTCACCGTTCCGGCTTACTTCAACGACGCCGAGCGCCAGGCCACCAAGGAAGCCGGCGAAATCGCGGGCCTCAACGTCCTGCGCATCGTCAACGAGCCGACCGCGGCTGCACTGGCCTACGGCTTGGACAAGGGCAAGGAAGACGAGCTCATCCTAGTCTTCGACCTCGGCGGCGGAACCTTCGACGTCTCCCTGCTTGAAGTTGGCAAGGACGACGACGGCTTCTCCACCATCCAGGTTCGCTCCACCGCGGGCGACAACCGCCTCGGCGGCGACGACTGGGACCAGCGTGTCGTTGACTGGCTGCTGGCCCAGGCAAAGCAGAAGGGCGCCGACCTGTCCAAGGACAAGATCGCCCTGCAGCGCCTGAAAGAAGCCGCTGAGCAGGCCAAGAAGGAACTCTCCTCGGCCACCAGCACCAACATCTCCCTGCAGTACCTCTCGGTCACCGCAGACGGCCCGGTTCACCTGGACGAGCACCTTTCCCGTGCTAAGTTCCAGGAACTGACCGCCGACCTGCTCGAGCGCACCAAGAAGCCGTTCAAGGACGTCATCGCCGAAGCCGGCGTGAAGGTCTCCGAGATCGCACACGTGATCCTCGTCGGCGGTTCCACCCGCATGCCTGCGGTTGCCGAACTGGTCAAGGAAATGGCCGGCAAGGAAGCCAACAAGGGCGTCAACCCGGATGAGGTCGTTGCCGTTGGCGCAGCACTCCAGGCCGGCGTGCTGAAGGGCGAGCGCAAGGACGTTCTGCTCATCGACGTCACCCCGCTGTCCCTGGGCATCGAAACCAAGGGTGGTGTGATGACCAAGCTGATCGAGCGCAACACCGCGATCCCGACCAAGCGTTCGGAGACCTTCACCACCGCCGAGGACAACCAGCCTTCGGTATCGATCCAGGTCTTCCAGGGCGAGCGCGAGTTCACCCGCGACAACAAGGCCTTGGGCACCTTCGAGCTGACCGGCATCGCGCCGGCTCCGCGCGGCGTCCCGCAGGTCGAGGTCACCTTCGACATCGACGCCAACGGCATCGTCCACGTGTCCGCAAAGGACAAGGGCACCGGCGTCGAGCAGTCGATGACCATCACCGGTGGTTCCTCGCTGTCCAAGGACGACATCGACCGCATGGTCCGTGAAGCCGAGGAGCACGCCTCCGAGGACAAGGCCCGCCGCGAGGCAGCCGAGACCCGCAACGCCGCCGAGCAGACCGCCTACTCGGTGGACAAGCTCATCAAGGACAACGCCGACAAGCTGCCGGAAGAGGTCAAGACCGAGGTCCAGGCCGACGTCGACGCGCTGAAGAAGGCACTTGAGTCGCAGAACAACGACGACGAGGTCAAGACCGCGTTCGAGAAGCTGCAGGCTTCGCAGGGCAAGCTGGGCGAGGCCATCTACGCCAACACCCAGGCTTCCTCCAACGGTGAAGACGGCGCCGAGGCCCCGAACGCCGAAGAGGACATCGTCGACGCCGAGGTCATCGACGAAGACGAAAAGAAGTAAGGGGCGCATCAACCATGTCTGAGGAAATTCACAACGAGGGCGCCTCCAACGAAGAGGTCACTCCCGTTGACGAAGCCCACGACTCGGGCGACGCGTTGAGCCAGGCCGAGGCCATCCTCAACGAGGCCGCGGCGCAGGGAACGGTTCCCGACAAGGAAGCCGAGTTGCGCGAGGACCTGCAGCGGTTGCAGGCCGAGTACGTCAACTACCGCAAGCGCGTTGAGCGTGACCGCGAGGCAGTGCGCGAGCTTGCCGTGCAGTCGGTCCTGAACAACCTGTTGCCGGTTCTCGACGACATCGATGCAGCCCGTGCCCACGGCGACTTGACCGACGGGCCGTTCGCTTCGATTGCCAACAAGCTCGATGCGGTGCTCGAAGGCCTCGGCCTTGAGCGCATCAACGAAGCCGGCGTGGCATTCGACCCGGCCGTGCACGAGGCACTGCTGCAGCAGCCGAACCCGGAAATCCCGGCAGACCATGTCGCCATGGTCCTGCGGGCCGGTTTCAAGAAGGGTGATCGCATCATGCGTGCTGCCCAGGTGATCGTTTCCCTCGGGGAATAATTGCCAAGCAACGCAACACAGTAGTAAAACCGTGAAGTAACTCCACCACCTGCGGCGGGTCATCCGGGTTCCTGGAAAGGACCGGGGGACCCGCCGCAGGCCGGTGGACTTCCACCCCAGAATTTTGGCCCGGAACCGATTTCCACGCGTTCCCGGGCACCGAAGCACTACAGGAAAAGGAGGCGCCTGATGGCAAGTCAGGATTGGGTCGAAAAGGATTTCTACGCCATATTGGGCGTCTCCAAGGACGCCAGCGAAGCGGACATCAAGAAGGCCTACCGGAAGATGGCCCGCAAGTACCACCCGGACACCAACTCCGGCGATGCAGCCGCCGAGCGGCGATTCAAGGACATCACCGAGGCGCACTCGGTGCTCTCCGACCCCGACGACCGCCAGCAATACGACGCGATCCGGGCCATGGGTTCCGGCGCACGTTTCAGCGCCGGCGGCGGCCACGGCGGGCCCAGCAACGACGGCTTCGAGGACGTCTTCTCCAACCTCTTTGGCGGCGGAGGTGGCGGACATCGCGGCAGCCAGGTGCCACCCGATTTCTCCGACCTCTTTGGCGGCGGAGGCGGGTTCGGCGGCTTCGGTCAGCAGGCGCCGCGCAAGGGCGCGGACCGCACGGCAAGCACCAGCATTTCCTTCGCAGGCTCCATCAAGGGAACCACCATCGGGCTGCGTGAAGACAGCGGCGAGATCATCGACGTGCGCATTCCCGCGGGCATCAAGGACGGGCAATCCGTGCGCGTGCGCGGCAAGGGTTCGCCGGGCACGGCCGGTCCCGGGGACCTGATCGTCAAGGTCAGCGTCAAACCCCACGCCGTGTTTACCCGCGAAGAGAACAACATCCGCATCCATGTTCCCGTCACCTTCGCCGAGGCCGCACTCGGCGGACAAATCGAGGTACCCACGATCACCGGGGACACCGTCAAGATGAAGGTTCCGGCCGGCTCCTCGTCGGGCCGAACGCTGCGCCTGAAGGGCCGCGGCGTGCATACCGCCAAGGCCACCGGCGACATGCTTGTCACGCTGGATGTCCTGGTTCCGCAAAACCTGTCCAAGGAAGCCAAGGCCGCGGTCGAGGCGTTTGCGGAGGCCACCAAGGGCGAGGATCCGCGTCACGGCCTGTTGGCCCACGCAGTACTCTAGGTACGACATGG
This sequence comes from Paeniglutamicibacter sp. NPDC091659, assembly GCF_044756805.1. Lineage (NCBI taxonomy): Bacteria > Bacillati > Actinomycetota > Actinomycetes > Micrococcales > Micrococcaceae > Paeniglutamicibacter > Paeniglutamicibacter sp. NPDC091659. The sequence goes on from NZ_JBIVTO010000008.1 coordinate 129,905, forward strand.
TTGCCTTCCGCGAATGCGCGGAAGGCAACCCAAAACGGATCATTCGATCGGCTCGTTGTCGGTTGCCACATACGGAAATGCATGGAGGGACAGAATCGTGAACAATGACAGACTGCGACCGGTTTTTGTCATTTCCGTTGCAGCCGAATTGGCGGAGATGCACCCACAAACCTTGCGCCAGTATGACCGCATGGGCCTGGTGTCTCCTTCCCGACAGGGCGGCAAGCAACGCCGATATTCCGAACACGACGTGGAGTTGCTGCGCGAAATCCAGCGCCTGTCCAAGGACGGCGTCTCCCTCGAGGGCATCAAGCGGGTGCTCGCACTGGAGAACCAAGTTGCAGCGCTCCAATCACGGATCAGCGAACTGAGCAACGAGGTCTTCGCCCTGCGAAGCGCCAGCCAGAGCGCCGGCTTGGGCCGCGTCTTTGCCGCCGGCAGCAGCGGCGATGTAGTGTCCCTGACACGGGGCCAGCGTCCCCGAGGCCGCAGCCAGGCCCTGGTGATCTGGAAACCGCGCACCAAATAGAAGAGTATGGTCGTGGCCTGCCAAGGGGATGGGGGAATCGAATGTCGAACCACGGGGGATACTCCCGACTCAGTGCCGTCGCCGAAGCCCGCTTTGAGGCCCTGTGCGCAGTCCGGGGCAGATTGCGCGGAACCCACCGCCAAGCACTCGACGGAACCGCACACGCCCTGCGCGCAGGCTCCATGGACCCCGCCATCCCCGCACGCCACCTGCTCTATCTCGACCTTTCGGCGCGCGAACCGCTGGCAGCCATCGCCGTGGGCGACCTGGACTCGGCAACGCATGTCACCTGGCAGCTTTCAGGCACCGGAATCAGGGCCCGCAACGCACTGTGGGGGAGCGTGCGCGAAGCCGGTCAGCTGTACCTCGAACAGCGCAAGGTGGGAATCGAGGCGCCGGCGGTTGTCGCCTGGCTGGGATACCGCAGCCCCAACATGGCCAGCGCACTCTTGAACCGTTCGGCACGCCGCGGCGTGGAGATCCTCGAACGTGACCTTGAAATCTTTGCCGCACTGCGCCACGGGGAACCGCACCTGGCACTCGAAGCGCATTCCTACGCGGCAACCCTCGCCGCGCAGGCGCTCGACTCGCGGTCCGGATCCACGGCGCTTGTCCATGCCCTCGCGACCATCGGCTCGGCGGGAATCCCGAAGCAACTGTCCCGCGACCCCGGCCGTCTCAACATCCCTGAGGACCACATCTTTGAGGCGATCGCCGACCGTGACCGCCTCGCCTGGTGGGGACGGCTGCTTTCGGGCCGGAAACTCATTGCCGGCCGCACCTTCAGCGTTGCCGGCAGGACCGATCTCGGCTTGCTGGGGGTGAGCGGGCACAACACCTCGCAAATGACCCCGGGGAACCCCGGTGCACCCCGCGGATACAGAGACCCGGGCACCACGTCCCTGCGCAACCTGGCATTGATCACCACCGGCCAAAAACCGCTGGGATAGTGCGAACGCGCTTTCCCCGAAAACGGAAATTCCCCCTGTGGCGCATTGGCGCCGCAGGGGGAATTTCGTGCATGGTTAGTTCTTGCGGTAGGCCAGGTCGAAGACCAAGCGACCGGCCTTCAGCGCCTTGCCCTCGAAACTGGTGAGCGTGCGGCCCTCGAAGCGAGGGGCCCAGCCTCCAAGCTCGTCGGTGAACGCCGCGTCCTGCTCCTCACCCTCAAGTCCCAACCGGCGGACCTTCGTCAGGTTGCTGTCCTCGCCGACCAAGTTGCCGGGATGCAGGTTCTCGAAGCTTTCGGACGCATCGAAGATTTCGCGCATCTGTTCAGCGTAGTTCGACCAGTCTGTGGCAAGGCGGAGGATGCCGCCGGGAACCAATACACGCTCGATCTTGGGAAGGAACGATTCCTTGATCAGGCGGCGCTTGTGGTGGCGGATCTTGTGCCACGGATCGGAGAAGAAGATCCAGACTTCCTGGGCCGAGCCCTCGGGAAGCATGATGTCGAGCGCTTCCGGGGCATTGGCCTGGACGGCGCGCACATTGGTGAGCTCGCGGTTCTCGACCCGCACCATGAGCGCGGCAACTCCGGGACGGTAGACCTCCACGGCGAGGAAGTCCTTGTCAGGGTTCTCGCCGGCGGCGTGGGCCATGGCCTCGCCGAGGCCCGAACCGATCTCGACGATCAGCGGTGCCTTGCGGCCGTAGACGGTCTCCAGGTCCAGGACGAAGCCCTCGGCCACCGAGGTGTCGGTACGTTCGCGCTCGGGCTCGATGACGTACTTGTCCGCGATGCGCTCCCAGGCGTCCGCACGGCGGCCATGGAGGCGGCTGCCACGGCGGACAAAGGACACCGGTTCGGCTCGGTAGAAGCTGAGGTCTTCGACGGCGCGGCCGGAGGACGGCATCTTGCGATCTGTGGGAATGCTCATGTACTTAAGGTTATCGAACTCGCCGACTACTTTTTCTCGCCCGCCTTCGAACGGACGGGGGCCGGCAGCGGGGCACGGGAATAGGTTTCCCCCGACTTCAACTTGTTCTTGCCCAGCAACTCCGTGACGGTGACAAAGGTGTAGCCCTTGGCCTTGAGCCGCGAAAGGATCTCCGGCACTGCCGCCACGGTGCTGCTGTGGATGTCATGCATGAGAACGATGGAACCCGGTTTGGTCTGCGAAACCGCGGCGTCGACAACCCTCTCGGTGTTCCGGTACTTCCAATCCAGGGTGTCAACATCCCACAGGATCACCGGCGCCTGCGCCAGCCGGTCGGTCTTTGGGTTGCGCGCTCCGTAGGGGGGACGCAGGAGCGTGGCCGGCTGGTCTATGGCTGCGGAAATGGCGTCGTTGGTGCGGTCAATCTCACTTCGAACCTGGGCCGGGGACAATGCCGGCAGCGAACGGTGGCTCCAGGTGTGGTTGCCCACCTCGTGGCCCTCGGTGATCATGCGTTCGACGAGTTCGGGGCGGGTCTTGGCGTTGGGGCCGACTACAAAAAAGGTTGCCGCGGCGTCCTTCTTCTTGAGTTCGTCGAGCAGCTTGCCGGTCTTGGGGCCGGGGCCGTCGTCGAAGGTCAGCGCCACGCACTTGGTTTTCCTGCAGTCGATGTTTCGCGGCTGCGGAGTCTCGGCGCCCGGTCCCTCGGGCGTTTGGGCCGGATCCCCGGGGCTTGCGGATCCCAGGAAGCCCGGGGGGATCCTCGGCGCGGGGTTCATGCCCGCGGTTCGTGCCATCAGGCCAAAGGGCGAGAGCAGCGGAATGATGTTTGTTGACGGAACCGTGACGACAATGGATCCGGCCGATCCGGGGGCAATCGTGTAGTCGTCGAATTCGATGGTGGCGTTGCCCTGGGCATCGAAGTTGACCGAATCCAGCCACGAATCCTCCAGCTCCGTCACGGTCTCGGGGATGACTTCGGGGTTGTTGGTCGCGGCCTGGGCCACGAACTCGCGGAATTCCGCCCAGTCCTCGTCGCTGCCAAACAGGTCGCGGCTGTCCAGCAGGCCGGGTGTGCGCGTGTCGAACCACTGTGTCACGAAGCTGGTGCCGCCCGAGGCGCCTGCGAATTCGTAGGCGGCGCTTCTGATGCCGATAACGTGCTGCGAAACCGCGGTGAGGTAGCTCCGTAGGTTGAGTTCCCCCGTTGCCGCGGATCCAGCATAGACATCGGGGATGTTGTTCCGGTTGAACGCTTCCATGCGCTCCTCGACGATGCTGCGTTGCGCTTCGCCGACCGAAGGGACCGAAGGAACCTCGAAGTGCCGGCTGAAGATGTGGCGGTGTTCGTCGGATTGGTCGATTGTGTTCAGGTCGGGGACGAGGATCAGCGGCAGGGAATCGGCCTGGTTAACTCCGCTTTGTGATGAACCATCCGCTGACGTGGGGGAAGCTGCTGTGGGTGTCGTGGGCGAGCCTGGCAGCGGTGCGCATCCGGTGAGAAGTGTGAGGGCGATGAGTCCTGTAATGAACTTGGATGATTTTTGACCGTTGACGAACCGCATTCATCAAGCTTGCCGTTTTAGGTGGAACTAATCGAATTGAGCGGGGGGAGCGGGGCGAATCGTTAGAAAGCGTTATAGGGGCTTCGGGGGTGAATCAGGGTCATACCCCATGGCAGAAGTACTCCGAGTGGGCAATGCTAGGGGTATGCGCAATTCACTTTCGGCAGTCCTAAACGTCATTTGGCTGGTTTTCGGAGGCATATGGCTGGCAGCCGGATATGCCTTGGCCGGCATCATCTGTTGCCTGCTCATCGTGACGATTCCCTTTGGCATTGCGTCATTCCGCATTGCGCTCTACGCCCTGTGGCCCTTTGGCCGCACGGTGGTTGACCGGGGACATGTGGGAGCAATGTCGACCATTGGAAATGTCATCTGGATCCTGGTGGCGGGCATCTGGATCGCCATCGGCCACGTGGTGACGGCCATTCCCATGTTTGTGAGCATCATCGGCATCCCTCTGGGCATTGCAAACCTCAAGATGATCCCGATTTCCCTCATGCCGCTGGGCAAGGAAATCGTTCCCTCGAACCAGTACATGCCAGGGGCCCGCTAAACCGCGGAGCCGCCGATGCCCGACACTGCACCCCCGAAATACCGCCTCCGGCCACCGTGGCCCGAGGCGGTATTTTCGCGTCGGCCCATGTTCCCGATGTGCGGCGCGTGTTCCGGGACCACTTTGGGCTTCGCCCTTGAAAGTGGTTCATGCGCTTCATAGTCTGTGGATGTGCCGAACACCCAATCGAGTCCCGAGGGGGATCACCCGTGAACAATATCGTTACCTGCCTGTGGTTTGACCAGCAAGGTATGGACGCCGCCCGGTTCTACACCTCGATCTTCCCCAATTCGGAGATTGGGACCCACGTCGATATCGACGAAAACGGGGAACCCTCAAGTGTGCCCATGACTGTTGAATTCAGCCTCAACGGCAACCCGTTCGTGGCGCTGAATGGTGGGCCGATGTTTTCGTTCAGCGAGGCGGTCTCCTTCCAGATCATGTGCAAGGACCAGGCTGAGATCGACTACTACTGGGATGCGTTGACCGCGGGTGGCGAGGAAAGCCAGTGCGGCTGGCTCAAGGACCGTTTCGGGATCTCATGGCAGGTGGTCCCGACGAGACTGCCCGAGATGCTTGGCCAGAGCGATCCCGAGGTGGCGCGCAGGGTGGTGGAAGCCTTCATGCCAATGCGGAAGCTGGACATTGCGGTGCTTGAGCGCGCGGCCGCTTCCTGACCCGGGGCGGGGGCCACCGAAAAATCCGGGATGCCGGGAATATGTTCATGCAAACCAAAGTTGAGTTAGATAGACTCAAGTTTGAGTGAATAGCTAACAACGAAAGGAATAGCGTGGACACGAAATTTACGACCAAAAGCCAGGAAGCACTCTCGGGTTCGGGCATGAATGCCTCCACCGCCGGGAATCCTCAGGTGGAGCCCGTCCACCTACTCAAGGCCCTTGTCGACCAGCGTGAATCGGTGGCCGTGGCGCTGCTCAAGGCCGCGGGGGTCGACCCCGACCAGGTCTCCGTTCAGGCCAGTGCCGCGATCAAGGCACTGCCGTCTTCCTCGGGAAGCTCGGTGGCCCAGGCCCAGTACTCCCGTGGAATACTCCAGACCATCAACTCCGCACAGCAAGCGGCCGAGACGCTCGGCGACGGCTACGTTTCGACCGAGCACCTGCTGCTGGGGCTCAGTGACGACACCGGTGCCGCGGGCAACATCCTGCGTGGGCTCAATGCCACCCGCCAGGCCCTCGAGGCTGCGCTCCCCGGAATCCGCGGGGACCGCAAGGTCAACAACCCGGATCCGGAAAACACCTTCCAGGCCCTGGAGAAGTTCGGCACCGACATGACGGCCATTGCCCGCTCGGGCAAGCTTGATCCGGTCATCGGCCGCGACGGCGAAATCCGCCGCCTGGTCCAGGTGCTCTCGCGCCGCACCAAGAACAACCCGGTGCTCATCGGCGAGCCCGGCGTCGGCAAGACGGCCGTTGTCGAGGGACTGGCCCAGCGCATGGTGGCCGGGGACGTCCCCGAATCCCTGCGCGGCAAGACCCTGATCTCTCTGGACCTGGGGTCCATGATCGCCGGCGCCAAGTACCGCGGCGAGTTCGAGGAACGCCTGAAAGCCGTCCTCGAGGAGATCAAGGCCTCCGACGGGCAGATCGTCACGTTCATCGACGAGATCCACACGGTCGTGGGCGCGGGTGCCTCCGAGGGTGCCATGGACGCCGGCAACATGCTCAAGCCCATGCTGGCCCGCGGGGAACTGCGCCTGATCGGTGCCACCACGCTGGACGAATACCGCGAAAACATCGAGAAGGATCCCGCCCTCGAGCGCCGCTTCGCCCAGGTCTACGTGGGGGAGCCGAGCGTCGAGGATACGATCGCCATCCTGCGCGGCCTCAAGGAGCGTTACGAGGCGCACCACAAGGTCAGGATTGCCGACTCCGCACTCGTGGCGGCCGCGGCCCTGTCCGACCGCTACATCAGCGGCCGCCAGCTCCCTGACAAGGCGATCGACCTCATGGACGAGGCTGCCAGCCGCCTGCGCATGGAGATCGACTCGGCCCCCGAGGAGATCGACCAGCTGCGCCGCGCCGTGGACCGCCTGACCATGGAGGAACTGGCGCTGGAGAAGGAAACCGATCCGGGGTCCATCGAACGCCTGGAAGCGCTGCGCTCGGACATGGCCGACAAAAAGGAAGCTCTCGGCGCGCTCAACGCGCGTTGGGAAGCGGAGAAGGAAGGCCTGAACCGGGTCGGCGACCTCAAGGTGCGCCTTGACGAACTTCGCTCGCAGGCTGAGAAGCTGCAACGCGAGGGCGACCTGGAGCGTGCCTCGCGCCTGCTCTACGGGGAGATCCCCGCCTTGGAAAAGGAAATAGCCGACGCCGCCCAGGCCGAGGCCTCGGCCGAAACCAAGGACCTGATGGTCGCCGAGGAAGTCACCGCCGACGACATCGCCGAGGTCATTTCCGCGTGGACCGGCATCCCGGCCGGACGCATGCTGCAGGCCGAGAGCCAGAAGCTGCTGGAGATGGAATCGTTCCTGGGACACCGGCTGATCGGCCAGCAGAAGGCCGTTGCGACGGTTTCCGATGCCGTGCGCCGGGCCCGGGCCGGAATCTCGGACCCCGACCGCCCCACGGGTTCCTTCCTGTTCCTGGGCCCCACCGGCGTGGGCAAGACCGAGCTGGCCAAGGCGCTTGCCGACTTCCTGTTCGACGATGAGCGGGCCATGGTCCGCATCGACATGAGCGAGTACTCGGAGAAGCACGCGGTGGCCCGGTTGGTCGGCGCCCCTCCGGGATACGTCGGCTACGAGGAAGGCGGGCAGCTCACCGAGGCGGTGCGCCGCCGCCCCTACTCCGTGGTGCTGCTGGACGAGGTGGAGAAGGCCCACCCGGAGGTCTTCGACATCCTGCTCCAGGTGCTCGACGACGGGCGCCTCACGGACGGCCAGGGCCGCACCGTGGACTTCCGCAACGTCATCCTGATCATGACCTCGAACCTCGGTTCGCAGTTCCTGGTAGACCAGACGCTGGATTCCCAGACGAAGAGGGACGCGGTGATGAACATCGTCAACGCATCCTTCAAGCCCGAGTTCCTGAACCGGCTCGATGACGTGATCATGTTCGATCCGCTGTCCCTTGAGGAGCTGGGCTCGATCGTCTCGCTGCAGGTCGATACCCTGGCCGGGCGTTTGGCGTCGCGCCGACTGCAATTGGTGGTCGACGCGGAGGCCCGCGACTGGCTGGCGTTCACCGGGTTCGACCCGGCCTTCGGTGCCCGCCCGCTGCGTCGCCTGATCCAGCGGGAGATCGGCGACAGGCTGGCCCGCGAGTTGTTGGCCGGCAACGTCCAGGACGGCGACACCGTGGTGGTGGGCGTCAACGAGTCCAAGGACGGATTGGTCCTCAGCTCAAGCCGCACCCGGTAGGGGACGCATGCAGTGACAAGTTGGCGCCGGGCTCCGGCGGGGATTTCCCCGATCGGAGCCCGGCACCTTCGCATGCCCGGCAGGGCGCCGGAACACGGTCCTGGGGTTGGTTCCTAGGAGCTGATGCCCGCCGCGTCGCTGGGCAACAGCGAATCCTGGACGGTGCCCTCGTTCAGGGCGAGGAAGCATGCCACCTTGCGGTCACCCGTTTTCCACGTTCCGAGCGAGGGGCGCGAGAAATGATAGGACCAGGTTGAATCCAGCGAGCTTCCCGGGTCGAGGGTGATGGATTTGCACAGGCTTTCCGAGCGGCTGAGCATCTGCTCGGGGCCGGGGAAAACGTCCTCCGTGATTTCGAACGAACCAATCATCTGGGCATTGTGCGCCGTCACGCACGTAACAATCGTGACAGGTTCCAGTGCGCTCTTGAATCCCTGGAGGCAGTCGCCCACTGACAGTTGATCCGGAGGAACCTGAAGGGCGATGATGCCGTCGAGGCCCGGTGATGGGTTTCTCGTCACTACGGCGGCCGAGCCCTTCGCGGGATCGGTGCCGAGAATTTTTTGCGTGCCGTAGACAAAAATCAGCAGGATGCCAAGCGTTCCGACCAGCGCCCACAACGAAGGCGAGCGCCACCACAAGCGTTTTTGCGGTCTCGCTCTGCGCGCAGGCAGGGCGGCTTTTCCCTCGGCGGGAGGCGGTACGGACAAGCAAGCTCCCTGGGCGGTCGTAGTCGACTTGGTGGACAAATTAATACTCTACCGGCAGAACCGGGGTTGCGGGCAGGCACTCGTCGCCGAATCATGTTAACCTTGAAACACGAAAGAATTAGTCACATATTCTGGGGCCTCCGCCTAACACGGTAGGACCACCTCCAGATCTACTGAAAAAAGGGGGTCACGCCATGGGGCGCGGCCGTCAGAAGGCAAAAGCGACACGACAGGCCAGGGATATTAAGTATTTCTCCCCGGCCACTGATTTGTCAGCCTTGGAACGCGAGCTTGGGAAGACGCGTGGTCCTAGCACCGCGACACCAAGCCCTGTTGAAGTACCTTACGAGCCCGATTATTCGGACTACGAAGATACGTACGCAGACGACGACGATGAGGACGACCAACGGCGCATCAGTTGATGCGCCGACTCCCTGAAGTGACCCCTGATGCATCAGCGGTCGTGGTTTTTCCAGTACGTGAGCATGAAGACCGTGGCCACCACACAGAATCTGTGTCGGTGACCGCGGTCTTTGTCGTGCCCGCAAGGAGGGAACAGCGATGATCCACGAGGGCAAGCTCGGCATCGAAATGGCCCACCGGGCCGCCATCCGTTCCATCGAGCGCGTGGTGGGGGAGAACGCCCCGCTCCAGGATCCGGTGGTGGCCAGCATGGGCATTCGCACGATGCTGGACAAGGGCAGGGTACTGGTGCTCACCGGTGCCGGCGTTTCCACCGATTCCGGGATCCCCGACTATCGCGGACCCCGCGGTTCCCTGTTGCGGCACCGCCCGATGACCTACCAGGAATTCCTGCATGAACCGGCGGCCCGGCACCGGTATTGGGCGCGCAGCTTCGTGGGCTGGCGGCACATGGACAAGGCATCGCCCAACCCGATCCACCATCGCCTGGCTGCGTGGGAGACAACGGAGAAAATCAGCGGCATCGTTACGCAAAATGTCGATGGGCTGCATGTTGCTGCCGGCTCGCGAAACGTGATTGCCCTGCACGGCGACCTCGAACGGATCGCCTGCCTGAACTGCGGCGCCTTCGAGGACCGCCGGTCGCTGGACGTGCGTTTGCATGAGGCAAACCCCGGCTACCTCGAAAGCATCGACCTGGACCCCAGCCTGGTAAACCCGGACGGGGACGTGAGTCTGGACCAGAAGCACGTCGAGGCATTCACGATGGTCGGTTGCCTGGTCTGCGGATCCGAGGCGCTGAAACCCAACGTCGTCTACTTCGGCGAAAACGTGCCAGCCGAACGCAAGGCGCGGCTCAAGGAGCTCGAGGCCGATTCCAGTGCGCTGCTGGTCATCGGTTCCTCGCTGGCCGTGATGAGCGGCTACAAGCTGCTGCTCGACGCCCTCGCCGCAGGCAAGCGCGTGGGATTGATCAACGGCGGGCCCACACGCGGTGACGCCAAGGCCGACTTCAGGTGGCGCGCCAACATCGCGGAGGCCTTGGACCTGCTCGAGCTGCCCGCACCGGCGGATCCGGCCACTGAGCAACGCCGCCGGCCGCTGTAGCGTTGTTCTTCCCCGACCGGGATGCAGGCGTCGCGAACCGGCGGCCTTAAGCAGTGAAGGACCGCACCCCCTGGGGATGCGGTCCTTCACTGCTTAAGGCTTGCGGCAGTTAGCCGGCGAAGTTGCCGCGCATCAGCACAGCGCCGCCGTCAACGCCCTTGGCGCCCTGGACGTAGTCCAGGCCAGAGGTCTTTGCTTCCTCGGTGACGGCACCGACGGTGCCCATGACCCACGAGTTCATGCCGCGGGCGTTCAGGCGGGAGAGGGCTGCATCGGCGATGGAGGCATCCACGATGGCAACCATGCCCACGCCCAGGTTCAGCGTGCGCTCCAGGTCCGGCTGCGGCACGGAACCGAGCTCGGCGATGACCTTGAAGACGGCCGGCAGTTCCCAGCTGTTGCGCTCCACGGTGGCCATCAGGCCCTGTGGCAGCACGCGGGCCAGGTTGGCCGCGAGGCCGCCGCCGGTGACGTGGCTGAAGCCGTGCACCTTGATGGTGCCGTCCACGTTGAACGCACGGATCAGGTCCAAGCAGTCCATGGTGTAGATGCGGGTCGGTTCCAGCAGTTCCTCGCCCAGGGTGCGGCCGAATTCCGGAACTTGGCGGTCCAGGGCCCAGCCGGCGTGTGCAACAACGCTGCGCACCAGCGAGTAGCCGTTGGAGTGGATGCCGGAGGCGGACATGCCGATGATGACGTCGCCGTCCTTCACGCGGTCCGGGCCCAGCAGGCCGTCGGCCTCGACGATGCCGGTTGCGGCACCCGCGACGTCGTACTCGTGCTCGCCCAGCAGGCCCGGGTGCTCGGCGGTTTCGCCGCCGACCAGCGCGGTGCCGGCGATCTGGCAGCCCTCGGCGATGCCGCGGACGATGTCCGCGATGCGCTCCGGGACGACCTTGCCGCAGGCAATGTAGTCGGTCATGAACAGCGGCTCGGCGCCGACGACAACGATGTCATCGACGACCATGCCGACCAGGTCGTGGCCGATGGTGTGGTGGATGTCCATGGCCTGCGCGATGGCTACCTTGGTGCCGACGCCGTCGGTGGAGGTGGCCAGCAGCGGCTTCTTGTAGGTCAGGAACTTCGAGGCATCGTAGAGGCCGGCGAATCCGCCCACACCGCCGATGACGTTGGAGTTGTGGGTGGCCTTGATGGCACCCTTCATGAGTTCGACGGCACGGTCTCCGGCCTCGACATCGACACCGGCCGAAGCGTAGGTGATTCCGGAATTCTCAGGGGTGGCGCTTGTCATCTCTGATGTGTCCTTTACTTAGTTGCGCGGTGTTTTGTCTTCGGCGGTGAGCGTGGACTCGAACTCCGCATCCGGGCCCGGTTCACATCCCGCCTGGTTGCTACGTTCCAGCAAGTTCTTGCCCCGGAGGTTGGAGCCGGGCAACGCGATCGGGTAGTCGCCGGTGAAGCAGGCGGTGCACAGGCGCTCACGCGGCTGCTTGGTGGCACCGATCATGCCGTCCTCGGAGATGTAGGCCAGGGAATCGGCGCCGATGGACTTGCCGATTTCCTCGACGGCCGCACCGTTGGCGATCAGTTCCGCGCGGGTGGCGAAGTCGATGCCGTAGAAGCAGGGCCACTTGACCGGAGGGGAGGAGATCTTCACGTGGACCTCGGCGGCGCCGGCCTCGCGCAGCATGCGCACCACGGCGCGCTGGGTGTTGCCGCGGACGATCGAGTCATCGACAACGACGACGCGCTTGCCCTTGATGACGGGCTCCAGGGCGTTGAGCTTGAGCTTGATGCCCAGCTGGCGCAGGGTCTGCGACGGCTGGATGAAGGTGCGTCCCACGTAGGCGTTCTTGACGAAGCCGTGCGCGAACGGGATGCCCGATTCCTCGGCGTAGCCGATGGCTGCCGGGGTGCCCGATTCCGGGACCGGAATGACGATGTCTGCCTCGGCGGCGTTTTCGCGGGCCAGCTGGCGGCCCATCTCCACGCGGGATTCGTAGACCGAGCGGCCGTTGATGGACGCATCCGGGCGGGCCAGGTACACGTATTCGAAGACGCAGCCGGCCGGGGTTGCCTCGCCGAAGCGCTGCGAGCGGATGCCGTCCTCGTCGATGGCGATGAATTCGCCGGGTTCGATCTCACGGATGAAGCTGGCACCGACGGTGGCCAGTGCGGCCTGTTCGGAGGCCACGACCCATCCGCGGTCCAGACGGCCGAGCACCAACGGGCGCACGCCAAAGGTGTCGCGTGCCGCGTACAGGGTGTTTTCGTTCATGAAGACGAAGCAGAAAGCGCCCTCAAGCTTCGGCAACAGGTCAAGTGCCGTTTCCTCAAGGGTCTGGCCTTCGCCGCCGGAGAGCAGCGCCGTCACCAGTGCGGTGTCGGTGGTGTTGCCCTGGGCGATTTCGCCGCGGACCTTTTCGCCGGACTCGGCGAGCCGGGCGTTGACCATGTCCATGAGTTCGGCCGAGTTGGTCAGGTTGCCGTTGTGGGCCAGTGCCACGGTGCCCGAGTTGGTCGGGCCAAGGGTCGGCTGGGCGTTTGCCCAGTGGCTTGCGCCGGTGGTCGAGTATCGGCAATGGCCGATGGCCAAGTGCCCCTGCATCGAGTTCAGGGTGTTCTCGTCGAACACCTGAGAGACCAGCCCCATGTCCTTGTAGACATTGATTCGCTGTCCGTCACTCGTGGCCAAGCCGGCCGATTCCTGCCCGCGATGCTGCAGCGCATAGAGACCGTAATAGGTCAGCTTCGCTACTTCTTCGCCGGGAGCCCAAACACCGAAGACACCGCATTCATCCTGCGGGCCCTTCTCGTCGGGCAAAAGATCATGATTTAGGTTTCCGTCACCACGCGCCATAGAAATTATTCTCTCACGACCCGGGAGCCTTGGTTTGCGAGAAAAGTCGCACGGCAAGCGCTTCTAGCGGTGTTCTGGCTCACCAGTGGGCACTGCGGTGGCGCGACGGCCGCGCTTGAGTGTGACGCGATCCACAATCAAAAAAACAATACCGGCCAGTAGGACGCCCGCGATGGCGAAACCCACCATCAGGAAGCCGGCAACGGAGCCGCGCGAGAAGTCTGGGTTCTCGGGACCGCTGTATGCGGAGATGAAGGCGATGATGATGCCGACCGCTGCGCCGACACCCATGAAGGGCCAGAACTTGGGGGCCGAATGAACGACTACCTCGATGTTTGCCGAAGGCGTTGGTTCGGGCGTTGGTTCTGCGGGTTGCTGCGTCGGTTCCATACCCTCAAGGGTACTAAACCAGCGGCAACTCGGCGGCCAGATCCGCCCGCAGGCCCGAGGCCGTGACCTTTCCGGTCGCCAATGCCGCTTCCCAGGAGATCCGCCCGCTCACCAGTGCCAGCCACATGTCGGCCGGCATCTCGATGACGTTCGGGGGAGTGCCGCGGGTGTGCCGCGGGCCGGGGATGCACTGGGTGACGCCGAAGGGCGGAACCCGCACCTCCACGGAGTTGCCCTCGGCCCGGCTGGCCAGTTCCTCCAGGGAGTAGCGCACGGCCATGGCAATGAGCGGTCGCGGCAGTGCGGCCTCGCCGCCCTCGGCGCTCGCGGTGATCCAGCGCTGCAGGGCGGCACGCCCCTCGGCCGGGTCGATGCGTCGTTTGATGGCCATGGGGGATCAGCCCAGCAATTCCATGACGCCGTCCGCCAGCCGCACCGATCCCACGGGCACTGGCCCGCCGAGGATCGGGCGGGAGATCTTGGGGAGGATGCTGGCCAGCTGTTCGTCGGTGATCGCCCCGGCCCGTGCGAGCATGGTCAGCCCCAGCATGTCGGTGCCCCGTCCCGAACCGTCGAGCATCTTCACCGCGACGGCGGTGCCGTTGGGGGCAGCAAGCACCAGCACGCCCTCGGCGCCCAGCTTTGCAAGGACACCCAGCTCTTCCATCACAACGGTGTTGGGCAGGCCGTGGCCCTGCACGGCCCACGGGTAGTCGAGCATTGCCGTGGCAATCGTTGCCGCACGGGCCTCCGAGTGCTTGTCGCCGGGCGCCTGGGCGAGCTTTGAGGCCGCGCGTGCCAGCCCGGCCAGGGAGATCGCCGGAACGGGTGCGCCGCAGCCGTCGACGCCCAGGTGGGAGATCTTTTCCCCGGAGTACTGCTCGACGACCTCGACGACCCGCTGCTGAACCGGGTGTTCGGGGGAGAGGTAGGTCTTGGTGTCCCAGCCGTTTTCGGTGCAGGCCCACAGGAACGCTGCGTGCTTGCCCGAGCAGTTGAACGCGACCTTCGACTTGCCCTCGCCGTCGAGCACCATGTCGATCCGGGTTCCCTCGTGCGCCGGCCACGACGGGGGGCAACCCAGGTCTTCTTCCGTCAGGCCCGCCTTGTGGAGCATGACCTTGGCCAGCTCCATGTGCTCGGCACTGCCGATGTGGCTGGCACAGGCCAGGGCCACCTCGGCGCCGCGTAGCGGGACGCCGCTCTGCATCGAGGCCAGGGCCTGGAAAGGCTTGAGCGACGAGCGCGGGTAGATCAGCCCCTGTGGATCCCCGAGCGAGGAAACGATGTCCCCGGCGGCATCGACGACCACCGCTGCGCCGCGGTGGCGCGACTCGATGAATCCGTTGCGTTCGACGACGATGAGGTCCACGGCCTGGGAAGAAAGTAAGGTTTCGGGCATTTGATCAGTTTACGGGTCGGACCCCATGTAACAGCGCAACGATGAAGTCCGAGTCCGCGTCGAAACGGTGCATGTCCCACCCCGAAAAGCGGGCCGTGAACGCCAGTCCGGCGGCAGCCGCATCCGCCTCGAAATCCGCCAGTGCATAGCCCTTGAGAAGCGAGAACCCGACCACCAGCCGGCCGTTCACTGCCAGGTGGTTCGCGAGGGACCGCAGCACCGCGCCGGTGCTGCCGGGGGACACGAACGCCAGCACGTTGCCCGCGGCGGCGACCACGTCGAACAGCTCCGGGCTGCCGTCGGCATCGCGCAGCTCCAGTGTTGCCAGGTCGCCGAGTTCCCAGCGGGAGCCGGGGAAGTCCTTGCGCGCCTGGGCCAGCAGTTCGCCGTCCAGGTCGACGCCCGTGACCGTGTGGGAGCGTGCGGCAAGCTCGCCGCCGACGCGTCCGGTGCCGCAGCCGGCGTCAAGGACGCGGGCCCCGCGAGGCAGGAGCGCGTCGACGAACCTGGCCTCGCCGTGCAGGTCGGCACCGTTCGCCCGCAGCTGCGCGAAGCGCTCTATGTAGTCCCGGGCCTGGCTCGGGTTGGTGCGCGACTGCTTTTCCCACAGGGTTTCCTCACTCATGCCAACGAGCATATGCCGGGGAGGGAAAAGAACGCCGCTGCCCCCAATGCGTCGGCCCAAAGACTTCCGGAAGCCACAGCGCTGCCGGAACCGGTAGGCTTAAGCCTCGTGAAGGTACTGGTTATTGGCCCCGGCGGCCGCGAACATGCACTGATCCGCGCACTGGCTGCGGATCCCTACGTCACCGACCTGCATTGCGCACCGGGTAATGCCGGAATTTCGCGCGATGTCTCGACCCATGAGATCGACGCCCAGGACCCCGCGGCAGTGGTGGCACTGGCCCGCGAGCTTGGCTCGGATCTGGTCGTTGTCGGCCCCGAAGCACCACTGGCCGCAGGTGTGTCCGACGCGTTGATCGCGGCTGGCATCCCGGTCTTTGGCCCCACCAAGGCGGCTGCCCAGCTTGAGGCCTCCAAGGCCTTCGCCAAGAACGTCATGGCAGAGGCCGGCGTTCCCACGGCCATGGCACGGGTCGCCACCAACACCGGGGAAGCCGCCGACGCGCTCGACGCCTTCGGTGCCCCCTACGTGGTCAAGGACGACGGACTTGCCGCCGGCAAGGGCGTCGTGGTCACCTCCGACCGCGCCGAGGCCCTGGCCCACGCCGAGACCTGCTTCGAGGCGGGCGGAACCGTCGTCATCGAGGAGTTCCTCGACGGCCCCGAGGTCTCCCTCTTCGTCATCTGCGACGGCACCCACGCCGTCCCGCTGGCACCGGCCCAGGACTTCAAGCGCATCTTCGACAACGACGAAGGCCCGAACACCGGCGGCATGGGCGCCTACTCGCCGCTGCCGTGGCTGCCCGCAGGCTTCGTCGACGAGGTCATGGAACGCGTCGCCTACCCGACGCTGCGCGACATGGAATCCCGCGGCACCCCCTTCACCGGCGTGCTCTACTGCGGTCTTGCCATCACCTCCCGCGGCATCCGCGTCATCGAGTTCAACGCACGCTTCGGCGACCCGGAAACCCAGGCCGTGCTCGCGCGCCTGAAGACCCCGCTCGGCGGGCTGCTGCTGGCGGCCGCCAAGGGCGAGCTCGACGACGCCGAGCAGCTGCACTGGCGCCCCGAGACCGCCGTCGGCGTGGTCATGGCCGCGGCCAACTACCCGGATGCCCCGGTCAAGGGTGCGGCAATCAGCGGCCTGGCCGACGCCGAGGCCATCGAGAACGTCTCGGTGCTGCACGCGGGTACCACCAGCAACGAGGCGGGGGACGTCATCGTCTCCGGCGGCCGCGTGCTGGCAGTCGTCGGCCTGGGCGCCGACCTGCACGCAGCACGCGACAAGGCCTACGCCGGCGTCGCCGCCATCTCTTGGGACGGTGCCCAGCACCGCACCGACATCGCACTGAAGGCCGCCAACGGCCAGATCAGTGTCTCGGAAGGAACGAACTAAATGTCAGGCCTGCAAACCGAAACCCTGGATCTCCCGGGCTGGACGCACTTCTATTCGGGCAAGGTCCGCGACCTGTACGTTCCGGCCGGATCCTCCTTTGCGGAAACCGACCGCGTGCTGGTTGTCGCCTCGGACCGCATCAGCGCCTTCGACTACGTGCTCACCTCCGAGATCCCGGACAAGGGCAAGGTGCTCACGCAGCTGAGCCTGTGGTGGTTCGACCAGCTGAGCGAAATCCCGAACCACGTGATTTCCACCGAGGTCCCCGAGGCCGTTGCCGGCCGGGCCATGGTCTGCAAGAAGCTGGACATGTTCCCGATCGAGTGCATCGCCCGCGGCTACCTGACCGGTTCCGGCCTGGCCGAATACGAGGTCAGCCAGACCGTGTGCGCGCTGCCGCTTCCCGGCGGCATGGTCGACGGCTCCAAGCTGGACCCGGCGATCTTCACCCCCTCGGCCAAGGCCGAGGTCGGAGAGCACGACGAGAACATCACGTTCGAGGAAACCGCGGCACGCATCGGCGGCCAGCAGGCCGCCGACCTCCGCGACGCCACGCTTGCCCTGTACACCCGCGCCGAGGAGATCGCCCGCGGCCGCGGCATCATCCTGGCCGACACCAAGGTCGAGTTCGGCATCGATCCGTCCAACGGCCAGATCACCCTGGGCGACGAGGTGCTGACCCCGGATTCCTCGCGTTTCTGGGACGCCGAAACCTACGCGCCGGGCCAGGCCCAGCCGTCGTTCGACAAGCAGTACGTCCGCGACTGGCTGACCGGCGCGGAATCGGGCTGGGACAAGAACTCGGGCGAGGAGCCTCCGGCACTGCCGGCAGAGGTCGTCGGGCGCACCCGCGAACGCTACATCGAGGCGTACGAGCGCCTGACGGGCATGACCTTCAGCGCCTAGAAGCTTGCACGCGAGGGGCTCCGGGACCGCAGTTCAAATGCGGTCCCGGGGCCCCTTCGTCGTTGAGCCGTTGCTGGCCCGGCGCCCTCAGGAGATGTACGACGCGACGGCCAGAACGAAGCATGGCAGCAGGTTCGCAATGACGCCCGTGGCCCAAAGCGCCTTGCCTGATGTGACGGCCCGCCGGCTCATCCAGCCGTTCACGAGCCACCAGGCGAGAGCCGAGGCTGCGATCACGGGTCCGAACACAACCAGTACGGGAAAGATCCCGTCGTTCTCCGTGGGGTCGCGTTGCGTCAGGCCGAGTGCATCCAGCGGCCAAGCGGCGGCGAGGTACCACGCCATGGATAGCGGAACGGTCCCGGGGATTCCCAGCAGCACATTGACGCAGGCAACGACCCAGGGACGTACCTCGGCCCTGGAAGCGATCGCGTAGTGTTGCTTGATTTCCGTGCTCCGTCTTCGAAAGTCGTTCCCGGGGCTCTACGAGGCGGGAACCAGGATGTTGTCGGCGAGCCTGGTCCACCCGTTGGATTCCCGCTCGCGGGTGTCGGCATCGTCCCTGACCAGAATCACGGCACTCTTGGGGTTCGCCCCCGAAGCCTCGACGATTTCCGGTGCACGCCCATTCCTCCGCAGCCCGCAACCCAATCGTCGGCATTGCCCGGATGGTAGGCCACGACACAGCCCATGGACTTGTCCGCGTCGGTTGCGCCGAAGTACTTGGTTCCGTCGCCGACGGCCAGCAATCGCACGCTTCCGGCGTCAACGTCCTCGGGGAGGGAAACCTGGGCAGGCAGTGTGTCATCCGGGGTCGCGGCACGGTCAAACGCCTTGATCCCCGTATGCCCGGAACAGCCACCCAACAGCAAGGCGGTGCCCAGCAAGATCTCCACCGCCGGAATCGCCGAACGTTTCATTGCCTGACCTCTTCGTTTGCTGTTCCGGGCAACACTGCACGGAAGCGATCCGGTTAGACCATCGAGTCGCGCCAGGCCCGGTGCAGGGCCGCGAACCGGCCGTCCTCGCTGATCAGCCCGGCGGGGGAGCCGTCCTCCACGACCATGCCGTCGTGCACCACCAGCACCCGGTCGGCGATCTGGACCGTGGAGAGTCGGTGCGCGATGATCAGCGCGGTGCGGTTTCCCAGCAGCGTCTGCAGGCCGCGCTGGACCGCGCGCTCGCTCGGGATGTCCAGCGAGCTGGTGGCCTCGTCGAGGATCAGCACGGCAGGGTCGGCCAGGAAGGCGCGAGCGAAGGAAATCAGCTGGCGCTGGCCGGCCGAGACGCGGCCGCCGCGCTTGTTCACGTCGGTCTCGTACCCGTCGGGCAGCGCGGTGATGAACTCGTGGGCGCCGACGGCGCGGGCGGCCAGGATGATTTCCGCGCGGCTGGCGCCCGGCTTGCCCAGGGCGATGTTTTCGGCGACGGTTCCGGAGAACAGGAAGGATTCCTGGGTCACCATGACCACGTGGCGGCGCAGGTCGTCGTTGGCGATCTGGTCGATGCGGACCCCGTCCAGTGTCAGGGACCCGGAGCGCAGGTCGTAGAACCTGGCGATCAGCTTGGCCAGCGTCGACTTGCCGGCACCGGTCTGGCCTACCACCGCAATCGTCTGCCCGGCCGGGATGTCCAGGTCGAACCTGTCCATGACGACGGGGCCGTCGCCGTAGCCGAAGACCGCGTCCTTGAACTCCAAGTGGCCGGTGACCCGGCCCAGCGGCCGGGGCTTTGTCGGCTCGACGACCGTCGGTTCCTCCTCAAGCAGACCCGAGACCTTTTCCAACGCCGCCGTTGCGGCCTGCAGGGAGGAATAGAACATCGCGATGTTCTCGACCGGCTGGAAGACGCGCTTGGTGGCCAGCAGGAGGGCAACCAGCACGCCGACGGCCAGCGTGCCGTCGATGACGCGGAAGCCGCCCCAGGCCAGCACCGCGGCCATGCTGAGGCCGCCGACGAGCACCAGGCCCGGCTGCAGCACCCCGAAGAGGTTGATGGAGCGGATCGAGTTGTCGCGGTATTCGCCCGCGACGTTCGCGTAGTTTTCGTCGTTCGAGGCTTCCTTGCGGAAGGCCTTGACGGCGCGGATGCCCGTCATGGTTTCCACGAAGGTTCCGATGAGCCTGGCCGAGACGACCCGGGATTCGCGGTAGACGGTTTCCGAGCGGCGCTGGTACCAGCGGAAGAGCAGGCTGATCGGAACCATTGCGGCAACGACCACCAGGCCGCTGCGCCAGTCCAGCAGGAAGATGGAGACCAGCGTGAAGATCACGAACACGCTGGAGGAGACGAGCTCGGAGATGCCCTGGTCGAGCAGCTCGCGCAGGGTTTCCAGGTCGGAGGTCTGCCGGGAAATGATGCGGCCCGAGGTGTAGCTTTCGTGGAATTCCAGGCTCAGCCGCTGGGTATGTCGGAACACGCGCAGGCGCAGGTCAAGGAGCATCGCCTGGGAGATCTTCGCGGTGCACAGGACGTACCAGCCGAGCAGGCTTCCGGCCAGGATGGCGCTGAGCAGGTAGACGCCGCCGGTGATGCCCAGGGCGGCCAGGTTTCCGCTTCGGACCTGCGGCAGGCCCCAGTCGATGGCCCAGGCGATGATCAGCGGGAAGGAGGCGCTGGCCGCATTGGACACGATGACCAGCAGGACGGTCAGGGCGAGCATCGGCTTCTGCTTGCCGGCCAGCACCGCCAGCAGCCTCCACGACCTGGCGCGGACCCGTGCCCGCTCGGACTTCGAAAGGGTGATGGCGTCTTCGTTGGACACACCCGTGTTTTGGCTCATGTCCCTTACGCTTCCTGGTTCAGGTTGTCGGCGGTTTCTTCCTCGAGGCTGGCGATCACGAATCGGTAGTGGTCGTTGCGTTCAAGCAATTCGGAGTGGGTTCCCACGTCGTCGATGGCGCCGTCGCGCAGCAGCGCCACGCGGTCCGCCAGTGCCACGGTGGAGGGGCGGTGGGCCACGATCAGCGTGGTGGTTCCGGCGAGGGTGCGGCGCAGGCGTTCGGTCACCGCTTCCTCGGTGCGCACGTCCAGCGCCGAGAGCGGGTCATCGAGGATCAGTACCCGGGGCTTCGCGGCAATGGCGCGGGCCAGGGCGATGCGCTGGCGCTGCCCGCCTGAAAGGGAGAGCCCTTCCTCGCCGATGACGGTGTCCAGGCCCTCGGGAAGCGCGCGGGCGAATCCCGCCTGGGCCGTGTCGAGGGCCTCGTTGAGCAGCGCCTCCGTCTCCTCGGCCGGGAGCTCCGGTGCGCCGAGCAGGACGTTGTCGCGGATCGAGGCCGAGAAGAGGATGGTGTCCTCGAACGCGACGGCAACCTCGCGGCGCAACGCGGTGAGGTCCCACTGGCGCACGTCGATCCCGTCGATGAGCACCGAGCCCCCGGTCACCTCGTAGAGGCGCGGGACCAGGTGCAGGAGCGTGGATTTTCCGCTGCCCGTCATGCCCACCAGTGCCATGGTTTCGCCGGGCTCGACGTCGAGGTCCACCCTTTGCAGGATGGGCGTGCTGTCGTCGGTGGCGTCGGGGAAGCGGAACTGGACCTGGCGCAGCTCAAGGTGGCCGCGGGGGTTGTCGGGGAGCAGCGGATTCGCGGGGGAAGCGATGGTGTTCGGCGTGTCCATGACCTCGAAGTGGCGGTCCAGGGCCGTTTTGGTTGTCAGCGTCATGCCCAGAAGCATGCCCATGCCTTCGACGGGTCCGGCCAGCACCGCGGCCGTGGCGAAGTACGCAACGAGCGCGCCGACGCTGAGCTGTCCCTCGGCGGTGAGCCAGAGTCCGGCGACCAGACCCGCGGCGAGGGTGATTTCGGGGATCGACACCACAAGGAACAGGAAACTGCCAAGCGTCCTGGCCTTGACGATTTCGGTGTCGCGCAGCTGCTTGGCGCGGTCTTGGAAACCGTCGTACATGTGTTTGCCGCGGCCGAAGGCCTTGATCACGCGGATGCCGTGCACGGATTCCTCGACGGCCGTGGCAAGGTCGCCGGCCTGGTCCTGGCTGAGCCGGCTGGCGGCACGGAACCTGTTGCGGAAGTGGAAGGCCCGGATGGCAATGGGGATGGCGCCTGCCAGGTAGATGGTTCCAAGGATCCAGCTGCTGGAAAACATCAGGATGACACCGGTGGTGACGGTGACGGTGGCCACCACGAGCATCAAGGCGCCGAAGGCGAGCCAGCGCCGCAGCAGGTTGAGGTCGGACATGGAGCGCGAGAGCAATTGGCCCGATCCCCAGCGGTCGTGGAACGCCACGGGCAGCTGCTGCAGGTGCTCGTAGAAACGCACCCGCATCTGGGTCTCGAGGCGTGCCGCGGGGGTGATGACAAACTGGCGGCGCAGGAAGACCAGCACCGCTTCAAGGACGCCAAGACCGCCGACCAGCGCCACGGCCAGCCAGACGTTGCCGCCCTCGCCGGCCGGGTGCAAAACGTTGTTGACAAGCCACGCAAGGACCTGCGGGATGGTCAGCGCAATGAGTCCAGCGCCCAGGGCGCAGAGGAAGCCCAGACTCAGCCGGGGCAGGATCGGCTTGACGAACGGCGCCAACCGGGAGAACGTCTGGCGCAGCGTGGGCACCCCCGAATGCGGTGCATGCCCTTGTGGTACTGCCACTTTTCCGACCCCATTCCACCTTACGCGTCACTGACCACTGAATACGTTACAGTGATCGGTTGGGAATGTTCAATCGGAAACGGAGTGGTTACGCCCGGGCCGTGAGCGTGAACAAAATGGCCTCTGGAGGGCACGCAATGCGGACGGGCGTGAAGCGCGAGGTTCCAATGCCTGCCGAGATGTTCATCGGCGTGCTGCGTCCCATGTATTCCCAGTAGGTCAGGCCGCTGGCGCGCCAGGTTGGCAGGTCGCAGTTGGTGACCAGGGCGCCATAGCCCGGGATGCAGACCTGTCCGCCGTGGGTGTGGCCGGCGAAAATCAGATCGGCTCCGGCCGCTGTGAACTTGTCCAGCACGCGTTGGTACGGCGCATGGGCAAGTGCAATTTGAAGGTGCGGCGCCTGGTTGGAGGTGGAAGAACCGGCCGGCCAACCGGCAAAGCGGTCCAGCTCAAGGTGCGGGTCGTCGACACCCGTGAAATCCAGCCGCGTTCCGTTCACTGGCATCGAATAGCTGCGGTTGGTCAGGTTGACCCACCCTGCGGCGCCGAAGGCGCTGTGCATCGCCTGCCACGGCAACTGGAACTTGGGGGAGTTGCGCGGGGCATCGGTTCGCTTCTGAAGGTAGCGCAACGGGTTCTTTGGGCGCGGGGCAAAGTAGCAATTGGATCCCGGAACGAATGCCCCGGGGAACGCCATCAGCGGGCCAAGGGCATCAAGCAGGGAATCAAGGCCGTCGGTGTGGCCCAGGTTGTCGCCCGTGTTGATGACCAGGTCCGGTTTCAAGTCGGCCAGCGAGTGGAGCCAGCGGCGCTTGAGTTCCTGGTTCGGCACCATGTGGATGTCCGACAGGTGCAGGATCCTGATCGGCGTCGCGCCCGGTGCCAAGAGGGGCAGCGTCTCCTCGCGGACTCCGAAACGGGTGGTCTCGCTCATGCCATAGCCGACGAGGACGCCCGCGCCGGCAGCTGCCGCACCAACCGCCAAAGCGGCCCCACGCACAGTGCGTGAGACCGCCGAGGCCAGGCGATGGGTGTCCGCCACGTGATTAGTCATCGTTGCCCGACTGATCTTCCGTGCCAGGATTTTCCTTGGCTGGCTTTTCCTTTGCCGGTTTTTCATCCGACGATGAGTCGTCGTTCGAGGACTCATCGTTGTTGGAGGACTCGTCGTTGGACGAGTCACCGTTGGAGGAATCGTCGTTGGAGTTCGACTCAGCCTTCTTCGGTTCGGGCTTCGGTGCCGGGGCCGGGGTGGCCTTGCCGAGCGAACCGGCCGGGTACAGGCGTCCGATGTCCAGCATGTAGTTGGTCCACAGCGGTGCAGCCCAAGTGCCCGAGTCGACCCAGCGGCGGGCGATGCCATTGACAACCGCACCCTGCGTGGGCTTCATCTGGTCTTTGTCCCATCGTCCAACCCAGGCGGCCGAGGCCATGCCGGTGGTGTAGCCAACGAACCAGGTGGAGTTTGCGCCGTTGTTGGTACCGGTCTTGCCGGCAATCTGGTAACCGATCCGGCCCTTGGCCACCTTCTGCGAGGCGATCTTCTTCAGGGTGCCGTTCATGTCCGCGGCAACCTGAGGACTCATGACCTGTTCACACTTCACCGGCTTGACCTTGTACTTGTTTCCGCTCGAGTCGCGCACGGAGGTCAAGGCGCGGTTTTCGCAGAACTCGCCGTTGTTGGCCCAGGTCGCGAACGCGGTGGCCTGTGCCAGAGGGGTGATGCGTGCCGAACCGATGACGAACGACGGGTTTGCCGGGGAGATCGGCTGCGCTTTGTCGACCTTCTTGTTGCTCTTCAGATCCACGTAGTTGTCGTAGTCGATCAGGCCGAGTCGTTCCGTGGCGCCTGCGATGTCGCAGAGGTCAAGCCTGGAGGCCTCGGACACGGTGAAGGAGTTGACTGAATTGAACAGACCGTAGTCAACCGTGCCGGACGAGGCCCAACCATCAACAGCGTTGCCTGGTGTCCAGCCCCCGCCGACGGTGGTGTAACCACCGGGCAGGCAGGACGCCTTCCAAAGGAATGACGCTGGGTAATTCTTGTTGCGCGGTGCGTTGATCGTTTCATACATGCCGCGGCCGGATTCGAGCCAGGCCATGGTGGTGTAGGGCTTCATGGTCGAGCCGCCCTGGAAGCCTCCGGCGCCGCCCATTGCCGATTCAACGGCAAAGTTGTATTCGGTGAACTTACGACCCTTTTCGGGGGAGTACTTCTTGTTCTGGCCCATGGCCAGGATGTTGCCCGTGCCGGGCTCAACGGTGACGATTGCGGCGCCGATGTTGGACTTGTCGTTGGCCGGGATCATGAGCTTCGTCTGCTTTTCAACGGACTTCTGCAGGCGCGGGTCAAGCGTCGTCTTGATGGTCAGGCCACCGCGGTAGAGAAGGTTCTCGCGTTCCTTCTTGGTCTTGCCGTAGGTATCGTCGCTGGTGATCAGCTTGGTGACGTAGTCACAGAAGTAGTTGGCCGACTCGGCCGCGATGCAGCCGGACTTGGTTTCGCTTGGCTTCAGTCCCAGAGCGGACTTGACTGCCTTGTCGTAGGCCTTCTGGTCGATGGCACCGGTGCGCAGCATGGCAGCCAGCACGGTGTTGCGGCGCTTGACGCTGCGCTCGGGGTACCTCTCCGGGTTGTATGCGTTGGGGAGCTGAACCATGCCGGCGAGCATGGCGGACTGCTGCAGGTTCAGGTCCTTGGCGTCCACGGAGTAGAAGCGCTGGGCGGCTGCCTGGATGCCGTAGTTGCGTCCGGAGAACAGCACGAGGTTCAGGTAGCCCTCGAGGATCTCGTCCTTGGACATTTCCTTTTCGATGGAAATGGCGAGCTTGGCTTCGCGGGCCTTGTCGGCGATGTTCTTGGTGCCGGAGATCGTCATCTCGGACCGATCCACGCCGTTGATGGAGTCGGAGTTGATCAGCAGGTTGTTCACGTACTGCTGGGTCAGCGTCGAGGCGCCCTGCTGCGAGGAACTGGTGAAGTTGTTCACCGCGGCGCGCGCGATGCCGCGCACATCGATTCCGTTGTGCTCGTAGAAGCGCTCGTCCTCGATCGAGACGATCGCCTTGCGCATGATCGGAGAAATGTCGTCCAGTTTCACCGGCTCGCGGTTCTCCGAGTAGAACGTCGCGATGACCGAACCGTCTTTTGCAAGAATCTTCGAAGGCTCTGCGATGGGCTCCTCTTTGAAGCTCGCGGGCAGGGCGTCGAAAATCTCGGAACCTGCCTTGGCGCCGCTGCCGGCAAAGGAAGCGACAGGAACCATGAGTCCTGCCGCAAGTACGCCACATAATGCGCTCACCCCAAAGAAGGCAACGATCTTGCCGAGGGTGGTAGCTGTATCAAAAAAAGGAGACTTTTTAGCTGCCATACCCACTAGTTTACAAGGACGCGCTAACGTATCGGTTATGACCAAATGGGAGTACGCCACTTTGCCGCTAATTATTCATGCCACGAAGCAGATCCTGGACCAGTGGGGAGAAGACGGTTGGGAGCTTGTTACCGTTGTCCCCGGACCCAATGGAAATGCACCGGTCGCTTATCTGAAGCGCCCCAAGGCCTAAGTACAGAAACGAGAAAAAACCCATGCAAGATCAGACAACTTCAGCAGTAGAGGCACGCCTGGCCGAGCTCGGCTACGAGCTTCCGGCCGTCGCCGCACCCGTTGCTGCCTACGTACCGTCCATGGTCACCGGAAACCTGGTTTACACCTCCGGCCAGCTGCCGTTTATTAACGGCGAACTCACAGCCACCGGCAAAGTCGGCGCAGCCGTATCCGCCGAGGTTGCAGCGGGACAGGCCCAGGTCTGTGCGCTGAACGCGTTGGCTGCGATCAAGGCCGTTATCGGCAACCTTGACCGCATCACCCGCATCGTCAAGGTCGTCGGCTTCGTTTCTTCCGATCCTTCCTTCACCGGCCAGCCGGTCGTCATCAACGGCGCCTCCGAATTCCTCGGTGCTGTTCTGGGCGACAAGGGCGTGCACGCCCGTTCGGCAGTGGGCGTTGCCGCCCTGCCGTTGGACGCGCCGGTCGAAGTTGAACTGATTGCTGAGTTTGAATAATCCGCACGATCCGAGTGGCCCCGTGAACGGTGTACCTGTGGTGAAATCCCAGGTCCCGTCCACGGGGCTCTTGCGTAGGCTTTTTCCACTGCCGCCGACGCAGTACGACGCAGCCGCGAACTGGGTTTCCTATGGCAGCCGCACTCCGCGCGCCACCCGCAGGGCCTCGTCAGTGGTGTTGATTCGCGACTCACCAAACGGCGTGGAGACCTATTTGGGATATCGCCCGGGAGGATCGCCGCTCGGGAGTGTCGCGTTTCCGGGTGGAAGCCTCGAAGCCGGCGACGAGGAAGAGATTCCTTGGTACGGGCCCAGCCTTTCGGAATGGTCCAAACGCCTGGGAATCCTCGACCAGAGGCTGGTGCGGGCACAAATCGTTTGCGCCATCCGCGAGCTCTTCGAGGAAACCGGTGTTCTGCTCGCCGGAACGGATGAGCTGTCAGTGGTCGAGAACTGCGTCAGCGAAGACTGGATGCAAATCCGGGAGGCCGTCGCGGGCCAAGACAAGTCCTTTGTCAGCGTGTTGACCAAGCGCGGGCTGGGCCTGCGGACAGACCTTCTGCGTCCGCTCTCGCACTGGATCTCCCCGAACTTTGCCTTGCGCCGGTTCGACACCCGCTACTTCGCCGCCGCATTGCCGGTGCGCCAGGAACCGTCGCTGCTTCAAGGCAAGGGGGGCTGGGCTGCATGGATGGTTGCGTCGGACGTGCTCGCCTCACGAAACTCAAGCAGCCTCGGGGACACCGCCGGGGCGCCTGATACCGTCGGGCTGCCACTGAGCATGATCACCACGCCGGCGGTTGAAGTCATCCTGGAAAAGATCGCTTCAACGCGGGGAACCGTCGCGTATCTTTCGGTGCGGCGTGAGCTCAAGAGCTACCACCCCGACCTGGTGCAGGTCGGCGATAATTTCTTCTTGGATGTCACCACCACCACCGCAGCCGAAGGCGGCGGAGGCGGCCGCGGGCGCTAGAACTCAAGGTTCCGGTACGCGAGAAGCGCTTAAAGCAATGAGGCGGTGTTTCCCGGAAACCGGGGAAACACCGCCTCATTATTCTGCTGTGGGACTTAGCGTGAGCGCTGGCGCAAACGCTGGATGTCCAAGATCACCACGGCGCGTGCCTCTAGACGCAACCATCCACGCTGCACGAACTCGGCCAAGGCCTTGTTCACGGTTTCGCGCGAGGCGCCAACCAGCTGTGCCAATTCTTCCTGGGTCAGCTCGTGGGCAACCAAGATGCCATCGGTTGCCGGGCGGCCGAAACGGTCGGCCAAATCCAGCAGTGCCTTGGCAACGCGGCCCGGAACGTCCGAGAAGACCAGGTCGGCAAGCGACTCGTTGGTGCGGCGCAGGCGCGAGGCAAGGGCCTGAAGCAACTGAACCGAAACCTCCGGGCTGGTCATGATGACCTTGCGCAGGTTTTCGTGACGCAGGCCAGCGAGGCGAGTCTCGGAGACTGCCGTTGCGGTTGCGTTGCGTGGGCTCGGATCGAACAGTGCCATCTCGCCGAACAACTCGCCCGGGCCGAGTACCGCAATGAGGTTTTCACGACCATCGGAAGAAGTGCGACCCAGCTTGATCTTGCCCGAAACAATGAAGTAGAGCTGGTCGCCCTGATCTCCCTCGCGGAATACCGAAGCACCACGGGACAGATCCACTTCAGTTAGTTCTTCAGTCAATGCAGAGAACACCTCGTCGCCCAATGATGCGAAGAGTGGTGCTCGGCGCAGTACCTCGATGTCCATAAAATCTCCTGTCAACTGTCGTTAGCGCTCATCTAATTGTGCCGTACGGTTTGCCCATGTGACAGCTTCCACACGCATTTTAGGCCTAAATGTGGTTAGAATCGCGGGGAACTGTCAGTCGTGCCAGCTAAACTCTGGACGATAGACAGTTGCCGAATGCCAAGAGATCGAGGCATGCGGCACGTATGAGGGTGGGAGTCCGGACGCAATGTGGGGAATGACGTGGTTGGACCTGATACTCATCATTTCCTTGATCGGCTTTTTGGCCTCTGGCCTGCGTAAAGGCTTCTTTGTCACGCTTGGCGCCATCATTGGCTTCCTGGCCGGCGGCACTGCCGCGTTCTTCGGAATCCCATTGGTCTCCACGTGGGTGACGAACCCCGGGTGGCGCATTTTCTGGGTCGTCGCCTCCGGCGTGGTCTTCATCTTGATCGGCCAGGGCATCGGAATCGCCATTGGCTCCAGAATCCGCTTATGGCTGAACTTCCCGGTATTGAAGTCATTTGACCGCATTCTGGGAGGCGTGGCCAACACAGTGATGGCCTCATTGGTCATTTCCGCCATCGCATTTTCGGCGGCAACCATGGGCATCCCGGGGGTATCCCAGCAGGTTGCCGATTCCAGGGTCATCAGCACCATCCAGGCCTTGACCCCGCAACCCGTCACCAACCTCATCACCACCGCGCGCTCCGCGGTCATGGGACAAACCATCCCCGAGCTCCTGGAACCATTCGCACCCCAGGTTGCGGTGGAGGTCCCGGAGGAGACGTCGCTGAGCGCAGAGGTCAACGCCGCGGCTGGCTCCGTCGTCAAGATCATCGGCACCGCCTACGCCTGCGGTGTCAACCAGTCGGGTTCCGGTTTTGCCGTGGCACCCGAGCGCATCATGACCAACGCCCACGTGGTCGCCGGAATCACCGAACCGTCGGTGACAACCGGGGACGGCCAGGTGCATTCGGCCCGCGTCGTGTACTTCGATTCGGTCTCCGACATCGCCATCCTGGCGGTGCCCGGTTTGGACGTGAAACCCCTCGAACGCGGTCAAGACCTGGAACGCGGCGCAACTGCGGCGTTCCTCGGATTCCCCGGCGGTGGCTCCTTCAAGGCCATGGGTGCAGTCGTCGAATCGTTGAGCACCATTTCCATCCAGAACATCTACGGTGCCGAGCCGGCGCCGCTGCGCATCTACCAGTTGGCGGGCGATGTCGAGCAGGGGAATTCCGGCGGACCGCTCCTTGATTCCAAGGGCCGTGTCGTCGGCATGATCTTCGCCAAGGCCAAGGGCGGCGCCCAGGTCGGCTATGCGCTGGCACTGGAAGAAATCGACAAGGCCTTCATCAACGCCCAGACCTTCCGCGAGCCGGTGCCAACCGGCGCCTGCTCGTCCCACTAGCGACCCCTTCGGCTACGCGCCGGATCCGTTCTCCAGCCAATGGAGCTCGGCGCCGTGCTGGCCGGTGCGTGCCAACGCCACCCCGTCGAGCGCCAGCGTGAAGTAGTTTTGGTCAGCCGCTTCATGGGAACCGCCGGCGGCATCCACGAAGAATATCTCGTTCGACACCCACCTGCAGTCCATGGCCGAAACCTCCGTGGCGAACCGTTTTCTGTCGGCCTCGTCGAGGTACATCAGGACCGCCGAGTGGAAAACCACGGGCACGGAACCCTCCGGCGCGGCGGCAACCAATTCCCCGATGCGGTCATTCAGGTCGCCCTCCACCAAGGTCGGGGCTCCGGCGGTGGAACCGTAGGCGCCGGATTTCAACGTGTGGAGTGTTTCAAGCGCCTCATCGAGCTGCCTGAGCCGTCCCGTTTGGCCGGGCCACACCAGTGCGCGCAACCATTCGACGGTTTCCGGGTCGGTGCCGTCGAGGGGATTCAGGTCCACCCCGGCACGCCAGGCTATCTCCGGCAGTGCGGTGGGCAGCGGAGGATTGCCGGTGGTGCTGCAGTGCAGGAGCGGCGAACCGGTCCCCAGCTGTGGGGCACCGTCGTACGAGTAC
Source organism: Paeniglutamicibacter sp. NPDC091659 (assembly GCF_044756805.1). Taxonomy (NCBI): domain Bacteria; kingdom Bacillati; phylum Actinomycetota; class Actinomycetes; order Micrococcales; family Micrococcaceae; genus Paeniglutamicibacter; species Paeniglutamicibacter sp. NPDC091659. The sequence continues at coordinate 160,013 of NZ_JBIVTO010000008.1, forward strand.
GAGTACAGGTCCGGAAGCAGGCACAGGCCCGCGGAGGGGCCGACCTCGATGAGCGCCAACGGGCGCCGCTCCTGGGCCGCGATCATGGAGAACAACGGCAGCAGCGTGGCGCAGCGGCCGGCCTCGTTGGTCTGGGTCCGGTGGTCCATGACGATCTCAGCCACCTCCGGCCATCGGGCGATCATGAAGTCCCTGACGCCCTCGAAGTCCGTGTCCCCGCTGCCCAGGTAGCGGGCGGCGGCAAAGACCAGGTTGGGCTGGCGCTTGGGCTCCGGCAATGCGGAAACCAGGGCCACCAGTTCCGGGCTGTCTGCCACGCCCGTTGCCCACTGGACGTAGAGCTCGCTGTGGCCGGGGAACCAGCGGCGCGCATAGTCACGGTAGAGGGATGCGGTGGATTCCGTTGCCTCGGTGCTCACGTTCCTGCCTCACGTCGCCGGATCAAAGGGGTGTCTGCGTTGCCGCATCCGCGTCCAGCTTGGCCCCTGACCACCCCGCGGCACAAGGGGAGGGTCCGGCACGCCGGGTGCAGGCCCGGACCGGGCAACCCCGACACCGGGGGCGAATCAGCGGGTGCCGCCGGCCAGCCGGTGCGACTCGGCCAGCAGCTCGCCGAGCTCCGCCGGGTCGACGCGTTCGAGCCGGACCAGCAGCAGCAACGGGGACCGATCGTGGTGCGGCGTCCAGAAGTAGGTCTCCGGCTCCATGGCCGCGAGCGCTTCACGCTCGCCGGTCTTCACGGTGAGCACGCCGTCCTCCCAGATGCGGGCCATGAGCGTCTTGGCGAACCAGGCGGGGCGTTGCCAGCTCAGTCTCTCGGCGACGCCGGGAAGGCCCAGACATATCCTGCGGACGTCGTCCTCGGTGCTCATGGCCACACTCTACCGAGCCGGCCGGCGCCCGCACAGGGGTCCGTGGCCCGGCTACCGGGAAGCGAGGTGGATGAGCTGCTGCACGCCCAGGGCGTAGCCGTTGACCCCGGCCCCCACGATGATGGCGGCAGCAACGGGCGAAATGTAGGAGTGGTGGCGGAAGGCCTCGCGCTTGTGCACGTTGGAGATGTGGACCTCGATGACGGGCAGTTCGACGCCGGCGATGGCATCGGCCAGCGCGATGGAGGTGTGGGTGTAGGCGCCGGGGTTGAAGACGATTCCTGCGACGTTGCCGCGCGCGGCATGGATGGCGTCGACGAGCACGCCCTCGTGGTTGGACTGCAGGAACTCGACGTCGTACCCGGCGGCGGCGGCGGTGTTCTCGCAGAGGACCCTCACGTCCTCCAGCGTCTCGCTTCCGTAGACTTCCGGTTCCCGGGTGCCCAGGAGGTTCAGGTTGGGCCCGTTGAGGACAAGGATTCTGCGGTTGCTGGATTCGTTCATGGTTCCACTGTAGCCAGCAACCACTGCGCGGGCCCCGATTTCGGCGCCCGTCGCGGCCTTGATGACGGGACGTTAAACGGCAGGGCGGGGCCGGGGGCGGAAAAACCGCCCCGACCCCGCCCTGCCGCGGAACCACTTGGCCAGACTACTTGCGCATCGACTCGGCGATCTGCGTCATCACGGTGTTGTCCGCCAGCGTGGTGGCGTCCCCGACCTCGCGGCCCTCGGCGACGTCCTTGAGCAGGCGGCGCATGATCTTGCCCGAGCGGGTCTTGGGCAGCTCCGGGACCACCAGGATGTGGCGCGGCTTGGCGATCGGGCCGATGTCCTTGCCGACGTGGTTGCGCAGCGTGGCCACGACGTCCTCGCCCACGGGCGGCTCGACCTGCAGGATCACGAACGCGACCACGGCCTCGCCGGTGGTCTCGTCCTTGGCGCCGACCACGGCCGCCTCGGCGACCCACGGGTGGGCGACGAGCGAGGACTCGATCTCCGTGGTGGAGAGTCGGTGGCCCGAGACGTTCATGACGTCATCGACGCGGCCCAGCAGCCAGATGTCGCCGTCCTCGTCCTTCTTGGCGCCGTCGCCGGCGAAGTACATGTTCTCGAAGCGGGACCAGTAGGTCTCCTTGTAGCGGTCCATGTCGCCCCAGATGCCGCGCAGCATGGCGGGCCACGGGTCGCGGATGACCAGGAAGCCGCCCTCGCCGTTGGCGACCGACCGGCCCATTTCGTCGACCACGTCGACGGTGATGCCGGGGACCGCGACCTGGGCCGAGCCCGGCTTGGCCACGGTGATCCCCGGAAGCGGGGCGATCATGTGCGCGCCGGTCTCGGTCTGCCACCAGGTGTCGACGATCGGGGCCGGGTGTTCCTTGCGTTCGCCATTCTTGCCGTTGTTGGTGCCGATGACGTCGCGGTACCACATCCAGGCCTCGGGGTTGATGGATTCGCCCACCGAACCGAGCACGCGCAGCGAGGACAGGTCGAAGGAATCCGGGATGCTCCGGCCCCACTTCATGAACGTGCGGATGGCGGTCGGCGCGGTGTAGAGGATGGTGACGCCGTACTTCTCGACGATCTCCCACCAGCGGCCCTGGTGCGGGGAATCCGGGGTGCCCTCGTACATGACCTGGGTGGCGCCGTTGATGAGCGGCGCGTAGGTGACGTAGGAGTGTCCGGTGACCCAGCCGATGTCCGCGGTGCACCAGAACACGTCGGACTCGGGGTGCAGGTCGAAGGTGTCGCGGTGGGTGACGGCGGCCTGGGTGAGGTAGCCGCCGGTGGTGTGGACGATGCCCTTGGGCTTGCCGGTGGTGCCGGAGGTGTAGAGCACGAACAGCGGGTGCTCCGAGTCGTGGCCGACCGCTGTGTGTTCGACCGGTGCGGTCTCGACGACTTCGTGCCACCACTTGTCCAGGGGAGTCCACGCGACGTCCTCGCCGTTGCGCTTGACCACCAGGACGTTCTGCACGGTGTGGCCCTCCTTGGCCAGCGCCTCGTCGACGGCCGGCTTCAGGGCCGAGGGCTTGCCTCGGCGCCAGGTGCCGTCGGCCGTGACGACCAGCTTGGCCTCGGCGTCGTCGACGCGGGAGCGCAGGGCGTCGGCGGAGAAGCCGCCGAAGACGACCGAGTGGATGGCGCCGATGCGGGCGCAGGCCAGCATGGTGATGACGGCCTCGGGGATCATCGGCAGGTAGACCGCCACGCGGTCGCCCTTGGCCACGCCGAGGGACTCGAAGGCGTTGGCGGCCTGCTTGACCGCCGTCGTGAGCTGCGCGTAGGTGTAGGAGCGGGTGTCGCCCGGCTCGCCCTCGAAGTGGATGGCCACGCGGTCGCCGAGGCCGTTTTCCACGTGGCGGTCCAGCGCGTTGTAGGCGGCGTTGACCTTGCCGCCGACGAACCACTTGGCCACGGGGGCCTCGGACCAGTCGAGGGTTTCGGTGAAGTCGGTGTCCCAGGTGAGGGTGTTGCGGGCCTGGTCGGCCCAGTAGCCCAGACGGTCGACCTTGGCGGCCTCGTACTGTTCCGGCTTGGCAATCGAATTCGCCACGAACTCTGCGCTTGGGGCGAACGAGCGGGTCTCGTGAGAGAGGTTATCGAGCGTGGGGATATGGGTTTCCGGCACCGGAGAGTCCTTCCAACAACAGGGGTTTGCTTGTGAGTCAGGTTACAGCCACCCACGAGGGCCGGGTGTGGCCCGTCACAATTATGACAGCCGGGGGTGGCGTTTGTGCGCCAAGCGGTAGCATTGCGCGCCAAGTGGCTGCCGGGTTCCCGCAGTTGGCGAAGCCCCGGCCCGGGAGCGCGGACCCGCCTTTTTTCCGACACCTCCGGCGGAGCGGTGGCCAACGGCGGAAGAACCGCAGGCTGCGCGGATAGGCTGTAGAAAGACCACCCGGCGGCGGCCGAAACAAATTGCAACTCTGGTGTTTGGCCCGGAGTCGGGGTGGTTGACTGGCAGCAACGATGAACAGAAGCGGGGTCCTCAGATGGAACAGGTGCACTTGGGAACACAAGACGGCAGTGCTACGACGAAGGTGAAGGGTCTGGTTGGGCCGTTAACGCTGCGTGACACCGTCGTTGTCGTCGGCGCGGTGCTGGTGCTGGCCGGCTCGCTGCTTCCGATTTCCTGGACCAAGGCGATTTCGGTGAACATGTGGATCTTCCCCGGCTTGCCGTTCCACCTGATCGTCACCCTGCTGTTGCCGTTGGGCGTTGGCGCGGGCTTTGCCTGGCGCCGGTTCACCAAGCGCACCAGGGTGCGTGTTGGATCGCTGAGCCTTGACCAGTTCGGGTCGATCATTTCGTTGATTTCTGCCGCGTACTTCTTCAACTCCTACGTTGCGACGATGGCCCCTGCCTTCCTGCTGGGCTTTGTCGGTGCGTTGGCCATGCTTTGCGGCACCACCCTGGCCCGCTACTTCGGGGCGTTCCGCACGGATTTTGTTCCCGGGGACGAGGCAGTGATCTCCAACGACATACGCCCCGTGGCCGTGGCCGCATCGAAGGCCGCTTCCGCCGCCGCGGCGGCAACCTCCGCATCCGAGGACTCCTTCGAGGGATTCGGCGCCAGCAGCGATCCCGGGTCGAAGCAGTCCAAGCCGGTTGTTCCGATGACGGCACGCGCCTCGAACCCGGTATCGTCCGTTGACACGCAGCCGGCCAACGACGAACCTGCCGCCGCCTCACCGGCCGCGTCCGCCGGCGTTGCCGTCGGTGCCGCTGCCGCTGCCGCAGCGGCACCCATGGCCGGAACGGCGGCCCCGGCGGAAACGACCTCCGAGGCCCAGGAGAAGCCGGTCATCGACGAGCCGTCCGCCGCGGAACTCGAAGCCGAAGCACCCGAAGCCGAGTCGCGCGCATCCGAGGTGCCCGGGGATTCCTCGGCCGAGGCCCCCGTCGCGTCGGACCTGAAGCAGGAAAACAGCGGAGCCGGCGAACCAGCTGCCGCCGCCAATGCCTTCGACCAGCCCGCGGCCAAGAACGAGGCCGCATCCTCGGCGTTTGACGACGTCGTGAACAAGGCAGTGAACAAAGCGGTGAACAAGGCCGCGAATGAACCGGCGGCCGCTTCCAAGGTGGCTGCGCCGGAGACCAACGAGCCCGCGGATTCCGCCTTCCCGGAAGTCAGCCTGGTGCAGCAGGACGCCGAAGCCGAGCCGGCAGCCACGGGCTTGATCCCGTCGGCGGCCCCGGACCTCTCGCGGGAAGATGCCCCTAAGACGGACGATCTGGCCGCCCCTGCCACCTCGGCAAACCCCGTTGCCCCGGCGGCGCACAACGCCACTGCGGCACTGTCCCGCGACGAGCTCGCCGCACAGATGAAAAAGGCAGCCGCCAGCCAGAAGGCACGCGAAGACGAGCCCTTCGGAGCCCGCTCGGACGCGGTTGCCGAAGAGCCCGAAGCCAGCAGCTTCTGGTTTGCGCTGAACCAGCCGCGTCCCGTCTTCGACCCGACGAGCGGCGCACGGATCACCACGCTGCAGCCCGGCGTCTGGATCCTCTGCCTTGAGGACCGCGGGCAGGACTACCTGGTCAACCTCGACGGGGACCGCCCGGCGGTGCTGCGCGAGCTGGACAACCTGCAATTCCCGGAAAAGTAGCCTTGTGATGCGTGACGAGAGCGCCCTGGGCCTCAAGCGCCGGGCCCGGAAGATCAACCGGGTGCTCGCCGAAACCTACCCGTACGCGGTCGCCGAACTCGACTTCGGCAACGCGTTCGAGATGCTCGTCGCGACGGTGCTCTCCGCGCAAACCACCGACGTGCGGGTCAACGCGATCACCCCGGCGCTCTTCGCCAGGTACCCGGACGCGCTGGCGATGAGCCAGGCCCGGCCCGAGGAACTCCAGGAGCTCATCCGCCCCACCGGGTTCTTCCGCGCCAAGGCGAACTCGCTGCTGGCCTTGTCCACCCGGATCGTCGACGAGTACGACGGGGTGGTGCCCGGCCGGCTCGAGGACCTGGTGACGCTGGCCGGGGTGGGACGCAAGACCGCCAACGTGGTGCTCGGCAACGCCTTCGGGGTCCCCGGCATCACCGTCGACACGCACTTCATGCGGCTGGCCCGCCGCTTCGGCTGGACCGAGGAGAGCGACCCGGTGAAGATCGAACACGAGGTCGGCGCGCTCTTCGAACCCAAGGACTGGACGATGCTCAGCCACCGGGTGGTGTTCCACGGGCGCCGGGTCTGCCACTCGCGCAAGCCGGCCTGCGGGGCCTGCCCGTTGACCACGCTGTGCCCGTCCTACGGGGAGGGCGAGACCGATGAGGCCAAGGCCGTGAAGCTGCTGAAGTACGAGCTGGCTCCGGGACGCGAGGTCCTGCTGGAGAAGATGCGCGCCGGTGCCACGCGCCGCGAGCTGCGGGCCCAGGGATACGGATTGGAAGCATGAGCGTACGCGAAGAACTTTTGGCGCTGATCGAGCGAAAGGCCAACCCGGCGCATGCCGTGGCCGGGGCCGCCACCAAGATGCCCAACAACTGGGTGTTCAAGGAGATCGACGCCGACAGGGCGAAGCAGGCCGCGGTGCTGATCCTCTTCGGCCGTCTCGACGACGTGCCGGCGACCAGCCAGGTCCCGTCCGTCCACGAGGACCTGGACGTGCTTTTCGTGACCCGGGCGGACACCCTGCGCAAGCACGCGGGCCAGGTGGCCTTCCCCGGCGGCAAGATCGACCCCGAGGACACGGACGCGATTGCCGCGGCCGTGCGGGAGGCTGAGGAGGAAACCGGGCTGGACCCGGACGGCGTGGAGATCCTGGGCGTGCTGCCCGACGCCGAGCTGCCGGTCTCGAATTTCATCGTCACCCCCGTGGTGGGCTGGTGGCACGCGCCCTCGGATGTCTTTGCCGTCGACCCCGCCGAGTCATCCACTGTCTTCCGCGCCCCGGTGGCCGACCTCCTTGACCCTGCGAACCGGGTCACCGCCGTGGTCGAGCGCTTCGGGTCCCGCTTCAGCGCCCCGGCGTTCGACGTGGAGGGCGGATTCATTTGGGGTTTCACGGCCATCGTGCTGGACCGCATGTTCAACGACCTGGGCTGGACGGTGCCGTGGGACGGTACCCGCGAGGTGTTCGTCGAGGCCGTCCGGGGAAAGTCCTCCTAGCCCCGGTGCCGGCCCGGCGGGAAACCGCTATTTGGCCTGGTCGTAGGAATCCACGACGACGGCGGTGACCGGGAAGTCCACGGGGATCGGCCCGAAGAGCAGGTCCGCGGCGGCCTTCGCCGATTCGTGGACCAGCCCGACGACCGTCCCTGCCTGTTCGGCAGGCACGTGGAGCATGATTTCGTCGTGCAGGAAAAAGACGAGCGAGCCCAGGTCGGTGCCCGCGGCGGCCCCCGCGCGCAGCCGGCGGCGCAGCTCGCCCATCCAGCACAGCGCCCATTCTGCGGCCGTCGACTGGACGATGAAGTTCCGGGTGAAGCGGCCCCGGCTGCGGGCCTCGGACAGCGCGGCGCGTGCCGATTCCTCCGAATCCGCGCGTTTCTGTGCGCGCAGCCAAGCCTCGGAGGCCGGCGGAGTGCCGCGGCCCAGGAACGACGAGACGTCCGCCCCGGCTTCGCCCTGCTGGGCTGCCCATTCGACCAGGCCCACGGCGCGCGGGTAGGTGGCCTTCAGCTTGGGCATCAGCCGCCCGGACTCGCCGGTGGTGGCCCCGTACATCGCCCCGAGCATCGCGACCTTGGCGTGGGCGCGGTCGCCGCCGAAGCCGGCGTCGGCAATGCCCCGGTACAGGTCCTTGCCGCGGGCCGCGGCCGCCAGCGCGGTGTCCCGGGACAGCGCCGCCAGGATGCGCGGCTCCAGCTGGGCGGCATCGGCGACGACCAGGACCATGCCCGGGTCCGCCCGCACGGCCGAGCGCACCTGGTGCGGGATCTGCAGCGCCCCGCCGCCGTGCGAGGCCCAGCGGCCGGTCACGACCCCGCCGACCACGTACTCGGGCCGGAAGCGCCCGTCCCTGACCCAGCGGTCGACCCAGGCGTAGCCGTTGGCGCTGGCCAGCCGAGCGATCTTCTTGTAGGCGAGCAGCGGTTCGATCACCGGGTGCTTGAGCTCGGTCAGTTCCCAGGCCCTGGTGTTGGTCACTGAGATTCCCGCCTGGTTCATGGCGCGCAGCAGTTCCTGCGGGGAATCTGGGTTCAGGGCGGGGGCGCCGAGCAGCTCGCGGATCTGCACCGCGAGCTGCTCCATGTTCGGCGGGCGCACCCCGGCCGGGACGCGCGGGCCCAGGGCCTCCTCAAGCAGCTGGTGGTGCACCGCGACGTCCCAGGGGACCCCGGCGTGGGTCATTTCCGCGCCGATCAGCGCGCCCGCGGACTCGGCGGCGATGAGCAGGCCCAGCCGCCTGCCGCGCTCGTCATCGGCCATGGCGGCGCGCTGGGCCAGGAACTCGGCAAGCAGGTTTTCCAGTGCGCCGGAATCGTCCTTGGGCTCGGAGAAAAGCTCGCCCTGGTTTTCGGCCACGCGCGCCGGCGGCAGCAGGTGGGCCGGGGCCAGCGTGGAGGGGTCCGGTTCCCGGCGCAGCGCGGCCACGTAGTCGCTCGGCACCGCGTGCGGGGCGTTGCGCAGGATGTTGCGGGTCAACGTGAGGTCGTGGGCACGGTTGACCCGGACCCCGGCGGCCAGCAGCCCCGGGTACCAGGCATGCACCGAGTCGAAGACCCAGCGCGGGGAGCGTGATTCGAGTTCCGCAACAACCCGGGCCAGGCCGTCGCCGTAGACCTGCACCGGGGGCAGCAGCGCGGTGCCGTCGGCGTCGACGAGCTGCACCAGCGCCGTGGCGGCACCGGCCTCTTGGTCCGGCTGGGAGATGGCGTGGGTTGCCACGATCGCGAATTGTTGCACGCTACATTCTCGCAGTTGGCTGCCACGGCTTGGGACGTCGCGGGAGAAACGGGGGAGGGCGCGGCGCGGCCGCGACTTCCCCGCACAGGGCGCCCGGCGTTGCGCGCGGGTGCACAGGGTGTGCGCGGAACGGTCTCCGGGACCGGTGCCCGCCCCACACTGGGGTGCATGGAAGAGGAGAGACGGTTCGTCGCCGGTTTGCCCCGGAGACCGCAGCGTGGCTCCGGGACGACCGAATACCCGGCGCTGCGCGCCGCGTTGCAGCAGCTGCAAGCGGCGGATCCGTCGGACATGCAGGAAAACCGGACTGAACCGCGCCCGGAACCTTGGGCGGAAGAACTGCACGGCCAAATCCCGGAGCCGCGGCAGGTGTCCCGGGAGGTGCAGGCGGCGCGCTGCATCCTGCTCACCCGAGACACCGCGCTGGCACAGTCGATCGCGCTGATCGCCCTGGGCGCCGGGGTGCAGCTTCTCCAGTGCCGTGCGGCGGAACAGGCACGCACTCACTCGCGGGAAACCATCCTGGTCGGGCACGACTGCGTGGGTGAGGCTGCGGGCCTCCTTCCCGGGGCCGGGCTGGTGCTGACCGGGGCCGAGGAACACCAGGACGTGCTCTGGCGGGCGGCGGCCCGCAACCCCGGGGCCAGGGTCGCCGTGCTTCCGCGGGCGGCAGCCTGGCTCGGGGAGTACCTGGGTGAACTTGGCTTGAACGGCGGGGCCGCCCGGATCACGCTGCTGGCCGGCGGCTGCGGGGGAGCCGGCACCAGCACCCTCGCCGCGCTGCTTGCCGCAACCCACACCCTGGCCGGGCAGCGGACGCTGCTCATCGACGCCGACAGTGCGTCCACGGGGCTCTGGCCGATGCTGCGTTCCCGGGAACCTGACGGAATCGGCTGGGAGGACCTGGAGCACAGCCGCGGGGCGCTGGCACCCGGGCAGCTGGCGGAGATCCTGCCGCTCTCGCAGGGCAGCGCGGTGCTGTCCTGGGTGCGCCAACCGGGCAGCTTCGTGCCGGACGAAGCGCTTCTGGTGGCGGTGCTGGCGGCCTCCCGGCGCATCTACGACCACATCGTCATCGACGCCGGCCGGCTGCCCGCGGTGCCGCCCGGCGTGCTTGCACCCTGCGGGGAGCGGCTGCTGGTCATGCCCACCCGGTGCGCGGTGAACCGCGGCATCCCCGCCGCGGCCGGCGCCGGCTGGTCGGTGGTGTTCACCGGCAAGCTGGCCGCAGGTGCCGACACCCGCGCCCTGGCCCACGGGCTGGGCCTTCCCCTGGGCGGCTACCTGCCCCGGCTCAAGCCCGTTGAACGCGCGGCCGCGGAGGGCCGGCTGATGGGCGTGCTGGCCCGCACCGCCCTTCGGCGCAGGATCGCCTCCTTGGGCGCCCCGGAGCAGGCGGCCACGGGCAGGGCGGCATGAACGCCCCGGAGCGGCGCACCGGGCGCCGCCGCTGGGAACAAGGGCCGGGGACCGGGCAGGCCGCAACCAGCCCGGAGGTCCTGGAACAGGTGAGGATGCGCGCCCTGGGCAGGGACGGGGGACTGAGCGAGGTCGACCTGGCCTCGGCCGTCCAGGCCACCGGCAGCGTCATCGGTTCGCACACCACCACCGAAATGGTGCAAAACCTCAGCCGGGACATCCACGGGCTGGGGATGCTCGAGGAATTCGCCCGGCAGCCCGGGGTCACCGACGTGCTGGTCGACGGACAGGGCCGGATCTGGGTCGACGGGGCCGACGGCCTGAAACCCAGCGGATCCGGCTTCGCCGACCCCGCCGCGTTGCGGGCCTTGGCCGTGCGCTTTGCGGCGGCCGCCGGCCGCAGGCTGGATGACGCGCAGCCCTTCGTCGACCTCACCCTGGGCAACTACCGGGTGCATGCGGTGCTGCCGCCGATCTCCACCGGCGGCACGTTGATCTCGGTGCGCGTCAAGCGGACAGCGCGCCCGGAGCTGGCCGGCCTGATCGACCCGGCCCGCCCCGATTGGCTGCAGGCGCTGCGGGCGATCGTCGCCGCCCGGCTGAACTTCCTGGTCAGCGGCGGAACCGGCGCCGGCAAGACAACGCTGCTGGCGGCAATGCTCGCCGGGGTGCCTGCAAACGAACGCATTATCGTGGTCGAGGACTCGGCGGAGCTCACCCCGCAACACCCGCACCTGATCGGCCTGCAGGCGCGCGGCGGAAACGTCGAGGGCGCCGGGGAAGTCGGGTTGAACATGCTGGTGCGCCAGTCCCTGCGCATGCGGCCCGACCGGCTGGTGGTCGGCGAATGCAGGGGGGCGGAGATCGGCGATTTCCTGGGCGCCATGAACACCGGGCACGAGGGGGCCGCGGGGACGGTGCATGCCAACAGCGTCCAGGCCGTGCCGGCCCGGCTGCTCGCGATGGGGGCGCTGGCGAAGATGGATCCCCAGGCCACCACGCTGCAGGCGGTGAGCGCCCTGGACCTGCTCATCCATGTGGCCAGGGATGCACGCACGGGCCTCCGGCACCCCGTGCAGCTGGGGCGGCTGGTGCTCAACCCCGCCGGGGCGCTGGAGGTACAGGTCATCTGCGAGCTCGGGGAGGCCGCCCGGGAATCCGAGGCGCTTGACTGGTTCCGCTTTCGGCTGCAGTCCAGGGGAGTGGCCAGCCCATGGTGACGATCCTTTGCGCCACGGCGTTGACGGGGCTTGCCATCTGGCTCTTCCGGCGTCCGGGGAACGCGGGACCGGGCGGACCCGGCCGCGGGGCGCGGGCAGGCTCCGTCGCCCGTGCCGGGAGAACCCGGTTCCCCCTCCGGCGTCCGGCCCGCGACGAGGCACACGAGGCGGAGGAATACGGGAAGCTCATCCGCCAGCTTTCGGCGTTGCTGCGTGCGGGATGCTCCAACGCCGCGGCCCTGGAGCTGCTGGAGAAAATCTGGGCCGACGCCCCGGGAAGCGCCGGGGCCGACATCCATGCCGGGTGCGCCAGGGCACTGACCCAAATGCGCACCGGAGGGACGCTGCGCACGGGACTGGCCGAACACTCGGCGTCCAGCAAACACCATTCCCGGCTGTGGGCACGCCTGGCTTGGTGCTTCGCCATCTCGGAACAGTCAGGTGCCGCGCTGGCCGATCTGCTCGACCAGCTGGCGGCGGAACTCGAGAACTCGGCCGACATTCGCCGGGCCCTGGATGCCGCGCTCGCCGGACCTCGCGCCACCAGCCGTTTGCTCACCTTCCTGCCGCTGGTGGGGCTTGGCCTGGGTCAGCTGCTGGGCATCAACCCGTTGGCGGTGCTCACTACGCATCCGGTGGGCAGGCTGGCGCTGCTCGCCGGGGTGTTGCTGTGGCTGGCGAACCGCTGGTGGTGCCACCTGATGCTGGTGAAGATCGTGAGGCAGGTTCCCTCGTGATGGCTTACCTGGTGGCGGGGCTGCTGGCGGGCCTGGCGGTTTGGATGTGGTCGGGGAGCCCGTCCGTCCGGTCCCCGTCCGCCGGCTGTTCCCGGCCCGAAGCGCCACCCGCGGAAAAGCGTGAATCGCCGCCGATGGTGCTCGAAATGTGTGCGACGTTGCTGGAATCCGGGCTGCCGGTGCGGTCAGTGCTGGAAATCGTGGGCGGGTACGTGCCCGGCTATGGGCCGCTGACGCGCGTTGCCCGGGCGCTGGAGTTGAACGTTGATTGGGACCGGGCGTGGAGCCAGGTGCCCGAAACGGTTCGGGAACTGGAACCGTCCTTGCGTTTCACCCAGCTCAGCGGGGCACCCGCGGCCAGGCTCCTGCGTTCGGCGGCGGCCTCGGGGCGCAAGCGGGAAATCCGGGAGGCGGAGGCACGCGGTGCGGAGTTCGGGATCAAGCTGGTCATTCCCCTGGGGCTGTGCGCGCTGCCGGCTTTTGTCTGCCTTGGCGTGGTTCCCATCGTCATTTCGCTGCTCCCGGACTTCTGATGTGCCTCGGATGGCTTCCCCGCACAGTGCATGTGCCGCGACCTCGTTCCCGGTTATCCCCAGCACCGCACCTGCGGGGCCCCGTCCGGATGCCGCGGAGCCAGACTCAAGGGGAGCCAATCCGGGCCCAACGGCCGGAACGCTCGTGAACAAGCAACACACCCAAGATAATCAGCAAGGAAAGGCAGGCAGCACATGGAACACGAGGTCGAGCTGGTATCGCCGGGGCACATCGATCTGAGGGCCATCGGGGACGAAGAGGGCAGCACCACGGCGGAATTTGCCATTGTCACGCTGGCGGCCGTGGCCTTTGCCGGGCTGCTGGTCAGCATTCTCTCCAGCGGCGACGTGCGCGGAATGCTCATGGGGCTGATCCGTCAGGCGCTGTCCTTTTAGGGACCATGGGCATGCCAACGCATCCGGAAGCCGGCAGCAGCACCGCGGAAATCGCGGTGCTGCTGCCGGGCGTTGCTCTCCTGCTCACGGTGGTGGCCGCGGCGGGAATGCTTGGCGGGGCACAGGTTCGGATTCAGCAGGCCGCAAGCGCGGCGGCGAGGGAGCTGGCCAGGGGAACCGACCAGGGCGAAGCCATTGCCACGGCCCTGCGTATCGGCGGAGCCGGCCTGCACGTCTCCCTGGGGTCGGAGGCCGGCTACGAAACGGTTGCTGTCACCTCCGGCGTGGCCCTGCCGCTGTTGGGGGAAATCCGGTTGACCGCGGAGGCCTCGGCCAGGAAGGAGAACGAACCGTGAAGCGGACATGCGTTTCCGTGGCCGGCGGCGATGCGGAGGCAGGCAACGGGACGGTCCTGATGGTCTCGGTCGTCTTCCTGGCGTTCTTCGCGCTGGTGGTGGTGCTCATGCTGTCCGCCACGAGCCACGCGGCGTCGAAGGCAGCCACGGCCGCGGACCTTGCGGCGCTGGCCGGCGCCGATGCCGCACGTTTCCTGGTTCCGGGGGAACCATGTGCCGTTGCCAGGCAAACGGCCCGGACCAATCAGGCAATACTCACCGAATGCAGCAGACAGGGAACCAGCGGCGAGATTGTGAAAATCTCCGTCAAGGTTCCGGTCGCGATGGTTGGCTGGCTTCCGCCGTTCGGCCATGCCGTTGCCGTGGCGCGTGCGGGACCGCCGCCGCAACCCTGGCGCATGGCACCGTAGACCACCCGGAAGGGAAGCCTCAGACCGAGCGGGCCGCCTCGCTGAGGATGGCCGAGAGCAGGCGGATCGCGGCGTGCTTGTCCAGCGGGTTGTTCTTGTTCCCGCATTTGGGGGACTGGACGCAGGACGGGCACCCGCTGGCGCATTCACAGGCGGCAATTGCATCCCGCGTGGCACCCAGCCAGGCTGTGGCCTTCTCGTATCCGCGCTCCACGAACCCGGCTCCGCCGGGGTGGCCGTCGTAAACGAATATGGTGGGCATGGAGGTGTCCATGTGGAGCGCGGTGGAGACCCCGCCGATGTCCCAGCGGTCGCTGGATGCGACCAGCGGCAGCAATCCAATGGCTGCGTGCTCGGCGGCATGCAGTGCGCCCGGGAATTCCTCGGGGGAGATCCCGGCGGCGATCAACCGCTTCTCGGGAATGGTGAACCACACGGACTTGGTGTGCAGGTCGCGGGCCTCCAGGTCCAGGGGCTCCTCGCTGAGGATTTCGTTGCTCATCACCGACTTTCGCTGGAACGACACCACCTGCGTGGTGACCACCACGTCGCCAAAGTTCGCGGTGATCGGGCCCCATGGCACGCTACGTTCGATGTCCTTGACCTCGACCGTGGTGATGTCGCGCGCCTGGGTGTAGAAATCAGGGTTGGCCCTTGTCACCATGACGCAGTGGTCCATTTCGTTCAGTTCGTCCACCACGTAGCTGGCACCCTGGTGGACGTAGATGGCGCCGGTGTGCGCCTGATAGTGGGTCTGCGGCGAATCCATGGTTCCCAGAAGAGCGCCCGTGTCGGATTCGATGATGCTCACCGGTCCGCCGCCATCGGCGCGCAGATTGACCATCGACGCGGCATGTTCCGGATGCGTCCAGAACCAGCCTGCGGGGCGCCGGCGCAGGAAGCCGCGCGCGACCAGCGAATCAAGCAAACCGTGGGCGGATGGACCGAACGCCGCAAGGTCTTCCGGCCGCAACGGAAGCTCTTCGGCAGCCGCGCAGAGGTGGCCGGAAAGCACATAGGGGTTTTCGGGGTCGAACACCGTCGCCTCGACGCCGGCTTCGAAGATGGCCTCGGGGTGGTTGACCAAATAGGTGTCCAGGGGGTCGTCGCTCGCCACGAGCACGGCCAAGGCGTCCTGCCCGGCACGCCCCGCCCTGCCGATCTGTTGGAAAAACGAGGCCCTGGTGCCGGGCCAACCCGCCACCAACACGGCGTCGAGGCCGGCCACGTCGATACCCAGTTCAAGTGCGGAGGTTGAGGCCACGCCCAGAAGCGTCCCGTTGCGCAATTGCTCCTCGAGTTCGCGCCGTTCGGCCGGCAGGTAGCCGGAGCGGTAAGCCGCGACGCGATCGGGCAGCGAGGGGTGGACCTGGTCGACCATGCTTCGGGTGATCGTGGCGATGGTTTCGGCTCCACGCCGGGACTTGATGAAGGCGAGCGTTCGCACGTGGGAACAGACCAGGTTGGCGAGCAGGTTCGAGGTTTCGGCTACGACCGTGCGGCGGGTGGGGGCCCCGTTTTCACCATGCAGGTTCGTAAGCGGGGGTTCCCACAGTGCGATGGTCAATGCGCCCTTGGGCGAGAAATCGGTGGTGACTTCCTGCGCCGTGGCGCCAATGAGCTTGGAGAATGATGCGGCGGGATCGGCGCTGGTGGCCGAGGCTCCGATAAAGACCGGATTTGCCCCGTAGTGTTCGCAGATCCGGCGCAGCCGGCGCAGCAGGTTGGCGATGTTCGATCCGAAGACGCCGCGGTAGGAGTGTGCTTCGTCGATGATGACATAGCGCAACCGGCGCAGGACCCGTGCCCACCAGGTGTGGTTCGGCAGGATGCCAAAGTGCAGCATGTCGGGATTGGAGAGGATGAAGTTTGCGTGGTCGCGGATCCAGCGTCGGGCGGAGACTTCGGTGTCGCCGTCGTAGCTGGCGGCCCGCACGCTCGAGAGGCCGAAACCCGTAATCGCGGAGAGCTGGTCCGCTGCAAGGGCCTTGGTGGGAGCCAGATAGAGCACTGTGCCGTCCTGGGGAACCAGGCTTGCCTGGTTCCCCAGGGACGAGGTGTGGATGGCGTTCAGGGCCGGCAACTGGTAGGCCAATGACTTGCCCGAGGCCGTGCCGGTGGCAATGATCGTGTGTTTGCCTTGGTGGGCAAGATCCGCCGCCTGGACCTGGTGCAGCCATGGGGCGCTGACGCCTGTGCGTTCAAAGACTTCGCGAACCTCCGGATGGACCCAATCGGGCCACGGTCCGTTGAGCGCTTCGCGGGCTTGGACGGTGCGGGAATGGAGCAGTGCCGAGGGGGTTGGCCCGTGGCCCAACAAGGCGATCTGTTCCGAATAAGCGTTCACCGAATCATTGTGGCATCCTGGGGCGTCAGCTGCTGGTCGGGTGACAAAAAGTGGTGGGCCTCGCCAAGGCAAGACCCACCACCAAATGAAGATTTTTGAAGCTAGGCGTCCTGCTTGCCTTCGAAGAGAACGACGTTGCCCAGGTTGGTCCAGCCGAGCGACTGGTAGAGTTTCTGGCCATCGAGCGAGGCGATCAACAAGCCTTCCTCGACATCGTGCTCCAACGCAAGGGAGACCAAGGCGCGCATGATCAGGCTTCCCAGTCCGCGACGGCGGAAGTCCGGGGCGGTGATGATGCGGTCGAAGATCGCATATCCATCGACTGCGGACACGTGGCCGCTGGCGGCAACAACCTCGGGGTCTTCCACGGGGTGGATTGAGACATAGGCGTGGGTGTTGTCGCGTTCGATCTGGAAGGCGAACCCTTCCGCCGGCCGCGGTTCCTCGACATCGTGGCCACTCATCTCGGTGACCATGAGTACTTCTTCGGAATTGACCACGTTTAGTCCGGCAGCCTGGGCCGCTTCGATGAGCGAGGAAATTTCGTTGGCGAATGCCGTCAGGCGACGCTTCGGGTGCTTGTGCAGCGTCTCGGCGACAGCCACCAATTCTTCATTGGACGGCTCATAGATAACGTACTCCCAGTCGCCTGAAGTATCGTGGCGCAGGGCGGCATGGACCCGACCCTCGTGTCGGTTCTCATAACCTCGCGCACCAGCCCAGCCGGTAACCCAAGTACCAATTAGTTCATCACTTGCAGTAGATCCCATAGCTCGACCCTACCCCGTGAAGCGGCCCGATGGGTTGCATTGAGGTGAACTGTTGCACGCTTGAAACACTCGAACATCCCGGTGACGGTTGACACTTCGGATGCCTTAAATTGGATTTTGCACCTAGGCTTAACAGCGTGTCGCAGAACCGAATTGTCTTGTATTACGCCTTTACCCCACTCGCCGACCCCGAGGCCGTGCGCCTTTGGCAGCGAACGCTCCTAGAGAGGTGGGGTCTTCGTGGACGCATCATCATCTCCAAGGACGGCATCAACGGAACTGTCGGGGGCGAAATCTTTGCCGTCAAGCAGTACGTCAAGGCCACCCGCGAGTATCCGGCATTCAAGAAGATGGATATCAAGTGGTCCGAGGGATCTGCCGAGGATTTCCCGCGTATTTCCGTGAAAGTCCGCGATGAAATCGTGTCCTTCGGTGCTCCGGGTGAGCTGAAGGTCGACGACAACGGCGTGCTCGGCGGTGGCGTGCACCTCAAGCCCGAGGCCCTGCACGAATTGGTTGAAGCGAAGAAGGCTGCAGGCCAGGAGGTCCACTTCTTCGACGGCCGAAACGCCTTTGAAGCCCAGATCGGCAAGTTCAAGAACGCGATCGTTCCCGACGTCGAAACAACTCACGACTTCATCGCCGAAATCGAATCCGGCAAATACGATGACATGAAAAACCAGCCTGTTGTGACATATTGCACAGGCGGTATTCGCTGTGAGGTGCTTTCATCTCTCATGGTCAACCGCGGCTTCACCGAGGTCTACCAGATGCAGGGCGGCATCGTCCGCTACGGAGAGACCTTTGGCGACAAGGGCCTCTGGGAAGGCTCGCTGTATGTCTTCGACAAGCGCATGCACATGGAGTTCAGCGACGACGCCGTGACCATCGGTAAGTGCGTTTGCTGCGAGGCGCCAACCAACAAGTTTGAGAACTGCTCGAACCTTTCCTGCCGGAACCTGCGACTGTTCTGCGCGGACTGCGCCGCCAAGGACGAACTGCGTCGTTGCACGGATTGCGTCGGGTCCGTCGAGGCCCTTGAAAGCGTCAAGCTGTAACACCACAGCACGAGCAGACAGTACGACCCGCCCGAATGTTCCGGGCGGGTCGTACTGCATTTACGGGGAACTTCCCCGGTGGGCATGCGGTGGCCGACGAGGTTTGCTGGTCGCCCGCGGCGGCGAGGAACGGCAGGAATCACCGGGACCCGGGATCTTCACCCGCGGCCGGTTCCCGGTGCGCGGCAGGGTTCTATCCCCGGATACCCAGTCGGTACAGGGTTACTGCAAGGTGCAGGGAGGTCATGGTGTCGGCGTCGGTCAGCTCGCGACCCTGGACCTTTTCGATCCTCCGCAGCCGCGCGTAGACACTTGGCCGACTCAAGTGCAGTGCCCGGGACAACTCCGCGATGCTGCCGTTGGTCTGCAGATAGGTCTCGATGAAGTCCATGTATTCGGGCTCGTCAAGGAACGGCGCTAGTTGGTCATGCACGTAGGTGCGGCTTTCCTCCACATCCAGCAGCCTTTGCATGAGCCAGCGGAAGCCGAGGTCGCTGGCCCGGTGGTACGGGGCCCCGGAATGGTCCATGGTCGACGCCGAGTGCGCCACGCGCAACGCCTCGTCCAAGCCCTTCAGCGCGGTGGTTCCCAACTCGTGGCTCGCGGTTCCCACGCCCATCGTCCACGAGCGCTCGTTGCCATGGGCGCTGAGTGCCGTGCCGATGCCGTCATGGACGGCGGACAGGGCAGCCTCGACATCGGCTGCCGAGGGCAGGCAAAGAACGATGCCCACCCCGTTCGCGCCGGAATCGCATGCGAAGGCCGGGTAGCGCGAGCCGCGAAGCGTGTCCTGGAGCGTGGCGGTAATGGCTGCCAGGTCGAGGCTTGTCGAAAGCGGCACGGCGCTGCCGCGCTGCTTGAAGTTGATGGCGATGGGCACGAACAGGTCGACGGATGCCACGCCCAGCATTGCCGCGTGCAGGAGCAATTCCTTTTCGCCTTGGATTTCGCCCGAGCGTACGTCCTTGACCATGGTCGACAGCGACTCCTGCCGGGCCAATGCCAAGTCTGTGGAGCTGTGGGGCAGCAGTTCGCCGAAAGACGCACCAACCTCCTGCATGCCCAGGGAAGCGCGCGGGTTCCCCGCGCCAACCGTTGAAACCAGCTGTCCCACCTTCCGGCCGTGGCCGATGACCGGGTAGACCAGCCAGTTCTCGTCGCCCACGACACGGACACCTGTACCCAGGTTCTTCGAAGCGGTGGGCGCATGGATAAAGCGTCGCATCTGCTCCGGGTCCAGGCCCTGGTGGATGACGACTGCGGACAGCGAGTCCTCGAGGACAAGGGGTGCGTCGAGCATGTCTGCGATCGCGGAGAAAAGCTCCCGCAGGTCCAGATGCGAGGCGGCTGTCGATGAAAGGAAATTCGATACCGCGTCCAACCCGCTCAGCCCCCTGGCTGCGGAATAGATGAGCCGATGCACGGTTTCGGTGACTGCCACGAAACGGACCCTGTCATCCAGCAAAATCACGGGAATCTGCGCCGTTGCGGCAGCAACTTCCAGGCACTTCTTGACTTCGGGTGCGTCGGAAAGGAAAGAAAAAATCACGCCCGCCGCCCCCGCTGCGGCCAGGCCGTCCAAGAAGGCCCGTGTGGGCTCGAGTGCTGCCGTCAATGACAGGCCGGAACTGAGGATGAGCTCCCCGCCTTCCAGGAGCCCGGACAGATCCGCGGACTCCGTGACGTGGATGCCGCGTACCGGGGAATCCAGGAGCCGAGCCTGGCCGAGTACCCGCGGATGTCCGTCGCTGACCGCCGAAACCCCTAGAACTCGGCGAATCGTTAAGGTCATTTACAAAGTGTAACAGCGGCAAAATCGAGGTGATTACAGTATTGATGTTGTGCAGGTCACAGGGTGGGGCCACGATTGGAATGTGACCTACAGAACACGAGTTGGCCGAGGCCGCAGCCTTAAAAACCGTTGAATCTGGATGCCTCACCAAGTTCCCGCTGGCCCACGAGCGCGTGGATGCCGCTGCCCATTAATCTAGTCGGGTGATCGAACTTGTCCTTGGTATTCAGGCAATAAAGCGAAGGAATGGCGAGAAATGAACGAAACAAGCGAAGAAGTTGATGGAGTCGGGGCCGAGCTGGATCTCGCGGGCTTTGAAGCGGAACGTGACAAGGTGTGCGCCTACTTTGCCGAGCGCGAAGGCAAGCGGCAGCCCGGGCAGCTCACCAAGGCCGAGTACATCTTTGTGGGCGTCTTGCTCGTCGCGACGTATGCCTTGGTTCTGGTTTTTCAGTAAGCAACCTTCACTGCCCAAAACCCCTGACTAAGGGGTACCGATCACAGAGGATTCCCAATGGATTACACCATTGAAGCAGAACGAGGAAGGGCCCCGTTGCCGCCGTCAAAGCGGCTGTGGGGATTCTGGGAATACACGTGGGCCAATGCGGCACTCGCGATTGCGACCTGGGGCTTTCTCATCGGAGGATCGCTGGCGCTCGTCGTCGACGTGAAGAGCGGTCTCGTCGCCATCATCCTGGGAAACGTCCTGGGCGTCCTTTTGGTGGGGCTCGCCGTATCCGTCAGCGCCGGCAAGTACGGCACCGAGCAATACACGTTCATGCGCAGCGTGTTCGGCCACAACGGCAGCCGGGTGATTTACACGGTGGCCATGATCCTGTTGACGGTCGGTTGGCTGGTGGTCCTGGGGACCATGTTCGGCCGTTCGATCGACTCCGCGATAAGCGTTGTCAGCGACCGGGAACCGGATCCGAACGCACCGTACATCTATGTCATTACGATCATTGCCATCGCGCTGACGGCCTACATCGTGGCCAAGGGCCCGACCTCCATCAAGCTGTTCAACGTCATTGTCGCCCCCGCCTTGATCCTGGTCATGGGCTTCATGATCTGGCTGTTCCTCTCGGATTCCTCGCTCTCGGATCTTCTTGCCCTTGATGCGCTCGCCCGTCCGTTCGATTCGAACGCGGTGAACTTCATGATCGCCGTTGAAATCAACATTGCCGCCGGTTTCTCCTGGTGGCCGTACATCGGCAACCTGTCACGCATCACCAAGAACGAACGCACAGCCTTCTGGCCCAACCTGATCGGCATCGGATTCGCCGCCAGCCTGGGTGAAGCCGTGGGCCTCATCGGGGCAATCAAGTACGGCAACGCCGACCCGACACAGTGGATGGCCGAAACCGGGGGACTGTGGATGAGTGCCATCGTCCTGGTGTTCATCGCCTTCGCGAACATCACCAGCATGGCAAACATCCTCTACACGGCCGTCGTGGGACTGCGCCAGATGTTCGGTGCGCTGCTCAGGAACGTGTCCTGGGAGTGGCTCGTTTACGGATTCTGCATTGTCCCAGTGATTGTCATGTTCGCCATTCCGGGTCTCTACGATGGATTCATGACATTCCTGGTGTGGACCGCGGCCATCTACAGCGCCCTCACCGGAATCATGCTTGTCGACTACTTCCTCCTGCGCCGGCAGCGGGTGGACCTCAAACAACTCTTCATCGAAGACAAGTCGTCGGTCTACTACTTCACCGGCGGCTACAACATCGCAGCGATGGCAGCAACGGTGATCGGCATCGTGATCTTCACCGTCACCTTCAACCCGCTGAGTTTTGAACACACAGGATATTTCCGGTACACCACTGCCTCGCTGCTCGCCGCCGTCGCAGCCGGGCTCATCTACTGGGCACTGTCCGTACTAATCGTTGTACCCCGTGGCCTGGGCGGTTACCCGACCTCCCGCGCCAAAACCCTCACAAGGAGCTGAATTACGATGACTGAAACCATGTTGGCCGCTTACTTCACCGAAGACAACAGCCCCCTGGAAATCCGCGAGACCGCCATCCCGCAGCCGGGCAAAGGCGAGGTCCTCGTCAAGATGGAAAGCTGCGGAGTCTGCCACACGGACGTGCACTTCTGGAAGGGCGAGGACGAGCTTCCGCGCCCCAAGCCGGCGATCCTGGGCCATGAAGGTGTCGGCTCGATCGTTGCCGTCGGCGACGGCGTGGAACTGACCGCGGGAGAACGGGTCGGCGTCGGCTTCGTCTACTCCGCCTGCGGCAACTGCCGCGAATGCCGCAAGGGCCTGGAGACCTACTGCCAGAACAGCCAGGCCACGGGCGTCCACGTCGACGGGTGCTTTGCCCAGTACATCGTTGCCCCCGCCGACTGGGTCACCCACATCCCGGGAGAGCTCTCCTCGGAGGAAGCCTGCCCGCTGCTCTGCGCCGGTGTCACCGCCTTCAGCGCGGTGCGCAAGGCCAACATCGAGCCCGGGTCCGTCGTGGTCGTCTTCGGCCTGGGCGGCCTGGGACAGTACGCTATCCAGTTCGCCAAGCTCTTCGGCGCCAAGGTCGTCGGCATCGACCTCGATCCCAAGAAGCTGGAAACCGCCAAGCGCCTGGGCGCCCATGCCGCCTACGCACCGGGAGAGGAAGCCGAAAAGGCAATCCACGAGCTCGGTGGCGCCGACGCCCTGCTGAGCTTCGCGCCCTCGCCTCAGGTGTTCCGGAACATGTTCACCCTGGCGGCCCCGACCGCCCGATTCATCCAGGTGGCGCTTCCGAACAACCCGTTCACGTTCAAGGCGGCGGAACTGATCGACCTGGGCATCACCATCATCGGCAGCGCCGACGGCACCCGCCTGGAACGCGACCAGATCATGCAGCTGGCCAAGGACGGCCTGGTGCACTCGAACGTCGAGACGATGGAATTCGGCAACATCAACGAGGCATTCCGCCGTCTGGATGCAGGGGATGCCGACGGCCGCCTCGTCGTCCAGTTCTAGGCCCTTCACATGCAAAACGCCGCACAAGCAGCATCTTTTCCAACACAAAACCGAGAGGGACTTCAGATGAGCATCGACATCGCTGAAACCTACTTTGACACCTACCAGGTTCCGGCTTCGGTACGCAGCTTCCTGGCAAGGTCACACAAGCTGTTTATCGACGGCGCCTGGGTGGATTCCTCCGACGGTGCCACCGTGCCCGTCACCGAACCATCAACCACCCAAACGATCTCCAACATCGCCAGCGCCACCGTGGCCGACCTGGACAAGGCCGTTGCCGCCGCCCGCCGCGAATTCGACGGCGGCTCCTGGAGCCGGTTCACCCCGCTGGAACGCGAGAGCCTGCTGCACAAGCTTGCCGATTTGATCGAGGCCAACACCGCTGAATTGTCGGTGCTTGAATCCATCGACGTGGGCAAGCCGCTGGCCGAGGCAGAGATGGACATCCAGGGCACCATCGACACCTACCGCTACTTTGCCGGCTGGGCCTCGAAGATCTCCGGCCGCAGCGGCGAAGCCGCGGGGCTTCCCGGGGACTACGTCACCTACACCCGCAAGGAACCGGTGGGCGTCGTGGGCGTCATCGTGCCGTGGAACTTCCCGCTGCAGACCCTGGCCTGGAAGCTGGGCGCGGCCCTTGCCGCGGGCTGCACCACCGTGGTGAAGCCGCCGGAGATCACCTCGCTGACCACCCTTCGCTTCGCCGAGCTGGTGGCAGAGGCCGGCATCCCCGGTGGCGTTGTCAACATTCTCACGGGCAAGGGATCCACCGTCGGCGCGGCGCTGGCCGGACACAAGGGGATCGACAAGGTCACCTTCACCGGTTCAACGCCCACGGGCAAATCGGTGGGCCACGCGGCACTGGAAAACATGACCCGGATGACCCTCGAGCTCGGGGGCAAGTCCCCGGTCCTGGTCTTCGCCGACTCGGACCTGGAGAAGGCCGTGGAGGAAGTGGCCCTGGGCATCTTCTTCAACGCCGGACAGATCTGCGACGCCGGTTCCCGCCTGTACGTGGAGGACGCGATCTACGACGAGTTCATGGGCAAGCTCGTCGAGAACGCCAAGGGCTGGGTCATTGGCCCGGGACTCGATCCGGAAAGCACCATTGGCCCGGTCGTCTCCGAAAACCAGTGCAACTCCGTCATGGGTTACATCCAGACCGGAATCGACGAGGGTGCCACGCTGTTGTGCGGCGGCAATCGGCTGGACCGCACCGGCTACTTCATCGAGCCGACCATCTTCGGCGACTGCAACAACCGGATGACGATCGTCCAGGAAGAGATCTTTGGCCCGGTTCTGGTGGCCCAGCGCTTCACCACCGAGGAACAGGCCATCGAACTGGCCAACGACAACCAGTACGGTCTGGCCGCAACGATTTACTCGCAGAACCTGAACCGCGTGCACCGCCTGTCAAAGGTGCTCAAGGCGGGCTCGGTCTATGTCAATGCGCAGAGCTCGATCGACCCGGCGATGCCCTTTGGCGGGTTCAAGAACTCGGGCTTCGGCCGGGACCTGGGACCGGAGCAGCTGGACTCGGTGACGGAGACCAAGACCGTCTGGATCACGCTCTCATAGGCGGCGCCAGGAACTTGGCTGCCTCGGCATGCGACCGCCCGGACGTGGTGTCGCCGCCGACGAATGGCTGAGTCCCCCGGTTCCCTCCTGCGACAGGCGGTGTTTCCCCAACAATGTTGGGGAAACACCGCCTGTTTGCATGCGCGGCATCGGCCGGAAACCGCAGTGCGGGGCTATCCCGAGATGCGGATGAGCCCGACCCCCAGCAACGACAGGCCCCAGCTGAACAGGCTGCCCACCAGGAAGTACTCGGCCTTCGAGCCGGTGGCCCCGTCGTTGGATATTTCGGGGAACCGAACGATGCCCTTGGCCGCGATCAACGCCCCGACAATGGTGAACATCCCCGCGAGTGTCAGGGTGAGCAGGCCGAGCCGTTCCAGCGGGCCGATGAGCCTTCCGCCACGCAGGTCCGGCAGCCGCACCGGGGCTTCGCCCCTGGCTCCCCGCCGGCGGATGGTGCCCGGACGCAGGGCGCTGCGCACCACGATGTTCGAGCTTTCGATGAGGAACAGCCCCACGCCAACGGCCACGAGGATCGATGACAGCGGAATCCCGCGGATCCATTCCGGTGCCACGGTGCCGTGCCAGTTGCCTGCCGGGGTTCCGGCGGAGGGATCCGTGGTGTCAAGGACGGCGAAGGCGAAGGTGCCCAGCAGCACTCCGAACGCCGGCCACAGGCGCAGCGGGGCGGCTGCGTTCTCGCGGCTGGTGGTGGTGGCCAGCCAGGCTGCGGCCAGGATCGTTGCGGCCAGGGCCCACCGCCAGCCCAGGCCCAACAAGAACATGGAAGAGGCCAGCATGATCGCCCAGAAGGCGCCGATGACCAGTGCCATGGTCCGTTTGCCGCCGGCGTCTTCACCCCCGGACCCGTCGCGCACTATCGACCTGGTCAGGTCCGCAATGCCGATCATGGCCAGCAGGAGTGCCACGGTGATCATCGCTGCACCCGGTTCCGGGGCTCGGGCACCGTTTCGAGCAGTTCCATGGCGGCGATCAACGTGCCGGCGCCCGAGTTTTTCAGTGCCTGGGAGACGGCGGACTGGGTGACGCCCTCCGCGCGGGCGATGGAGCTCTGGGTTTGGCCCAGGAGCAACCCGGATGCGTAGCGGCGGGTCTTGGGGTTCAGCGAGGAAATCAGCTGGTCGCGGGTCAGCAGGTACGCATTGGCGATGGCTGTTTGGTCGTCGCCGGCCTTGGCGTCGTGGAACCAGGAACGAAGCGTGGGGTTCTTCGCCTTTTCGCGTTGCCTTGCTTCATCGATGGCCGCCCGGGCCGCCCACCAACCGGATCCGTCCTGGATGCGGGCTGCGGAAATCGAAGAGACCGGTTTGATGGATCCACGGCCGATGCCGAACCGGCAGTCGATGTCCGCGGGCAAGCTCAGGCGCAGCAGGGCCGTCGCGCACAAGGCCTCGTTCAGTGTTGGATACACCGCCTGGAATTCGTCCCCGACGGTGGCCTGCCATGGTTGGAGCGCGGGCCGGTGCCGTTCGACCAGCGCGCAGACGGACTCGATGGCTGCTTGGGCCGACTCGCGGTCCGCGAGCTTTCTCGAGTCCACGATGTCCATGATGACCGGGACGACAACATCAATCGATCTCATGGAAAGAGGATACTGCTAATACCCGCGCCAATATAAGACTTTTGCTAATAGGCGGGTGGGTATCAGTCGGCAACCCGTCGGCTGTTAGCCCGCCGGCCACATCCCGGCGGTTCCGTCGCCGGGAACCAGCATTTCGGTCTCGGTGTGGAAGGCGCTGAGGCCGCGTGCCTCGTAGTTGGCGATCGCGGCAGGGCCGTCGAGGGAGCACGTGTGGACCCAGACGCGTGTCACCGGTGCGAAACCTTCACAACGGGTATCGATGTCCCAAGCGCGGGCGATGCCCTCCGTGAGCAGTGCCCCGCCCAGCCCCTGGCCGATGCACTGGGGGAAAAGGCCGAAGTACATGATTTCAACCTCGGTGCCCCCGTTCGCGGAACGGGCCAGCAGCTCCACGTAGCCGCCGGGCGCCCCGTCGACATAGAGGACATGGGTCTCGGTGCCAGGCGTGCGCAGCAAGGCATCCCATTGGGCTCGGGTCAGCGTGAGCCTGTCCGCCCAGTTCCATTCGCTGCCCACCCCTTGGTAGAGGAACTTGCTGAACTCCGGGGTGATCCCCGGCGCCAATTCGATCCTGGCGTGGTCCGGCAACGGGCGGGAGGACGAAACCAACTCCGAAGCGGAGAGCTGCTGCAAATGCGTGGTGGTGACCTCAATCATGGATTCCATTTTAGGTTCTTTCCATCTGGCCTTACCCGGGCTGGATAGACTTGTGGGCGTGACTTCCACCGCAAACTACGCCCACGTTCCCGACGCCCCGCGCAGCGACGACCCGCAACTCCTGGCGGCATTCGCCCAAGACCTGGAGCGAGGGCAATTCGCCCACGAGGCAATCATCGAGTTCCTGGGCGAGGTGGCCCACGAGGCACTCCTGCGGGACCAGCTGATTCCGGCACTGCGCCTGCTCGGTTCGCTGCCGCGGCCGACGGCCCTGGGCACCATGCTCGGCCTGTTCATGCTGGGCGGCGAGGCCACCGAAACCGACATCGCCGAGGCCTTCCCCTCACTCGGACTGTCCGGCCTGGTTGAACTGGGTCTGCTCGAAGCCGCTCCGGGGGCCATCGGAAGGTGGCATGCCCTCGTGGACTTGCGCCCGCACGCCTCGGACGCGGACGCGGAGATCTGGGTCGCCAGCGACCTTGGCGCGCACCAGCGCCCCGGCGTGCTGCGCCACGACCACGTGCTGGGCATCGGGCAGGCATCGCTGACGCTGGCCCAAACCACCATCCGCCCGCAGGTGGAGACCGCGCTGGACCTGGGAACGGGCTGCGGCATCCAGGCCTTCCACCTGCTCTCGCACGTGCGCCGTGTCGTCGCCACCGACATCTCCGAACGCGCCCTGGGTTTCACCCGTTTCAACCTGCTGCTCAACCACCGCGCGCTGGGGATCGATCCGGCCAACCTCGAGGACCGGGTCCAGCTGCGCCTGGGCAGCCTGCTGGAACCGGTGGCGGGGGAGACGTTCGACCTGGTCGTTTCAAACCCCCCGTTTGTCATCACCCCGCGCCGGGCCGATGAAAACGCCGACGACCGCTTCACCTACCGCGACGGCGGAATGCCCGGCGACACGCTGGTGGCAACGCTGGTGCGGGACCTGCCCGGCATCCTGGCCCCCGGCGGAACCGCCCAGATGCTCGCAAACTGGGAGATCACGGAGCCCGCGGACCCCGAGGCGGGGCTCGAGTGGAGCGCCGGGCCGCGCTCCTGGCTCACGGAGGACACCGAGGCCTGGTTCATCCAGCGCGAATCGGTCAGCCCCACCCAGTACGCCGAAACCTGGCTGCGCGACGCCTCCCAGTCCCGCGACCAGAAGGCCTTCGCGGACCAGTACGGCGCGTACCTTGAGGATTTCGCCTCCCGAGACGTTGCGGCCATCGGCTTCGGCATGGTGTGGCTGCGCCGCCCGGCCGATGCGTCGAAGCAGCCGGTGGGCCGGCTGTACGAGGAGATCACCTACCCGATCGAACAGCCCATCGGCCCGTACCTGGGCCGGGCCATCGAAACCGCCGACGCGCTTGACCTTGAAACCCTCGGGGATGTGCACCTGCTCGTTGCCGAGGACGTCACCGAGGAACGCCACCAGCGCCCGGGCGCCGAGCACCCCGGGGTGATCCTGCTGCGCCAGGGTGCGGGCCTGCGCCGCACAGAACTCATGGACACGGCCCTGGCCGGGTTCGTCTCGGCCTGCGACGGGGATTTGAGCGTCTCGGCACTGGTCGGCGCCCTTGATTCGCTGCTCGGCGAGGGCGACCCGGAATTTTCCGCGCGACTTAATGAAGGGGTAATACGACTTATTAGACGGGGCTTTCTGTTGGAGATGCGAAACAACCGCTAAAGTTTTTTCACATGAGCCAGAACACCTCCGGGGACGACGCGGCAAAAAGCGCGCCGGTCACCCACATGCCCGTCAAATCGGTGACGATTAGCGACCCGCAAGCCATTCGTGCGCTCGCTCATGAAGCGCGGCTTACCGTACTTGAGGAGCTTTTCGCGTCACAGTCGACGCGAACCGCCACAGAGCTTGCCTCGCGCTGCAACCTCACGCCCAGCGCCATGAGCTACCACCTGCGTGCCTTGGAGAAATACGGCTACGTCATCCGGGCCGCCAGCGAGGGCGACGGACGCGAGCGCCGCTGGAAGGCTGCCGGAGACGAGCTGGTGCTCGGATCGCTCGCCGATTCGGCCTCGGCCAAAAACGCCTACCTGAACGTGCAGCTCAATGCGTTCAGGGACAGGCTCTCGGCGGAAATCGCCCGCCGTGACAAAGAACGCATCGCGGGCATCATGCCGGATCCGGACCGCGCCCCGATGCTGACCACCGGCATGGTCTTCCTCTCGGAGAAGCATCGCAAGGAATTCATCGCCCGGGTCTACAACCTGCTCTATGAATACGAAGCGAAGGCCGAACCCGAGGAACGCGGGGTCGACGGGGAACGCCTCTACTACATGCTTTCCTTCCTGCCGGAAATCCGGGACGAATAAGACTCCGGGGGGCCCTCACGGACCGGAAAAACGCCCGCTTTCCGGCGGGCACTTGCCTAGGTTCGCCAGAATGCGGCTAACCTAGAGCAGGGAATGTGCTGTGCGCCCACTTTGACGCACCACTGGTTGCTAATAGGAGTACTGTGCCCGCCAAGGCCAAAGAAAAGACCGGAAAAAAACTCGTTATCGTGGAGTCCCCGGCAAAAAGCAAGTCCATCGCCAAGTATTTGGGCGAGGGCTTTGAAGTCGACGCCTCGGTGGGACACATCCGGGATTTGCCGCAGCCTTCGGAGCTGCCGGCGGAACTGAAGAAGACTTCGCTGGGCAAGTTCGCCGTCGACATCGACAACGACTTTGAGCCGTACTACGTGGTCTACCCGGACAAGAAGAAGCGCGTCGCCGAGCTGAAGGCCAAGCTCAAGGACGCCGACGCCCTCTATCTCGCAACCGATGCGGACCGCGAAGGCGAAGCCATCGCGTGGCACCTGCTCCAGGTGCTCAAGCCCAAGGTCCCGGTCTACCGCATGGCCTTCACCGAAATCACCCAAGAGGGCATCAACCGTGCCATGGAGAACATCAGGGAACTGGACACCGACCTCGTCGATGCCCAGGAAACCCGCCGTGTGCTCGACCGCCTCTACGGGTACGAGATCTCCCCGGTGCTCTGGCGCAAGGTGGCCCGCGGCCTGTCCGCCGGCCGCGTGCAGTCCGTGGCAACCCGCCTGGTGGTCGAGCGCGAACGCGAACGCATGGCGTTCCGCAGCGCCTCCTACTGGGACCTGACGGGAACCTTCTCGACGGCCAACGGCGAAACCTTCGGCGCCAAGCTGGCGTCCGTCGACGGCGCCCGCGTGGCCACCGGCCGCGACTTCTCCGACCGCGGCGAGCTGAAGAGCCCCAAGTCGGGTGCCGTCGCGCACCTGGACGAAGCCAAGGCCTCCGAACTTGCCGCCGGCCTCGCCGACGTCGACTTCGCCGTCACCAACGTCGACGAGAAGCCGTACACCCGTCGCCCGGCCGCGCCCTTCACCACCTCGACGCTGCAGCAGGAAGCTTCCCGCAAGCTGCGCTGGAGCTCCAAGTCGACTATGCAGGTTGCCCAGCGCCTGTATGAAAACGGCTACATCACCTACATGCGTACCGACTCGGTGTTCCTCTCCAACGAGGCAGTGAACGCGGCGCGCAAGCAGGCAGCAGAACTCTACGGAACCGAATCGGTGCCGGAGAAGCCGCGCGTCTACAAGGCCAAGTCCGGTTCGGCGCAGGAAGCCCACGAGGCCATCCGCCCGGCCGGCGACTCCTTCCGCCGCCCCGCCACGGTGCGTGCACAGCTTTCGGCCGACGAGTTCCGCCTCTACGAGCTGATCTGGAAGCGCACCGTCGCCTCCCAGATGTCCGACGCGAAGGGCTTCACCGCCACCATCAAGCTGGCCGGCACGGCAACCACGGGACAGGTCGCGGAGTTCTCCGCCTCCGGCACCGTGATCACCTTCCGCGGCTTCATGGCCGCCTACGAGGAGGGCCGCGACGCGGCCCGCGAGGCCGAGGCGGCGGAAGCAGCCGAGGAAGCGCGGCTGCCGCAGCTGAAGGTCTCCGACCCTCTGGCAGGCACCGGCGTCGAGGCCATCGGGCACACGACCACCCCGCCGGCCCGCTACACCGAAGCCTCGATCGTCGCCGAGCTGGAGGCCCGCGAAATCGGCCGCCCGTCCACGTTCGCCCCGACCATCTCCACCATCATGGACCGCGGCTACGTGACCAAGCGCGGCGGCGCCCTGGTGCCGAGCTGGATCGCGTTCTCGGTGGTGCGCCTCCTGGAGGAGCACTTCGCCAAGTACGTCGACTACGACTTCACCGCGCGCCTGGAGGACGACCTCGACGAGATCGCCCACGGCCAGCGCGGCCGCAGCGCCTGGCTGAAGGACTTCTACTTCGGCTCGGAGGAATCCGGCGAGCCCGGCCTGCAGTCCGTCGTGGAGAACCTGGGCGACATCGACGCCCGCGCCATCAACTCCATCGAAATCGCCCCGGGCATCGTGCTGCGCGTGGGCAAGTTCGGCCCGTACCTGGAAAAGCCGCTGCCGGCCGACGCCCCGGAGGGCACCGAGCCGCAGCGCGCCAACGTTCCCGAGGACCTGGCACCGGATGAGCTGACAGCCGAAAAGGCCATCGAGCTCATGGAAAACCAGGGCCCCTCCGAGCGCGTGCTGGGCGTCGACCCGGAAACCGGCCGCACCATCGTGGCCAAGGACGGGCGCTACGGCGCCTACGTCACCGAGGTCATCGTGGAGCCGACCGAAGAGGAACTCGCGGCCCTGCCGGTCGAGTACTACAAGAACGGCAAGCCGAAGCCGCCGAAGAAGCCGACCAAGGCCAAGCCGCGCACCGGTTCGCTCTTCAAGTCGATGACGGTCGAGACCGTCACGCTCGAGGATGCGCTCAAGCTCATCTCGCTGCCGCGCGTGCTGGGTGCCGACGCCGAGGGCGAAGAGATCACCGTGCAGAACGGCCGCTTCGGCCCGTACCTGAAAAAGGGCAGCGACTCGCGTTCCATCGGCAGCGAAGAGGAGATCTTCACGATCACCCTGGAGCAGGCCCTGGAGATCTACTCGACGCCCAAGGTCCGTGGCGCCCGCGCCGCGGTGCCGCCGCTGGCCGAATTCGGCCCGGACCCGGTCTCGGAGAAGAACATCGTGGTCAAGGAGGGCCGCTTCGGTGCGTACATCACCGACGGGATCACCAACATCACGATCCCGCGCGACACCACCCTTGAGGAGCTGACCCGCGAGCGCGCCATCGAGCTGCTGGCGGACAAGCGCGCCAAGGGCCCGGTGAAGCGCAAGACCGCGACGACGACCACCGCCAAGAAGGCGCCGGCCAAGAAGGCTCCCGCCAAAAAGGCAGCGGCCGCCAAGACGAGCAAGTAGCCGCGCCCACGGCGCGGCGGAACACAAGGCGAGGGGCACACCATGAGGCTGGGCGTACTGGATATCGGGTCGAACACGGTCCACCTGTTGCTGGTCGACGCGTACCCGGGCGCCCGCCCGGTGCCCTTCGCCTCGCACAAGCGGCCGCTGTCGCTGGTGCAGTACCTGGACGAGAACGGCGCCATCAACGAGGCCGGGCAGGCCGAGCTGCTGGACTTCGTGCACGAGGCCGCGCAATTCGCGTCCAACCACCATGCGGAGGACCTGCTGGCCTTCTGCACCTCGGCCATCCGCGAGTCGGCAAACGGCGAGGAAGTCCTGGAGCGCGTCGTGGGCGAAACCGGCGTGCGGCTGACCGAGCTGACCGGCGAGCAGGAGGCCGGCATGACGTACTACGCGGTGCGCCGCTGGTTCGGCTGGAGCTCGGATGCCATCCTGAACCTCGACATGGGCGGCGGGTCCTTCGAAATGGCCCTGGGCCAGGACGAGTTCCCGACCCTCGCCCACTCGGTGCCGCTGGGCGCCGGACGGCTGACCCGCGAATGGCTGCCGCATGACCCGCCCTCCATCAAGGAGGTCAAGGCCCTGCGCAACCACGTGCGCGACTTGCTGGCCGACCCCGTCGCGGAGCTTCGCCAGTTCGGCAAGCCCACGCTGGTCACCGGAACCTCGAAGACCTTCAGGTCGCTGGCCCGGATCACCGGTGCGGCCCCCAGCGCGGACGGCCCCTACGTCAAGCGCGTGTTGCGTGCCGACTCGCTGAAGCTCTGGACCAACCGGCTGACCGCCATGAACTGGGAGGAACGCGCCGAGCTTCCCGGAGTCTCGGCGATCCGCGCCCCGCAGCTGCTGGCCGGCGCGATCGTCGCACTCGAGGCCATGAGCGCCCTGAAGATCAAGTCCCTGCGCATCTGCCCGTGGGCGCTGCGCGAAGGATTGATGCTGCGGCGCTTTGAGCATGTCCTTTTTGACTCCAGCGCCCCACTCAGTAGTAGCGTGGGAGTCGGAGAGGTAGCACTGGGCAAATCCTCGGTGATTTCGATGTCCCAGGGCAGCAACGTTCGTTAGCCAAAGATAAGGGGCCACGTCCATGGTCGAGTCCAGCAACAACAGCAAAGCCCCCATCCCCGTTGCCCTCTCGAGCGCCTCGGTCTACCCGCTGAACGTGCACGACGCCTTCGCCGTCTCCCACGACCTGGGGTACGACGGGATCGAGGTGCTGGTCACCGGAAACCAGATCTCGCAGGACGCCGCCCAGCTCAACCGCCTGGCCGAACGCTACGAGCAGCCCATCATGGCCATCCACGCGCCCACGCTGCTGCTGACCCAGCAGGTGTGGGGGACCGCCTGGAACAAGATCGAGGCCTCCGCGGCGATGGCCGTGGAGGTGGGTTGCGACGTGGTCGTCGCCCACCCTCCCTTCCGCTGGCAGGGCACCTACGCCACGGAATTCGCCAGCGGCATCCGCCGGATCATGGAACAGTACGGCGTGAAGATCGCCGTCGAAAACATGTACCCGTGGCGCGCACGCGGACGCGAGGCCAAGATGTACCTGCCGCACTGGAACCCGATCCCCGAGCCCTACGAGTTCGTCACCTGGGACTTCTCCCACTCGGCGATCGCCGACATGGACTCGGCGACGGCGTTCCGCGACCTCGGCCAGCGGCTGAGCCACGTGCACCTGTGCGACGGCAAGGACAACGGCAAGGACGAACACCTGGTGCCCGGCCAGGGCACCCAGCCGGTCGTCGAGGCCATCGAGTTCCTGCGCGATTCGGCGTGGGACGGCGTGGT
The DNA here is from genome assembly GCF_044756805.1 of Paeniglutamicibacter sp. NPDC091659. Classification (NCBI taxonomy): domain Bacteria; kingdom Bacillati; phylum Actinomycetota; class Actinomycetes; order Micrococcales; family Micrococcaceae; genus Paeniglutamicibacter; species Paeniglutamicibacter sp. NPDC091659. The sequence goes on from NZ_JBIVTO010000008.1 coordinate 193,625, forward strand.
TGCCGTGGAGGTCTCCACCCGCAAGGCCCGCGGCGCGGGGGAGCGCGAAGCCTGGCTGGGCGAGACGCTGGAGTTCGCCCGCCGCCACCTGGCACCCGTCGTCAAGCCGGCCGAGGCAGGAACCCACTCGATCTAGCCAGCTCGATCCAGCCCGCGCGCCCGTGACAGAATGGTCCACATGACTTCTGCGCCTGCCTCCGCCTCCCCGACCGAACGCAAACTCGCCTTCCTTGGCACCGGTTCCATGAACGGGGCGGTGTTGCGTGGCATCATCGCCTCGGGCCACAACCCGGAAGCCGTCAACGCGACGGTCCGCTCCGATGCCAGAGCCCAGGCCCTGCGCGCGGACACCGGCGTGAACGTGCTGGTCGCCTCCGAGAACCCCGAGGCCAACAAGGACGCGGTTGCCGGTGCCGACATCGTTTTCCTCGGCGTCAAGCCGGTGGGCATCCAGGCACTCTGCGACGAGATCAGGGATTCGCTCTCCCCGCAGGCAGTGGTCGTTTCGGTGGCCGCAGCCATCACCATCGACATGATGGCGGAGCACCTGAACCCGGGCCAGCCGATCGTGCGCTCCATGCCCAACACCCCGCTCATGGTCGGCGCCGGCGCCGTGGGCCTGAGCGCCGGGGACACCGTCACCACCGAGGCCCTGGCCGAGGTGGTCCAGCTGCTCTCCGGTTCCGGAATCGTGCACGTGGTGCCCGAATCCCAGCAGAACGCAGTCTCGGCGATCAGCGGATCCGGACCCGCCTACGCCTTCTACCTGGTCGAGGCCATGGCGAAGGCCGGCGTCGAGCTGGGCCTGGACCCGGCCCTGGCCATGGACCTGGCGCGCGCCACGGTCTCCGGGGCGGGCAAGATGCTTGCCGACCCGCAGGCGGACCCCGCGGCCATGCGCCGGGCCGTGACCAGCCCCAACGGCACCACCGAGCGCGCCATCGCGACCTTCGACGCCGAGGGCCTGCCGCAGATCATGGCGCACGCCACCGCGGCCGCCGCCGCCCGCGCCGCGCAGATCAGCAGTGAACTGGCCGGCTGACACCGGCCGGCGCCGCGGCGCCGGAATAGGATGGTGGGCATGACGCAAACGACCCGTGCCGGCACGGTCTTTTCCGCGGCAAGGCTCCGCTCCCTGGCCCTCGCCGGTGCCGTCCTGCCGCTGGCCTTGATCCTGTCCGGCTGCTCCGCACCGGAGCAGGCGGGCGTCATCCTTTCCACCTCCAAGGCCGGGTACTCCGCGGTTGTGAGCACGGAGGCAGCCACCGGCAACTCGGCGACCGCCGAGCTGACGGGTTCACTTGTCCTGGGCCCGGGAGGCTGCTTCGAGGTCCTTGACGCAACCGGGACCTCGAACTGGCTGGTGCTTCCTGCGGGCTCCACCGTTCTCGACGGGGACGTCCCGTCCCTGCGCATCGGAAACACCACTTACGACGTCGGCGACAGCGTGGACCTGGGCGGCGGATTCGCGCCCCTGAACGAGGCAGCGCTGAAGGTCGCCGGGGCCTGCTCCCTGGAACGCGAACCGTTCACGGTCCACTCCACCGCACCCTGAGGCCGAGGCTGTCCGCGCCGGCGTCCGAACCGGTATCAGGGCAGCGGCCGCCCGTTGCCGTCGGTCCTGTCGGCCTGGGTCGAGAACTTGTTGAAGAAGCCCCGCCAGCATCCGTCCTCGAGCTGGATGATGGTCGCGCCGTCCTGCCAGATGCCGTTTTCGGCGGCGAACTGGGAACCGACCGGGTCGCCCTGGTTCTGGTGGATGTTGTGGACGCCCAGTCCGCCGTCGCTGAGGGGTTCCCCGAAGACCAGCACCTTCCGGGCGCGGGCAACCAACGGTTCGAGGTCCGCCAGCGCGTCGGTGCTGACCCCCGACTTCCACGGCAGCTCCAGGAACGGCCGGTGGGGCGGGAGGGGCAGGCGGGGCCAGGGAAACGGGAGAGCCGGAAGCAGCCGCGCGCACCGGGCCGGGAGGCGCAGCCTCCGGTTGCGGATCGCATCCAGCGCCCCGGACACGGGATCCGTCGCGAGCGGGTGCCAGCCCTCGCCCAGCGCGTCGACGCCCTTGAGCGCCGAGGGGCACAACGACACGACCCGCCACGGCACCCCGTTGGGCACTTGGTGGCTGTCCACGTCGATGGCGCAGTGGAACGTCCCGGAGGGCTTGCCGACGAGGATGTTCGCGTGGAAATACCGCCCGTAGTCGTTGACTGGGTCCCGGTAGTAGCGCTCGCGCGTCCCGACCAGCACCCGTAACCGTTGGCCAGCCCCATGGCGGAACCCGGCCTTCCGCCCGATGGCGATGGCGGACGCGTCCGCGCCGGGCAGCCGCGGGATCGCCCGCCCCGGCGCATGGCGGCCGGGTGCGGCGATGGTACGCCCGGGGTTTTTCGGCGTCAATGACGGATCAGCGGGCAGCCCGGATCAGGGGCGGGCGGCGAAGCGTTCGAGCAGGTCCACGTGCCCGGAGACGATCAGCACGTCGCGACGGGTGACCTTGGTGTCGGGCTGCGCATAAGTGAAGTCCTCGCCCGGGGACTTCACGCCCACCACCGTGACGCCGTACTTGGAACGCACCTGGGACTCGCCGAGCGTGAAGCCCTGGGTTTCCTTGGGCGGGTACATCTTCACGATCGCGAACCCGTCGTCGAACTCGATGAAGTCGAGCATCCGGCCGCCCACCAGGTGAGCGGCGCGGACGCCGGCGTCGGCCTCCGGGTAGATCACGTGGTTCGCGCCGATGCGGGTGAGGATCTTGCCGTGCGAGGGCGTGATGGCCTTGACCCACAGGTGCTCGATGCCCAGGTCCACCAGGTTCACGGTGATCAGCACGGAGGACTCGATCGAGGTGCCGACGCCGACCACCGCGGAGGAGAAGTCCTGGGCGCCGAGCTGGCGCAGGGCGTCGATGTTGGTGGCATCGGCCTCGACCACGTGGGTGAGGACCGAGGCCCACTTCTGGACCAGTTCCTGGTTGCGCTCGATGGCCAGCACCTCGCGTCCCTGGCGGACCAGCTGCTCGGCCACGGCGGCGCCGAAGCGGCCCAGCCCGATGACCAGGACCGGGGCGTTGTGGTCGGATTTCTTGTCAGCCAATGATCGGCCTCTCTTCGGGGAAGTGGTACAGCTGGTTTCGCTGGCGCAGCGTCAGGGCCGCGGCCAGGGTGATGGTGCCGATGCGCCCGGCAAACATGAGGGCGGAAAGGACGTACTTCCCGCTCGGCGGCATCTCCGCGCTGAGGTTGGTGCTCAACCCGACGGTCGCGAAGGCGGAAATCGTCTCGAAGAGCGCCCTTTCCAGCGACGTGCCGCTGATGACCAGCAGCGCGGCGGTGGCCAGCGAGACGAGCGTTGCGCCGAGCACGATCACCGAGATGGCCACGCGCATGGTGCCCTCCGGGATGCGCCGGCCGAAGGCCCGCACATCGGTGTCGCCGCGGGCCTCGGCGAAGATCGCCAGGAACATCACGGCGATGGTGGTGACCTTGATGCCGCCGGCCGTGGAGGCGGAGCCGCCGCCGGCGAACATGAGTGCGTCGGTGAGCAACATCGTCACCTGGTTCATCTCGTTCATGTCCACCAGGTTGAAGCCGCCCGATCGCGTCATCACGGAGGCGAACACCGAGTGGATGACCTTGTCCCCGGTGCTCATGCCGCCGATCGTGCCGGGGTTTGACCATTCGGCCAGCCCCCAGAGCAGCGTGCCCGCGACCAGCAGGATGCTGGTGACCAGCAGGGTGAGCTTGGCGTGCAGCGTCCACTTCTTGGTGTTGAAGCGGTGCGCGATCAGGATCATCACCACGGGGAAGCCCAGCGAGCCGAGGAACACGCCGAGCATCAGCGGGACCAGGATCCACAGGTCCGTCTCGTAGGGCACCAGGCCGTCGGAGTGCGGGGTGAATCCGGCGTTGTTGTACGCGGAAATCGAGTAGAAGATCCCGTGCCAGAGCGCCTGGCCGAACGGCTCGCCGAGGATCAGGAAGCGCGGGGTCAGCATCAGCATCAGGGCGACCTCGATGGCCACCGAGGTGGTGATGACGATGCGCAGCAACGCACCGACCTCGCCCAGCGTGGAGGCCGCCGAGGTGTTCATGGAGTTCTGCGCCATCAGCTTGCCGCGCACGCCGAGGCGCTTGGAGACGGCAAGGGACAGCACGGAGGCGAGCGTGAGGATGCCCAAGCCGCCGACGAAGACGCCGATGATCATGACCAGCTGGCCGAAGAACGACCAGTGGGTTGCCGTGGAGACCACGGTGAGCCCGGTGACGCACACGGCGGAGACCGCGGTGAACAGGGCGTCGTGCAGCGGCGTGTGCTGGCCGCTGGCGGTGGCCGCTGGAAGCGAGAGCAGCGAAGTGAAGATCGCGATGACCAGCGCAAAGGTGAAGAGAGCCAGGCGTGCGGGGGAGCGGACCGTGAATTCGGCGGAGGCCCGCCGCCACTGGTCCAGGCGCGTACGCCATCGAACCGGGGCGGCGGCGCGTTGCCGTCCCGCGGACTCGAAGGAGGGAATGTTTCCCATGGTGTGGCGCGGCTCCCGGTCTTCGGAAAAAACGAGGTGCGGGCGATCTTTCCCGCAACACCCCACAATAAACCATGGCGTCGCATCCGCGCCCGTTGCCCCGCCGCCGCACCGACCCGCCGTCGGGGCCATGCGCCCCCGGAGGGCGTGTGTCTTGGACGAATGCGACGGATACATGAAGTGTCCCGGCACACGGCGGGGATGCCGATCGCGTAGCCTAAGGGGGTGCTAGACGTAACCGGAACCTTGCCGCCGACCCAGGTGGTCTGGAGCGAGCAGATGATGGCCTATCGCTTCAGCGAAACCCATCCCATGCATCCGCTTCGCCTGGATTTGACCGCGCGGCTGTGCCGGGAACTCGAACTTTTCGACAGGGAAAACGTCACGGTCGTCGAACCGCACGTCGCCTCCGACGACGAACTGGCTGCCGTGCACGAGCGCGGCTACATCGCCGCGGTGCACGAGGTCAGCGCCAATCCAGACGTCGCCAACGAGGTCCGCGGCCTGGGCACCGAGGACAACCCCGCCTATGCGGGCATCCACGAGGCCAGCGCACGGCTTGCCGGCGGCTCCATCGACGCCGCGGAAGCCATCTTGGGCGAACGTGCGCTCCACGTCGTGAACTTCGGTGGCGGCATGCACCACGCGGCGGCCGGCAAGGCCAGCGGGTTTTGCATCTACAACGACGCGGCGCTGGCCATCGAACGGCTGTTGGCAGGCGGCGTGCAAAGGGTCCTCTACATCGACGTCGACGCCCACCACGGCGACGGCACCCAGTCCATCTTCTGGGACGACCCCCGGGTCATGACCATCTCCATCCACGAAACGGGGATGTCGCTGTTCCCCGGTACCGGGTACGCCAACGAGATCGGCGGGCCCCACGCGGAGGGCACCGCCGTGAACCTCGCCATGCCCCCGTTCACCGGGGATGCCGCCTGGCTGCGCGCCTTCCACGCCGTGGTCCCGCAGCTCGCCGCCGCGTTCGGCCCGGAGGCCATCGTCTCCCAGCACGGTTGCGACGGGCACAAGGACGACGACCTGTCCAACCTGCGGCTGAGCATCGACGGACAGCGCCAGAACGCGCTGGACATCGCAGAGCTTGCCCAACGACTCTGCGGCGGGCGCTGGATCGCCACCGGCGGAGGAGGCTACAACACCACCTCGGTGGTGCCCCGAGCTTGGAGCCACCTGGTGGCCATCGCCTCGGGCAAGCCCGTGCCGCTGCGCACCCCGGTGCCGCGGCCCTGGCGCGAATACGTGCATGAACGGTACGGGGTCTGGACCCCGGAAACCATGGGCGACGACGCGGAACTGTGGTGGCGCTCCTGGGAGGTCGGCTACGACCCCGCGGACCCCGTCGACCGCAGCATCATGGCCACCCGCAAGGAAATCTTCCCGCTCTTCGGCCTGGATCCATGGTTCGACTGACCTGGACGGGAATGGCAAAGATGCCATTACGCGTATATACGGTTAGGGTTATCCGGTGGCTCACGACGATATTTTCTCCGCATTGGCAGACCCCACCCGGCGCCAACTCCTTCAATCCCTGCGCTCCGAATCGCGCTCTGTCGGTTCCCTTGTCGAATCGCTCGGCGTTTCCCAGCCGACGGTTTCCAAGCACCTGAAGGTGCTGCGCGAGGCGGGCCTGGTTTCCATGCGCGCCGACGGCCAGCGCCGGTACTACGCCCTTGAACACCCCACCTTCACCTCGTTGCAGGAATGGCTTGAGGCCTTCCTGCCGCCGGCTCCGGCCCTGGCGCTGGTCCCCGCCACCGGTGCGGAGCAGGACGCGACCCACAGCGAGGTCTCGCACCAGGCGACCGCGGCCGCGCAACAATTGGGGCGCTCCGTCGGCAGGGGCCTGGAGCAGGTCACCGGACGCGCCCAGGACTTCCTGGAACGCCTTCCCAAGCCCAAATTCGGTCGCAAGCGGTAGTGCGGTTCGGCGGGCTTTCGCCCGCTGGACGGGGTTGAAACGTTACGCGCGGCTGGTTCTTTGATTACGTCCGGTTGGGCTGCCGGGTGTGGTGCATGTCATTCTCAGGTTGTGGGGCAGCGTCGCCGGACATGGCGGTAGCTTGCCCCCGTGCCTGCCCCAAGTGATGAAGGAGATAAGACTTGGACCAGCATTTAGCAACCATCCGCGATGAAGTATTCCGTCGTAATCCCGGTGAAGCAGAATTCCACCAGGCGGTTACCGAGGTTTTTGAAAGCCTCGAGGCGGTTTCCCGCAAGCACCCCGAGTACGCCGAGGCTGCGATCCTGCAGCGTCTGTGCGAGCCGGAACGCCAGATCATCTTCCGTGTCCCGTGGACCGACGACCAGGGCCGTGTGCAGATCAACCGCGGTTTCCGTGTGGAATTCAACTCCGCACTGGGCCCGTACAAGGGCGGACTCCGCTTCCACCCCTCCGTTTACCTGGGCATCGTCAAGTTCCTTGGCTTCGAGCAGATCTTCAAGAACTCCCTGACCGGCATGCCGATCGGCGGCGGCAAGGGCGGCTCGGACTTCGATCCGCGCGGCAAGTCCGACGGAGAAGTCATGCGCTTCTGCCAGTCGTTCATGACCGAGCTCTACCGCCACATCGGTGAATACACCGACGTCCCGGCGGGCGACATCGGAGTCGGCGGCCGCGAAATCGGCTACCTCTTCGGCCAGTACAAGCGCATCACCAACCGCTACGAATCCGGTGTGCTCACCGGGAAGGGCATCAGCTGGGGTGGGTCCCTGGTTCGTCCGGAGGCCACCGGCTACGGCGCGGTGATCTTCACCCAGGAAATGCTCAAGACCCGCGGTGCCAGCTTCGACGGCCAGCGCGTTGTCGTTTCGGGTTCGGGCAACGTTGCAATCAACGCCATCGAAAAGGCCCAGTTCCTGGGGGCAAAGGTTGTTGCCGCCTCGGACTCCGCCGGCTACATCGTTGACGAGCGCGGCGTGGACGTTGAATTGCTGCGCCAGATCAAGGAAGTCGAACGCGGACGCATCAGCGAATACGTCGAGCGCGCGGGTTCCAAGAAGGTGCACTACGTCGAGGGCGGCAACGTCTGGGACGTGGACGCAACCGTGGCGCTGCCGTGCGCAACGCAAAACGAACTCGACGAGATCGACGCCAAGCGCCTGATCTCCTCCGGCGTCATTGCCGTGGCAGAGGGCGCCAACATGCCGTGCACCGCCGCAGCCACCGCGCTGTTCCAGGACGCAGGGGTGCTCTTCGGGCCGGGCAAGGCTGCGAACGCCGGCGGCGTTGCAACCTCCGCGCTGGAGATGCAGCAGAACGCCAGCCGCGACTCCTGGAGCTTCGAGCACACCGAACGCCGACTGACCGAAATCATGGTCGGCATCCACGACCGCTGTGCAACGACGGCCGACGAATACGGGATGCCGGGCAACTACGTTGCCGGCGCAAACATCGCCGGCTTCGTCAAGGTCGCCGACGCGATGCTGGCCCAGGGCCTCATCTAACCGGGTATTTTGCACCGCCCAGGGGGCGCCGTCGCGAAGGGGAAACACATCCCCTTCGCGACGGCGCCCCCTGTCGTATCCGGTGGTTTGGCGTTCTTCAACATGTCATATACGTCATGGAATTGGGCATCGCGGCAGATTCTCTGTACATTGATCACCATGACTAATCGTTGGTATGCGTATTTTGTGTCGGCTCTGGAGGGGCCTAAGACGCGATAATTTCGCATACCCACCTTCAGAGCCGACAAGGGCCGCAAGCTATTGCTTGTGGGCCCTTCGCTATTTTCACCATAGCGGCCCTGAAGAAATACGCAGCGATTGTCGGGGCCGCATCGAACGCTAGGCCCTCGGTTGGAGGGCCGGAATCGAAAGGCCCACCATGAACCCGAACATCCTGAACGCAGACGCCCCGGCCCGCGCCAACACCAACGAGCGGGTGGTTTCCTTCACCGAGTTGCCGAGCCCCGCCGAACTGCTGAGCGAACTCCCGACCACCGATGCCCAGGCCTACAGGATCACCCGGGCCCGCCAAGAAGTGGGCGCCGTGCTTTCGGGCTTGGACCAGCGACTGCTGGTCATCGTGGGGCCGTGCTCGATCCATGATCCTGCCGCCGGACTCGAATACGCAGCGCGCCTTGCCGCAGCCGCAAAAAAGCACGAGAGCGAACTGCTGATCGTCATGCGCAGCTACTTCGAGAAGCCACGCACCACGGTTGGCTGGAAGGGCCTGGTCAACGACCCCCACCTCGACGGAAGCCACGACATGGGTGCGGGACTCCGGACCGCACGCGAGTTCATGCTCGCTGCCAGCGCCCTGGGCCTGCCCCTTGCAACTGAATTCCTGGAACCGCTTAGCGCCCAGTACCTCGCCGACGTGATCAGCTGGGGCGCAATCGGCGCACGGACCACCGAAAGCCAAACCCACCGCCAGCTGGTCTCCGGGCTGTCCATGCCTGTCGGATTCAAGAACGGCACGGATGGATCGGTGCAGGTGGCCATCGACGCATGCCAGGCCGCCTCTGCGGCCCAGTCGTTCATGGGAATCGATGAGTCGGGCCGGACGGCCGTTGTGCACACTGCGGGCAACCAGGACGCCCACCTCATCCTGCGCGGAGGGGCGGCCGGGCCGAACTACCAGGAAGGCGATGTCGCCGCCGCATCGGACGCAATGGCCAAGGCCGGCATGAACCCGCGGGTGATCGTCGATGCGAGCCATGCAAACTCGGGCAAGTCCCATGTCCGCCAGGCAGAAGTGATCACGGAACTAGCGGCACGCATCGCCGCCGGGGACACGACCATCGCCGGCATCATGGCCGAAAGCTTCCTGCTGCCCGGTGCCCAGAAGCACGACCCGGATTCGGTGGAGGTGGGCACGGACGTGCTGTCTCAGCTGACCTACGGCCAGTCGGTCACCGATGCCTGCATGGGTTGGGAAGCCAGCGCCGCCGCACTAGAGGAGCTGGCCGGAGCGGTTCGCGCCTCGTGGGGCTAAAGGATAGGGCCTGGAATCGCCTCAATGGCGTCAATGCAATACACGGATACCTGCCGTTCACTTTGGTCACTTTAGCCACTAATGTGGGTGGAGGGGGAACTAAAAGTACTTAGGAGCGTTGCTGTAGCAAGGAACGACGACGGCGATTCAAACCGTCATGACTCCTTCATTGGGAAAGTCAGGAGCATCGGGTCATGGTTGAAGCGAAACACTTTGCCAATGCGAAATTCATGACGGTGGCCGAAGTCGCCGAGGTGATGCGCGTTTCAAAGATGACGGTTTACCGCCTGGTGCATTCGGGTGAATTGCCTGCCGTGCGTTTCGGCCGATCCTACCGGGTGCCCGAAAATGCGGTGGAAGATTACCTGCGTGCCGCCGGTCTTGGAAACATTTCTGGCGCCGGATAGGCCTCTACCTTGCATGGTGGTCAGAACCTGCCCGAGAAGCAGGTAATCTGTTAAGGAACGTTTAACGTCCAGTTGACTGCATTCTGGTGCTTTGGTGCCGAAGAAGTTGTAGTCGGCAATCGAATCAGTTTGTGAGGAACCACTATGGGCTCAGTTATCAAGAAGCGCCGCAAGCGTATGGCCAAGAAGAAGCACCGTAAATTGCTTCGTAAGACCCGCCACCAGCGTCGTAATAAGAAGTAAATGCCGGTTCCGGTTTATCCGGATGCTGAGCATGTAAAAAGGTGCGTTTCCCTTCGGGGAAACGCACCTTTTTGCGTGTGACGGCAGGCCGATAGACTCCGGGCGCCGCCGCCAGCCCCCGGAGTCAGGGGCGGCGTCGAACCGTTCCAAAGCTGCGCCACAGGCCCCAGAGCGCTCCAGAGACGCCCGCGGCTTTCAAGCCGAGCGTTGCAGCCCTGCGTCCCGTGCGAAAGTCATAGATCGGCCATTTTCGGCGTTTGGCGTGATGGCGCAACTTGGCATCCGGGTTGATCGCCACGGGATGCCCCACCGCTTCCAGCAGCGGGATGTCATTGTGGGAGTCGCTATAGCCCCAACAATCGCCCAGATCCAGGCCGCCTGCCGCTGCCAGCTCCCGGACGGCCTTGGCCTTCGCAGGCCCGTGCAAGATCTCGCCGACCAGTCTGCCGGTGTATGCCCCCTGGATGTGTTCCACAGAGGTGCCCAGCGCTCCGCTGAGCCCCAGCCTGCGCGCCATGACCGAGGCGACTTCCAACGGTGTTGCCGTCACCAACCAAACCTGGCGCCCGGCATGCAGGTGCTGTTCGGCGATGGCCCGGGTTCCCGGCCAAATCTTGGATTCGATGAATTCATCGTAGATTTCATCCGCAAGGGACTGCATTTCGGCGACGGGAAAACCCTCCACCAACGTCAGAGCGCGATCCCGGATCGCCCGGATGTCCCCGAGGTGTTCGCCGCGGGCGGCGAAACGCAACTGGTGCAGAAGAAACCACAGAATTTGGCGGAGCGAAAATGCCTTGTGCCTGTACATTTTGCGGGCAAGCGGAAAGAGCGATGCGCCGCGCATCATGGTGTTGTCCACGTCAAAGAAGGCGGCCGCAGGGCGCAACTTCTCCGTTTCCTGGTCGTCGGGCAGTACATGGGTTTGTGTGGCGGGCATCCCTGAAGTCTATTGCACGCATTTTGTCGCGGAGCTGTAGCGTTAGATTCATGAGCACTGCGAAGACACCCCATGAGATCACACTGTTAGTCCGTTCCGGGTGTCACCTGTGCCATGCAGCCATTGAAACGCTGGACGAAGTCACCACCCGGATGGGCTACGACTGGAAGAGCGTTGACATAGATGAGCACGCCGACCTCCTGGCCAGGCATTCCGAGGAAGTGCCGGTGCTCCTGATCGACGGGAAAGTGCGGGACTTCTGGGTCATTGATCCCCAGCGCTTGGAATCATTGCTCAACAACTGATCGAGACCGGTGTCGTTCCAACCACTGGAACTCGCTTGCCTGCGCCAAGGAATAGATCGTAGGGTCATGAAAAGACCCAAGGAATGAGTCACAGCACGATGCCAACCCCGCAACACCCCCCGGCAGACGATGGAGTCGAGCCGACGCCAAACCCCATGACCGGTTCCCTCGAGCGGATTCTTCCCGAGGCCACCCTGGCACGGCTGACCCAATACCTGCGGGCCCTGAACACGCTTCAATCCCAAGGGCAGACAAGAACCTCGTCCGGCCTCTTGGCCACGGAGGCCGGCGTCAATCCCTCGATCCTTCGAAAGGACCTTTCCCAGTTGGGGTCATACGGGACCAGGGGAGTGGGATACGTCGTCACGGAGCTGGCCGAACACATTTCAAAGGCCATGGGGCTGACCCAACAATGGCGTGTTGCGATCATCGGCGCCGGCAACCTGGGGCGCGCGTTGTCCGGATACGGAGGGTTCCGCAGCAGGGGATTTGAGGTTGTTGCGCTTTTGGACGCGGCGCCGGATGTCATCGGATCCAAGGTCGGAGAGCTGACCGTTGCCGACACCAAAGACCTGGCTATGGTTCTCGCTTCCACCGAGGCAAACATTGCGGTGCTGTCGGTTCCCGGCGCAGCGGCGCAGAGCCTGTGCGACAAGGTCGTTGAATGCGGGGTGCGCAGCATTCTGAGCTTCGCACCCGTCGTCCTGCAGGTGCCTGAGGGAGTCAACCTCCGAAAGGTGGATCTGGCAACGGAGTTGCAGATCTTGGCCTACCACGCGCAAAACATCGTTTAGGGCTTCAGCGGTGTGCGCTGCAAGGAAACGGCCGGGCCCTTAACCGGCAAAGGGTTCCCGAACGCGGGTTTCCCCACGCTCAAGAACCCTCGGCCGTATGTGATTCCTAGCGGTAGCCTGCTGCACGTGCCGCGCGTCGGGCGGCGATGTAGGCGCTGGCCGGACGCAGCCAGGCGAACACGACGCCGACCACGCCCGCCAGGATGGACAGGATCGACAGAAGCGTTCCGCCGAAGAGGCCAAAGACCGAAAGGGCGGCGAAAACCGTTGCGAAAATGCGGGCAACGTTGCTTCCCTTGCGAATCATGAACGCCAGCAATACGTAGATTCCCAGCGAAATGGCCGTGACGATGACGACCATGGTGTGCATGGCGCTGAGGAATGCATCGAGCGACATCCCGGTGTCCTGCAACATCGCGTCAAACTCCGGCGTCGTGGCAAGCTGCTGACGGATCAGGGCTGTGTCGAAGCCGAAGACCGCGGCCATCAACGACAGCACGCCGGCGGCGATGATGGCCCAGAACGCGATGTCGAGTTCCTTGGGGCGTTCGGTCGGCATTTGGGGCGCCGGGAAATTGCCCTGCGGAGGTATCGGGAATCCCATGCCGTACGGCTGCTGCCCATAAGGCGTCTGACCCTGGGGCGGCTGGCCGTAGGGGTTCTGCCCGTAGGGCGTGGGGTTCTGCCCGTACGGATTTTGCCCGTAGGGGGCGGGGTTCTGCCCGTACGGATTCTGCTGCGGGGCGCCATATTGCGGGGCCTGGCCATATGGAGGAGGAACCGGGGCGTTCGGGTCTTGCGGAGCGACCTGCCCATACTGTGGCGGCGCTGGATTGACCGGCGGCGTCTGCGGGTTCTCAGGTTCGTTCTCAGGTGTCGACATGGCCTGCTCCTTCGGATTGAAAATACGTCTTACGCATCACAATATCTGCTGCCATCTGGTTTTATCCCCTCCCAAAGGATGGTTTTTGCGCCGGGCCGACTCCGACAAAAGTTCGCTGTTGCGCAAGGAACAAACCGGGCTGCCGCGGGATCTTGGCTGCACGGTTGCCGTGAAACTGCGGAACGACGGCCCAACTCGTGTGCCCGGGCGTGGCGGGGATCAAGTTCCCTGTTTAGGTAACCCACCAAAGTTTTGAGACACTTAAGGCATGTCGACTGCTACCGTTCACCTTCTGCGTCACGGCGAAGTGTATAACCCGGACAGGGTTCTCTACGGTCGGCTACCCGAATTCCATCTCTCCGACCTTGGCCATGAAATGGCGCAGCGCGCGGCAGAGTACTTCACGGCCCAGCAAGAGGCCGGTGCGAACATCACCCACATGGTTTCGTCTCCGCTCGTTCGAGCCCAGGAAACCGCCAACCCGACAGCCAAGGCGCTGGGGCTGGACATTGTGACAGATGATCGAATCATCGAGGCCGCGAACCGATTCCAAGGCCTCTCACAGATCAAGCAACGACTGAAGGAACCAAAATACTGGTCCTACGTCGTCAATCCCTTTCGTCCTTCCTGGGGGGAGCCCTACCGGGACCAGGTAGAACGAATGATGGCCGCCATCGTTGAACACCGTGATCGCGCGGTTGAACTTGGCGGCAGCGGAGCGCAAGCCATTTTGGTCAGCCACCAGCTGCCGATTTGGGTCACGCGCCGCGCTGCCGAAGGCAAAGCCCTTTGGCACGACCCGCGGAAACGCGAATGCACTCTCACCTCCGTGACTAGCCTGGACTTTGAAGGTGAAAGTCTGGTCGCCGTCCGCTATGCAGAACCCAGTGTTGACCTCTTGGTCAACGCTGCGAACATTCCTGGAGCCTGAGATCATGACCGATCCCACTTCGTCCCAACCATCGCGTTTGGGACGACGCACTTTCTTGCGTGCAGCCATGCTCGCCGCAGCAGTGGTGCCGCTGGCAGCTTGTGTTGGCGAAGAAGACCCGCTGGCAAAGCAGGCCCGCGAAGGCAACAACAAGAACTACATCGCCGGCGACGGATCGGTTCAGGAATACGACCCGAAGTCCCGAACCGAGCCGGTGGTAATCAGCGCCACCGCCTACGACGGGTCGACGATCGATTCCGCCAAATTCGCCGGCCAAGTGACGGTCCTGAACTTCTGGTATGCCGCCTGCGCGCCGTGCCGCATCGAAGCACCGCACATGGTTGAACTCAGCGACGAGTTCAAGGACAAGGTCGGCTTCATCGGCATCAACGTCCGGGACGAGAAGGACGCCGCCGAAGCTTTCGAGCGGACCTTCGGCGTCAAGTACCCGTCGGTGCAGGATACCCAGGGCGCAATCCAGCTGGCCATGACCAAGTACGTTCCGCTGCAGGCCGTGCCCACGACGTTGGTTCTCGACCGGCAGGGACGCGTATCGGCCCGCATCCTTGGTGCTGCGGAGAAGACAACGCTCAAGGCCCTGATCAACACGGCCCTCACCGAGTCGTTGTGATAGCCCCGACGATCGTTGCTGCTCTGGCGGTACCGGCCCAGGGAAATCCCTTTGCCGAGATCATCATGGACGGTTCGCTGCTTCTTGCGGTGCCCGTAGCAATCCTTGCCGGGCTTGTATCCTTCCTTTCCCCCTGCGTACTGCCGTTGGTTCCCGGGTATCTGGGCTACGTCACGGGACTTTCCGGGGCCGACTTGGCCGACCAAAAGCGCGGCCGCATGGTCACCGGCATCGGCCTTTTTATCCTGGGGTTCACGGCCGTTTTCGTGCTCGCGGGAAGCATATTTTCCCAGCTTGCGTACTGGATGAGGTTTGAGGGCGCCTGGGTTACCCAGGTCCTTGGCGCGGTTGTCATCCTCATGGGTGTCGTGTTCATGGGCGGCTTTTCCTTCATGCAACGCGAAGCAAAGATCCATCGCAAACCGCCAGCCGGTCTCTGGGGGGCTCCCGTCCTGGGCGTGACCTTTGGGCTGGGCTGGGCACCATGCATCGGCCCCACACTTGCAGCCGTGCTTGCCATGAGCACGGGACCCGACGCGAGCGTCTCCAAGGGTGCGCTGCTGACCTTCTTCTACTGCATGGGGTTGGGCTTGCCCTTCCTCTTCATCGCCCTTGGCCTGCGTCGTGGCATGGGCGCAATGAAATTCTTCCGTCGGCACCAGCTCGCAATCATGCGATTCGGCGGCGGGATGCTCATCCTCCTGGGTGTTCTCATGGCCACGGGCCTGTGGGGCATCTGGGTCACACAATTGCAAGATTGGTTCGCCAACGAAGTCAGGTTGCCCATCTAATGGCAAAGCAAGATATGAAAAAAGACGTTGCGGTTCCGGCCCTCGGGTTCATCGGTATGCTTCGCTGGGCATGGGCCCAGCTCACCAGCATGCGCACGGCCCTGTTCCTGCTGCTGTTGCTGGCCGTGGCGGCCGTCCCGGGATCCGTTTTCCCACAGCGCGCAGTCAACCCGGAACAAGTTGCGGCGTACCTGACGAATAAGCCCACCCTTGGTGCATGGCTTGACAGGTTCCAGCTCTTCGACGTGTTCTCCTCGGCCTGGTTCTCCGCAATCTATCTGCTGCTGTTCATCTCACTGATCGGTTGTATCCTGCCGCGCGTGAAGAAGCATGCAAAGGCACTGCGCACCCCGCCGCCACGCACCCCCTCGCGCTTGAACCGACTGCCGCAGAACGGCACGGTCGAGATCGAATCGGCCGAAGCCTCGGGAATCAGCAACGAGCGGATCGTTGCCGACGCAGCCACGCTGCTGAAGAAGCGCGGCTACCGTGCCGAGGCACGCCCGGAAGGCGACAGCCCCTCGGTGGGTGCCGAACGTGGCTACAGCCGTGAAGTCGGCAACCTGCTCTTCCACATTTCCCTGGTCGGCATCCTCGCCTCCGTCGCAGTCGGCGGCTCGTTCGGCTACGGCGGACAGCGCGTCCTGGTTGAGGGGGAGACCTTCGTCAACTCCCTCGTTTCCTACGACTCCTTCAAGCCCGGCACCTGGTTCAAGGAAGAGTCGCTGATCCCGTACTCGGTCAAGCTGGACAAGTTCAACATCACGTTCGACCGCGAATCCACGACCCACTTCGGACAGCCCATCGACTTCACCGCCGAGGTCGAAACACGCCGCAGCCCGGATGCGCCGGTGCAAAAGGAAACCATTCGGGTCAACCACCCGTTGCGGATCAACGGCGCCGACGTCTACCTCGTCGGAAATGGGTATGCCCCCGTTGTCACGGTCCGAGATGGACAAGGCAACGTAGCCTTCAGCGGTCCCGTGGTTTCGGTTCCCCAAGACGGCATGTACACCTCGCTGCTTGTCATCAAAGCCCCGGACGCAAAACCGGACCAGCTGGGCTTCCAGGGGTTCCTCCTGCCCACGGCGATGACCGACGAGACGGGCTTTGCCATTTCCGGCGACCCCAACGCCGTCAACCCCCAGCTGCAGCTGAACTCCTACTACGGGAATCTCGGTTTGGACGACGGGAACCCGCAGAACGTCTACGTGCTGGAAACGGATCAGCTCCAGGAGCTGAACAACCGAAAACTCAAAGCCGGCGGCATCGTCTTGGGCGCAGGGGAATCGTACAAACTGCCGGACGGCAAGGGGAGCATTTCCTTTGACGGACTCAAGCGCTTTGTCGGGCTGGACATCAACTACGACCCGAGCAAGCGTCCGGTAGCCATCTTTGCCGGTCTGGCCCTCCTGGGCCTGGCCATCTCCCTCTTTACGCCGCGTCGCCGGGTCTGGGTGAAAATCAAGACCTCGGTTGACGATTCGGGACGTGAAAAGCGGATAATCGAATACGGATTGCTGGCCCGTGGTGAAGACCCTCGCTTGGAGTCTGAAGCGAAGGAATTGCGCAAGCTTCTTGAGCAGCAGTGGCCCGCCGTCGTGCGAGCCGGAGTCTAGGAGAACTTATGGGAAACAACTTGCCCACCATCAACGAGACGTTGGGGCAATACAGTGATCTGTTCATGTTGCTTGCAGCGTTCGTCTATGCGGTGGCGTTCATCGCCTTCGCCTGGGACTTGGCAAAGTCCAGCAAGCTGATCAGGGAAATCGATGCGGCAACCCTGGAGGCCGAAAAGAAAGTCCTAGTGGCGGCCGGAGCCGGAAAATCGGCGCCGGTGGCACGTACCACGCCCGGCGAGGAGCTCGTCAACGATTCCATGGACTACGTCCCGGCGTCGGAGAAGCGCATGGCCGCGAAGGTCGCTGTCTCGCTGACCTGGCTCGGCGTGCTCATCCACGGCTTTGCAGTCGTCAGCCGCGGCATTGCGGCGGGCCGCGTGCCTTGGGGCAACATGTATGAATTCCTTTCCACGGGCTCCTTCATTGTGGCTTTCGTCTTTTCCGTGGTGCTGCTCAAGAAGGACCTGCGTTTCATGGGCACCTTCGTCATCGGCCTGGTGACGGTAATGCTCTGTGGCGCCACCATGGGGTTCCCGACTCCGGTCGCGCACCTTGTGCCCGCACTGCAGAGCTACTGGCTGATCATCCACGTATCCATCGCGGTGTCGGCCTCCGCACTGTTCACCATCAGCTTCGCCATGAACGTCCTGCAACTGGTGCAGCATGCCCGCGTCGAGGCCTTGGCTGCCGGCAAGTCCGACAAGTTCCCCTTCATGGGCGTCGTGCCCAGCGCGGGTGCCCTGGAGAACTTCGCCTACCGCATCAACGCGGTTGCCTTCGTCATGTGGACCTTCACCGTCATGGCCGGCGCCATTTGGGCCGAGGCCGCATGGGGACGCTACTGGGGCTGGGACACCAAGGAGGTCTGGAGCTTCGTGATCTGGGTCGTCTACGCGGGCTACCTGCATGCCCGGGCAACCGGCGGTTGGACCGGCGCCCGTTCGGCCTGGTTGAGCATCATCGGATACCTCTGCCTCGTCTTCAACTTCACCGTCGTGAACATCTACTTCAACGGACTGCACTCCTACGCAGGACTGTAGGCCCGAAATGCCGAATGATGGCCCGCTGCTTCGCTTTGCAAGCAGCGGGCCATCATTGCGTTAACCTCCCGGTGCGAGCGGTTCGGGCACGGGGGCAGACGTGGGACCACCCCAGGGTCCAATAAGTTGGCGCGTGGGAGTAGGCCCTTTGGCGGCGATGGCTGTGTGAGCGGGGCGTGGTCGGTGCCCGACGCGTCGGACAGCGCGAAAAGTGAAAAAACACCTCAGGGCACGTGATGGTACTCACGTGCAAGAATTCTGTGTTCGGCCGGGTTTTGCCCCATTCGGGGCGGCGGTGGCCCCTGAAGCGCCCGAATACTCGGCAAATCGGGAGATATTCGATGAAGCAACCTCTCGATTAGGCGTGTGGCCAAACCACTGTTAGGGTTAGTACATACCGACGCGGGGTGGAGCAGTTCGGTAGCTCGCCGGGCTCATAACCCGGAGGTCACAGGTTCAAATCCTGTCCCCGCCACAAAGAGAACAACCCACGATCCTGCTTCTGGATCGTGGGTTGTTCTCTTTAACAAGACAAGCCCGATCCTGCCCTGGGCTTGCCCGGACCTTGATGCGGCTGTTAGGCTCGCCTCTTGTCGGCTCCACACCGGAGGCGGCACGTGAAGATCCCGAAAACGGGAACCGGTCTGCAACTACTGGAAAGGACATGGCCATGTTGAATTTCAAAGCAACCCAACTAAATGACTTGTCCCTGCGCTCCTTTCAGCGCCAGTACGAGCAAGAACCACACCGTCGGTTGCCCCTTTTGTAGATCCCTGCACGCCAGTAGGACTCCAAGCCCCGCAACCGCACACCGGTTCGGGGTTACTTTTTTGGATCCGATCGTTTCCCCGAATCTTTCAGCCTTTCCGCGGACCGCGCGGCGAGGACCACATCACAGAAAGAGAAATCGTGGAGACCATCAACAGCCGGCTCAAGAACTGGGCGTCCATCCTGGATGAAAAGACCCGGGAGCAGGCGATCGCCACCTCGAAGATGCCGTTCATCTTCCCCCACCTGGCGCTGATGCCGGATGCGCACCTGGGCAAGGGCGCCACCGTGGGGTCGGTGATCCCGACGCTCGGGGCGATCATCCCCGCGGCAGTGGGCGTGGACATCGGATGCGGCATGATCGCCGTGAAGACCCAGTACAAGGCCTCGGACCTGCCGAAGGACCGCAAGCCGCTTCGCGAAGAGATCGAACGCGCAATCCCGCTGTCGGCCGGAAAGTACAACAACAAGATCGTTGCAACGGCGGCTCCCCGGATCAAGGAGCTCAAGGAGCTGGCCGAGAAGGCAGGCTTCGACCCGGCAAGCTACGCGGGGAACTGGGCGCACCAGCTTGGCTCGCTGGGCTCGGGCAATCATTTCATCGAGGTGTCACTGGATGAGGAGGACTCGGTCTGGCTGTTCCTGCATTCCGGCTCGCGCGGCATCGGCAACAAGATCGCGACCAAGCACATCAAGGTCGCACAGCAGGTCGCCAAGAAGAACTGGATCGAGCTGCCGGATCCGGATCTCGCCTACCTGGTTGAGGGGACGGACGAGTTCAGCGCGTACATCCGTGAACTGCGCTGGGCCCAGCACTTCGCCCTGCTGAACCGGGAGGAAATGATGGACCGGGTGATCCGCCAGTTCACCGACTGGGTCGGGGGACCGGTCGAGGAGCTGGAGCGCATCAACTGCCACCACAACTTCACGGAGAAGGAAACGCACTTCGGGAAGTCGGTCTGGCTTTCCCGCAAGGGCGCCATCCGGGCCCGCGAGGGCGATCCGGGCCTGATCCCCGGGTCCATGGGCACCGCATCGTACGTGGTGGTCGGCAAGGGGAACCCCGTCTCGCTCGATTCCTCGCCACACGGCGCCGGACGGGAGTACTCCAGGACTGCGGCCCGGAAGGCCTTCAGCATCGAGCAGCTGCGCGAGGCCATGAAGGGGATCGAGTACCGCGACACCGACGCGTTCATCGACGAGATCCCGGGCGCCTACAAGCCCATCGACCAGGTCATGGAGGATGCCGGCGACCTGGTGAGCGTGCGGCACAAGCTGCGCCAGATCATCAACGTCAAGGGCGACTGATATGTGAGAAGGCTTGTCAAGAGTCAGAGATGAGCGGCTTCCGGAAATCAAACTTCCGGAAGCCGCTTTCTTCATGCCCCGGCGGT
>NZ_JBIVTO010000009.1:0-213385 GCF_044756805.1 Paeniglutamicibacter sp. NPDC091659
GGCCGCCGCGCCTTCCCGACCATGTGGTGCGGGCTGTCATGAAGCATTCGGTGCGGTGCGCACGACGGATTGGAAGAATCCAAAAAGTTTTTTCGAGGCGTCCGATCTTGCCGAAAATCCCTACGATGCCGGATAGATGTCTCTCGACACAAGGAAACGTCAGGTCGGTTTCCTCTCGAAAACCGGGCGCGAGACCCGTGCACTTCCTATCAAGAGGAGCAAGAATTCAGCCGCTTTCCACACTTCGTCAAAGACTTATCCCCCCCCCCCCCCCCCCCCCGAAAAACGAGTAGTCGAGGATTTGGTTCAGAGGCAAGTGGTTCCCCGTGGGGAACCCGCGTGGCTACGAGCAATTCTCCAACACAACTTCGAATTTGATGCCATTCTTGTGCTCTTGTCCGCTTGAAAATGTCCAAAAACAGGTGGCCCTGCCACTGTGGCACCACATAGAAACCCGGAGACTTGGTATTCCGTCGTCGCCTTGGCCCATACTGCTTACGGAGGCCTTGGAAGGTGCGAAATTCATTGAAACCCTCGGCAATAGGACGATCCCGCCGGGCTGGCACCGGCGCCTTCGGCCCAAGGGCTCGCGACGCAACTGTTTCCGTTGTGGGGACCGGGATCCATTGTGGGAGACGCCGGTTGCGATTTTGCCACAGTATCCCCTCTTCAGGAATCAGGCTTGGCCACGACGACCTGGTCCGGGTTTCCCGGTAAGGCCACCGACGCCTTAGGTGTCCTGCGGGGTCTCCGCGGAATCGGTGGCATTCTTCAGGGGCCGGGAAATCATCCAGGCTACCCAGAGCCCCGCGGCGTACAGCGGCACGCCCATGGCCAGGCGCGCGGCCCCGAGCGCGGCGATGTTGTCGGCGAAGTACAGCGGGACCTGCACCGCCAGGCGTGCGGCGAACACGCCGACCACGATCCAGGTTGCCCAGGCATACTGCCGGGCCCGCACCTTGTCGGCACGCCAGGCGGTGTTTTCGGAGCGGATGAACCCGAAGATCACGCCCATCAACGGCCAGCGCACCAGGATGGAGACGACCAGTGCGGCGCCATAGGCGATGTTCGTGTAGAAACCCGGGACGTAATAGTCCTTGGCCTCGCCGGTCGCCCGGGAAACCACGGCGCAAATGACCACGCCACCCAGGCCCGTCAGCGCCTGGACCAGGGTGCCGCGGCGCACCAGGCGGGCCACGGTGAAACCAATCGCGACCGCCACGGAGGCGATCAAAGCGATGTTCAGCTGCTGGCTCAGGATGAAGATCGAGAGGAACACCAGGCCCGGGAGCAGCGACTCGACCAGCCCGCGCACCCCGCCAATGGTCTTGAGCACGTCGATCTGGCCGTCTTCGCGGCGCTCGATGCCCGCGTTTGCACCGATGCGCGCGGCAATGTCCTCGGCCGAGGGGGCGTGTTCCTCGGGTTCGGGGGTGTTCGGGGTGGGATCGCTCATGGGTGGAATGTTCCTCGGGTGCGGTGCGGCCGGCGGCCGAACGGGGGCTGGGGCTGGGTCGGTCGCCCGGGCTGGTCAGGCTCCGGGCCGGGGCTTGGGCACGGGGCCGCGGACCGGCAGGATCTCGTAGCGCGGGTTGTAGATGGTCGGCACGCCGTCGATCGGTGCGACCATTCCCTCGTAGCGCAACCGGGTTCCGGCCCAGATCCCCGGCACCCTGCGCTGGCCAACAAAAATCAGCCGCAGGTGCGGCACCGCGGCGCGGCGTCCGCCGGGCGGTGCCGGGCGGTCGACCACCGAGACGGCAAACATCGGCGCCTGCTGGGCCGGCAGGATCGTGATGGATTCCACGAAGCCCCGGTGGACGACGTGCCCGCGCTCGGGCAATTGCGCCAGGGATTCCACCGTTTGGGTACGCTCGAGGACACCGGGCAGGTCCTCCGCCGCCGCGGCGGGCGGGGAACCTGCATTCTTCCGGAGCCTGGCCGCGCGTTCCTTCGGCACGGGAGTCTCCTAGCCGATCTGCGTGGTTTCCGGGCCGCGCTCGGGGCGCTCGGTGCCCGGGGTTTCCGCTGCGGCATCGGGGTGCGTCAGGGCACCCTGCGGCACGGTCAACGGCAGCAATTCGGTCGGGGGCATCGGGACGTCGCCGCGGACCACCACGACCTGGGCCAAAGCGTCCTCCATGGCCTTCGCCTCCTCCTGATCGGTAAGCGCGGCACCTCCGATGACGGCGCGCAGGAACCAGCGCGGGCCGTCGATGCCGAGAAAGCGCAACACCACGTAGCCCTGGCGGCCATCGGGCGCCGTCTGCGGCACGCGGGCCAGCAGTTCGCTGCCGAAGCGGCCGGAAACCATTTCGGTTTCCCCGCCCTGGTCGGCGATGCCGGTGGCGATCTGGGTGGAAATGCCCGGCCACAGTTCGTCGGTCTTCGGGGCCGCGAAAACCTGCAGCTGCATCCGCGAGGAACCCATTTCCAGGGCCACGGCGATCACGCGCTGGGTCGATTCCTCAACCTCGAGGCGCAGCTGGAGGCCGGGAACCGGCTTGATCAGCAGGGCGCCCATGTCCAGGTATTCGCTGTGGTCCTCGATGGAGTCACCGTCGAAGGGACCCTCGTCCGGGTTTTGCTTGGCCTGTGCAGGCGCAATTCCCTGCGCCTTGGCGGAGTGCGCGGCCTCGGCCTCGGCCGGCGAATGGGCCTGAACCTCGTCGGCGGAATCGACTTCAAGGTCTTTCGACGCTGCGGCGTTCAACTCGGCGATGGTCTGCTCTGGCTGCGCCTCGGCGACTGCCGCCTTGTTCTTGCGCTTGAAAATCATGGAAGTGGCTCTCTGCTTTGTCGACCGTCAGATTGCGGTGCGGGCTTTAGCTTTGGGTGGAAGCGGTCTCGAAGCCACCGGTGGAACCGAAGCCGCCTGCGCCGCGCACCGTTTCATCGAGTTCTTCGACCTGGATGAAGGTGGCCCGCTCAACCTTCTGGATAACCAGCTGGGCGATCCGGTCCCCGCGCTTGAGCGCAATGGGTGTCCGCACATCGGTGTTCAACAATGTGACCTTCAACTCACCACGATAACCCGCATCGACGGTTCCTGGCGCATTGACCACGGTCAGGCCGTGTTTTGTGGCAAGTCCGGAGCGCGGGTGGATCAGTCCGACATAGCCCAGCGGCAGTGCGATCGAGACGCCGGTGGGAACCAGGACGCGCTCCCCCGGGGCCAGCGTCACGTCTTCGCGTGCGCACAGATCCGCACCGGCATCGCCCTCGTGAGCGTAGCTTGGCACCGGAAGTTCCGGATCCAGCATTCGCAGGGCAATATCGACTCTCGATTCGGACATGTTTTTCACTCCAGGGGGTGCTAGTTCTCGGGCCGCAAAGCGGCTCCACTCGTGCACTCCAACTCTAGTGCCTTGGCGGGCCGACCGTGGCAATCGCCCCCGTTGCCACGGCCTATGCTTGTAGGTATGGCCGAGAATTCTTCAACACCGCCCCATGCCCCCGCAATCTTCCAGGAAAAACTCTGGCCGGCCTGGTGGATTTGGCTGATCTCGCTGGGCTTGGGCGCCACCGCCGCCGTGGCATTCATGCCCATCGGCATCACCTGGGGCCTGACCGCCGGACTGGTCGCCTTTGCGCTCATCACCTTCGGGTTGCTCACGAGCACGCCGACCATCGAGGTCACCGCCGACACCGTGCGCGTGGGCCGGGCGAGCATCGAACGCGAGTTCGTCGGCGAGGTCACCGGATACCGCGGCTCGGCCGCCTACCACCAGCGAGGCCCGGGCCTGAACGGCATCGCCTTCATGTGCATCCGCGGCTGGATCGACCCGGTGGTCCGCATCGAGATCACCGACGAACGCGACTCCACCCCCTACTGGCTGACCTCGACCCGTCGCCCGGAGGAACTCACCGCGGCCCTGGGCGGCGCCATGTTCCAGTTCCGCGAGGCCGAGGCCGCGCGCAGCGAGGACAAGTCTGCGGATGAGCCCGCCGACGACTCCCCCGCCCAGGCCGCAGACAACGAATAGCCTGCACCCCGGTTCCGATTGGACATTGGACAAGGAAATGGCGCGGTTCCCCGGAGGGAACCACGCCATTTTTCTTGCCGTCGGGCCTTAGCCTTCGCAGTCGGTGCAGTAGAGCAAGCCGCCCTTTTCCAGGGCGATCTGCGAGCGGTGCCGCACGAGGAAGCACGAGGCGCAGGTGAACTCGTCGGCCTGGGCCGGAAGCACCATGACTTGCAGCTCCTCGCCCGAAAGATCGGCGCCGGGCAGTTCGTAGCTGTCGGCCAGGTCGACCTCGTCCTCGTCGATCAGGTTCGAGGTGTTGGCGCTGCGCTGGGCCTTCAGCTCCGGCAGGGCCTCGGGCTTCTCGTCCTCTTCGGCATGCTTCCGAGGTGCATCGTAGTCGGTTGCCATAATTGCTGCTTCACACTCCGCTTGGTTCAAGCTGTAGTTCTGGTTGGGCGCCGCGGTCCGGGTTGTTTCCCGCCCCGTGGCATCCACGCGTATGGTTGCGCCTATGGTTCAACACCGGCGCACCCGTTTTTGTGCCCGAAAGGGAACAAGGCTGTTCATCATCCCACTTTTCTGTCCGTGATCAGGGATTCCGTGACCGAAAACAAGGACTTCCGGCCGTTTTTGACGACGTTCGTGAGCGGTTACACGCCGCTCCATGGGAAGAATCATAAAGCCGATCCGCGCCACACCAAGGCAGATCTTAGGTAATTGCGCCCACAAGTGGCAGAGTTTTACCCAATACACGACGGTTTGTGGAGGATAGTCATGCGTCAACTCCGACTGGTGGGCATCCACGAGAACGGTGAAAGCCTGCACCTGAGCAGCGAGGATGGCAACAGCTTTGCGCTGCCCATCGATGAAGCGTTGCGCAGTGCGTTGACTCGTGCTGCCCGAGCCGACCGCACCGAGGTCCCCGCCGCGCCGCTCTCGCCCCGCGAAATTCAGACAAGGATCCGCGCCGGGGCGACGGCCGAGGAGGTCGCTACGGCCTCAGGCATGTCGATCGAGCACATCATGCGCTACGAGGGCCCGGTGCTCGCCGAACGCGAGTACATCGCCACCCAGGCCCGCAACGTCGAGGTCTCCGCACCGCAAACCCACGAGGGTTACCGCAGCATCTTCGGCGAGGAGCCCGCGAACCTCGGCGAGATGGTGGCCTACCGGGCACACTCGCTGGGCATCGACGGTGCCTCCCTGGAATGGGATGCATGGCGCTCCACCGACGGCTCGTGGGACATTGTCGCCACGTTCGATGTTCCCAGCTCGTCCGACGCGTTGAACGTCGAATCCATCAGCGAGGATTCGCTGGCGCGCTGGATCTTCAACCCGGGACGCAAGTCCCTGCAGAACGCCAACCGCTGGGCCCAGGTGCTCAGCGAGCTTGAGCCGATCGAGACGCAGCAGGTCGGCCCGCGCCGGCTGTCCGCCGTCGTGGACCACCCGTTCGACGTGGAGGCCAACGCCGACGGAACCGAGGCCGTGGACTTCGAAGCCGCGGTCGCCGATTCCGAGGAACTCCTGGACGTCCTGAGCGCCCGCCGCGGACAGCGCCTGGGCCTCGACGAAGCCGGCGACGACAACCTTGCGGCGATGCTCACCCGCATCCCGTCCACGCAGCGCCCCGGAACACCGCACCCGGACGACGATCCGCGCCTCGCGGGTCCGGCGCACCCGGAGACCGGCGGACTGCCCAGGCTTTACGACGGGGTGAGCACCCGCACCACGCAGATCTCGGTGGTTCCGGCGCTGCGTCCGGCGGCCGACCCGGTCGAGGAATCCGACGCCGAGGGCTCGGGCGACGAGGATGCATCCGGCAAGAAGAAGGCCAAGCGTTCCTCGGTTCCCAGCTGGGACGAGATCGTCTTCGGCCGGCGCAACAACAACGACTAAGCAGCACCCGCACAAAAGCGGAAGCTCCCCACGCGAAACCGCGTGGGGAGCTTCCGCTTTTGCTTCCGGGCTTGGTCCGTGCAGCTACTTCTTGGCCTTGGGGCTGGCCAGGGTCAGCAGCGGGACCTCGCGTTCGGCACGGGTCATCGAACCGTGCTGCCCGATCATGGTGAAGGCCGCGGGGTTGACCCGGCGCCCGTCGAGGAAGGCCACGTCCTCCGCCGCGAGGACCAGCAGGTCCCCGATGCGATGGCGCACCGAGTCGTCGACCTGGCCGAAGAGCCCGTGCTCGATCGCCTGGTCGCGGGTGAGCACCCAGGCCTTGGACCCGAAGTTTTCACGCCAGGCATCCGACACGGCCGCGCGCTGCGCGTCGCCGGTGTTGGCGGCGAAGTGCAGCTGCACGGCGCGCGGCTCCCCCGCCGTCAGCTCGACACCCGCAACAAGTTCCGGGTACTCGGAATAGTCGATCCGCCACTTTTCCGGCACGTCGACCATGCCGTGGTCGCCGGTGAGCAGCAACAGCGTTCCCGCCGGGACGCGGGCGGCCAGGGTGCGCATCAGCGAATCGACTTCCTCCAGCGCGTGGCCCCACTCCAGGGATTCCTTGCCGTAGCGGTGCCCTGCCTTGTCCAGCTCGTTCCAGTAGCAGTAGAGCAGCGCGCGGGGGTTGGCGGCCAGGATCTCGGTGGCCGCGCGCACCCGCGCGTGCGGGCCGTTCGCCTCGGTGAATTCGGTTCCGCGCAGTGCGGCCCGGGTCAGTGCCGACTCCTTGAACTGCGACATGCTGACCGTGGCCGTGTGCACGCCCTGGGCAGCGACGCGTTCAAAGACCGTCTCGTGCGGCTGCCAGGCCGCCGGGTCCAGGTCCGCGGGCCAGCCGCTGAGCTGGTTGACCACGCGCCGGCGCTCCGGATCCACGGCGTCGTAGCCGACGATGCCGTGGAGCCCCGGGGCCAGCCCGGTGCCCAGCGAGGTCAGCGAGGTTGCCGTGGTGGACGGGAACGGGGTCTGCAGGGTCTGCGAGTTTTCCGTCAGCTTGCGCAGGAACGGGGCATGCCCGCCGCGGGCCTTGAGCAGCGCCTTGCCCAGGCCGTCGATCATCACCACGCATACGCGGGAGGCTGCCGGGAGCCCCAGGGTGTTCTCGAAGCCCTCGACCCCCAGTGCGGCGGCCGCGCTGGGCAGCAGCTCCGCAATGGTCTTGCTGCCGTAGGGCGGCGGCGGCGGGAGTTCAGTGGCAGGGGTCAGCCTGGTGCTTGTAACCACGTGTGCGTGCCTGCGCCTTAGCCCTGGTGGGTGTTGCGGCCGAAGCGGGAGCCTACGCGTCCGCGCACCTCGGTGGCGGCCGGGGCGGCCGGGAGCTTTGCCTCGACGGCGTTGCCGCGCGGGGCGGAGGCGCGGCGGATGGCCTTGGCGAAGGTGCGAGCGGCGTTGACCGCGGCGACGCCGTCGGCCTCGGCGCTGACGCGCAGCACCAGGTCCTCCTGCTGGCTGGTGCCGGTGTAGCCGTGGTCGGCGTCGCACGCCGGGTCCGGGCATCCGGCCGGTGCCAGGTCGATGCGCTGGGCGCCGGCCCAGGCGATGCCCAGGGTCAGCTCCTTGACGGTGTCCCCGGTGCGGTAGTTCTGCGGCTGGTGGTAGACGTAGCTGGTGGCCACCGTGGTGACCTTGGCCAGCTGGACCAATTCGGTGGAGATCTGGGCCATGACCTCCTTGCCGTTGTCATCCAGTTCCTGGTCGTCGACGTGTGCGACCAACAGCACGTCCTGGGCCAGGACCAGCACCGTGATGTGCCGGTGGACCTCGTTGTGGTCGAAGTGGGTTTCCAGGTGCACCAGGTGGTCACCCGGTTCCCGGCCGTCGAGCACCTCTTCAATGATGTCCGAAACCATTTTCGGGTAGAACCCGGCACGGTTGAGGTCAGCTTGCAGGTCACGGCCTTTGGCCGAAGAAAGGGGGGTCATGCCCTAAGTCTACCTAAGGCCCGCGCCGCAGGGCCGCCGGGCCTGCCGGGCGTGGATGCGCTAGTGGCTCATGGCCCGGCGTGCCGAATCGGTGCGTTGCCCGGGGTTGCCGATCCACACGTCGACGGCCAGCACGATGGTCCCCCGCTCCGTGACCATCACCGGGTTGATTTCCAGCAGGGAAACCTCCGGGTGGTTGTCCTTCAGCGTGGCGACCCTGTTGAGCAGGTCCTCCAGAGCGGCCACGTCCACCGCGGGCAGGCCCTGGTAGCCGCGCAGCCGGGCCGAGGCCCGCGGGGCGCGCACCAGGTCGGCGAGGTCGACGTTGGTCAGCGGCGGGATGCCATGGGCCCAGTCGTCGAGCAGGTTCACCGCGTCGCCGGAGAGCCCGAAGGAGACCACGGGACCCAGCAGCGGGTCCTCCACCGCGCGGATGACGCAGCCCTGGCCGGCCGGGGCCATCGACTGGACCTCGAGCTCGTGGGCCGCGTAGGGGGCAAGCACCTCGCGCATGTGGCCGATGTTTCCGCGCAGCGAGGCCTCGTCCATGATGTTCAGCCGCACCCCGCCCAAATCCAGGCGGTGGCGGAGGTGTTCGTCGCGGGCCTTGAGCGCCACCGGCCAGCCGAGCCGTTTGGCCGCGGCGACGGCCTCGTCCTCGGTGCCGAACCTCGCGGACTCGAGCACCGAGATGCCGTAGTGGCCCAGGAACTCGGCGGCCGCGGCGCGCGGCAGGTGCAAAAGGTCAAGCCCGGAGACGGAGGCCAGCGCATGCTCGATGAAGTCGGCGGCGGCGCCGACGTTGATGCCCTCGGGGGGAACGACTTCGCCCTGGTCACGGGAGACCCAGGCCGCGTAGCGCACGATCGCGGCCAGCGCGTTCACCGCCGCTCCCGGGCTCGAATAGCACGGCAGCCCGTGGGCGGTTCCGTCCTCTCCGGTCCCGGTGGCCAGCAGCCCCTCGGCGGGGATCGTGGCGTCGATGATGCCGGTGAAGACGGCCACCACGGGCTTGCCCGCTGCGGCCGCGGCCCGCCTGATGCATTCGGCCAGGGCATCGGTCATCACGCCCACCGAGGGCAGCAGGGTGACGATGCCGCAGTGGACCTCGGGGTTTTCCAGCACCGAACCGATCAGGGCCGCCAGACGCGGCAGCGCACGCGACTGGCCGTCCTCAAGGTTGGTCTCCGCCTCCTGGACGATGACCTGCAGGCCGTTTTGCCCGGCCGCGTCCGCCACGACGGAGGCCAGCGCCACGGAGTTGGAGACCACGGCGATGCCGTTGCCGCCCGGCATGGGCTGGGACGTGACGATCTGGGCGATCTCCATGAGTTCCTCGTTGGTGCGGACCCGGATGACGCCGGACTGGCGGAGCATCGCGTCGACCGCCGCGGTCGGCGCCTGCGTGGTGCGCACTGCGTGGCCGGGCGGCAGGCGCAGGCCCATCACGTCTGACTTCGCCACGATCACCGGCTTGGAGTTGGAGAGCCGGCGGGCGATGCGGGAGAACTTGCGCGGGTTGCCGAAGGATTCCAGGTAGAGGCCCACGGCGTTGGTCCCGGGGTCGTCTTCCCAGAACTGCATGGCGTCGTTGCCCGAGACGTCCGCGCGGTGGCCCGCCGAGACGAAGGACGAGATGCCCATCGAGCGGCGCGAGGCAGCCGCGTACAGCAGCACGCCGATCGCGGCCGACTGGCTGAACAGCCCCAGGGTGCCTCGCTTGGGCATGCCGGGGGCCACGGAGGCGTTGAGCCGGACGTCGGGATCGGTGTTGACAAGCCCCAGGGAGGCGGGGCCGATCACCCGCATGCCGTTGGCCCGGGCCAGGTGCACCAGTTCGCGCTGGCGCGACAGGCCCGCCTCGCCGTCCTGCTCGAAGCCCCCGGTGACCACCAGCAGGCCCTTGACACCGGCGACCGCGCATTCCTCGATGACGCCGCGGACCTCGTCCTCGGGCACCGCGATGACCGCAAGGTCCACCGGGCCGGGGATTTCGCGCACGGTGCCGTAGCTGACCATGCCGCCGAGTTCGAAGGCCTCGGGATTGACCCCGTAGACGGGGCCGTTGAATTCTCCCTCGATGAGGTTGTTCAGCAGCGTGTAGCCGATGGAGCCCCACTCGCGGCTGGCGCCGATCACGGCCACCGAGCGCGGGGCCAGCAGCCCGCCCAGGGACTTGGCCTCGGCGCGGTGTTCGCGCGCCTCCATCACGGCGCGGGATTTCTCCGTGGGGTCGATGCTGAATTCCAGCATGACGACCCCCTCGTCGAAGTGGCGCTTGACCGCGTAGCCGGCCTCGGCGAACACCGTGAGCATCTTGCGGTTCTCCGGCAGCACCTCGGCGGAGAAGCGTTCGATGTCGTTTTCGCGGGCCGCGGCGGCGAGGTGCTCGAGCAGGATCGACCCGACGCCCATGCCCTGGTACGCGTCGGAGATGTTGAAGGCGACCTCGGCCTCGGCGGGGTCGTCGAGCCTGTCGTAGCGGCCCACCCCGATGATGTCTTCGCCCCGGGTCACCACGAATGCGACCCGGTCCACGTGGTCGACTTCGGTGAAACGCTTGAGCTCTTTAGCCGTTAGCGCCGATTTGTACGTAAAATAGCGCATGTAGACCGAGGATTCCGACTGGCCCTGGTGCATTTTTTGCAAACCGTCGGAATCGTTGGGTTGAATCGGGCGTAGGTGTGCCGTTGAGCCATTGCGCAAGACAACATCCGCTTCCCAATGGGACGGGTATTCACCGGGTTTACGACCATCCACCATAGGCTTAGCCTATCGGGCGCGGCGGCGGTTGCTGCACGATCGACGCGCCGAAACCGAAGCACCACACTAATCGGTCCCGACAAGGGCCGGAATCAGTACCGAACCGAGGATTCACACTTAATATGGCGCGCAAAAAGCCTGAACCACTGCCCGCGGACTTCGTGGAGCACATCATCGACATCGATGTGACCAACGAAATGGAGGGCTCCTTCCTGGAGTACGCCTACTCGGTGATCTACTCCCGCGCCTTGCCCGATGCCCGCGACGGCCTCAAGCCGGTGCAGCGGCGCATCCTGTACATGATGAGCGAGATGGGTCTTCGCCCGGACAAGGGCCACGTCAAGAGCGCCCGCGTGGTCGGCGAGGTCATGGGCAAGCTGCACCCGCACGGCGACACCGCCATCTACGACGCGATGGTGCGCATGAGCCAGGACTTTGCGCTGCGCCTGCCGCTGATCGACGGCCACGGCAACTTCGGTTCGCTGGACGACGGCCCGGCCGCCCCGCGTTACACCGAGGCCCGCCTGGATTCCTCCGCCGTGGCGATGACGGCGAACCTGGACGAGGACGTGGTGGACTTCGTTCCCAACTACGACAACCAGTTCATGCAGCCCGAGGTGCTCCCCGCCGCGTTCCCGAACCTGCTGGTCAACGGCACCACCGGCATCGCCGTGGGCATGGCCACGAACATGGCCCCGCACAACCTCGGCGAGGTCATCGCCGCGGCGCGGCACCTGATCGCCAACCCGGAGGCCGACCTGGCCGCCATCATGAAGTTCGTGCCCGGTCCCGACCTGCCCACCGGCGGGCGGATCGTGGGCCTGGACGGCATCCGCGACGCCTACCGCACCGGGCGCGGCACCTTCAAGACCCGCGCCAAGGTGGAGCTGGAACAGATCACCGCCCGCCGCGCCGGCCTGGTCATCACCGAGCTGCCCTACATGGTGGGCCCGGAAAAGGTCATCGAGAAGATCAAGGACGCGGTCAACGCCAAGAAGCTGACGGGCATCGCCGACGTCATGGACCTGACCGACCGCAACCACGGGTTGCGCCTGGTCATCGAGCTGAAGAACGGCTTCAACCCCAACGCGGTGCTGGCCCAGCTGTTCAAGTTCACCCCGATGGAGGATTCCTTCGGCATCAACAACGTGGCACTGGTCGAGGGCCAGCCGCGCACGCTGGGCCTGCTGGAGCTGCTCACGGTCTACGTCGAGCACCGCATCAACGTGGTGCGCCGCCGCACCGGGTACCGCCTGCAGAAGAAGCTGGACCGGCTGCACCTGGTCGAGGGCCTGCTCATCGCGATCGTCGACATCGACGAGGTCATCGCGATCATCCGCTCCTCCGACGAGACCGCGCAGGCGCGCGAACGCCTGATGAAGATCTACGACCTGACCGAGCTGCAGGCCAACCACATCCTGGAGCTGCGCCTGCGCCAGCTCACCCGCTTCTCCCGGATCGAGCTGGAGAAGGAAGCCGAGGAGCTGCGCGCCGCGATCGACGAGCTGCGCGCCATCCTGGATTCCGAGCCCGTGCTGCGCGAGCTCGTCTCCTCCGAGCTGGCGGAAATGGGCGAGAAGTTCGCGACCCCGCGCCGCACCGTGCTGCTGGAGTCCGAGTCCGGCACGCCGCTGAAGGGCACCACCATGCCGGCCGTGGTCGGCACCGGCAAGGCGGCTCCGCTGAGCCTGGAGATCGCGGACGACCCGTGCTGGGTGGTGCTTTCGGCCACCGGCCAGGTGGCCCGCACCGCGGACCGGGACCCGATCGACGACTCGGGTGCCCGCACCAAGCACGACGTGCTCGGTTCCCTGGTGGCCACCACGGCGCGGGGGGAGATCGGCGGCATCACCTCCACCGGCCGCATGCTGCGCCTGCAGGTCGTCGACCTGCCGCTGCTGCCCCCGGCCAACGGCTTCCCGCAGCTGACCGGCGGCGTCAAGATCGCCGAGTTCGCCCAGCTGGCCAAGGGCGAAAAGATGGTGGCGCTGGTGCCGCTGAACCGGGTCATCGCGCTGGGCACCGCCAAAGGCGTGGTCAAGCGGCTGACCCCGGAATACCCGTTGAACCGCGACGAGTGGGAGGCGATCACGCTCAAGGACAAGGACACGGTCGTCGGCGCCTCGGTCTCCGCCGACGAGGCCGACCTGGTCTTCGTCACCCGCGGGGCCCAGTTGTTGCGCTTTGCCGCCAACACCGTGCGCCCGCAGGGCCGCACCGCCGGCGGCATGGCCGGCATCAAGCTCGGCGCCGAGGACACCGTGATCTTCTTCGGCGTGGTCCCGGAGACCGCGCAGCAGCCGGTGTTCGTGTCGATCGCCACCGGTTCCGACGCACTGCCGGGCACGGCCTCCCACACGGTGAAGGTCACCGACTTCGCCGAGTACCCGTCCAAGGGACGTGCCACCGCAGGCGTGCGGGCGCACCGCTTCCTGAAGGGCGAGGACCAGCTGGAACTGGCCTACGCCGGCGCGGGCCCGGCCCGTGCCGCCTCGGCCGCCGGCGTGGTGCGTGCGCTGCCGACCGAATACGCGAAGCGCGACGGTTCCGGCGTGCCGCTGGCCCAGGGCATCGACGTGCTCGGCGGGTCCATCGGCGCGACCCCGGCGGAGCCAGTGGACGGCGGCCTTCCGCAGGCCCCGGCGACCCGCGCACCGCTGGTGGCACCCGAGGTGAACAGCCTGCCGTTCGCGGATTCCGGCGTGGTCCAGGTCGGGGCCGCCAAGCGCGTGGCCGTCCAGGACTCGCTGCTCGAGGACTAGACGCCAACTGGCGGAATCAACGCGGCAACATCGATGGCAAGCGCCGTCCCGCTCCCCCGCACGGGGTCCGGGACGGCGCTTGCCGCGTCGGTGCCGGGACCACGCCCTATGGCCGGCCCGGCTCGATGCCGGTGACTGTTGCGATGATTCCGTAGTGGTCGGTGCCGGGGACGGGCACGCGTTGCCAACCCGTGGCGGCCAAACCGCGGACGAGGATGTGGTCGATGGCCGTGAACGCCGGGAAGCGGCCGGTTGCCGGCCACGTGGGAATCGGAAAAATGCCTGCGGCGGCGGAAGTGTCGGTGAAGTCCGCGGCGATCTCCCTGAATGCGGGGTGCGCATGGCCGGCGTTGAAGTCCCCGGCCAGCAGCATGGGGATGTCCGTGCGCGTGGACTGCCAGGCGTCGATCGACCCAAGGATGCTTCTCCACTTGTCCGCGCCGTCGACGACCGGCGCGTGGGGGTGCACGGCCGCCACGCGGATCGTCCCGAAGCGCGGATGCTCGATCACGACCGACGGGTGGTCGAAGGCCTCGATCCCTTCCGCCACCGGAATCCGGGATTCATGCTTCAGCGGGAACCTGGAAAGAATCGCCGTTCCCGCGGTGTCCCCGGGAGTCACGGTCTGCGACCGGTAGGGCAGGGTCCCCTTGACGCCACGGGCAAGCAGGTCGCCGATCAGTTGTTCATCGACCTCGACGAGCACCACGACGTCGGCGTGACGTGCCTTGATGGTGTCGGCCAGGGCGGCCACGTCCGCCTGCGAATGCTCGACGTTCACGCTGAACACCGTGATCGGTGCCGCCGCGGAGGCCGCGGGGAGGCCGGCGACGGGCACCAGCGTCGGCAGCAATCCCAGCACGGCTCCCGAGAGCAGCAGCAGTGCGGGAACACGCCGCCGGCCAAGCGCCAGCGGCATCGAGACGACCGCCGCGGCCAGGCAAAGCGCCGGAACCAATGCCTGAAGGACCGGGATCAATCCGCGCCCGAGCAGGTCAAGGCGTGGAAGCACCGCGAGGGCAAGCGCCGCGAGCGCCGTGCCGCTTGCCACCCAGGGGTGCCGGAGGGCCGGACCGTGCGTCCGGAACCCGTTTCCCGGCCCTGTTTCCACGTTGGTTTCGGGGCCGTCCACGTCAGTGGACCACCGGGGTTCTCATCCCCGCACCCCGGGGCCCGCAGCGCGGTCCGCATCCGGCGATTCCCTGTCCGGATCGCGGACGGGATAGTCCACGCGCAGCCGGGAAACCTTTTCGATCTCGAGCGAGAAGGTTCCGGTTTTCGGGTCGGCAACGGTGTGGTCCGCGGCGGGGCGGCGCAACGGCAGGAAACCGCACAGCGCGATGAGCACCAAGAGGGCGAATCCTGCCACGGGCGACCACCACCCGGTCACCGCCATGGCGGTTCCCACGGCAATCGTCGCGCAGATGCTGAACACGGCGGTCAGCGCCAGCGTGTCGCCCCGGTCCTTCAGGTCCATCCTGCGGGCCCACCCGTACCCGGGCACAAGCAGGCAGAATGCCGCGGCGCAGACCGTGCGCACCCAGGCAACCTCGACGATGAGCAGCAAGAGCAACGCCGCGGCAACCACGGCGGCCTCGGTCAGCAGCAACCGCCGGCGGCTCATTTCCCCGCCCCCTGCTCCGATGACGCGAAAACGATCGCGTCCCGCGTCTGGAAGACGATCTTGAAGTCCTTGGAACGTCGCAACGACTCCTCGATCCGGTCCAGGCTGCCCGGCGGCATGGCCTCGCCGTTGTCGACCGCGAGCTTCTGTCCCCGGGTGATCAGCACGTAGGCGTCGGCGTACTTCGGGTCGGCGAACCAGCGCGCCAACTTTGCCGCCGGGTCATCCAGCATTTCGGCCGTCGAGTCTTCCGGTTCGCGGTCCAACGGCACATAGGTGAACTTGTCGTAGTCGATGAAGCGGCCAGGGTAGTTCGTGCTGCCCTCGACCAGCAGCGACTCCGGCGCGGCGTGCGTGTACACCCAACGCGATGCCTCCACCTCCTGGGGGGTGAAGTAGTTCTCGCGTTCCTTCCCGTAGTACCCGAGCAGGAACCCCGGGGCAACCATGGCCATGATGGCGGCGGCCGTCACCAGGCTGCGCAACGGGAAACCGCGGCCGTCGCGCGGGATGCAGGCCTGGGCGGCGAGGATGGCGATGAACGGGGCCGCGAAGAGGAAGGCCCTGAAGAGCACCTCGCCGCCGAACCCGGTGGTCAGCACCAGGACGCCCGGCAGGACCATGAGCGTCGTGGCGGTGAGCAGCAGGCCGCCGGTCGTCCGGTGGCGCCACACCCCGATCAGCGAGGCCAGCACCGAGACGGCCACCGTGAACCTGCCGCCCCAGACCACCTGCAGGTCCGCCTGGCTGGTCTGCCCGCTGGACTTTTCCAGGGTCTGGTCGGCGTTGCCCACGACGTTGCCGAATTCCGACACCAGGTCCATGAGGTTCGGCAGGGTGTAGTCCAGCGCCCCGGTCAGCGCCCAGCCCGCGGTGATCGCGCCCGCCACCAGCGGAAGGTACCAGCCCTTGGTGCGGCGCAGGGCGATCAGCGCGAAGACCGCCAGCAGCATCATCATGGGGGTGATCTGGTGGCTGACGGCGATCGCCGCGACGATGGCGACGAACGGCCAGATCATGGCCCGCCGCGGCATCCGGCGGAGCATGACCCCGATCAGTCCCAGGTACAGCACGTAGGCCACGGCCTGCGGGGAATAGTAGTCCTGTCCCACCCAGTTGATGAGCAGGAAGAACATCAGCCCCAGCCAGATGACCGTGCGGTCTCGGGTCAGGCCGCGGAAGACGAAGCGAAGCACCACGAGGTTCAGCAGGTTGAAGGCCACCGGCGCCCAGGAGGCGATGCCGAGGGTGTCCGGCTGGCCGGACAGCTCCGTCAGCAGGGCGCCGCCCGTGAAGAAGCCGGGCCAATTGTGGTAGATTTGCCCGGCCTCGATGCCCGGGTCCACCGACCCGTTGCGCATGACGTAGTCGACGATGCCGACATGCTTGTAGGCCCACGCGTACCGGAGGGTGCCGTAGAGCACCGGCGGCGTGCCGTGCATCAGGCCGACGTAGGTCACCAGGTAGATGCCAAGCACCCATTCCGGGCGCTTCCGGTACAAGCTGGCCAGGAACCCTCCCAGCAGCAACACCAGCGCCGCCACCGTGAGCGGGGTGAACAGGGTCAGCAAGCCCAGCGCACCCATGGTGCGCGGGTCGGCCCCCCGGAAACCCAGGATCCAGAGTGCGGCGGCCACGAGCGGCACGGCCACGAACACCAGCTCACGGCGGAGCCCCGCGAGGCGCCCACCGGCGGGCCGCGCCAGCGAGTGGGCGGGCCGCGGGCCCGGAGTCGCAGGTGGTTCCTGCGGGGTCCGTGAAACCGGCAGCGCCGGGTGACTCTGTACACTCACCGCAGGCCCCCAGCCGTTGTTTTCCTGTTGTCGACGTCGAACAACCTGATGACCGGTCCGACGTTGCGGGCCAGCCAGACGAGCCCGACCCTGTTGGTCGAGGCACGGGCCAGGCCCGCCTCGACGTGCCACAGCCAAGTCTGCAACACCAGGTGCTCGATTTCCAGATCCCCGTTGGGAAGTTCCACGCCCAGCCGGGCCAGCCCCGACCTGAGGTCATCGGGCCTTTCCAGCGCCTCGAGCACCGCGCTGCCCAGCTCGCCGGGTCGCGTCGTGAGCCACCAGTGGACCAGGTCGGTGTCCGGCAGCCCGACGGTGCGTGCGTTTTCCCAGTCGACGATGCCGCTCACGCACGGGGTTCCCGGTGCCCCGCCCAGCAGCACGTTGCCCGGCCACAGGTCCCCGTGGACGCAGCCCGTGAGCACCTGCCGCCCACGCCAGGCCCCGCGCAATTCGGCGGAGAGCCTGTCCAGCCTGGCCGAGGCGCCCGGAAGGCCGTACACCTGCCGGATCGCGTCGATCGGGCCGTCGACCCATTCGGCCAGCAGCCCCTCGTCGATGACCCGCAAGGCGGCCGTCGCCGAGTGGATCCGGCCCATCGCGGCGAGCACGGCGCGGGCAACCGCCTCTGCGCCGGCCGGGTCGGTGGCGGGGTCGGTGGCAGGCCGGCCCGGCAGCCGGGTCTCGGCAAGGACCCGCTGGCCGTCGAGCGTGGCGCGTTGCACCACCCGCGGCAGCAGCGCCGCCAGGTCGCCGCCAACTTCCGCGCCGAGGCCTTCCACGGCCGCGGCATGGAGGTCGATGCCCCGCGAGGCGGCCGGCGAGATGGCGATCTTGACCACCGTCTCCCCCTCCGCGCCGCCGACGGCCAGCACCAGGGTGTCGGAGTCCGAGGTCAGCAGCCGGGTCGGCGCGTCGGCCGGCAGCCCGCAGGCAGCCAGGGCGGGTGCCACCAGGCGCCCGCTGCGCCGGGCGTTGCGCCACTGCCGCCAGGCGCGGGGCAGCTGCCCCGCCGCGGCCGCGAACGACTGCCAGCCCCGGCGGTCCGCCCACAGCCCCGAGCGCCCCGAGCACAGCAGGAACAGCGCGACCAGTGACTGGTTGGCCAGGATCACCACGCCGATGCCGGTGAGCCCCCACCAGCCCAGGGCCAGCCAGGATCCTCCCCAGGTGGCGGCGGCGGTGAATGCGTACACCCCGAGCACGGTGCGCATGTCCCCTCGCACCCGGGCGGTGCTGATGCCGATGCCCACGATCAGCTGCGGGATCGCCGAGGCCAGGATGAGCCGCAGGGCGCCCGTGGCGTTTTCGGCGTAGTGCGGGCCCATCAGGTGCAGCACCAGGGGTGCCAGCAGGATCCCGGCGAGCGCGGCCGGCACGACCAGCTGGGCGCTGTGCAGCAGGGCCCTGCGGGCATGGGCCGTGGCGTTGTCCGGGTCGTGCACCGACTCGGCGATCAGCGCGCTGCCGACGTTGCTGGTGACCAGGTACAACGCATACCCCACGGTGTTGGCCATGAACCAGTAGGCGCTGGCTTCCGCGCCCGCCACGTGGAGGACGATCAGGGTCAGCACGTCGGTGGTCGCAAACCAGAGCAGCGACGCCAGGTGGTCGGGGGCGGCGAACCTGACCAGCCGGGCCAGCGGGACGCGGGCCTCCGCGGGCGGGCGGGGATCCAGGGCGGCCGCCTGCCGCGCGAAGCGCAACACCAGGGCGGTGACGAACAGGACCGCAAGCACTGCCGGGAGCACCGTGGCGGCAAAGACCGCCCAGGCCACCGTCGAGGCGAGCAGCGGCAGCGCGGCGATCTTCAGCACCGAGGAGACCCCGTTCTGGATCGGCACCCAGCCGGTGCGCCGCAGTCCGATGAGCACCTGGTCCTGGAGGACGAAGACGACCCAGACGGCCGTGCCCAGCACGAACGCGAGCACGGCCAGGGGGCTTTCGCGCAGGAACCCGAGTTTTTCCGCCCACACGGGCTGCCCGGCCAGGAAGATCCCCGCGGCGAGCATGGCCGCCCCGGCGCAGAACGCGTAGCAGGTCAGGATGAGCCGCGGGGTGCCGGAGCCGGCCGCCGGCAGGAAGCGGAGCAGCCCGTTGCGCATCCCCAGGGTCGCGAAGTTGGCCAGCAGGGTCACCGTCGACATGAGCGCCGCGCCCACGCCCACTGCCTCGGTCGGGAGCCAGCGCGCGGCAAGTGCCCAGAAGGCGAGGCCCAACAGCGAGGTCAGCCCGGTGCCGATGATCAGCGCGTCGGCGCTGCGCCGCAGCGGATCGCCCATCCGCGCCTTGACCGAGGCCACAAGTCCTTTTTTCACGTTAGTCATTGCTCCGGATCCGGACGTGGTCGATGCCGAAGACTGCAGGGAACTTGGTGTCGGCGTCGGGTGCCCCGGGGAAGGATCCACCCACCGCAAGGTTCATGACCAGGTACATCGGCTCGTCGGGCACCTGCTTGTCCACCAGTTGCCACACCTGCCGCCCGTCCAGGTAGTACACGAGCTTGCCGGGCGACCAGTCCACGGCGATCGTGTGCCATCCCCCCGCGAGGGTGTACCCGTCCGGGAGGACGTACTTCTTCCCGATCGAGCTTGCGTTCCTGTCCTTGGGGTGCAGGCGCATCCGCAGCCGCCCCGCATCGTGGCCCAGCACCTCCAGGATGTCGATCTCGGGCGTGGAGTTCTCATTTGCCGGAAGCAGCCAGATGGCCGGCCACAGCCCCTGTCCCGTGGGGATCCGGAAGCGGGCCTCGACCTTGCCGTAGGTGAACGCCAGCTTGGGCGCCTTCTCGTGGGCCGGCGGCCCGGTGGTGACCATGCCCGAGGCGAACCCGTAGTCCTTGCCGTCGGAGGCGGAGATGGCGCGGTGTTCGGCGGTCAGCTGCAGGGCCCCGCCCGAGACCTTCACCTGTTGCGGCAGGTACCACTCGAGCTCTTCGTTGGAGCCGATGGTGCAGCCGCCCTCCTGCCACCAGTGGCAGGTGTTCCAGACGGAGGTGTCGAGCTTGTTTCCGTCGAAGTCCTCATCCAGGAGGACCTTGCCTTGGGGTTTCACGGCGGCGGGATCCTTGCCCCGGGGCG
Source organism: Paeniglutamicibacter sp. NPDC091659 (assembly GCF_044756805.1). Lineage (NCBI taxonomy): Bacteria > Bacillati > Actinomycetota > Actinomycetes > Micrococcales > Micrococcaceae > Paeniglutamicibacter > Paeniglutamicibacter sp. NPDC091659. Next base: position 19,857 of record NZ_JBIVTO010000009.1, read on the forward strand.
CCACCACGGGTGGCATCGCGAAGCCGCCCGGCTCCACCTCGGCGGCCAACGACCCGCTGTCCTGGTCGATCACCTGCGGGCGCACGCTGGATCCGAGGAGCGGAACCATGGCAAGGGCCAGGCAGGCACCCAGCGCCGCGGTCCAGGGCCGGCTAGACATCGCGGAATCCCAGGACCCGCTTGGCCGCCCGGCGCAGCGTGGCATCGGTGCGGGTCCAGGGCAACCTGTCCAGCCGCAGCTCGGCATAGTCGTGGGGCACGGCCCCGAACTTCTCCTTGAACCGGGCCAGCGCGGCCGACTGGCCGGACTCGCCCAGGTGGTACTCGGCGCAGCGCCTCTCGCAGGCCATTTGCAGGGTCGTCCACTGGACCAGCTCCCCGGCCCCGGTGGACCCGACCAGGTCCTTGTCCATGGCCGCCCTGGTGTCGTGGGCCGTCGCGGCGAAAAGCGTGATGGACCCGGCTGCCGGCCGGCCATCGACATAGGCGAGCGTGACGGTGAAGTTCTCCCCCAGGTGGCGGCCCATCGACTGCAGCTTGCCCAGCGGGTCCCGCCGCCTGGCCCGCGCGTGGGCGAGCATGCGCGGTTCGTGTTGGTGCGCGGCCCAGCGGTCGACCGACGTGAGGAACAGCGAGTAGTACTCCCCCAGCAGGGCGCCGGAGTGGCCCGTTTCTATGCGCACACCTTCCCGTTCCGCGGCCCGGATGCCGCGGCGGGCAGACTTGGACAGTCCGTTCCAGGCTCCTTCGGTCCCTCCGGCCAGGTCGATGACGTGCGCGCGGCGCGGGATCGTGAGGACGCCCGCGTCGAGGGCTTCGGCCCAGGGGTGCCAGCGTTGCGGATCGGGCCGGATGGACACGCGCTGGCGACCCAGCCTGCGCAGGTCGTGCAGCACCGCGCGGGCCATGTCGGCGTCGACGTCATCGCCGACGAGCCCTCCCATGCCCCATCCCGACGGGTAGGACTGGAGCCATCCGCCGACGCCGGCCAGGCCGCGGCGCGCAACCAGGGGCAGCAGCACCTCCCGGCCGTCGGCAAAGGAGTACAGGCGGCTGGCATCGCGGTAGCGGCCGTCCGCCTCCATGGCATCAATCCATTCCGGGGCGTGCTCCGGCAGGGCCCCCGGATCGTTGGCCAGGACGCTGTGCCACTTCTCCCGCGGAACGGGAGAGGCAACCAGGTGTTTGATCATGGGACGCACCATCTCTCAACACTCGTTGCTCGGGCGGAACCGGTCAACCGGTCGCCGCATGCTGGTTTGCGGTCGCTCAAACATCGCGGAAGCCCAGGACCCGCTTGGCCGCGCGGCGCAGCACGGCGTCGGTGCGGGTCCACGGCAGCCGGTCCAGCCGCAGCTCGGCGTAGTCGAAGGGGCGGGCCCCGAACTTCTCCTTGAACTGTGCCAGCGCGGCCGACTGTCCCGACTCGCCCATATTGTAGACGGCGCACCCGCGCTCGCAGGCCAACTTGATGGTCGTCCATTGGACAAGCTCTCCGGCGCCCGTCCTGCCGACCAGTTCCCGGTCCATGGCCGAACGCGTGTAATGCGCCGTCCGGCCGTACAGCGTGATCGACCCGGCGGCGGGCTTGCCGTCGATGTAGGCGAGCGTCACCAAGAACCCCTCACCTAGGTGCCGGCCGATGAGTTCCAACTTGGCCAACGGGTCTCGCAGACTGGCCCGCGCGTGGGCCAGCGCCCGCGGCTCGTGCTGGTGCTCGGCCCAGCGGTCCACCGAGGAAAGGAACAACGAGTAGTAGTCCTGCAGCAGGGCACCGGAGTGGCCCGTTTCGATGCGCACTCCTAGCCGTTCGGCATTCCGGACGTGTCGGCGCGTCGAATTGGACAGGCCATGCCACACTTTTTCAGCGCCTTCGCCCAGGTCGATGACGTGCACGCGTCGCGGAATCGTGAGCACCTTCCCGTCGAGGGCTTCCGCCCAAGCCTGCCAGCGCCGGGGGTCCGGCCGGATGGCCACACGCTGCCGGCGGAGTTGGCGCAGGTCGTGCAGCACGGCGCGCGCAACATCCGCGTCGATTCCGGCCCCCACCAGTCCGCCCATGCCCCAGCCCGAGGGGTAGGACAGCAGCCATCCGCCAATGCCGACGGGGCCGCGGCGCCTCACCAGCGGCAGGATCACTTCCCGGCCGTCGGCAAAGGTGTACAGGCGGCTGGCATCGCGGTAGCGGCCGCCGTCGGTCAGCGCGTCGATCCATTCCGGGGAATGCTCGGGCAGGGCCAGCGGGTCGCCGGCCAGTACGCTGCGCCATTTGTCCCGGGGAACGGGTGAATCCACCTGGTGCGTGGTCGGGGCTGTTTGAACTGTCATGATCCATTCCTCGCACGGAAGCGACGGACTTCCCGCCACACGGCGGTCCGCAGGCGCTCCCGGCGGGGGGCGCGCTTGGCGTGGCGCCCGTCCAGGACGCCCGCGAGGTGTTCCGCGGTGCAGTCCGCCATCACGGTGTACCGGGCCAGGGCGAACCTGTCGTCCCCGGCATGGCTCAGGGCGTTGCGCACCGCGGCGGCCGAGGTGTAGCCGGCATCGGCGACCATCTTCTTGGTCGCACGGTCGTGGTAGCCGTGGGGGTAGGCGAAGGTCTCGACCGGCCTGCCCACGATCGCCTCCAGCGCATTCTTGCTGTCAAGGATTTCGCGCCAGGCCCGCCCGCGCCCCACGGCATCCAGCTGCGGGTGGGTCATGCTGTGGGCCCCGATTTCCACGCCGTCGTCGGAAAGCGCCCCGATATCGAGCGCCCCAAGGATGGGCAAACCGCCGGCGCCCATGGGTTCGAGCCATTCGCTGCTGCCGCCCACCAGCCCCGCGGTGACGTAGAGGGTGGCGGGCAAGTCCCTGGCCTTCATCAGCGGCCAGGCGTTCGACGCGAAATCGGAGAATCCGTCGTCGAAGGTCACCACCACGGTCCGTTCCGGCACCGGGCGCCCCGCCAGGGTCAGTTCCATGAGTTGGCCGACGGTCAGGCCCGTGTAGCCGAGCTCGACGAGCGTGTCGAGGTGTTCCTCGAACATTCCGCTGCCCACCGCCCACGGCTTGAAGTCGGCCGGGGGCTGGTCGCTGACGGAGTGGTACAGCAGGATCGGAATGTCCTGGCTCATCGCGTTCCCCCCTGCCTGGCTGCCCGGTTGAGCCTGTGTCGGCTCAGTACATACCGCCCGGGGCCGGAGATCAATCCCCGCCGGTGCTCCCGCAACAGGTCCTTCGGCCACGGAGGCAGCCCCTCGACGGCCGGCGGGCGCAGTATCCGGGCGGCCCTGGCCTGAAGGGAGGCCACGTTCAGGGCCAGGACCAGGACCATGCGCGGATCGCGCAGCAGGCATCGCGTCAGGTGTGCGCCGAGCCCGGCCCCGTACCCGTAGACCTGGCGGCGCAGGGCGGCATACTCGCGGTGGTGGGGATGCAGCACGATGGCCGCCGGCTCGTAGACGATCCGGTGCCCCGAATCCAACACGTCGTAGAACGCGGCCAGGTCGTCCCCGCCCATCGCCACCGTCCCGGTGCCCAGTGCCGTCTCGAAACCCCCGGCACCCTGCAGGTAGGAGGTCCGGAAGGCCATGTTCGCCCCGGAGCCGCAGGCCCCGGAGGCGTAGGGCAACAGGGGATTTTCGCCGTTGCCCCGAGAGGCGTCGAACACCCGGCGGCCGAGGCCCTTGTCGTAGGTCTCGTTGCCCTCGACCCACTGCTGCGGAAGCGTCTCGAGCTCGCGGGGCGCGATCATGCCGGTGACGCACACGGCCTGCGCATCCTCGGCAAAGACGCGCACGATCCGCTCGAGCCAGTGCCGATCGGCCAGCACGTCGTCGTCGGTGAAGGCCACGATTTCCGTGTCGATGTGCGGAAGGGCGGCGTTGTGGGCGTGGGCCAGCCCCGGCCGGTCCTCGCGCACGTAGACCAGGCGCGGGTCCTGCGCGGTGCGCAGGGCCATCAGCTCGCCGGTTTGGTTGTCCGACGGGGCGTTGTCAACGACGATGATGCGCTGCGCGGACGCGGTGCCGGAAAGGACCGAGTCCAGGCATTCTACGAGTTGCGCGGGGCGGTTCCTGGTGGCAATGACCACCGTCGCCGGGATCCCGTCGCCCGGTGCCGCGGCGGTCGCCCGTTCGGGCCTCTGTTGGGAGGCATCGGCCCGGGGCGCCGCTTCCGCCATCCGCCGGCGGAACAGCTCGGCGGTGAGCGGTTCCTCGCCGGAGAGCTCGATGCGCAGCTTGGCGACGGGGTCGCCTCCGTTGGTGACCAGGCACAACGCACTTCGGTGCGTGGCGCCGGGCTCCAGGGTGTCCAGCGCCGCGCCCGGATCCTGCAGGTCGATGACCAGGGGCAGGACCGGCGGCACCGCCGGCAGTTCCGCCACCGGCTCGCCCGGGCCGGCGAGCCGTGCCCTCAGGAAACCGGCCGTGGTGAACGACAGCCCCGCCACGATCGCCCCGGCCCTGGCCGGACCGAACCGGTCCATGCGGAGCCCCGCGGCGAGGTTGCGCAGGACCCCGGAGGGCAGGGTCTTGCCCACGTAGGAGCGTTCCGCGGAGAGTGCCCGCGAAGGGCCCGCCGTGCGAGCGACCCGTGCCTTGGAGACACCCTCGGCGTGGCAGCGGGTGCGGAAGTACGACCACGAGGCCCTCGCCTCCGGGACCCGGTGGTGGACGACGGCATCCGGTTCATAGAGGAACACGCCGTCGGGGAAAGCCCGGGAAGCGCGGATGCACCATTCGGTCTCCTCGCAGCCCGCCGCGCCGGCCGCGGTGCGGCCCAGCCCGGAGTCGAAGCCGCCGACGGCCCCCAGGACGGTGCTGCGCATCGACATGTTGCACCCCATGAGGTTGCGCACCGAGGCGCGCTCCCCCGGCAGGCCCGTGTAGCTGCAGCCGACCACCCAGCCGAACTCCGCCGGCCACCATGCCGGTTCGGCGCTCTCCCAGACGGGGACCGCGGAACCGCCGACTCCAAGCACGCGTGGATCGGCAAACGGTGCGACAAGCCGTTCCAGCCATTGCGGATCGGCGGTTGCATCGTCGTCGAGAAACACCACCACCTCGCCACGGGCCACGCCGATCCCGGTGTTTCGCGCCCCGGACAACCCACGCGGGCCCGTGCTTGGAACCACCTCGACGCCGTCCAGGTCCAACCGCGCCCGTGCCAGCAATTCGGGATTGTGGTCGACAACGACAACCAGCTGGTCGCATGGCAGGCCTTGGCCCCGCACGGAGGCCACGGATGCCACGAGGTCTTCCCAGCGCCGCTCAGTGTATGTGCAGATCACGACCGAAGTCGTAACGGAGCTCATACATCCTCCGCCTGACGCGCCAGGTAAGCGGCTCCCACCATTGCGTGTACGGCAGGACGCGGCACGCCCAGGCCGGAGCGGGCACGTGTCAGCCCGCGGCGTTCCCGGTAGATGGTTCGCAGTACGCGTGCCCCGTCCCGGAAGGTGTGCAGGTTGCTTTCTCCGTGGATTCGCGAACTCTCGAACGAGGCGACTTCCACGACGCGCAGGCCGGCCGCCAGGGCCCGGATGTTCAGGAAGGTCTCCACCTCGAAGCCTCCGACTTCGCCTTCGAAGGCCGGAAGCACGTGGCGCCAGAAGGCCATGTAGCCGTAGCACAAGTCCGAGTAGCGCCCGCCAAAGACCATTCGAACGGCCTGGGTGAGGGCGAGGTTGCCGGCGGTGCGCAGCAAGGTCAGGTCGCTGCTGCCGCCTCCCTGCACAAAACGGGATCCCTTGACCACGTCGGCCCCCGCTTGAAGCGATGCGATGAAGACGACGATGTCTCCCACGTCCATCGAACCGTCGGCATCCATCATCACGATGATGTCGCCGCGGGCGGCCTCAAAGCCGGCCCGCAGGGCGTGGCCCTTTCCATGGCGCTGCTCGAGAACGATCACCGCATCCGGCCGGAATTCACGCACGACGTCCAGGGTGCCGTCGGTCGATTCCCCGTCAACGATAATCAGCTCATCCACGATGTCCGGGATGGTCGGCAGCACGTGAACGAGGTTCTTCGCCTCGTTGAGCGTCGGGATGATGAGGCTCACCTTGGGGCGGCTCTCCGGAAGGTAGATCATCGACGAGGTGGATTCAGGGTTCCCCAAGAACTCCTGCAAATCCTCATGTTTGTTCATCAAAGTCATTTTAGATTCCCCCAAGAATATACAAATTATTTTGAATATATTGAATCGTTCTCCGGTTTGGTTGTGAAGGCAATTATTATCATTGGATGCGGCCAAACGCCGCGCCGATCACCACTTGCCTCTTCGCGCTGCTCCTCGAACGCAGCGTCCTGACAACGAACCGCTCAGCAGGTTCCCCAGGGTTCCTGCGGTTGTTGATCGTGCGATAGAGTCCCCTCACTCTAGGCTGGCAGGAACCTGCGCTTGCCGAAAGCATCCCCCCACGGGATAAACCAATCGCCGGCTCCAGCCAAATGTTTTCAAGCAACCCGGTTTCGTGGATCCAATTGCCACCAGATCGTCTCGACCCTGGAAGCCGTTAACCATGTATGCCGGATTCATCCCCATCACCCAAACGAGTACGTCTGGATTACTTCACACGTTAGGCAATCCGATGCCAAGTGCTCACGCGTAATGGGTACCCAATTGATTGTCGCCGGCTACTTGGATTCAGGTTTTCCATACTCGAAGAACACTCCGCTGCTTGAAAACACTTATACTTATCGCCTTGTCAGTCAGCCTTCCCGCGTTGCGCCCTCGACACGAGTGTGACGGCCCGCGGAGCACGGGTCGTTGGCCGAACTGCCCGGATACGGCTTCATCGCAGGCCTCGTTCCTTTCCCGGGACGCATGGCGGTGGATTCACTTGTCCGCGGGTCAACGACCGATGCAGACGTTCAGCATGGAGGCGCGGAGTTCATCCGCCTCTTGGATATGGGCAATCGCCGTGCCGCGGAACATGGTGGACGGGGCAGCCGGAAGCTATTGCCGTCCTTCGCTTCTTTGCGTGTCCGCAATCCGGTTTCGGCAACTCCTGCTTGCCTTAGCGCCGCCACCGCCTGCCAGGAATTTGGCTTTGTGCGACTAATTGTCGAATTTGGCCTCGGCAACGGCGTGCGCCTGCCCATTCGGGGCTGCTTCGTTCTCTACCCTCATTTCCAATTTCTTCCCGTCCTTGGTGTTTACGTAGCTCACGAATACCGATCCGGCCCCGGCGTCGTGGCCCGACTGGCCCCAATGCGGCCCGCCGACCTTGCCGTATTGATCCAGCACCTCCAACACACCTGACTTGGCCAACTGCGCCATGCGGTCCCGGTCGCCTGCGCCCCAGGCCCTGACCAGCGCGTCGGCATACTCCAGTGCATTGTGTGGGATCGGGTTGGCATTTGAGATACCGGAAGATTCGCTCGGTGCAGGGGTCGGCACGCCGGACGTTGCAGGCGGCACCGCGACCGATGGTTCCGGCACAGTGCCCGAAATTTCGGTGGCGGGCAGCGCAGGCGTGGGCGGGTTGTCGCCACCGGGCGTGCTGCTGCAGCCGGAAAGCGCCAGCAGCCCGGCAGTGGGCGCTGCCCCCGACATCATCAGGAACTTGTTTCGCCGAGTAGACAGTGGGAGCCTCCGTTCGAGAAGCGGGATGAGATCCACTGGCGGCCCCGGCCAACGGCCCCGAGCCGGTGAGGAATCCTACCGCATATAAGGGCGGACCCAAGCGGACGCCCGGTTCCCGCCCGACGTTCAGGTCGCGCCAGGTCCGGGCGTTTCCGGTTTGTCGAAGCGCACGCCGAGCGGGTTCGAGGGCACGAGGGCGAAGCACCGGAGGATGATCCCGCCGATGCCGGGAATGAGCGCAAGCAGGAAGAACCAGCCGCTGAAGTTCGCGTCATGCAGCCGGCGCCAGGCAAGGGCGAGCGACGGCACGATCGTGGCGAGGCCCCAGATGCTCGCGAGCACGATGAAAAGGATCATTCCGCCGTTCAGGTGGAAGCCGGCTCCCCGGGATCGCTCGGACAACGCGGTCAAGAGCGAGGGGATGCAGATCGAATACAGGATCAGCCCGACGATGGCGCCGACCAGCTCCCACCACCAGAAATCGCTGCGGCTAGCCCGTCCGGAAAAGGTCGCGCACTTCTGCCAGAACCGCTTGAAGGCGGTCGGAAGGCTGGCCCCGTAGTACGGCGCCGACAGCGGAACATGGTCTCCTGCCACCGTGGAATCGCTCATCTCAAACCCTCACGATCGGGAAAACCAGCTGAACCCGCGCCGGCTGGAACAACCGCACAGTCCGGGGCGTGGCTTCACACTACGCGGGCCCGAAACCATGAACCAGGGACTTTGTGCCTGACAACGTCGAAGGCACGGAACGCTCCTTCGACGTTGCCGGCTGCCCGGCGGCCCGGTTCAGGCCCCGGCCGGGACCACGCCCTTGAGCGCGGCCAGATCGACGACCCTGTCGCAGAGCGCGGCGACGGAGGCATCGTGCGTGACAACCAATACCGCACAGTCCCGCAGCGCCCCGCGCAGGTCCGCGATCAGTTCGACAGCCTCGTCGGCGCCGAGGTGGGCGGTGGGCTCATCGAGCAGCAGCACCCGGGAGCGGGCGACCAGGGCGCGGGCCACGGCCAGGCGCTGGCGCTGCCCGCCGGAGAGATGGTGGCCGCCGGAGCCGATGCGATCGTCAAGACCGCCGGGCAGGGTCTCCAGCCAATCCTCCAGGCCGACCTGTGCCAGCACGGCAACCAGTTCGGGATCGGTGGGCTGGTCATGCAGTTCCCTGCCCAGCCCGAGGTTGGAGCGGACCGAGGAGTCAAAGAGGTGAGCTTCTTGCGGGCACCACGACACGACCGCCAGGTCCGTGGCCGTTGCCTCCGTCCAGTCTCCGTCGCCGCGTCGTGCCTGCAGGCTGCCGGCCAGCGGCGGCAGCGCGCCCAGGAACGTGGCGAGCATCGTCGACTTGCCCGATCCGGAGGGACCGGTCAGGCCGACCCAGCTGCCCGCTTCAACCTCGACTCTTGCGTCTTCAAAGACCGGCCGGCCTTCGTCCCATCCCGCACTGGCATCGTGCAGTCGGAGGCCCGTCAGGGATGCCGCGTTGGCTGCCGGACCGGCGGGGTTTTCCGCCCCGCCCGGCCCCGCGGAGGCGCCGGACGATTCGGCGTGCGCCCCCTCGAGGTTGACCCAGACGCGCTTGAGCACGTCGTCGAGCTGCGGCAGCTGCTGCACCGAGGTGCCGGTGTTGGCGATCGGTTCGCCCAACGCCAGGAGCAGCAGCCCGGCAATCGCGGCCGCTTCCCCGCCGCCGGTCGTCACGGCGACCGCCAGGACGGCGGCGACCGCCGAGAGCAGCGCGGCCCCGCCCTGGGCCAGCCCCGCACCGCGCGCGGAGGCACGCAGCGCGGCGGTTGCCTTGGCGTCCTCCCGGGCGAACCCGGCCAGCGCCGCGCCGGTGGCGTTGTTGGCGCGCAGGTCCGCGGCGGCCCGCAACAGCGTGGGAACCCTGAAACCGAGCCAGATGCGGTGCTCGCTCACGGCGATGGTGGTGCGCCTCTCGACGGCCAGGACCGCAAGGGGCAGCACCACGAAGGCGAGCAGGCCCAGCAGCAGGGCCAGCCCCAGTGCCTGCGGGGCCCAGAAGCCGATGCCGACGCTGATCACGGCCCAGGTGGCGACGCCGGCAACCGGCGGGACCAGCACGCGCGGGACCGCGTCGCGGACCTCGTCAACCTCGGCCACCAAGTGCCCCAGCGCCGCCCCGGAGCGGGTGAGCCTGCCCCACATCCTGGGCTGGGCGACCAGCGCATCCCAGAGCCGTTGGCGCAGGTTTCCGGCGAAGCGAAGCACTGCGTCGTGGATCTTGAGCTGTTCGGCATAGTGCAGCACGGAGCGGCCGATGCCGAAGGTGCGCACGCCGACGATCGCAACCATCAGGTGCAGCATGGGCGGCCGGTGGCTGGCGGTGACGATCAGCCAGCCGGAAACCCCGGTCAGCCCCACGCCGAAGAGCGCGGCGAGCGTTGCCAGCAGCAGGCCCAGTCCCATGCCACCGCGGAACCACGGCAGGGAGCGCAGCAGCTTCCAGTGCGCCAGCGTGCGCCGGCCGGAGGGGATTTCGGTCGCCAGGGTTTCCGTTGCCCGGACCGCGGGAATTTCCGGGACGGGCGCGTCCGACGTCGGTCCGGCCCCCTGGCCGGCTGCTTGGCCGGCTGCAGCATGTGTCGTTGCCTGGCCGCGCAACGCCGCGGCGAGCACCCGGTCGTGGCTTGCAACCAGCAGCGCGCAACGGTCCGTCAGACGCCGCAACGCAGCGCGGACGCGGGCCGCGGATACCTCGTCAAGGTGGGCAGTCGGCTCGTCGGCAAGCACCAGCTCGACCGCCGGGTCCGCCGCAACCCGGGCCAGCACGCGCGCCACGGCGACGCGGCGCAACTCCCCCGGGCTGCAGTCCACGAGCCGGCGGTCGGCCAGATGCCCGATGTTCGCGTCCCGGCACACGGCCTCAAGTCCCGCGGCGTCCAGCGAATTTCCGGCGTGCAGCATGATCTCGCCGCGCACGGTTTCCTCGGTGAACCGCGGGTGCTGGGAAATCCAGGCGGTGCGCTCGGGCCGCACGGCGATGCAGCCCTCCACGACCGCACCCTCGGCCAGGCCGAGCACCGCGTGCAGCAACGTGCTCTTCCCGGTGCCGCTGGCCCCGTCCAGCACGTGGGCCTGCCCCGCCGACAGCGCCAGGTCCACGTTGCGCAGGACCGGTTCGCGGCGGCCCGCGTGGCGCACCGTCAGGTTGCGGATTTCCAGCACGTTGCCGCGGGCAGGCCGCGGGGCATTGCCGGCTTCCACGGTGCCGGCGTTGATGACCTTTTCGCTGCGTTCCAGGGCCTCGACCCCGTCCTCGGAGGAATGGTAGGCGGCGCCGAGTTCGCGCAGCGGCAGGTAGGCCTCGGGTGCCAGGATCAGTGCCAGCAGGCCGGCCTCGAGTCCCATGTGCCCGTAGACCAGCCGGACGCCGATGAACACCGCGACGACGGCCACCGAAATCGTGGCGATCAGTTCCAGCGCAAGACCGGACAGGAAGGCGGTGCGCAGCGTCTTCATGCTGCTTTCCCGGTAGCCCTCGGACACCTGGGCCAGGGCGCGGCCCTTGCCCTTGGCGCGGCGCAGGCCGATCAGGGCCGGCAGCCCCTGGGCCAGCTCCAGCAGCTGGTTGGACAGCCTGTCCAGGCCCGCGGCCGCTGCCTTGACCCGGTCCTGGGTGTGCAGGCCGATGAGGATCATGAAGACCGGCACCAGCGGCAGGGTCAGCACGATGATCAGCGCCGAAACCCAGTCGGCAACCAGCACCCGCACCACCACCATGAGCGGGACGACCGTTGCCGCAACGACCGCCGGCAGGTATTTGGTGTAGTAGTTGTCCAGCCCGTCGAGCCCCCGGCTGGCCAGTGCGGCAAGCGCGCCGTGGTCCGGGCGGGATGCGGATCCCGCCTCCCGCCCGGACAGCCCGGCGGCCATGAGCTGCCCGCGCAGCTTCTCCTTGGCGCCCAGTCCGGCCCGCCGTGCGGCGAACTGGGTGCCCCACACGGCACCCGCCCGCAGGATTGCACCGGCCAGTCCCATGGCCAGCAGCCTCTGGACGTCGGCGCTGCCGGTGCCCGCCAGTTGTCCGATGGCCGTGGCAAGCGCGTCGGCAATCAGGATCAGCCCGACGGCCTTGAGGGCCGCCAGCCCGGCGAGCAGCGCCAGCACCAATCGCGATCCGGTTCCTGCGGGCAATACTGGTTTCATGGGTGTCGTGTCTTGCTTTCTGTGCGGCCGGCCGGTGGTCCGGCTAGACGATGGAGGTGACGACGTGCGCTTCGGGGATGTGCGACTCGGTGATGCGCTTGCGGAAGACCCAGTACGTCCAGCCCTGGTAGGCCAGCACCAGCGGCACGCCGAACGCCGCCACGATACTCATCAGCTTGAGCGTGTAGGGGGTCGATGACGCGTTGGACACCGTCAGGTTGTACGCGGCGTCGATCGTCGAGGGCAAAACGTTCGGGTACGCGGCCATGAAGATGGTGGCAACGCCCATGACCAGGAAGACCCCCAGGCCGATGAAGGCGCGGCCCTCGCGGCGCTTGAGGGCGCTGAGCCAGGCGACGACCAGCGCAACCACGGCAAGCGCCAGCGGCACCAGCGCGATCCCGCTGCGGTTGAGCACCACCACGGCGATCGCCCAACCGGCAAGCGGCAGCAGGGCCACCGGCAGCCAGCGGCCCAGCAACTTGCGGGCGCGGACCCGGATCTCCCCGTCGGTCTTCAGGGTCAGGAAGGAAAGCGCGTGGATCAGGCAGAAGGCAACCACGCCGAGTCCGCCGAGCACCGCATACATGTTGAACCAGGCAAAGGCACCGCCGACGCGGTCGCCGTTGGCGTTCAGCGGCAGGCCCGTGGTGCTCAGCGCCAGCATGGCGCCGATGCCGAAGGCCGCGACGAACGATCCCAGGCAGATTGCCCAGTCCCAGAAGTTCCGGGCTGCAAGGGTGTGTGCCTTGCCGCGGTATTCGAAGGATACTGCGCGGAAGATCAGCGCGATCAGCACCAGCACCAGCGGGATGTACAGGGCAGAGAACAGGGAGGCGTACCAGTAGGGGAAGGCGGCAAAGGTGGCGCCGCCGGCAGTCAGCAGCCATACCTCGTTGCCGTCCCAGACGGGGCCGACGGTGTTCAGCAACACGCGTCGTTGCTTGTCGTTCTTGGCGAAGGTCTTCATGAGCATGCCGACGCCCAGGTCGAATCCCTCAAGGAAGAGGTAGCCGATCCAGAGCACGGCGATCAGGATGAACCACAGGGTGGGTAGGAAATCCACTTAAATGTCCTCTCTTGAATCAGTGCGGTTAGTAGGCGAAGGAGAGCACATCTGTGTCCTTGTGCCCGTCGTCGGGGTGGTCGTTCAGCTCCGGCATTGCGGCTCCGACGCCGCCGCGAATGAACCTGGTCAACAGGACCACTTCGACGACGAGCAGCACCGCATAGACCAGGGTGAGCGCGATGAGCGAGAAGAGCATTTCTCCGGCGCTGACTCCCGGGGAAACCGCCGCGGCGGTGAACATGAACACCTGGTCGATCCCCTCGAAACTGGGGTTTGGCGCCACGACGAAGGGCTGGCGGCCCATCTCGGTGAAGATCCAGCCGGCGGAGTTCGCGCCGAATGGTGCCAGCATGCCGAAGAGCGCCAGGCGGGAGATCCACTTGCTGTCCGGGACGGTTCCCTTGCGGGTGAGCCACAGGGCCACTCCGGCGGCGACAGCGGAGAGGCCGCCGAGGGTGATCATCAGGCGGAATCCCCAGTAGGTCACGGCCATAACCGGCAGGTAGTCGATTTCGCTGCCGGCACGGTCCCCGTACATCGGGTCGTTGGGCAGGTGGGTGCCGTACTTCGCCTGGTACTCGGGAAGCAGCGAATTGACGCCCTTGATCTCGGTGGTGAAGTTGTCGTTCGCCAGGAAGGAGAGCAGGCCCGGGATTTCCCAGACCGCGACCATGTCTTCGCATGTTGTGGCGCCCGGCTGGCTGAGGTCGCCGATGGAGAGAATCGAGAATCCGGTTCCGTCGTGGCAGGCCGCCTCGGCCGCGGCCATCTTCATCGGCTGTTGCTGGAACATGAGCTGCGCCTGGACGTGGCCCGAGAACGCCACACCGAGGAAGGAGACGAGGGCGACCACGGCGCCGATGCGCAGCGACTTGATCCAGACCTGGTAGTCGACCTTGTCGCGGTTCTTGCCGAGCTTTGCATCCTCTCCCACTACGACGGTCCCGTCCGCATTCACTGTGTCGATTCCGGCGGCGCGACGCTTGTACAGGTGGTACCAGGAGATGCCGAGCAGGAATCCACCGGCCACGGCGAAGGCGCCGAAGATGGTGTGCGGGAACGTCACCAGCGCGGTGTTGTTGGTGAAGACGGCCCATGCGTCGGTCATCGTGGCGCGACCGTCGACGATTTCGGTGCCGACGGGGTGCTGCATCCAGGAGTTCGCGACGAGGATGAAGTAAGCGGAGAGGATGGTGGCCAGCGAGGCGCACCAAATGGTTGCGAGGTGGATGCGCTTGGGCAGACGGCCCCAACCGAAGATCCACAAACCAAGGAATGTCGATTCCACGAAGAACGCCAGCAACGCCTCCATCGCCAGCGGTGCCCCGAAGACGTCACCGACAAATCGGCTGTATTCGCTCCATGCCATGCCGAACTGGAATTCCTGGACGATTCCCGTCGCAACGCCCATGATGAAGTTGATGAGGAAAAGCTTTCCCCAGAACTTGGTCATGCGCAGGTACTCGTCCTTGCCCGTGCGATGCCACGCCGTTTGCATCACGGCGACCACCAGCCCCAGGCCTATCGTCAAGGGGACCATCAGGAAGTGATAAACGGTGGTGATGCCAAATTGCCATCTGGCGATTTCAAGGGGATCCACGGCCAACCTCTCAACACTCATCTGCTCGGACGATCCGAGTCTACTCTTTGTTTTCTACACACCGTAGAAGTTCGTTCTACTCACTGTAGAACATTTAGCCACCGCACTGTAAACTGAAGTTGGTGAGTGGCCTTTCGTGCCGCTCACGGGATCTTGCGTCGTCCGCAGGGACCCTGTTTCGAATGCGTAAGGAACTTAGATTGGCCACTCTTGGCGACCTTGAACGAGCAGTAATGGATCTCCTTTGGGACTCGGCGTCCCCTCTCACGGCCAACGAACTTCGTGATCAGCTTGCCGCACCCGGCGATGTCGAGGGCAAGGAGCTTGCCGTCACCACAGTCCTGACGGTCCTGGCACGATTGGAAAAGAAGGGGCTCGTGGCGCGCGAACGCGATATCCGCCCGCACCGCTACACCTCCGTCACCAGCCGCGAGGACCACACCGTGGCATTGATGAACGAAGCACTGGGCACGGTCATGGACCGCGAGGCCGTTTTGGCTCGCTTCATTGGCGGCATCTCCGCCGAGGAAGCACAGTCGCTACGCCAGCTGCTCGACACCCCGCACAACGCCTAACCCCACACCCGACAGCCGGGCATCGTGCTGCTGACCTCATATCTCCTGGCGGGTCTGGCCATCCTTCTGGCATGGCCCATACCCGTCGCGCTTTCGCGCGCCCGCTGGAGCGCACGATCCCCGTTCGCAGCCATGGTGGTATGGCAGGCGATTGCACTCGCCGGCGGCCTCTCCATGATCGGCGCCATGCTCTTTTGGGGCCTGAACCCCCTGGGCGATTCCTTGGTTTCGGCCTCCGTGGGCGGCTTCAAACTCCTCATGGGCGACCCCGACGTAAATTCACCCGGCCCTGTGCACATCTTTGCCCTGAGCACCGCGGCACTGCTCGGGTTTCATCTTGTCCTGACGTTGATCCGCGCTGCTTGGCGAATCAGCCGCCAGCGTTCCAGGCACCGGCACATCCTGTCGTTGCTGTCGGAAAGATCTCCCACGGATCCGGCCACTCTCGTTTTGGACCATGAAACGCCGGTTGCCTACTGCCTGCCGAGCTTTTCGGGTTCCGTCACGGTCCTTTCGCGCGGGCTGGTTCAGAAGCTTAGCCCGGACGAGCTGCGGGCCGTCATGGCCCACGAGCGGGCCCACCTGGACCAGCGGCACGACCTGCTCCTGCTCGCGTTCACCTCGTGGAACGACGCGCTTCCCTGGCTGCCCACGTCCAGGCTCTCGCTGGCCGCTGTCCAGGAACTCGTGGAAATGCTTGCCGATGACGCAGCACTGCGCGAGGTCGAGTCCCCCACGCTGCTTCGTGCGCTGCTCGCCGTCGCAACCGGCGCCTTGGGCGACCATGGAGGCAAACACTCGGCGAGCCCACCGACCGGCACTCCCGGGGGGCCTACCGAGGAACTCTCCTCGCGACGCCTGCGACGCCTGCTCACACCCGAACCGCCACTGAACAGCGCCCTGCGCAATTTCATCATCGCCACGGCAATCATCCTCTTCGCGGTGCCGACCACCCTGCTGATCGCTCCGGGCTTCTTCCAGTGATCCACTGCGCCGGAGCGTCCGGCGCCGCCTTTTAAATGCAGCGTGGCGGGCCCCAAGGGACCTGCCACGCTGCATCGGAACCGACCGCTATGCGTCGATTCGGTCTCGCTCCAGACGCTCGGCTCCACCGATGATGAACTCCTTGCGCGGTGCGACATCCGAACCCATCAACAGGTCGAAGACCCGCTCGGCACTCTCGGCCTGGGCCAGGCCGACGCGGCGCAGCGTGCGGTGGCGCGGGTCCATGGTGGTTTCGGCCAGCTGGTCGGCGTCCATTTCACCCAGGCCCTTGTAACGCTGCAGGGGTTCCTTGTAGCGCTTCCCTTCCGAGGCAAGCTTGTCCAGCACCTGGTGCATCTCTGCCTCGGAGTAGGTGTAGATCATTTCATTGGCCTTGGATCCGGCATTGATCACCTCGATGCGGTGCAGCGGGGGAACCGCGGCATACACGCGCCCGTGCTCGATCATCGGGCGCATGTAGCGGAAGAAGAGCGTGAGCAGCAGTGTGCGGATGTGCGCACCGTCGACGTCGGCGTCCGTCATCAACACGACCTTGCCGTAGCGTGCGGCGGAAATGTCGAAGCTGCGGCCCGAACCCGCGCCGATGACCTGGATCATGGCTGCACATTCGGCGTTGGAGAGCATGTCCGCCACCGAAGCCTTTTGCACGTTGAGGATCTTGCCGCGGATCGGCAGCAGTGCCTGGAAGTCAGAGGAGCGGGCCAGCTTTGCCGTGCCCAATGCGCTGTCGCCCTCGACGATGAACAGCTCGGAACGCTTCACGTCGGTGCTGCGGCAGTCGGCAAGCTTGGTCGGCAGCGAGGAGGTTTCCAGGGCGTTCTTGCGGCGCTGGGTCTCCTTGTGGACGCGCGCAGAAACACGCGACTTCATTTCGCTGACAATCTTCTCCAGCAGCATCGAAGCCTGGGTCTTGTCGCCGCGGGCCGTGGAGTTCAGCTGCGCACCCAGGGACTTTTCAATCACCTTGGAAACGATTTGGCGCACCGCGGAGGTGCCCAGGATTTCCTTGGTCTGCCCCTCGAATTGGGGCTCGGCCAAGCGCACCGTCAGCACGGCGGTCAGGCCCGCACTAACGTCGTCTTTCTCGATCTTGTCGTTGCCGACCTTCAATTTGCGGGAGTTGGCCTCGATGACCTTGCGGAAGGTCTTGAGCAGAGCCTGTTCGAAGCCCGTCTGGTGTGTTCCGCCCTTGGGGGTGGAAATGATATTCACGAAGGAGCGAACGCTTGTTTCGTAGCCGATCCCCCAGCGTAGGGCCACGTCCACGTCGCAGACGCGCTCCACCTCGGTGATGCGGCTATGGCCCGACTCGTCGATGACCGGAACAGATTCCTTGAAGGTCCCCGAACCGTGGAAACGCCAGATGTCGGTGACGGCTGCATCGTTGGCAAGGTAGTCAACGAACTCGGAGAGTCCGCCGTCGTGGTGGAAGACTTCCTCGAAAGTCCCCTCTTCGCCCGGGGTGCCTGCCAAACGGCGTTCGTCCCGGAGCGTGATCTTGAGCCCTGGCACCAAGAAAGAGGTCTGCCGGGCGCGTGCCTGGAGCTCGGTGTAGGAGAACTTTGCGTCGGGGGTGAAGATCTGGCGGTCCGCCCAGTAACGCACGCGGGTACCGGTGACACCGCGTTTGGCCTTGCCCACGATGTCGAGCACCGAGGCATCCGAGAACGGCTCGAAGATCGAGTCCGGCTTCGGCTTGCCCGAATCGTTGAACCGCCCGGGCTCGCCACGGCGGAACTGCATCCCATAGGTCTTGCCCCCGCGGTCCACCTGGACGTCCAGTCGCGCCGAAAGCGCGTTCACGACGGAGGCGCCAACACCGTGCAAGCCGCCGGACGCGGTGTATGAACCGCCGCCGAACTTGCCGCCGGCGTGGAGCTTGGTGAAGACAACCTCGACGCCCGAGAGGCCGGTCTTAGGTTCGATGTCCACGGGGATGCCGCGACCGTCGTCGTGGATCTCCACGGATCCATCCGGGTGCAGGATGACGTTGATTGACTGACCGTGGCCGGCCAGCGCCTCATCGACGGAGTTGTCAATGATCTCCCACAGGCAATGCATCAGGCCGCGCGAATCGGTGGAACCGATGTACATGCCCGGGCGTTTGCGTACCGCCTCGAGACCCTCCAGGACAGATAGGTGTCGGGCGTTGTAGTCACTGCTGATGGCCACGGTTTTAGTACTCCTCAAAAACGTCGGAACGACGCTATCCACAATAGTGCCCAGCCCCGCCATTTCGCTGATCGCGCCACTTCTTTGAGCCGCAGCTCACCCTTGATTCAGCTACGCGGTGAGCGAAAGCCCGAAGTATCGAGAAGAAAACCGGAGTTTTACTGGTTCTATTAGATACACAACGAATGAAGGAGGTCATCATGACAACGACAACGGTAACCCGAGAGCTGAATGCGCTCGATCGTTGCGACCGCTGCGGGGCACAGGCCTTTGTACGTGCGGTGCTGGGGACCTCCGGCGGCGAACTCTACTTCTGCGGACACCACGCTCGCGCAGTTGAATCGAAGCTTCGCCCCTTGACCATTGAATGGCAAGACGAAACGGCTCGACTCTACGAGAAGCCCGTTTACGACGACGAGGACTAGTCCGCATAGGTCCCGTTGGCACGTGTTGCCGACAGGGACTGACAGCGAATGACTTTTGGATGGGCCCGGCGATTTTCGCCGGGCCCATCCTTTGTCTTAAGCGAGCTCGGGCAGCTTTCAACCCAGACGCCGGCCCGCTTTTCTGCTCGAGACCGCATCAGGCGTTAAACGACGGTGCGCCGGCAGCCGCCGGGTAAATACCCGGCAACCGTCGGCGCACCGAACGGGGACTTTTAGTCCAGGTAGTCGCGCAGAACCTGCGAACGCGACGGGTGACGCAACTTGGACATGGTCTTGGATTCGATCTGGCGAATACGCTCACGCGTCACGCCGTAAACCTTGCCGATTTCATCCAGGGTCTTCGGCTGGCCGTCGGTCAGGCCGAAGCGCATGGCCACAACGCCGGCTTCGCGCTCGGAGAGCGTGTCGAGAACCGAGTGGAGCTGTTCCTGCAACAGGGTGAAGGAAACGGCATCGGCAGGCACTACGGCTTCGGAGTCTTCGATCAAGTCGCCGAATTCCGAGTCGCCGTCTTCACCCAGCGGGGTGTGAAGCGAGATCGGTTCGCGTCCGTACTTCTGAACCTCGACGACCTTTTCCGGGGTCATGTCCAATTCCTTGGCCAGTTCCTCAGGGGTTGGTTCGCGACCGAGGTCCTGAAGCATCTGGCGCTGCACGCGTGCAAGCTTGTTGATGACCTCGACCATGTGGACCGGGATGCGGATCGTGCGAGCCTGGTCGGCCATGGCGCGGGTGATCGCCTGGCGGATCCACCAGGTTGCGTAGGTGGAGAACTTGAAGCCCTTGGTGTAGTCGAACTTCTCGACCGCACGGATCAGGCCCAGGTTGCCTTCCTGGATCAGGTCCAGGAAGAGCATGCCGCGGCCGGTGTAGCGCTTGGCCAGCGACACCACGAGGCGCAGGTTGGCCTCGAGCAGGTGGTTCTTGGCGATCTTGCCGTCGTGGATGATCTGCTCGTAGTCCCAGCGCAGGCGCTTGTCCATCGAACCGTCGTCCGCGAGCAGCTTTTCCGCTGCGAACAGGCCTGCCTCGATGCGCAGGGCAAGGTCGACTTCCTGCTCGGCGTTCAGCAGGGCAACCTTGCCGATCTGCTTCAGGTAGTCCTTGACCGGGTCGGCGGTGGCGCCGGCGACCATGACCTGCTGCTGCGGGGCATCGTCCTCATCGGCCGAGAGCACGAAGCCCTTGGAGTTTTCGTCTGCCTTGGGTGCGGCAGGGGCGTCGTCGGCATCGTCGCCGTCAACGTCGACGTCTTCGACGTCGGTGTCTTCATCGGCCTTTGCTGCCTTGGCACGGGACTTCGCCGGAGCCCGCTTCACGGCTGCCTTCTTAGCGGGTGCAGCAGCCTTGGCGGCTGCTGCTGTCGGCTCTTCAGCTTCGGCAGCCTGGCCATTGGTGGTCGTCTCAGAAGATGACACGAAATACCTTTCTCACGGTTCGTCCGCGATGCCACCTACCGGCAACACCACTATGACCCTGTCAAGTCCGCGTCCCGCCAAATGAAGGCGAGCCGGGAGTCAGGGTCTACGTAATAGAACGCCTTACTCCCGCCATTTGTTCCCTCCGGATAACCGGTGACAACTGCTTAAGAGCCATGGATCACGAACCCAACCGGGTCTGCTGGTTAACAGTGTCTCATGTTTCAGTTGGCCGGGGATTCACCGTGCCCCATTTTTGTCGGGAGATTTTCCCTACAAGGGCCTCTGCGACTAGGCGCTGAGCCGCCCGTCGAGTTTCCTGTGCCATGCCCTTTCCGGGTCGGCGACCCAAGACGGCATTTCACCGGCCTCGAGCAACCTCAGCAACAGTTGCGCCAGCCTGTAACCGGGATCCGTGCGCAAAGCAGACTTAAGCAGGTTCAGCGCAGAGCTCCCCCGCCCCTTCGACCATTCGAGCCAACCGAGCAGGCACAGCAGAGCCGCATGGTCCTGTCCCGCAGCAACACCCAAAAGGTCGCGGCAGATTAACCAGAGCCGATCCATCCTTTCCCAGTCGGGTTGCGCACCCGCTGTTCCCAAAAGGAAATCGGAAAAGTCGTGCGATGCCCCGCCGCAGTCAACGGCCCCGGTGACCTCTCGGAAGGCTTGCAGGGCGCGCCCCGATCCCCTGCCGGCGAGATACGGCAACAGGTCCCGGATCGTCTTGTCGTGCAAGGAGGCAAGCAACGCCCCGCACAACGATTCGGTTCCGCGCATCCGCTGTTCGGCAACGGCGGGATCGGCATCCAGGAGGCGAGCCCAGCCGTCGATGAATTGCTCCCGAGACGACGATCCGGAAAAGCCCTCGAGCATTTCCGACACCTGAGCACGAACCGCATCCTTGTTTGGCCACTCGGCGACGCCGCTGCCGTCCCACAGCTGATCCTCGGGAGCGGACCCCGCAACCACCATGCGCAGGTGGGTTTCCGTCAGCGCAAGGTCCGGAAGCGCGAAGCCCTCTGCCGGGCAGCATTCTTCGCTGCCGCAAAAGTAGCTGTGCCACCGCTCCGACCCGACGTGCCAGCCGTCGCGCACCTGGAT
The DNA here is from genome assembly GCF_044756805.1 of Paeniglutamicibacter sp. NPDC091659. Classification (NCBI taxonomy): domain Bacteria; kingdom Bacillati; phylum Actinomycetota; class Actinomycetes; order Micrococcales; family Micrococcaceae; genus Paeniglutamicibacter; species Paeniglutamicibacter sp. NPDC091659. Next base: position 40,985 of record NZ_JBIVTO010000009.1, read on the forward strand.
GCCGGCGCGCATCAATGCCGTGACAAGCTTTTGGAGCAACCTGTGGCGCGGCGGCCAATCCGCGGCGGTCTCCGGCGACTGCTCGGTGTAGAAGGCGACGAATACGGCGTCGGCCCGCGGCACCTTGTGGACCAGGTTCACGAGTTGGCCAACCCAGACGCGCTCGTCGGATGGTTCGTGATGGCCCGCCGGCAGGTCGACGCGCAACGTGGCCGCCAGCCCCGCCTTTTGCATGATCAACAAGACCACCGAGTTTCGCGGGTAGAAACCAAGCGCGTGCGGAATGTAGGCGAGCACCTCGTCGGGGCTGGCCAGGGAAAAGTTCGATGCCGAGGGTGAAGTAGTCATGCACCATATGGTGCGTGTGGCAGCGAACCGCCGTCCGGGTTCCGGGACCGGCTGTGGAGCGCCGCGGTCCACGCATCGGGCACCAGTGCTGTGCGGGGCAGTGCCGAGGCTACTTGCCCAAAACACCCTTTGCCGCACCGCCGGGCAAGGACTCCCCGCGCAGCGCCAGGTTCCGGCGTGCCTTGCCCCGGGTGACGAACATGCCGATGACACCGATGGCGATCACGATGAACTGGAACGACATGGCCCAGCGGAAGGCATCGAGGTTGTACAGCTCGGCGCCCGGCCCGGCGGCCTTTTGCTGGAAGTCCATCAGCCAGCCAATAACGTAAACGCATACCAGGGCGGCCATGAATCCGCCGACGTTGACGATGCCGGTGGCTGTGCCAATGACATGCTGCGGATTAAAGGTGCGCGCAAAGTCGAACCCGATCATGGAGGCCGGGCCGCCGATCGCGACGAAAACGATCAGGACAACAAGCATCCACAAGGGAGCCCGCCCTGGCCAAAGGACGACCGCCAGCCAGCTCAACGCGATGCCCAGGATGACGCCGAAGGCGATGTTGGACCGCTGGGTCGGATACCGGGCCACCGCAGCACCCAGTATCGGGCCAAAGACCATCGCAACGAGCACGAAGATGGACAGAAGCCCCGAGGCGAGCGCCGGGGACAATCCCTGCCCCGAGACCAGGAACGGGTAGCCCCACGTCAACAGGAAGACGTTGGCGGAGAACTGCGTAGTGAAGTGGGTCCAGAAGCCCAAGCGGGTGCCGGGTTCCTTCCACGCATGGGACAGCAGGGCGCGGACCCTGGGCTGGGCGGGCCGCGGGCCCGCGGCGCGCGGCCCGTCGCTGACCAGGAACAACGCCAGCAGCAATGCCAGGACAGAGAGCGCCGCCAGCGAGAGGAACGCGGGCGTCCAGCTCCACATGTGAAGCAGCGCCACGAAGGGGATCAGCGAGAGCAGCTGGCCCAGTTGTCCGACCATGCCGGTGACCTGGGTGAGCATCGGGATCCGGTAGCCGGAGAACCAGATGGGCAGCAGGCGGATCACCGAGACGAACGTCATCGCATCGCCGGCGCCGACGAAGAACCTGCCGACGAGTCCGGCGCCCACCGAGTCGGCCATCGCCAGAAGCAACTGGCCGACCAGCATCAACGCGGCGCCGCCGGTGATCATCGCGCGTGGGCCCCATCGGTCGACCAGCACGCCGACGGGGATCTGCAATCCCGCATAGACGACAAGCTGGACAACGGAGAACGTTGCAAGGATGGAGGCCGAGGCGTCAAAGCGCTCGGTTGCCTCAAGCCCGGCGACACCGAAGCTGGTTCGCTGGGCGACTGCGATCAAGTACGCAACGACGGCGGCGCCCCACACCAGCCAGGATCGTGCGGAATCGTGGTGGGCCGGCTTACCCACTAGGAGTCGGTGGCGGCCGGGCCACCTTGGTCGTCCACGCCGGAAAGGAAGGCCTCCACGGCCATCGCCAGTTCATCCCCGTCGGGAACCTCTGCATCGAGGCTCACGAGCAGCGAGCGACGCTCCGTCTCGGGAACGTGCTGGTCGAACCGCTCCTCAAAGCCCGCAACCATTTTCTGTACCTCGGGGCTGCCGGCAACCTGCTCGGCGATCTGGCCTTCAAGGCGGCGGCCCGCTTCACGCAGCCGGTCGGTGGGCAGGCCCAGGCCCATGGCGGCGCCGACGTACTCCAGCGCCCCGACGGCAACCTGCGGGTATTCGGCCTCGGAAAGGTAGTGCGGGACGTGCATCGAGTAGCCGACCACGTCGCGCGAGGCCTCGATCAAGCGCACCTCGATGAGGTTGACCAGGCTGGCCGGGAGTTCGGCGGTGGGCGACCACGTGGAAATGCCCTCGATGAGGTCCTTGCGGTTTCCGTGCGCCGTGACGCCCATCTGGCGTGTGTGCGGGACGGGCATCGGCACGGCGCCGAAGGAAACCGTCAGGCGGACATTCAAAGCCTCGACCAGGGCGACGATCGCCCGTGACACCCGTTCCCAGGCAAGGTCGGGTTCGGGGCCGGTCAGGAAAAGGAAATCCTGCTCCAGCCCGTCGGTGAGCAGGTAAAGCTCCAGGCGCGGCGGCTGGTAGGCGGCGAAGTGGTCGCCGAGGAAGGATATCTGGGGCCGGCGCTCGCGGTAGTTGATCAGCTGGTCGGTATCGAAGGAGGCAATCAACCGGGGGTTGAGCGAATCAAGCAGTTCGGTGCGCACCTGCGAGGCCACATGGCCGGCATCGGCATGGCCGCGCATTCCAATCAGCAGGTCGAGGCCTTGAACTTCCAGGGTATCCAGATCGACATCTTCGAACCGGACCAGGGATTGGTACTCAAGCATTGCCGCTGCTCCTTTCAGGTTGCTGTCATGGCGTTCTCCGATGTCCCGGAGGCATGCGCTTGGACTGCGCGCAAGCAAACACCCGGACCCAACAGGAGTGGACGTGGGAACTCAACCAGATCGGATCGGTCCCGTTACAGAGGGGTCAACCAAGGGAGTGCGTGATTTCTTCCCGTGACCACCCTCAATTCTAGGCCGACTCGGCCCCAAATGCGGTGTGTGCTCCGTCTCAGGGATACGATCGGTAAAGCCCAATCGGCAACGGGACCGCCAACGACCTTGGGGTCCGGCACCGATGGCGCACCCCGAGGTACACGTACTTTCACTGCACCCACAGAATCTACCGAACAGGAATCGTTTCGTGATCAACTCAAGCGATCTCAAGCTGACCGCCGTTTCCACCGATATCAAGCGCATCGGCGCCGGCACCTTGGTCCTTGGTGTCGTCAAGGGCACCGACGGCCCGACGCTGGTGGCCTCGCCGTTCAGCCCGAAGGTGACCGAGTCGCTGCAGGCTTCCCTGAACCTGCTCAACGCCACCGGAGCCGCAGACGAGCTGACCCTCCTGCCGGCAACCGCCGAAACGAAGGCCGAGCTCTTCGCCTTCATCGGCCTGGGCGACTTCGAGGAATCCACGCTGACCGAAGAGGCGCTGCGTCGCGCCGCCGGCTCGGCGACCCGCCAGCTTGCCGGCACCTCCGCCGTGCTGTTTGCCTTGCCGGCCGCAACGGTCACCCAGGCCGAAGCCGTCGCCGAGGGCATCGCCATGGGCGCCTACGACTTCTCCAACCACCGCTCGACCCCGGCCAAGAAGCAGCCGCTGGGCGAGGCCGTCATCGCCACCGCAGCCTCGGCGGACAAGAAGCTGCCCGCTGCACTGAAGCGCGCAGCGGTCATCGGCCGCGCGGTGCGCGCAACCCGGGACCTGGTCAACACCGCCCCGAACGTCCTGTTCCCGGAATCCTTCGCCCAGGAAGTCAAGGACACCGCCAAGGGCCTCGCCCTGAAGGTCACCGTCATTGACGACAAGAAGCTGGAAAAGGACGGCTACGGCGGCCTGACGGGTGTCGGACGCGGATCGGATCGCGGCCCGCGCCTGGTCAAGGTCGAGTACTCCCCCGCCAAGGCTGCCAAGCACCTGGCCCTCGTCGGCAAGGGCATCACCTTCGACACCGGCGGCATTTCCATCAAGCCCGCGGCCGGCATGCACGCCATGAAGAACGACATGGCCGGCGCCGCGACGATCCACCAGGCAATCGTCGCAATCGCCGAGCTGGGCCTTCCCGTGAAGGTCACCGCGTGGCTGTGCCTTGCGGAGAACATGCCCGGCGGCGGCTCGACCCGTCCCGGCGATGTCATCACCATGTTCGGCGGCAAGACCGTCGAGGTGCTGAACACCGATGCCGAGGGCCGCTTGGTCATGGCCGACGGCCTGGTTGCGGCCAGCGCCGAGAAGCCGGATGCAATCATCGACGTCGCCACGCTCACCGGCGCCCAGGTCGTGGCCCTGGGTGTGCGCACCGCGGGCGTCATGGGCGACGAGGCACTGCGCGATTCCGTGGTCGCCGCCGCAGACCGTGCCGGCGAGGCCGCCTGGGCCATGCCGATTCCGGAGGAACTGCGCCCGAGCATCGAGTCGCAGGTCGCCGACCTGGCAAACATCGGTGAGCGCATGGGCGGCATGATGACCGCCGCCGCGTTCCTGAACGAATTCGTCGGCGAGGTCGACGGCGTGAAGATCCCGTGGGCACACATGGACATCGCCGGACCGGCCTTCAACGAGGCCGCAGCCTTCGGCTACACCCACAAGAACGCCACCGGCTCCTCGGTGCGCACCCTGGTGACCTTCGCCGAGGAAATGGCCGCAGGAAAGTAGTCCCACCTGCCCCCATGGTCGAGGCGTGCACGACGCCGGGGTTTTTCCGGAACTTTTCCGTTTCTCCCCGGCGTTGTGTAACCCGTCACAGTTGACGGCAATGTGTATCACGGCAGGTGGCTCTGTCGGTTTCATGGGGCTAAGGTAATTCTGATAGATCACTTGCATTACAGTTTCTCCGCGCCCGCATCACGGGCGCGAGGAATCACCCCCACACACCATGGCCGACCACCACGTTGGCCACAACTCATAACGAGGGAGCGTTCACGTGGCCGAATCGGCAGCAACGCAAGAATTCGACATCCTCATTCTCGGCGGCGGTTCCGCCGGCTACTCGGCAGCATTGCGCGCCGTCCAGCTGGGTTTCACCGTCGGCTTGATTGAGAAGGCCAAGCTCGGTGGCACCTGCCTGCACACCGGTTGCATCCCGACCAAGGCGTACCTGCACTCGGCCGAACTGGCCGAGAACGCTCGCGAAGGTGCCAAGTACGGCATCAACACCACCCTTGAGTCCATCGACCTCGGCGCCGTGCGCAGCTACAAGGACGGCATTGTCGCCGGCAAGCACAAGGGCCTGACCGGCCTGCTGAAGATGAAGAAGGTCACCGTTATCGAAGGTAACGGCCGCCTGGTCTCCCAGGACACCATCGACGTTGACGGTGTTGCTTACAAGGGCAAGAACATCATCCTGGCCACCGGCTCCGAGTCCAAGACCTTCGGCCTTGAAATCGGCGGCCGCGTGCTGACCAGCACCGAAGCCCTGAACATGGTAGATCTTCCGAAGAGCGCCATCGTGCTCGGCGGCGGCGTGATCGGCGTTGAATTCGCTTCCGTGTGGAAGTCCTTCGGCGTCGACGTGACCATCGTTGAAGGCTTGCCTTCCCTGGTGCCGAACGAGGATCCCTCGATCATCAAGAACCTGGAGCGCGCCTTCAAGAAGCGCGGCATCAAGTTCAACACCGGCGTCTTCTTCGAAAAGGTCGAGCAGGACGCCAACGGAGTCAAGGTCTTCCTGGCCGACGGCAAGGTCCTCGAAGCAGACATCGTCCTGGTTGCCGTTGGCCGTGGCCCGGTCACCGCCGGCCTGGGCTACGAAGAACAGGGCATCCCGATGGACCGCGGCTTCGTGCTCATCAACGAGCGCTGCCACACCGGCGTGGGCAACATCTTCGCCATCGGCGACATCGTCCCGGGCGTCCAGCTTGCGCACCGCGGCTACCAGCACGGCATCTTCGTCGCCGAAGAAATCGCCGGCCTGAACCCGGTTGTCGTCGAGGACATCAACATCCCGAAGGTCACCTTCTGCGAACCGGAAATCGCTTCGGTTGGCTACTCGGAGCCTGCAGCCAAGGAAAAGTTCGGCGCCGACCAGATCGAGGTCACCGAATACAACCTTGCAGGCAACGGCAAGTCCTCCATCCTGGGCACTTCCGGCCTGATCAAGATGGTCCGCGTCAAGAACGGCCCGATCGTCGGCGTTCACGGCATCGGCGGCCGCATCGGCGAGCAGATCGGTGAGGCACAGCTCATCGTGAACTGGGAAGCCTACCCGGAGGACGTTGCGCAGCTCATCCACGCACACCCGACGCAGAACGAATCGCTCGGCGAGGCCGCAATGGCTTTGGCCGGCAAGCCGCTGCACGGTTAGTCACAATTAGTGCACCGCGCACGCGAACCAAAAGGTACGCGTGCGCGGTGCACTAAACTCGGAGGCAACGCCTCCCACGAGATGTGCGGGAAACCCGCGGATCTCTCGCACACAAAATTTAGTTTTTAGGAGAACGGGAACAAGATGTCTGAAACCGTGAACTTGCCCGCTTTGGGTGAAAGTGTCACCGAAGGCACCGTTACGCGCTGGCTCAAGCAGGTCGGCGACCGCGTTGAGGTCGACGAGCCGTTGCTGGAAGTTTCGACCGACAAGGTCGACACCGAGATCCCTTCGCCGGTTGCCGGCATCATCGAAGAGATCCTCGTCGCAGAAGACGAAACCGCAGATGTTGGAGCCGCACTGGTTCGCATCGGCGACGGCTCGGGTTCCGCCGCGGCTCCGGTGGCCGAGGCACCCGCAGCTGTCGAGGCCCCGGCCCCGGTAGCCGCACCGGCTCCGGTTGCAGAGGCTGCCCCGGCAGCACCGGCCGCCCCCGCCGCACCGGCATCGGGCACCGAAATCACCCTTCCGGCTTTGGGCGAATCCGTCACCGAAGGCACCGTCACCCGCTGGTTGAAGGCCGTCGGCGACGATGTTGCAGTGGACGAGCCTTTGCTTGAGGTTTCCACCGACAAGGTCGACACCGAGGTTCCCTCCCCGGTTGCCGGCACCCTGCTGGAAATCCGCGTTGCCGAGGACGAGACCGCTGAAGTCGGCTCGATCCTGGCAATCATCGGCGCTGCAGGCGCAGCCGCTCCGGCCGCACCTGTTGCAGCTCCGGCCGCACCTGTTGCCGCTCCGGTTGCAGCACCAGCTCCCGTTGCAGCTCCGGCCCCCGTAGCCGCACCGGCACCCGTTGCTGCCCCGGCCGCTCCTGTAGCTGCTCCGGCTGCACCTGTTGCCGCTGCACCTGCGGCTGCCGCAGGCAACGACGGCTACGTCACCCCTCTGGTTCGCCGCTTGGCAAACCAGAACGGCGTCGACCTGTCCACCGTGACCGGCACCGGCGTTGGCGGTCGCATCCGCAAGCAGGACGTCATCGATGCAGCAGCCGCAGCCAAGACCGTTTCGGCTCCGGCAGCGGCAGCACCTGTTGCAGCCCCGGCCGCAGCAGCAGCCCCCGTCGTGGCTTCCTCGTTGCGCGGCACCGTTGCCAAGGCTCCGCGCATCCGCCAGGTCATCGCCCGCCGCATGCGCGAATCGCTGGACATCTCCACGCAGCTGACTCAGGTGCACGAGGTCGACATGACCCGCATCTTCAAGCTGCGCAACAAGGCCAAGGATGCCTTCGCGGCAACCAACGGCACCAAGCTCACCTTCCTGCCGTTCATCGCCAAGGCCGTAGCCGAAGCGCTGAAGCAGCACCCGAAGCTGAACGCGGAGTACAACGAAGACACCCAGGAAATCACCTACCACAACGCCGAGCACCTGGCGATTGCAGTAGACACCGACAAGGGCCTGCTGGTTCCGGTTGTTTCCAACGCGGGCGACCTGAACCTTGCCGGCTTGGCCGGCAAGATCGCCGACGTTGCAAACCGCACCCGCACCAACAAGATCGGTCCGGACGAGCTCTCGGGCGGCACCTTCTCGATCACCAACATCGGTTCGGTTGGCGCACTGTTCGACACCCCGATCATCAACCAGCCTCAGGTAGCCATCCTGGGCACCGGTGCGATCGTCAAGCGCGCAGTAGTGGTCACCAACGCCGATGGCGATGACACCATTGCCATCCGCCACATGATGTACCTGTCGCTGACCTACGATCACCGTCTGGTCGACGGCGCCGATGCAGGTCGCTTCCTGCAGACGCTGAAGGCACGCCTTGAAGAAGGCGCCTTCGCAGCCGACCTCGGTCTCTAAGACCTAGGGCTTCGCCACTCGGGGCGGCACTCCACCACGGAGTGCCGCCCCGAGTCGTACCACCATGTCATCGGACGCTTTCGCGCAAACCAAGTTCTACGCGGCGTCGAATTTCGATTAGGCTATGGGCATGACCTTTCCGGATTTTTTGCACAACTTCCTCGTATTCCTGCACATTTTGGGTGCAGCGGCGATCTTCGGCGGCTGGCTCGCCAACTTCAAGACGCCTACCGTCAACATTTGGCAGTGGTACGGTGCCATTTCCCAGCTGGCGACAGGTCTGTTGCTCGTCGGCCTGGCCGAAATGAACCGCGTCGACGGAAGTGACGGACTGAACCACGTCAAGATCGCCGTGAAGCTCCTGCTGGCAATCGGCGTCTTCGTGGCGGCACTCTTGGGCCGCAAGAAGATCAAGAACGGCCAGGAGGTCCCGACCGGACTGGCCCACGGCACCGGCGGCACCGCGTTGATCGCGATCGCCGTTGCCGCTCTCTGGGTCTAGTCCCCCGATACGTCGCATGATCCGTTGCGGTGTGCGCCTGTTGGCGCACACCGCAACCGTGTTTAACCCGAGATTCGTTCTCCTCGACACCGGCATTGCGAGGGTCGGTTAACGGAGATCGCGACCGTTAGCCAGCCTGCAAACGCCCGGCAATCGCCCTTTCGGTTCCAGATGCGCGGTCATAGGATGGCACATGGAGCGCAAGCTTCGATTCCTCTGCAAATCCAAGGAGTTGTCACCATGGCAGTAACACGAAGCGCAAACACCGTCTGGACCGGGGATTTGGTCTCGGGCACCGGGGAAACCACCTTTGAAACCTCAGGTATCGGAACCTTCCCGGTGACCTGGCGGGCGCGCGCCGAGGCCGCTGAGGGCAAGACCAGCCCGGAGGAACTCATCGCAGCGGCCCATGCATCCTGCTACTGCATGGCACTCAGCGGCATGCTGAAGGACTCGGGCCACGTTGCTGAAAGGCTTGTGACCACCGCGGAAGTCGATTTCGACACCAGCAACGGTGCAAGGATCAGCGAGATTCGTTTGACGCTGGTGGCAACGGTTCCGGGCCTCGACGACGGAGAGTTCCAAAAGTTGGCCCACGCCGCCAAGGAAGGCTGTCCAGTGTCTGCGGCTCTGGCCTCGGTTCCTTCCATCACCTTGGATGCACGTCTGGCATAACCACTAGCGGGTGTTTCTGGTGCGCGTGGATCCAATCTCGCGAACCAACGGCACCCGCTTTGCCATGTCCGTCACGGTTGGCCATTCGGCGTCAAATCGACATCCCAGATTTTCCAATTGCCCTTGTCCCGGCGCAGTTCAAGACGCACAGGCTGCCTCTCCAGCTCTTTTGCGGTGAAAACGGCTTTTCCTGAGCCGTCCACGTACCGGTAGCCGCTTTGCTTGCTGGTTGCTTCCACGAACGCACTGCCGTTTGTCCCGAGAGCAACAACGGATGCATCTTCCATTGACGTTTGCAGTGACTCAAGCTTCAACCCGTTTCGCTTCATCAGCGCGAGGATCTCGCCGTCGCGAGCCAGCGACGGGGAACCCGGCACGTGGATGTTCTTGAGCGCCCTTGCATCGGCACCCAACATGATTCGGTCCCGCCGCAACGTCAGGTCCGCTGCGGCCATGAGTATTTCGTCGCGTTCCCTTCCCGGTCCTGGACGAATTCCGCCTGATGCGGTCGGCACCGGTACGGCATCGACCGGGGACCCGATCTCGTGGGCATCGGCTTGGGAGACGCGGATGTCCATCGACTGGGCGAGAACAGCCCCGGATGCGACCACCATGATCCCGAGAAGACCGGCTATCACCAGTTTGCGCCTTCCGCTTTCCAGCGAATGTATCCGATGCCCCTGGGCCTCGCGTGTTCTCCCGCTTCTTTGACGGCGGAGGCGCGACTGGGTGTTCTCCCCCGCCAGCGTCGGAAAATCCGGAGGAGTGTGCGCTGGCTTTCGCCCACCCCTGTTGCGACCACGATCCCCTGGGACGACGGCGGCTTGATCCTTCCTCGTTTCGGACCTCTTGAACCGTGTGAGAGGGGTTCTTTTTCGAGACGACTGACGCGTGGTGACCATGTGTCTGAGCGCCTCCGGGTCAACTGCAGAACCGAACTCAACGGCGATCGGGTCACCAGCTGAAAAGATCCGTTGGGCGAACTGCCCTGCGCTGGGGCGCCGCAACGGATCGATTGCAAGACCGTCTTCAAGAAGGACCGCGAGATTGTCGTTTGCTTCCGGAACCATCGCCCCAATCGGGATTCTGCTTGTTGCCGGAGCCGGAGCCCGCCCGGTCAACAGGTACCACGTACATGCCGCCAACGCGTATACGTCGCGGGTGGGTTCAAGTTCACCGGGGTCGGCAACCCCTGCGACCTCCGGCGCGCAGAATCCGTTTGTTCCATAATCGTCAGGGGTTTCGCCCCGGATCGCGTGGGCTCCAAAGTCGCCTAGCTTTGGCTTCCCTTCGGCGGTGAAAAGGATGTTTCTTGGACTCACGTCGGCATGGGTCACTCCCTGCTCGTGAAGAAACTGCAGGGCCTCAGCAATCGGCGCAATCACCGTCAACACTTCGCCAACACTCAGCGGTCCGCGGGAAGCAACCACCGCCGCTGCGCTGCCTGCCGGGCAATACTCCATCAATATTCCCGGGCCAAGGGAGGAATCCACCATCCCGTATTCGTGCACCAAAAATTCATGACGCAGATTCAATTCACGGAATCCAATCCGTCGCAACGATTCGTCATATCCGATGATCTTTACGGCCAATTCCTCACCCGAACCGGTGTCCTGAATAACCCATACTGTTCCGTTTCCGCCTTGCCCCAGATACCGATTGGTGTCATATCCGGCAATTTGCGGTTGTTGCTGCGGTTCGTCATGCGTTTCCATGCATTAGTTCTACGCTTCATAGAAGAATTTGGTTTTTGTTATCCACAAGATCCCTGTCTTAGCGAATTCGAAGGCTGTCAACGATAGGCGTACCGTATTGGCCATGAGCATCAAATTCGAACGAATTGGCCTGGCTCCGGAGCTGGTCGATTATCGCGAGGCCTGGGAACTGCAACGGCGCGTTCACGAGGAAGTCACGCACGGAAATTCCGGTCCCGTGGTCTTCCTCCTGGAACACGAGGCAGTGTATACCGCGGGCCGCCTGACGGAACCCGAAGACCTGCCAGTGGACGGAACACCCGTCATTGACGTTGATCGGGGCGGAAAGCTGACCTGGCACGGCCCCGGCCAGCTCGTCGGATACGCAATCGTCCGCTTGCTGGACATGAAGGGCATCCGCGAGTACGTCTCGGTCCTCGAGGAAGCAATGATCAATGTATCCACCGGGTACGGCGTTCCCGCCACTCGCATCAAGGGCCGAAGTGGCGTGTGGGTGCTGGGCACCGATGGCGCCCAAGACCGCAAACTCGGCGCCATCGGCATCCGCGTGGACCATGGCGTCACCATGCATGGCTTTGCCTTCAACTGCTCCAACGACCTCTCCCCCTACGCACAAATCATCCCTTGTGGAATCACCGACGCCGGGGTCACAAACCTCAGCGAATTAACTGGAACCACCATCACTCCAGCCGATGTCATTGACCGTGTCGAGAAAGAACTCGAGGCCTTGCTGAGCCCCATCGTGTCGTTGACATCCACCACCCCAGAAGGAGCCAACCGATGACCGCTGCACCCGAGGGCCGCCGCCTGCTGCGTATTGAACAGCGCAACTCCGCAACGCCCGTTGAACGGAAACCGGCCTGGATCAAGGCCAAGGTCAACATCGGCCCCGAATACGTGGGGCTGAAGAAGCTCGTCAAGTCCGAGGGCCTGAACACCGTCTGCGAAGAAGCAGGCTGCCCGAACATCTTCGAATGCTGGGAAGACAAGGAAGCGACCTTCCTCATCGGCGGCTCCGAATGCACCCGCCGCTGCGATTTCTGCCAAATCGACACCGGCAAGCCGCAGGCCGTCGACCGTGCCGAGCCGTTCAAGGTCGCCATGAGCGTCAAGAAGATGGGCCTGCGCTACGCAACCGTCACGGGTGTCGCCCGCGACGACCTGGAGGATGAGGGAACCTGGCTCTACGCCGAGACAGTCCGCCGCATCCACCAGCTGAACCCAGGCACCGGCGTTGAACTGCTGATTCCCGATTTCTCCGGCAAACCGGAGTTCCTCGACGAAATCTGCGCCTCGGCTCCCGAGGTCTATGCCCACAACCTTGAGACGGTGCCTCGGCTCTTTAAGTCCATCCGCCCGGCCTTCCGTTATGAGCGCTCGCTTGACGTCATTACCCAGGGCCGTGCCAACGGGATGATCACCAAATCCAACCTGATCCTGGGCATGGGCGAGACCCGTGAAGAAGTCACCGAGGCCATCAAGGACCTCGTGGAGGCTGGCTGCGACTTGTTGACCATCACCCAGTACCTGCGCCCGACTGAGCGCCACCACCCGGTGGAACGTTGGGTCAAGCCGCAGGAGTTTGTGGAATTGCAGCAGGAAGCCGAAGAACTCGGCATGCTCGGAGTCATGAGCGGCCCGCTGGTTCGTTCCTCCTACCGCGCCGGACGACTGTGGGCCGGTGCCATGCGCAAGAAGGGCCTGCCAATTCCCGAAGCCCTGGCCCACATCGAAAGTTCCGGAGACACGCGGCAGGAGGCGTCCTCTCTGGTCGGCACATAGTCAGCTTTGCATCACGTAGAATTGAACCACTATGGCCAAAAACACCGATAATGCCTCGAGCGAGGCTGCAAGCCCAAAGCGTGGACTCTTTTCGCGCAAGCCAAAGGCCGAGAAGGCCACTAAGGAACCAGGCCGGCTGAAACAGCTGGGTCAGGTCTTCCAGATGACTCGAAAGAACGACCCGATGGTTGTTTGGCTGATGATCCTGGCGGCCCTTGGCGTTCTGGTGGTGGGCCTCATTGTTGGCCTGCTGATCAAGAACTGGATCACCGCGCTTCTCATCTCGATCCCGCTGGCATTGTTGGCTGCAACGATGATTCTTTCCCGCCGAGCCGAAAAGGCCGCGTTCAAGCAGCTCGAGGGACGTCCCGGCGCTGCCGGTGCGGCCATGAGTGTGCTTCGCCGTGGCTGGATCCTGAAGGACGAACCTGTCGCGGTCAACCCGCGCACCAAGGACCTGGTCTTCCTGGGTATCGGCCGCGCTGGCGTTGTACTCGTGACGGAGGGGCCGACCACGCGCGTTCGCACGCTGGTTGACGCCGAGCGCAAGCGCATGAACCGCGTTCTTCCCAACGTCCCGATCCACGTCATCAACGCCGGCAGCGACGAAGGACAGGTTCCTTTGGCCGAGGTTGGCAAGGCAATGAAGAAGCTTCCGAAGTCGATCACCAAGCTGGAAATCAGCGCCGTCGACAAGCGACTGAGCACCCTGGGTAGCGCTCGCTTGCCGATCCCCAAGGGAATCGACCCGAACCGGGCCCGCCCGGATCGCCGCGGACGCTAAAGAACAACACTCGTTAAATGCGTGAGGGGCTGGAACCAACTTGGTTCCAGCCCCTCACGCATTTAACTATTCCCAACCCGTCACAATGCCGAACTAGATACGTACGAGAATCGTCTTGCCCAGCCGGTCGTGGTAGCCGCGCTGATCGGAATCGCTCAGCAGCGGCGGGACGACCAGGCAGATCAGCAAGGTCCGAATGATTCCGGCCAGCGGCTTCACCGCGGTTCCGTCCATGCCCTGGACCTGCATCCCGAAGATTCGGTGGCCGATGGAGTGTCCGGTGACTCCGACGAAGAGCATTTGCGTGGCCGCAAAGATCACCAGGTTCGCCGTCGTGTCTCCCTTGAAGAAGATCAGCGATATCAGCATCGCGATTCCCCAGTCAACCAGCAGGGCGCCAACGCGCCTTCCGATCCTCGCGACGGAGCCCGGCCCGCTCTCGGGACGCCCGAGTCGCTTGCCTGGCCATTCCTGGTTACTCAGTTGCGGCGGGCCCTCGAGCCACGAGCCAAAATCTTTTCTTTCCACATCTACCAGACTACCGGGGCGCGCCAACTCGCGCTCCGGAGCCCCGTATTTCCAGGGCTTTCGGGTAAGCCACGCCACACTGCCAGCTGGCTATGTGATTCACTTCATGCACTTGAGGATGAAATCCTCTTCTGTGTAACGTACTTGAAACAATCGAGACACAGTAGAGTAACGGCAACGGTCTATGGTTGATAACGAAGGAAGGGGAGACTCGGTCTTCTCCCTTCCACGGCAACCCCAGCCGCACACCGATGAAACCACACAGGAGCCCCTGACAATGTTCAAGAGTCCAGAAGAAGTCATGGCATACATTGCCGAAGAAGACGTCAAGTTTGTCGATATCCGTTTCACGGATCTCCCCGGCGTTCAGCAGCACTTCAACGTTCCGGCCCGCACGGTCGACGCTGACTTCTTCCTCAACGGCCAGCTCTTCGACGGTTCCTCGATCCGCGGATTCGCCGGCATCGCCGACTCCGACATGCAGCTGATCCCGGACGTGACTTCCGGTTTCGTCGATCCGTTCCGTCTGGAAAAGACCCTCGCGTTCAACTTCTCGATCGTGAACCCGCGCACCGGTGAGCCTTACCACCGCGACCCGCGCGGCGTGGCCGAGCGCGCCGAGGCCTACCTGACCTCCACCGGCATTGCCGACACCGCATTCTTCGCACCCGAAGCCGAATTCTTCATCTTCGACAACGTGCAGTACGAATCCAAGCCGCAGGGCTCCTTCTACAAGGTCGATTCCATCGAGGCTCCGTGGAACACCGGCAAGAAGGAAGAGGGCGGCAACCAGGGCTACAAGACCCCCTTCAAGGGCGGTTACTTCCCGGTCTCCCCGACCGACAAGCAGGCAGACCTGCGCGACGCCATCTGCCTTGAGCTCGAGGCCGCTGGCCTTGAAGTCGAGCGCAGCCACCACGAGGTGGGCGCCGCCGGCCAGGCAGAGATCAACTACAAGTTCAACACGCTGACCCACTCGGCCGATGACATCTTGAAGTTCAAGTACATCGTCAAGAACGTGGCCGATGCCTGGGGCAAGTCCGCAACCTTCATGCCGAAGCCGATCTTCGGCGACAACGGCTCGGGCATGCACTGCCACCAGTCGCTCTGGGCCAACGGCATTCCGCTGTTCTACGACGAGAAGGGCTACGCCGGCCTCTCGGACATGGCTCGCTGGTACATCGGCGGCCTGCTGAAGCACGCCTCGGCCGTGTTGGCCTTCACCAACCCGACCGTGAACTCCTACCGCCGCCTGGTCAAGGGCTTCGAAGCCCCGGTCAACATGGTTTACTCGCAGGGCAACCGCTCCGCCGGCATCCGCATCCCGATCACCGGATCGAACCCGAAGGCCAAGCGCATCGAATTCCGCGCACCGGATGCGGCATCGAACCCGTACCTGGCATTCGCCGCACAGTTGATGGCAGGCCTCGACGGCATCAAGAACCGCATCGAGCCCGCAGACCCGATCGACAAGGACCTCTACGAGCTCCCGGCCGAGGAAGCCAAGGACATCCAGGTTGCCCCGAGCTCGCTCGAAGAAGCCCTGCTGGCCCTCGAAAACGACTTCGACTTCCTGCTTGAGGGCGACGTCTTCACCGAGGACCTGATCCGCACCTGGATCGAATACAAGCGCGAACACGAAATCAAGCCGCTGTCGCTGCGCCCGAACCCGTACGAGTTCGAGCTGTACTACGGCTGCTAGTCAGCCCACTGTGACAACCGGGCCCTAGCCCGCACCAAAGGGAGCCAACGACACATGTCGTTGGCTCCCTTTAGTTGTCTCAAGTTCGATATGTCAGGTGTTTCCTGTCCCGGCGGCAATCAGCCGAACATGACGATGCCGTCGGTTCCGCCCAGCCTGTCGACCTCGCCCAGGAAACGCTTCCCCTCGACCCAGGCATAGCCCGCCGGCGAGAACTCGCGCAGGATCATCAGCTCGCCGCCCGCCGGCTTCACGAGTATGGCCAGGGTTCCGTTCCCGAGGATCTTGTAGGCGACCTGGGCGCCGTCCTCGTCATCGTTCCTGTACATCCCGCCGGACGCCAGCGCAACGACCACAGACATCGCGATACCCCCGGAACCCGGCTAGCCCGCGATGGTGGTCAGCAGGAACGAGCTGTCCGCGTCGGCCAGCACGTCGTGGAGCGCATCGGGCAGCACGAACAGCCCGCCGTGGGCAATGGCCGTGGACTGCCCCTCCCAGCTGACGACGATGCTGCCGCGCAGCACCAGCAGCGTCGCGGACTCCGGCTTGGGGTGCTCGTTCAGGCTCGATCCGGCGGTCAGCGTGATCAGGGTGTGGCGCAGCCTCCCGTCGTTGAGCACCGCCACGGCGCTGCGCCCGTTGGACGAGGCAGCGGCCTTGGCCGCCTCGCGCTCGACCAGGTCATCCATTTCGGCTCGGGTGATGTGCATGGCAGGGGTGCCTACCTTTCGAAGTGACGGCAACGGGTGCTGCTACTTACTATGCCCCGGGTTGCGGCGTTTTAGTCCTCGAAGGCGTAAAAATGTCGCTCAAAAACCTGCCGCGCACGCCGGGTGGCCTTGAGGTAGTCGTCCTCCATCACCGCGGCCTCCCCCGGCGAGTAGCCGCACCAGCGTGCGACGGCTTCCATGTCCCGCCAGGAATGCGGCAGCACGTCGGTCACCCGGCCGGTGCAGATCACCCCCGCGCTGCGGATCCTGGTGGCCAGGGCCCAGGCGTGGTCGAGGATCTGGACGTCCTCCGCCGGGATGATGCCGGCCTCGGCGATCGCCTGCAGCGCGGGCCGCGTCGAGGTGGTGCGCAGCGCGGGCATGGTTGCCGCATGCTGCAGCTGGATGAGCTGGACCAGCCATTCGACGTCGCTGAGCGAGCCGCGGCCCAGCTTGAGGTGGCGTGCGGGGTCGGCACCGCGCGGCAGCCGCTCGGCCTCCACCCGGGCCTTGATCCGGCGGATCTCCCGGACCTGCTCCTCCCCGATCGGCTCACCGTAGCGCACCTCGTCGGCCAGGGCCATGAAGTCCGCGGCCAGCTCGTCGGCACCGGCCATGGGCGCGGCACGCAGCAAGGCCTGGCGTTCCCAGACATGGACCCACCGCTTGTAGTACTCCTGGTAGGCGTCGAACGAACGCACCAGCGGGCCGCTCTGGCCCTCGGGGCGCAGCTTCGCGTCGACCTCGAGCCGCGGCTCGGCCTGGATCGCCGGGGTCATGGGCTTGGCCAGGAACGAACCGAGCGAGGTGACGATGCGCAGCGCCTGCTCCTGGGCGGCCTGAGGGTCCGCCCCCTCGAGGGGCCGCTGCACGAACATGACATCGGCGTCCGAGCAGTAGCCGATCTCGCGGCCGCCCTGGCGCCCCATGGCGACAACCAGCACCTCGCACAGCTGCGCTGTCGTCTCGTACTCGAGGTTTTGCGCGACCCGCAGGGTGCCGAGCACCGCGGCGCGGTCGTTGTCCGCCAGCGCGCGGCCCACCCCGTCCTGGTCGATGACCTCGGCGCCGTCTGCCAGCGCGATGCGCAGCATCTCTCGCCGGCGGATCACCCGGATGAGGCGGATGGCCGGGTCGGTGCCGAGGTTGCGCTTGAGCTTGGAGGAGATCTCCGCCCACAGGGCCTCGAAGGTCAATGGCTGCAGGTCCTTGTCGGAACCCAGCCAGGCCGTCGACTCCGGGGAAACCTCCAACAGGTCGGTGATGAACCGGGAGTTGGACAGGATCTTGCACAGCCTTTCGGCCGCCGCGTTCGAGTCGCGCAGCATGCCAAGGTACCAGTGGGACTCCCCCAGCGATTCGCTCAGGCGCCTGAAGCCCAGCAGCCCGGCGTCGGGGTCAACGCCCTCGGCGATCCAGCCCAGCAGCACCGGCAGCAGCTGGCGTTGCAGCGCGGCGCGGCGCCGGACCCCGCCGGTGAGCGCGTCGATGTGGCGCATCGCGGCCTTCGGGTCGACGTAGCCCAGGGCGCGCAGCCGGGCCTGCGCCGCCTCCGGGCTCAGGCGGACCTCGTCGCGGGAGAGGTTGGCGGAGGTGCTCAGCAGCGGGCGGTAGAAGATCCGCTCATGCAGCTTGCGGACCTCGCGTTTGGTCTCCCCCCAGCGCTCCAGCAGCTTCGCGGCGGTGGCAAGTTCCACGCCCAGCATCGAGCGCACCCCGCGGGCAAGCACCCGCTGGCCCGACTCACGTTGCGGCATCAGGTGCGTGCGGCGCAGGTTGACAAGCTGGATGCGGTGCTCGAGCACGCGCAGGAACCGGTAGGACCCGTCGAAGCTCTCCGCGTCTTCGCGGCCGATGTAGCCGGCCCGACTCAACGCGCCGATGGCGGTGGTGGTGGTGCGCACGCGCAGGGACTCGTCGACCCGGCCGTGAACCAGCTGCAGCAGCTGGACGGTGAACTCCACGTCCCGCAGGCCGCCTGGGCCCAGCTTGAGCTGGCGCGAGAGTTCCTCGGGCTTGATGTTGGCGGTGACGCGGCGGCGCATGCCCTGCACCGATTCGACGAAGCCCGCCCGTTCCGAGGAGGACCAGATCAGCGGCGCTGCCATGGCCTCGTAGTCGGCGCCCAGCGCGGCGTCGCCGGCGATGGCGCGGGCCTTGAGCAGCGCCTGAAATTCCCAGGAGGCGGCCCAGCGCTTGTAGTAGGCGGCGTGGGATTCGAGCGTGCGCGAGAGCGCGCCGTCCTTGCCCTCGGGGCGCAGGTTTGCATCGACCTCCCACAGGCCGGGCTCCGGCCCCGTGGAATCGATGGCGCGGGAGATGCCCGCCGCCAGCACCGCGGCAATGCCCGAGGCGAGCTGCTCGTCGAGCCCGTCGCTCGCGTGCACGTAGATGACATCGACGTCGGAGACGTAGTTCAGTTCGCGGGCGCCGCACTTGCCCATGCCGATCACGGCCAGCCGCACGGCCGCGACGTCCTGCGCGGCAAAGCGCTCGACCGCCTCGGTCCGGCTGATGGCCAGCGCGGCCTCGATGGCCGCGGCGGCAAGGTCGGCGAGCTCGCGGCCCACCACCGGCATCGCATCCAGCGCGTTGGCCGCACCGAGGTCGCGGTGCGCCAGCGACAGCAGCGCCCCGCGGTAGGCGACACGCAGCGCCCGGTAGCCCTCGGGCCCGGTCAGCGTGGCCGTCGGCGCGGCGGCCGATCCCGGGTCCGCGCCGACGGCCAGCAGGAGTTGTTCCCGCAGGTCTTCGGCGGCGCATCCCTTGATTTGGGCGTCGGGCACCTGCTCGAAGACGGCCAGCGCCCCGGGCTCCCGGACCATGAAGCCGGCCAGGGCGTCGGAGGCGCCGAGCACGCGCAACAGGCCAGGGGCCGTGCGCGGGTTACGCACCAGCGCCACCGCGGCCGGGGCGTGCGGGATCAACCTGACCAGTGACAGCAAGGCCAGGTCGGGGTCCGCGGCGTTGGCCAGGTTCCCGACGAGTTCCTTGAGGTCGACCCCGGAGAGTTCCTCGGCCGCCAGGAACCGCTTGGCACGTTCGAGGTCGTCAAAGCCGGCGGAGATGAGCCGCCGCGTGGGATTCACGAATGGCCCCTAGAGGATCCCGAGGTAGCGGCGCAGCTCGAACGGGCTCACGTTCTGCCGGTACGCTTCCCACTCGTCGCGCTTGTTGCGCAGGAAGGAGTTGAAGACCTGCTCGCCGAGGATGTCGGCGACCAGCTCGGATTCCTCCATGGCGCGGATCGCATCGTGCAGCGAACCGGGCAGCGGGTCGTGGCCGGACGCGCGGCGTTCGGCGCTGCTCAGGCCCCAGACGTCGTCCTCGGCCTGTGGCTCGAGTTCGTAGCCCTCCTGGATGCCCTTCAGGCCGGCACCGAGCAGGCACGCGTAGGCCAGGTACGGGTTGGTGGCCGAGTCGATGCCGCGGTATTCCACGCGCGCGCTCTGCCCCTTGCCCGGCTTGTACAGCGGGACGCGGACCAACGCCGAGCGGTTGTTGTGTCCCCAGGACCTGTGGCTCGGGGCCTCGCCGCCGCCCCACAGTCGCTTGTAGGAGTTCACGAACTGGTTGGTCACCGCCGTGAATTCCGGCGCGTGGCGCAGGATGCCCGCGATGAACTGGCGTGCGGTGTCCGAGAGCTGGAATTCGCGCCCGGCCTCGAAGAAGGCGTTGGTGTCGCCCTCGAAGAGGGAGAAGTGGGTGTGCATGCCGGAGCCCGGTTCGTCGGAGAACGGCTTGGGCATGAAGGTCGCGTAAATGCCCTGCTGGATCGCCACCTCCTTGATGACTGTGCGGAAGGTCATCACGTTGTCGGCCGTCTGCAGGGCATCGGCGTAGCGCAGGTCGATTTCGTTCTGGCCCGGGCCGTTCTCGTGGTGGGAGAACTCAACGGAGATGCCAACGGCCTCGAGCATGGTCACGGCGGTGCGCCGGAAGTCCTGTGCAACGCCGCCGGTGACGTGGTCGAAGTAGCCGCCGCGGTCGACCGGCACCGGGTAGCCGTCGGCACCGATCTCCGAGGACTTGAGCAGGTAGAACTCGATCTCGGGGTGGGTGTAGCAGGTGAAGCCCATCTCGGAGGCCACGGCCAGCTGGCGCTTGAGCACGTGGCGGGAGTCTGCGGCAGCCGGCAGTCCGTCCGGGGTGAGGATGTCGCAGAACATGCGGGAGGTGGGTTCGGTCTCCCCGCGCCAGGGCAGGATCTGGAAGGTGGCCGGATCCGGCTGCAGGAGCATGTCGGATTCGTATATGCGTGATAGCCCCTCGATGGAGGACCCATCGAAGCCCAGGCCCTCCTCGAAGGCTCCCTCGACCTCAGCCGGGGCCAGGGCCACCGACTTCAGCGAACCCACCACATCGGTGAACCACAGGCGAACAAAGCGCACGTCGCGCTCTTCGATGGTTCGGAGGACGAATTCCTGCTGGCGATCCACGGCGGGTTCCTTCCACAACGGCTTGAAAATTGGGGCGGAAAGTGCCGCCTCCATCACTTTATACGGTTTTCGCTACATGACACGGTGCTACGTGTTCGGGCATTGTGCATTAGTCTCTTGCCCATGAGTGCTCATCCCCCAGTCCCCGCAAACACCACGTCCGCCGCGCAGGCCCCGGGCGGCCGCGTCCGCGTC
Source organism: Paeniglutamicibacter sp. NPDC091659 (assembly GCF_044756805.1). Classification (NCBI taxonomy): domain Bacteria; kingdom Bacillati; phylum Actinomycetota; class Actinomycetes; order Micrococcales; family Micrococcaceae; genus Paeniglutamicibacter; species Paeniglutamicibacter sp. NPDC091659. The sequence goes on from NZ_JBIVTO010000009.1 coordinate 62,107, forward strand.
CACCACCTGCAAAAGGCCAAGGCCGAGGGGCGCAAGTTTGCGATGCTCACCGCATACGACACCATGATGGCCGGCATCTTCGACGAGGCCGGGATCGAGGTCCTGCTGGTCGGGGATTCCGCCGCCAACACCGTCGTGGGCTACTCCTCCACCCTGCCGATCACCCTCGACGAGATGGTCGTCTTTGCGAAGGCCGTGACCTCGGGTGTCAGGCGCGCCCTGGTGGTCTGCGACCTTCCGTTCGGTTCTTACGAGGTCTCCCCCGAACAGGCCGTAACCTCGGCCGTGCGCCTGATGAAGGAGGGCGGGGTGCATGCCGTGAAGATCGAGGGCGGCACCTACTTTGCGCCGCACGTGCGGGCCATGGTTGCCGCGGGCATTCCGGTGATGGCACACATTGGCTTCACCCCGCAGTCGGAGCACGCACTGGGCGGCTACCGGGTCCAGGGGCGCGGGGACGCCGCGGGTGCACTGATCGCCGACGCCCAGGCGTTGGAAGCCGCCGGCGCCTTCGCCGTCCTGATGGAAATGGTTCCCACCGAGACCGCCCGCCGCGTCGACGAGGCACTGCACGTGCCAACGGTCGGCATCGGAGCGGGCCCCGTCACCACCGGCCAGGTCCTGGTGTGGCAAGACATGCTCGGGCTGGGCGGCGGCAAGAGCGCACGCTTTGTGAAGAAATATGCCGACCTGCGCTCCGTCGTTTCGCAGGCCGCCACCGCCTACCATCAGGACGTCGTTTCCGGTACGTTCCCGGCGCCCGAGCACGAGTTCGAGAACTAGAGGCTAGTCTTCATCCTCGGCCGCGTCTTCCGCGTCCCATTGTTCGTTGCGCTCGCGCACCTTGGTCATGGCCTGCTCGGCCTCGGCGCGCGAGTTGTAGGGCCCCAGCAGTTGCGACCAGTCCGCCTGCGGCCCGGATTCGACCTGCCCCGTCACGATGTTGAACCAGTATTCGCCCTCACCCGGGAGTTCCTTGCTCATCTGGTTGTCCGCCTTCCTTTGGCTCTGTTTTGCGTGGCTAATGCCCACCATACAGCCCCGGGTCGGGCGGCCGAACGGTCCGCAACCGACCCATGCGCCCGCGGCTTGGGTGCACGGCTAGAATAGGCGTTATGCCTCTTGCGTCAACAGCACCTGTCGGGACCCTGAAACCCGGCGTCCAGACCCCACAGCGCCCCGTCCCCGCCTCGATCCAGCGCCCCGAATACGTCGGCCGCCCGGCGCCGCGGAAGTCCGATTCCTCGGAAATCCGCAGCCCCGAGGTCATCGCCAAGATGCGCATCGCCTCGAAGATCGCGGCGCAGGCGCTGGCCGAGGTCGGCAAGGCGGTGGTTCCCGGCGTGACAACCGACGAGCTGGACCGCATCGGGCACGAGTTCCTGCTCGACCACAACGCCTACCCCTCCACGCTGGGCTACCGCGGCTTCCCCAAGTCCCTGTGCGCATCGATCAACGAGGTCATCTGCCACGGCATCCCGGACAGCACCGTGGTCGAGGATGGCGACATCATCAACATCGACATCACGGCCTTCATCGGCGGGGTCCACGGCGACACCAATGCCATGTTCATGGCCGGGGACGTCGACGAGGAATCGAGCCTGCTGGTGAAACGCACCGAGGAGTCCCTGCGCCGCGCCATCAAGTCGGTCATGCCGGGCCGCGAAATAAACGTCATAGGCCGCACAATTTCGGCATACGCGAAAAGATTCGGTTATGGTGTGGTTCGGGACTTTACCGGCCATGGCGTCGGGGAATCCTTCCACACCGGGCTGATCATCCCGCATTACGATGCGGCGCCGGCCTACAACCGGCTGATCGAGCCGGGCATGACGTTCACCATCGAGCCCATGCTGACCCTGGGAACCATCGAATGGGACATGTGGGAGGACGGCTGGACGGCCACCACCAAGGACCGCAAACGCACCGCACAGTTTGAACACACTCTGCTCGTCAATGAGGACGGCGCCGAAATCCTCACCCTGCCTTAACGGCAGGACCTTTCCCGCACGAGAGAGAACCCGAGTATAAGCATGTCTAAAAGCGTGAAGAAGCAAACCACGGTCGCCATCGGCATCGACATCGGCGGCACCGGCATCAAGGGCGGCATTGTCGACCTGACACGGGGCAAGTTGATTGGCGACCGTTTCCGGATCGACACCCCCAAGCCGGCGACTCCGGCCGCGGTCGCGGAGGTCGTGGCCCAGATCGTCGAGGAGCTTTCCTCCCGCGAGGGTGCGCCGGCCATCGACGCCCCGGTGGGCGTCACTTTCCCGGCGATCATCCACCAGGGGGTGGCCCGTTCGGCCGCCAACGTGGACAAGTCCTGGATCGGCACGGATGTCGATTCGCTGCTGACCGAGCGTCTGGGACGCCCGGTCCACGTCATGAACGACGCGGACGCAGCCGGCCTGGCCGAGGTCCGCTACGGCGCCGGCAAGGGCGTCGACGGAACCGTCCTGCTCATCACCCTGGGCACCGGCATCGGCTCGGCCCTGATCCACAACGGCGTGCTGGTACCGAACGTCGAACTGGGCCACCTGGAAATCGACTCGGCCGTTGCCGAGACCAAGGCTTCGGCCTCGGCGCGCGAACGCGACGACCTGTCCTGGGACGAGTACGCGGAGCGCCTGCAGCGCTTCTTCACCCACGTCGAGTTCCTGCTCTCCCCCAACTTGTTCGTGATCGGTGGCGGCATCTCCAAGCGGGCCGACGACTACCTTCCGAAGATTTCGGTCAATGCCCCGATGGTTGTCGCGTCCTCGAAGAACAACGCGGGAATCGTCGGTTCGGCCCTGCAATCGGTGATTTCCGAGCAGCTCGCCAGCTGACGCTGCATACACTAAACGGGTGGCGTTCCCGGGCTTCTGCCCCGGAACGCCACCCGTTTTTGGTGGTCCAGTTTATGCTATTTGGCGCTTAGCGGGCGCTGCTTGCCCGTCGGACGTTCTTCGCGTTCGCGCCGCAGCTTGTCGATGGCCTGCTCGAAATCCTCAAGCGATTCAAAGCCCTGGTAGACGCTGGCGAACCGCAGGTAGGCCACCTCGTCCAGGCGCTGGAGCGGCGCCAGGATGGCGAGCCCCACCTGGTGTGCATCGATTTCCGCGGCGCCGCTGGAGCGCACGGTTTCCTCGACCTCCTGGGCAAGGACCGCCAAGTCGTCGTCGGTGACGGGACGGCCCTGGCAGGCCTTGCGCACGCCGTTGATGACCTTGGCCCGGCTGAACGGTTCGGCGACGCCCGAACGCTTGAGGACGTTCAGGCTGGTGGTTTCGGCGGTGGTGAACCTGCGCCCGCAGGCTGCGCATTGGCGGCGGCGGCGAATTGCGGTGCCGTCGTCGGTGAGCCGGCTATCTACGACACGCGAATCGGTATGCCGGCAATATGGGCAGTACACGGCACTCCTTCTTTGGGGTCTTTGGCGAAACACATGGGTGCTCCGCTTCAGTTTAGAACCACATATAGCCTAATCACAACATTGTCATTACCACATGTAGTGGCTTGCGTCACTTTGGCGCGCTGACGGCCGATGGTTTTCAGGCGTTGTCGAAACGAATCGCGACGGCGTCGCCGTGCGCGGGCAGGTCTTCGGCGTTCGCCAGGGCAATCACGTGCCCGGCCACCTCGCTCAGCGCGGCGCGGTCGTAGTCGATGACCTGGATTGCTTTCAGGAACGTGTTCACGTTCAGGCCCGAGGCGAATGCCGCGGTTCCGCTGGTCGGCAGCACGTGGTTGGACCCGGCGCAGTAGTCCCCGAGGCTCACCGGTGAGTGCGAACCGACGAAGACGGCACCGGCGGCGGTGATGCGCCCGGCAACGACGGCGGCATCCTGCGTGTGGATTTCCAGGTGCTCGGCGGCGTACACATTGCACACGGCGATGCCGGATTCCAGGTCATCGACCAGGATCACCGCAGACTGGTTTCCGCCCAGGGCAACCCGCACGCGCTCGGAGTGCTTGGTGGTGGTGCACTGGGTTTCCAGTGCCTCGCGCACGGACTGCGCCAGTTCAGGGGAATCCGTGACAAGCACGGCCGCGGCGTTCGGGTCGTGCTCGGCCTGGGAAATCATGTCCGCCGCGATGTAGCCGGGGTTTGCCGTGGCATCGGCCAGGATCGCGATTTCGGTGGGTCCCGCCTCGGCGTCGATTCCGACAACGCCCTTGACCAGGCGCTTGGCGGTTGCGACAAAGAGGTTGCCGGGTCCGGTGACAACGTCGACCGGCTCGATGGCCAGTGCCGCGTCCTCTCCCTCGGCAACCGGCACGCCGTAGGCGAGGGCCGCGATGGCCTGGGCCCCGCCCATGGCGTGGATTTCCTCGACACCCAGCAGCTGTGCGGCGGCCAGGATGGTGGGGTGCGGCAGCCCGCCGAATTCCTTCTGCGGCGGCGAGGCGATGGCCAGCGAGCCGACACCCGCGGCCAGGGCGGGAACCGCGTTCATGATCACGGAGCTGGGGTACACGGCCAGGCCGCCGGGAACATACAGGCCCACGCGACGCACGGGAACCCAGCGCTGGGTCACCGTCGCACCGGTGGCGTAGCGGACCTCGCTGTCCCCCGGAACCTGCTCCGCGGCAAAGACGCGGGCACGTGCGATGGATTCCTCGAGCCCGGCCCGGACCTTCGGGTCCAGCTCCTCCAGGGCGCGGACCATGGCCTCGGCCGGGACCCGGGTGTGGGTCTGGGTGACGCCGTCGAAGCGTTCTGCCAGGTCGCTCAGGGCGGCGAAGCCCTCGGTGCGCACCCGGGTAATGATGCCCTCGACGGCCTCGGCGGCCGTGGCGAAGTTCAGCTCGGGGCGAGGCAGCACCGCCTTGAGGCTCGCATGGTCCAACGCGGCACCCCGCAGATCTAGGTCTTGGAGCGCGGAAAAGGTCTGGGGGCTGGCGTTGCTAGTCACCGCACCAGTTTATAGGGTCGGCGGGCCGGCACCGCGAAAAGCGCGTAGCCTCCCACTTAACAATCAAAACGACGGTCCCCGTGTTCAGGCAGGCTTCCCCCGGCGTGCCCCGGTGCCATAGTCTGCAACCAGCACAAACCCACACATCGGAAGGGGAACCATATGCCACAGCCACATGGCGGATTCGAGCCGTCGCCGACCGGACTGCGCATCGTGATCGAACGCGAGGTCGCGTTCGGCCTGGAGGAAATCTGGGACGCATTCACCACCCCGAAGGGCCTCGAGCCCTGGGTGGGAATCCTGCGCGGAAGCCGCGAAGCGGACGACCTGCAGTTCTCCATGGTCGAGGGCGGACAGGAGGCGTCGCCCGCGAACCTGGTGATCCACCGCTGCCGGGCACCGCACGAACTGTCCTTCACCACGGACAGCGAATACGGCGCGTGGAACCTCGGGCTCGAACTGTCCCGGCAGGACGGGGTGAGCACGATCCGTTTCATCCAGGACCTCGGCATGACCGACGATCCGAGCACCATCGGGCCGGGCTGGGAATACTACGTCCAGCGGGCGATCGTTTCGCTGGAGGGCGGCGATGTCGAGTCGGTCAAGTGGGACGACTACTACCCCGCGCTGGCCCCGGCATACACGAGGGCCTCCGAATAGGTTCCTGCCTTCGGCGGAGGGAAAACCCATGGCAGAGGCCCACGGCGGCGTCGAGTTTTGATTATGCACCGGTGGGCAGCGAATCGCCATCGAGCTTGATGCAGGGTACGACATCCGTGACATCCAGGGAGCCTCCCCCACCGCGGATGGCCTCCGCTCCTGGGTGGGGATCCTTCGCGGGGAGACGGACAGGGGTGACCTGCGGTTCGCATTCCTCGAGGAGGGCTTGGAAGCGGCTGCCGGGAGCGTGCACGTCGGACACTGCAGGCCCCCGTACAACTTCCTCGTGAACGTCGAGACCGAGCAAGGTGCATGGGCTCTTGGCATCGAGCTTTCGCGCCGGTCGGGAACGAAGAAGATCAGGTTCATCCACGAGCTCGGGCCGTCGGACGACCCCAGCACCATCGGTCCGGGGTGGGAGTACTACCTGCATCGGCTGCTCATGCACCTCGAGGGCGGAGACGTCGAATCGGTCAAGGGGGAGGTCTTCTACCCCGCGCTGGCCCCGGCATAAACGAAGGCGCCCGAGTAGTCCCCCGTTAACCGGGTGGACAACTCGGGCGCCTTCCGCATGCTACCGGGTCGCCGACTTGGATTTAGCCGTCGAGGCAGGTCGGGCCGAGCAGCACCTTCAGGTCGCCGAAGAGCGCCGAGTTGGGGTTGACCCGGTACTCCATGCCCAGGCGCATCAGCGAGGTGCCGCGGCTGCCGTGCAGCTTGACGCGGACCTCGGTGGTTCCATGGTGCACGCGCAGCACGTCGCCGAGCGCCATGACGACGTCCTCGGTGGCCTTGTGCGCGGCCATGGAGATGACCACCGGCCCGCTTTCACCGTCCTCGCGGATCTCGGGCACCGTGAGTTCCTGGGCGTTGAGCGTGATCGACCCGTCGTCGCGCTTCTGCACACGTCCCTTGACCACGACGATCAGGTCCTCGGCCAGCACGTTGGCGATCGGCGCGTAGGCGTTGCCGAAGAACATGGTCTCCATGGAGCCCGACAGGTCCTCGATCTCGCAGCGGGCGTACGGGTTGCCCGACTTCTTGGCGATCCGGCGCTGCAGCGAGGTGATCATGCCGCAGATGGTGACGGTGTGCCCGTCCTGCGGGCCGTCGTCGGAGAGCACCTGGGTGACGGACATGTCCGCGTTCTGCTCCAGCAATCCGCCCAGGCCCTTGAGCGGATGGTCCGAGACGTACAGGCCGAGCATGTCGCGTTCGAACGCGAGCTTGTCCTTCTTTTCCCAGTCCGGCATGTCCGGCACCGAGACAGTCATGCCGGAGGCGACCGACGGGTCGTCGAACGCGCTGAAGAGGTCGAACTGGTTGGCGGCCTCGTTGCGCTTGACCGCGATGACCGAGTCGACGGCCTCTTCGTGGATCGCCACCAGGGCGCGCCGGGCGTGCCCCATGGAGTCGAACGCGCCGGCCTTGATCAGCGATTCGATGGTCCGCTTGTTGCAGACCACCGCCGGGACCTTCTGAAGGAAGTCCGAGAAGTTCTCGAAGTTGCCCTTTTCCTTGCGCGCCTCAACCATGGCGTTGATGACGTTGGCGCCGACGTTGCGGATGGCGCCCATGCCGAAGCGGATGTCCTTGCCCACCGGGGTGAAGTTCAGCGCCGATTCGTTGACGTCCGGCGCCAGGACGGTGATGCCCATGTGGCGGCATTCGTTCAGGTACATGGCCGTCTTGTCCTTGTCGTCCGCAACGGAGGTCAGGAGCGCAGCCATGTATTCGGAGGGGTAGTGGGCCTTGAGGTACGCGGTCCAGTAGGAAATGACGCCGTAGGCGGCCGAGTGGGCCTTGTTGAACGCGTAGTCGGAGAAGGGCAGCAGGATGTCCCAGAGAGCCTTGACGGCTTCCATGGTGAACCCGTTGTCGATCATGCCCTGGGAGAATCCGGCGAACTGCTTGTCCAGCTCGGATTTCTTCTTCTTGCCCATGGCGCGGCGCAGGATGTCTGCCTGGCCCAGCGAGAAGCCGGCCAGCTTCTGCGCAATGGACATGACCTGCTCTTGGTACACGATCAGACCGTAGGTCCCGCCCAAGATCTCCCGCAGCGGTTCCTCCAGGGTCGGGTGGATCGGGGTTTCTTCCTGGAGCTTGTTCTTGCGCAACGCGTAGTTGTTGTGCGAGTTCGCGCCCATCGGGCCCGGGCGGTACAGCGCGAGCACCGCGGAGATGTCTTCGAAGTTGTCGGGGCGCATGAGCTTGAGCAGCGAGCGCATGGGCCCGCCATCGAGCTGGAACACGCCGAGGGTGTCGCCCCGGGCCATCAATTCGTAGGCGCCGGCATCGTCGAGTTCCAGGCGCTCCAGATCCAGGTCAACGTCCTGGTTCGCCTTCATGTTTTCCAGGGCGTCGGAAATGATGGTGAGGTTTCGCAACCCCAGGAAGTCCATCTTGATCAGCCCCAGGCCTTCGCAGGTCGGGTAGTCGAACTGCGTGATGACCTGGCCGTCCTGGATGCGGCGCATGATCGGGATGACATCGATGATCGGGTCGGAGCTCATGATGACACCTGCGGCGTGCACGCCCCACTGGCGCTTCAGCCCCTCGATGCCCTTCGCGGTCTCGAAGACGCGAGCGGCCTCGGGGTCGGTGGCGACCAGCTGGCGGAAGTCACCGGCCTCGGAATAGCGCTTGGACTTGGGGTCCTCGATGTCGTTGAGCGGGATGTCCTTGGCCATGACGGCGGGCGGCAGCGCCTTGGTCAGCGATTCGCCCATGGAGAAGGGGTAGCCCAGCACGCGCGAGGAGTCCTTGAGCGCCTGCTTGGTCTTGATCGACCCGTAGGTCACGATCATCGACACGCGTTCGTCGCCATACTTTTCGGTCACGTATTTGATGACCTCCGAGCGGCGACGATCATCGAAGTCGACATCGAAGTCGGGCATGGAGACACGTTCCGGATTCAGGAAGCGTTCGAAGATCAGCCCGTGGACCAGCGGGTCAAGGTCGGTGATGCGCATCGCGTAGGCGACCATGGAGCCTGCACCCGAACCACGCCCGGGCCCGACACGGATGCCGTTGTCCTTGGACCAGTTGATGAAGTCGGCAACGACCAGGAAGTAGCCGGGGAAGCCCATCTTGATGATGACGTCGAGCTCGAAGTCCGCCTGCTTGCGCGAAGCCTCAGGGACGCCGTTGGGGTAGCGGTAGTGCATCCCCTTGTCGACTTCCTTGATCAGCCAGCTGGTTTCGTCCTCGCCCTCCGGGCAGGGGAAGCGCGGCATGTAGTTGGCGCCGGTGTCGAAGGAGACCTCGGCACGTTCGGCGATCAGCAGGGTGTTGTCGCAGGCGTCGGGCATCTCTCGGAAGAGGTGGCGCATTTCGGCCGGGCTCTTGAGGTAGTAGCCGGAGCCCTGGAACGCGAACCGCGAACCGCCCTGGTCGTAGGTGGGCTCGTCGAGGGTGGATCCGGAGTTGATGGCCAGCAGTGCCTCGTGGGCCTTGGCGTCATGCTCGTGGGTGTAGTGCAGGTCGTTGGTGGCAACCCTCGGGATGTTCAGTTCCTTGGCCAGGCGCAACAGGTCCTGGGTCACGCGGCGCTCGATGTCCAGCCCGTGGTCCATGAATTCGCAGAAGTAGTTTTCCTTGCCGAACAGGTCCTGGAATTCCGCCGCGGCGGCCTTGGCCTCGTTGTACTGGCCCAGGCGCAGCTTGGTCTGGACCTCGCCGGAGGGGCAACCCGTCGTGGCGATGATGCCCTCGTGGTAGGTGTTGAGCAGGTCGCGGTCCAGCCGCGGGTACTTGCCGAACACCGAGTCGAGGGAAGCAATGGAGGAGGCCTTGAAGAGGTTCTTCATGCCGGTGTTGTTGTAGCTCAGCAACGTCATGTGCGTGTAGAGACCACCGCCGGAGACGTCGTCGCGCTTCTGGCTTTCGTCGGTGCGCCACTTGACACGTGTCTTGTCCTCACGTGAGGTACCCGGGGTCACATAGGCCTCGATGCCGATGATCGGCTTGATGCCCGCCTGGGTCGCCTTGTTCCAGAAGTCGAAGGCGCCGAAGAGGTAACCGTGGTCGGTGGTGGCCAGAGCGGTCATCCCCAGCCGGTTGGTCTCTTCAAAGAGTTCAGTCAGGCGCGCAGCACCGTCAAGCATTGAGTATTCGGTGTGCGTGTGAAGGTGTACGAATCCATCGCGATTAGAGCTAGCCACTGATCCAGTCTAGGCGCTCTTGTTGGCTGCCGCTGGCGTCATACACGGGATGTGAAAAGTGGCACCTGTTGTCTTCAACAGGTGCCACTCGAAACATCCTAGAATTCGCCGTCCCGCAGCATTTCCAGCGCGTTGTTCAGGTCCACCGGGTAGTCGCTGGAGTACTCGACCCAATCACCCGAGACCGGGTGGAAGAAGCCGAGCGTTTGCGCGTGCAGCCACTGGCGGGTCAGTCCAAGGCCCGCCGCAAGCTTCGGGTCGGCGCCGTAGGTCTGGTCTCCCACGCATGGGTGGTGGAACGCGCTGAAGTGCACGCGGATTTGGTGCGTCCTGCCCGTTTCGAGAGTCACCTCGACGAGCGAGGCCCGGCCAAACGCCTCGAGGACCTTGTAGTGCGTGACGGAGTCGCGGCCTTCTTCGAGGACCGCAAACTTCCAGTCGTGTCCGGGGTGGCGGCCCAGCGGGGCGTCGATCGTGCCCTGAAGTGGTTCGGGCAGTCCCTGGACCACCGCGTGGTAGATCTTCTTGGGGGTGCGTTCCTTGAATGCTCGTTTCAGCGCCGTGTATGCCCGCTCGGTCTTCGCCACGACCATCAGGCCGCTGGTCCCGACATCCAGCCGGTGCACGATGCCCTGGCGCTCGGCGGAACCGGACGTGGAAATCCGGTAGCCTGCCGCAATCAAGGCACCGACAACGGTGGGGCCGACCCACCCCGGGGACGGGTGTGCGGCAACGCCGACTGGCTTGTCGATGACAACGTAGTCGTCGTCATCGGCAATGATCTTTAGGTCTTCCACGAGTTCTACCCTGATTTCTAGTGGGTCCGGTCGAACCGGGAGGTAAACGTCGACCTGTTCCCCGGCGATGGTCTTGCGCGACTTGCCAACGACCTTGCCACCGGCCTTGACGTTGCCCTCGGTGCAGAGCAGCGAGGCTTGCGTACGCGAAACCCCGAGCCGTTCAGCAAGGAACGCGTCCATGCGGAGTTTCGCTTCCTCGGGTTCGACCAGGAAGGTTTCTTCGCGTCCGTCGCTCATTCGTTGCCCTGCGCTTCGGTTTCGGCCCCGTGGGTCCGCTTCGTCTTTTTGGCGTGCTCCACGCGCTTGCCGTCGACTTCCCTGCCGGTGAAAAGGAGCAGGCAAATGCCGATCATGGAACAGACAATGAACATGTCCGCGACATTGAAGATCGCAAAGTTTGGAAGGGCGATGAAGTCCACGACGTGGCCGCGACCGAAGGACGGTGCTCGGAAGAGCCGATCCGTCAGGTTTCCGGCAACGCCACCCATCAGGCCGCCCAGTGCCAGCGCCCACGGAAGGGAGCCGATCTTACGCACAAGGAAGACCGCCACGTAGATGAGTACGGCGGCCTGGATGATGGTGAAGACCCAGGTCACGCTCTCCCCCATGGAGAAGGCGGCACCCGAGTTGCGGATGAAGTACCAGCGCAGCAGCGGCGGGAAGACATCAATCACTTGGCCCTCGTACATGTTGTTTTCAACAATACGCTTGGTGACCTGATCCAATACCAAGGCAATCACCGCCAGTGCGGTGGTCAGCAGAATCAATTGCCTCTTGGGCCCACCAAGGATTCCGGATGCCGTCGAATCCTGTGGAGCTGGTGGTACGGAACTGTTTTCCATTATGTCCTTTAACGCATTGTTGGCGGTCGGGATGTCCCGACCGCCAACAATCTTAAGCCATCAATATGTGAGGCGGGGATTGGCAGATTAGCCGTTGTCCTTGGATTCCGGGGAATCCATGGAGCCCTTGGCCTCAAGATCGCGCAGCTGACCCTCGATGTAGGTCTTCAGACGCGCGCGGTAGTCACGCTCGAATCCACGCAGCTGCTCAACCTTGCGCTCGAGAACAGTCTTCTGCTGCTCCAGGGCGGAAAGCGTCTTGCGGCTCTTTTCCTCGGCGTCGGATACGAGGCTGTTGGCCTCGACCTGCGCCTCGGCAATGATCTTGTCACGCTGTTCAACACCGGCGGACACGTACTCGTCGTGCAGGCGCTGCGCCATGGCAAGAACACCTGCTGCAGACTCGGCCGTCGTGGCCGAAGCGGCAGGAGCTGCTGCCACAACCTTTGCCGGCTCGGCGACCTTCGGGGCCTCTGCAGCGCGGGTTTCTTCCTTCTTTACTTCAGCTTCCTTTGCCTTGGCCTTGTCGGCTTCGGCTGCCTTGGCGGCGGGTGCTGCTGCAACGGGAGCCGGCACAGCCAGGTCTCCGTCGGCAACGCCGGCTTCACTCAGGCGGCGACGCAGTTCATCGTTCTCCTGCGTCAGACGACGTAGTTCGACAACGATCTCGTCTAGGAAATCGTCAACTTCATCCTGATCGTAGCCTTCTCGGAACTTAGTTGGCTGAAATCGTTTGTTGACTACATCTTCTGGCGTGAGAGCCATCTGGTCACCTCGATACTTGGTTCTCTCCCCGAACCGCTGATGTGCGGCCCGAGTACACTTACCCGTTTATTGACACGCTAACCGGTGCAGTCGTTGTGCCTAATGCGACAACACTATAACGACTGAACCACTAATGACTAAATTTAACGAACTTTCCAGCAGGAATTTTCATTAGTTACCACTTGTCGCGGCCTACTTCGGCTTCTATTGAAGCATTAACCCACGGCCGCCATTTGACCCAAATAACGGACGGCCAGTTTCAGGAAAATGACGACAAGGAACAAAATTATGAACGCCAGATCCAGCCGGATTCCCCCGATGTCGAGCGGCTTGACGCGGGAGCGCAGCCAACGCATGGGCGGATCCGTGGTCCGGGCGATCATTGATACCGCCACCAGGGCCATCCCTCGGGGACGCCATGAGCGGGCAAAGGACTCAGTGATGTCCAGCACGATGCGCAACAAGAGCATGACTTGCAACACGGTAAGCACCATATAGAGCAGTGCGAAGATAAGCTCCACGTTTTATACGTACCTTGCCGCTAGCTCTGGTTGAAGAACGTTGCTTGGTCTTCGGACTGCTTCTTGTCCTCGCCCAAAACCTCGACGGTGGAAGGTGAGAGCAGGAACACCTTGTTGGTGACCCGCTCAATGCTTCCGTGCAGCGCAAAAACAAGCCCGGCCGAGAAATCAACCAGTCTCTTGGCATCGGCTTCACCCATGTCAGTGACATTCATGATGACAGGAATGCCATCACGGAAGTTCTCGCCGATGATTTTCGCATCATTGTATGAACGTGGGTGAACCGTGGTGATCTGACGCAATGAATCGTCCTCGTCCCGAGCTGAAGGCGCGCGCTTGATGGGTGTTACCGGAGCCCGGTATTCGTTTTCAATAACAGGTCGCGGGGCGACGGGTGCCGTCGGAGCAGGCTGGACGGCAGCCGGTTCCTCGTGAACAGGCTCAACCACGCGCACTTCTTCACGCGCCTCGATATCGCGCTGCTCCGTCTCGAAGTTCTCGTCGCCTTCGGCGAGTCCGAGGTAGATCATTGTCTTGCGCAATGCGCCAGCCATGGTCTTCTCCTTTTAATCGTGCGCGGTCGGTTTTGCCGGCCGCAAGTCTCTCCGCTAATTCGACGCTACCGCACCATCCGGCGGTGCCCGAGTACATCGGATACTTCGCGTCGGTGTGTCGCAATGTGGCTTTGGACGCCTGGACAATCCCGGCCTGGCTTCGGGCCATGGCCGAGGAGCTGGATCTTGCGGGAATTCCTATTTGCCCGACCAAACCAGGCCGGCCAACCGGCCGGTGTCCGGATTCCGCCGATAGGAGAAGTAGTCTTCGTTTTCGAAAGTGCAAACGCCGCTTGCCGTCACCAGGACGCCGAGCGACTCGAGCTCGCGGCGGGCCTCGCCGGGCAGATCGAGGCCGGCACTGCCCCAACGGGTGGCACAGGCAATGCCAGGACGAAGGTTTTCCGATTCGTCGGCCATTTGCCGAGGGACTTCGTAGCAGGATCCGCAGATTGACGGTCCGATCCACGCTTCCAGCTTCGTGGCGCCGTGGGACTCCATCCGTGCGACCGTGTTGGACAGGATTCCGTCCAAGAGACCGCGACGTCCGGCGTGGGCCACGGCGCTGATTGCGCCCGACCCGGTGATACCGGTGAAAACGACCGGAACACAGTCGGCAACCATGACCGCCAAGGGCTCGAGGGCCCCTGGCGATACCAGCGCGTCGCAGGTGGCGGTGCCGGAGGTCTCCGGCGGTCCGTCGACCGAGACGACATCCGCCGAATGCACCTGGTCCATGTAGGTGAAACGAGTTTCGCCCAGGCCCAGGCCTTGTTCCAGACCGTGACGCCGCAGCAGCACGGCGTCACGGTCATCCGGAACATGGAAGGCGAGGTTGCCCTGTTCCAACGAAGTGAAAGCAATTTGCAGGCTTGGAGCCAATGCGGATTGGTAACGCAACATAGGACCGGGCAACTCCCCCATCAGGTGACTTGCTTTTTACTTCAGGAAATCCGGGACATCCAGGTCATCGTTGGTGGCCGAAAGATCCGGCTCGACGATGGCGGGGAGTTCCTCGAATGCCGGCTCCACCGTTGCCACCGCTGCGCGAACTTCCTCGCGCACCGGTGCAGCCGAGGGGGCCTGCGGAGCCGCGGCAGGCACGGCCGGGACCGTGCGGGCCGGCAGCGCGACCTGCGGTGCGCTGGTCGCGTCGACCTGGTCGAAGCCCGCGGCAATGACGGTGACACGCGCCTCGTCGCCCAGGGCGTCGTCAATGACGGCGCCGAAGATGATGTTGGCTTCCGGGTGGGCGACTTCCTGCACAAGGCGGGCTGCTTCGTTGATTTCGAAGAGGCCCAGGTCCGATCCGCCCTGGATGGAGAGCAGAACGCCGTGGGCGCCGTCGATGGACGCCTCAAGCAGCGGCGAGGCGATGGCGAGTTCCGCGGCCTTGACGGCACGGTCCTCTCCACGTGCCGAACCGATGCCCATGAGGGCCGAACCCGCACCCTGCATGACCGATTTCACATCTGCGAAGTCGAGGTTGATCAGGCCGGGGGTGGTGATCAGGTCGGTGATGCCCTGAACACCGGAAAGCAGCACCTGGTCGGCCTGGCGGAATGCGTCAAGGACCGAAACGTTGCGATCGGAGATCGAGAGCAAACGGTCGTTGGGGATCACGATCAGGGTGTCGACTTCGTCGCGCAGTGCTTCGATGCCGGCATCGGCGGAGTTCGCACGGCGGCGTCCCTCGAAGGTGAACGGACGGGTGACAACACCGATGGTCAGTGCGCCGAGGCCGCGGGCGATGCGGGCGATGACCGGCGCGCCACCGGTGCCGGTGCCACCGCCTTCGCCTGCGGTCACGAAGACCATGTCCGCGCCACGGAGTACTTCTTCAATTTCCTCGCCGTGGTCTTCGGCCGCCTGGCGTCCCACATCGGGGTTGGCGCCTGCGCCAAGTCCACGCGTGAGTTCGCGTCCAACGTCGAGCTTGACGTCTGCATCACTCATGAGCAGTGCCTGCGCATCGGTGTTGATTGCAATAAATTCGACGCCTCGCAGGCCAACTTCGATCATGCGGTTGACGGCGTTGACGCCACCACCGCCGATGCCGACGACCTTGATGACGGCGAGGTAGTTCTGTGGAGCTGCCACGTCCTGATTCCCTTGTTCGATGTGCTGCTGACCGAGGAAGCTCAACCGGACCAACGTTAACCCTCAACTCGAAGGTTATAGTTATGTCAAGCAACCGCTATTAAAACGCTATGGTTCGTGCTTCGCACATGCAACGACCAAGGGCGCGTGTCGCTCCAAAGTCGTTGATTTTTCTGTGTTTTACACGTTTGGAGGACCGTTACCGGGCCACCGGGTGTTGCGGGCTGGAAATGTCGTACACCTTAATCGGTGACTTCTTGTCCTTTGGCGCCCCTAAAAGCGCCTCAAGGACCTTGATTTTCAGCGTTGATTCCTGGTCGTTACCCCAGATAACCAAGGTGCCGTCCTTGAGCTTCAGCTCAATGAAGTCCTTGCTCGTGGCCGTTGCGTGATCCACGGTCGCCAATAGTGTATCCGGTAGTTCCGAGAGAACCTTGGTAAGCATCGAAAACACCTTGGGGTTCTTAATCACGGCATTGGCCTTCACCGTGGGGAGCTTGGGCTTGTCTTTCGCCCCCAGCACTGCCAGAACCTGGCCCTCGGGCCCGACCAGCGAGCGCTTCGCGCCCTCCGTCAGCACCGCCACCGGATGGTGTTCGATGATCTGGATTCGCAGGGTGTCGGGCACCTCCGCCTGCACGATCGCGTCCTTGACTGCCGGCTGCCCGCCGAGCAGGTCCATGACCCGGCCGGTGCCCACGCGCGCCAGAGGCACCCCTTGGAGGGGCTCCAGGGCCCGTTGGAGGTCCTTCTCCTTCACGAGCGAGTTTCCCTCGACCTGGATGTTCTTGATGGCCAGGATCGGCGAGAAGCTCAGGACCAGCACCAGCGAAACAACCAGGGCCGCGACAACCGAGACTCCGATGATCCAGCGCTTGCGGGTGCGCAGCCGCGGGTCGGGCGGCAGGTCCACGACATTGGACCCGCCGCCACGCGCGGACTTGGTGGCCATCAGCTTCCCAAACGTGCGCGCAATTCAGCCAGGATTGCGCTTCCTTGCTCGGTGACGTCACCGGCGCCGATCGTCATGACGACGTCGCCCGGCTTGGCGCACGCGGCAACCACGGATGCCGCCCGGCCCATGGAAACCAGGCCGCCTGCGGTGTCCAGCTCCTTGGTGACCAGTTCGCTGGTCACGCCCGGGATCGGGGTTTCGCGGGCGGGGTAGATCTCAAGCACGTAGGCCGTGTCGGCCAGCGACAGCGCCTGGCCGAACTCGCGGTGGAACTCGTTGGTGCGGCTGAACAGGTGCGGCTGGAACAGCACGTGGACGGCTCCGGTCCCGGCGACGGCGCGGGCGGCGCGCAGGGCGGCCAGGACCTCGGTCGGGTGGTGGGCGTAGTCGTCGTAGACCCGCACCCCGCCGGCCTCTCCGCGGAAGTCGAAACGGCGCGCGGCGCCGGTGAAGGCGCCCAGGCCCTCGACCGCGGTTTCCGGGTCAAGGCCGCAGTCCAGCCCCACCGCGAAGGCGGCGGCGGCGTTGAGCAGGTTGTGGTTGCCCGGCAGCGCGAGTTCCAGGTCGATTTCCTGCCCGCTGCCCCATTCCAGGGTGCAGGCGAAACGGTTGTCTCGCGGGTGCGCATCGAGCAGGCGGCGGTCCGCGTCCTCGGAGAAGCCGTACGTCTGGACCCGCAGGTCCGGGCGCTCGCGGCGCATGCGGGTGGCCAGGGCGCGGGAGCCCTCGTCGTCGGCGCAGCAAATGAGCAGGCCGTCGGCGGGCAACAGCGAGGCGAAGTCGTGGAACGACTGGTGGACGGCCTCGACCGAACCGTAGTGGTCCAGGTGGTCGGCCTCGATGTTGGTGATCACCACGACGTCGGGCTGGTAGTTCATGAACGAGGCGTCGGATTCGTCGGCCTCGGCGACAAAGACCTTGCCCTCGCCGTACTCGGCGTTGAAGCCCAGGCTGGCGATGTTGGCGCCGATCGCGAAGGTCGGGGAAATCCCGGCCTCACGCAGCATGAAGGCGATCAGCGAGGTGGTCGTGGTCTTGCCGTGGGTGCCGGCCACGGTGATGACGTGGTGGCCTTCCATGGTCGCGGCCAGCCCCTGGGAGCGGTGCAGGATCCGCAGGCCGCGGGAAACGGCCTCGTCGTATTCCGGGTTGCCGGCCTTGATGATCGAGGAGATCACCACGGTGTCGGCATCGCCGAGGTTTTCGGCAGCGTAGCCGACGTGGATGCGCGCCCCGGCTTCGCGGAGGTCGTCGAGCACCGGAAGTTCCTTGGCGTCCGTTCCGGAGACCGTCAGCCCGCGGGAGAGCATGAGCCTGGCAACGGCCGAGACGCCCACGCCGCCGATGCCCATCAGGTGGACTTTGCCAAGTTGGTCAAGAGTATGTAATTCCTGCATGTGACTAGCTTCCCATGACGGCGGGGCGAGGAGGGGCTTGGCGTCCCAGTGAGTCAAGAATCATTGCGGCCATGGCCTCGGCCGCATCGCTGCGCCCCTGGCCGGCCGCGGCCTTGCCCATCCGGTCCAGTTCGGCGTCATCCAGCAGCAGCGGGATCACCGTGGCGGCGACGTATTCGGGGGTGAAATCGGCATCGTCGACCAGCAGCGCGCCGCCGGCGGCGACCAGGTCCGCGGCGTTCAGGCGCTGTTCGCCGTTGCCGATCGGCAGCGGGACGAGCACCGCGGGGGTGCCCGCGACGGCAAGCTCGCAGACCGTTCCGGCGCCCGAGCGGGCAACCATCAGGTCCGCGGCTGCGTAGGCCTGGTCCATGGAGTCGATGTACTCGACCTGGCGGTAGCCCGGGGCCGCCAGCGGGTTGCCGGACTCGTCGAGCACGACCTTGTCGCGCCCGGTGATGTGCAGGACCTGGATGCCGGCCGCGGCCAGCTCCGGAAGGCTCCCGGCGATCGCGGCATTCACCGAGGCGGCGCCGGAGGAGCCTCCGGTCACCACCAGCGCAGGGACCCCGGGGGCCAGTCCGAGGGCCTCGCGGGCACCCTCGCGCAGGGCCGCGCGGTCCATCGTGGCCACGTTGCCGCGCATCGGCATGCCGACGACCTTGGCGCCGGGAAGCCCCGTGCCGCCGAAGGCCGCACCGACTCCCCGTGCGTAGCGTGCCCCGACCTTGTTCGCCAGGCCGGCGCGCGCGTTGGCCTCGTGGACGAAGATCGGCAGCTTGCGCTTCCTGGCCGCCAGGTAGACGGGGGTGCAGACGTAGCCGCCGACACCCAGCACTGCCTGGGCACCGGCCTCGTCAAGGATCCTGCCGGCTGCCTTGATGGCGGCGGAGAAGCGGAACGGCAGCTTCAGCAGGTCCATCGACGGACGCCTGGGCATCGGTACCTTGGCAATGGTGCGCAGCTCGTAGCCCGCCTCCGGGACCAGCCTGGTCTCCAGGCCGCTGTCGGTGCCGACCGCGGTGATCTCGGCGCCGGGCGCCATCCGGCGCAGGGCGTCGGCAATCGCGATCATCGGGGATACGTGTCCGGCGGTCCCGCCGCCGGCAATCACCACGCGTAATTCTTCAGTCATGTTTGGCTTGCACTACTTTCGGTTTTCAAGCTTTGGCGCCGCTCCCCCGCGACGAGCCCGGTGGGCTTCGTCAAGCGGTGGCGTGCGCAAGCGGTGTGGTTAGTTGGCGTTGGCGCCGCGGAGCCTGGCCATGAACCCCTGGAGCATGCCCGGTGTCGCCCGCCCCTGCTTGCCCATGCGTTGTTCGCGGGCGAAGGACAGCACGACCCCGATGCCCAGGAACGTTGCCAGGAGGGCCGAGCCGCCCGAGGAAATGAAGGGCAGCGGGACGCCGATGACCGGCAGCAGGCCGATGACCATGCCGATGTTCACGAACGCCTGGCCGACGATCCATGCCATGATGCCGCTGATGGCCACCCGTCCGAAGATCGTTTCGGAGCGCACGGCGATGCGGTACATCGCCACGGCGAGCATGGTGTAAAGCAGCACCACGAAGAGCGTGCCGAGCAGGCCCATTTCCTCGCCGAGCACGGCGAAGATGAAGTCGTTCTGCGCCTCGGGTATGTGGGACCATTTTTGCCGCGATTGGCCCAGGCCCACGCCCAGCCAGCCGCCGGAGGCCAGCGCGTAGATTCCCTGCTGCGCCTGGTAGCAGTAGTCCTGGGCCTCGCCGCAGCCAAAGATCCAGGCGGTGACGCGCCCCAGACGGGTGGGTGCCACGGCAACCGCCACGGCCAGGCCGACGGCCGCGCCGGCCGCCCCGTACCCGAAGATCCTGGCGGGGGCCCCGCCGACGAACATCACCACCACCAGGATCAACGCCAGCACCATTGCGGTGCCCAGGTCCTTGCCGATCAGCACCAGCAGCAGCATGAGTCCACCGAACGGCGCCACGAGCGGTACCACCGCGTGCTTCCACTGGTGCATCAGGTGCGCCTTGCGTTCGACGACCGCCGCGCCCCACAGAGCCATGGCCGCCTTGGCGAACTCGGAGGGCTGCACGGAGAAGGACCCGATGATCAGCCAGTTCTTGTTGCCGTAGATTTCCTGGCCGAAGACCAGCACCATCATCAGCAGGACCGTGGCGACCCCCAGTGCCGGCCAGGCAAGC
Source organism: Paeniglutamicibacter sp. NPDC091659 (assembly GCF_044756805.1). Lineage (NCBI taxonomy): Bacteria > Bacillati > Actinomycetota > Actinomycetes > Micrococcales > Micrococcaceae > Paeniglutamicibacter > Paeniglutamicibacter sp. NPDC091659. Next base: position 81,951 of record NZ_JBIVTO010000009.1, read on the forward strand.
TTCTTGAGCTTGTCGGTGGGGAGCAGCTGCAGCGTTGCCATGCACAACAGGCCCAGCACGGCCCACAGGGCCTGCTTCCTGAAGTCGTCGAAGGGCGACTTGTTCCGCGCGATCGCCTCCACCGAGGAGGAGGAAAGCACCATGATCAGGCCCAGCAGGGTCAGCGCCAGCGTGCTGCCCAGGACAACGTAATAGTTGATCTGGGCACCGCGCAGCGACGGGTCTTCGACCTTCGCAAACAACTTGGCAAGTCCGCGCGGCCCAGGGTCCCGGCCGGGCTTGACCGCTTTTCCTGCAGTGCCGCCCTTGCCGCGCGGGGCCTGTGTTTTGCCGCTCACGACTGCTCCTTACTACTTGGGGTCTTCTCCCATGAGTGCGCGGACCGCGTCGATAAACGCGTTGCCCCGCTGTGCATAGGAGGAGAACTGGTCCATCGAGGCAGCCGCCGGTGCCATGAGCACCGTGTCGCCCGCCTCGGCAATCGACGCGGCCTGGGTCACGGCCTCGGCCATCACGGCCCAGCCGTGGGCGGATCCGGTTGCCTCTTCTCCAGTTTCGCGCACGGCGGTCATGATCACGGGCACCTGCGGTGCGTGTCGCTCCAATGCCTCGACGAGCTTCGCGGTGTCGGTTCCGATCACCACCACCGCCCTGAGTCGCTTGGCGTGGGCCTTCACCAGGTCGTTGTAGTCAACGCCCTTGGAAAGGCCTCCGGCGATCCACACCACGGAGCCGAAGGCGCCCAGCGAGGCGCTTGCCGCATGCGGGTTCGTCGCCTTGGAATCGTTGATCCACAGCACGTCGTCGCGGCGGGCGACGGCCTGGATGCGGTGGTCCCCCGCATCGAAGTTGCTCAGCCCCAGCGCGACGGCCGCGGGTTCCACGCCGTAGGCGCGGGCCAGCGCCGCCGCCGCGGCCGCGTTGGCGGCGGTGTGCCGCGGGACGACCTCGCCGATCTGGTCCAGCGCCACGAGTTCGGCCGCCGAGTTGCGGCGGTCCTCGATGAACGCGCGGTCCACCAACAGGTCCTCGACCACTCCGACCATGCTCAGCTGCGGCACACCGGTGGTGAAGCCGACCGCACGGCAGCCCTCGACGACGTCGGCGTTCTCGACCATGGCCTCGATCACGCGCTCGTCGGCGTTGTAGATCGCGGCCACGCGGGTGCGCTCGTAGATCTTGGCCTTGTCGGCCTTGTAGTTCTCGAACCCGCCGTGCCAGTCCACGTGGTCCTCGGCGATGTTCAGCACCACGGAGGCCAGCGGGGAGATCGTATGCGTGAAGTGCAGCTGGAAGCTGGAGAGCTCCAGGGCGATCACGTCGAAGCCCTCGGGGTCGCGGATCGCGTCGAGGATCGGGGTGCCCACGTTGCCCGCGGCGATGGCGCGCAGGCCCGCGGCCTTGAAGATCGACTCGGTCATGCCCACCGTGGTGGTCTTGCCGTTGGTCCCGGTGATGACGACCCACTCGGCGAGCTTGCGGCCCTCCTTGGTGCGCACGCGCCAGGCGAGTTCGACGTCGCCCCAGATCTCGATGCCTGCCTCTGCCGCCGCGGCCAGCATCGGCTGGCGCGGGTTCCACCCGGGCGAGGCGATGACCAGCTGCGGGGCCTCGCCGTCGATGGGCGGAAGCGTGTCGGTGTGCGCGGCGCCCAGCAGCACGTCGGTGGCGCCGACGATCTTCAGGGTGTCGGCACGCGAACGGTTGACCTCGGTGTCTGCCCCGTCGACGACGACCACGCGGGCACCGAGCTCGATCAAGGTGTCGGCGGCGGAGAAGCCGGAAAGGCCCAGTCCGGCCACGACGACGCGCAGCCCCGCCCAGTCCGATTCCCAGCTGGTCAGCTTGGAAAGATCAACCATTGTCACAGTCCCACGACCCATTCGGAGTAGAAGATGCCCATGCCCGCGGCGACAAAGAGCCCGCCGAGGATCCAGAAGCGGACCACGACGTTCTCCTCGGCCCAGCCGGAGAGCTCGAAGTGGTGCTGCAGCGGCGCCATCTTGAAGACGCGCTTGCCGCCGGAGAGCTTGAAGAAGCCGACCTGGATGATGACCGACAGCGCGATCATCACGAACAGGCCCGCCAGCACGACCAGCAGCAGCTGCGTGCGGGAGAGGATCGCGAACGCCGCCACGGCGCCGCCGATCGCCAGCGAACCGGTGTCGCCCATGAAGATCTTCGCGGGCTTGGCGTTCCACCAGAGGAAGCCGATCAGCGCGCCGCAGAGGATCGCGCCGAGCAGCGCCAGGTCCATGGGGTCGCGCACCGTGTAGCAGACGTTGCCCGACGTCGGCAGGCCGCAGGCCTGGTTGTTCTGCCAGATGCCGATCAGCGTGTAGGCGCCGAACACCATGATGGACACGCCGGCGGCCAGGCCGTCGAGCCCGTCGGTGAGGTTCACGCCGTTGGTGGTGCCGGTGACGATCAGGTTGGACCAGAGCACGAACAGGATCAGGCCGGCCAGCGGCCCGGCGAAGGCCAGGTCGATGTTGGTGTCGCGCACAAAGGAAATCGCCGTGGAGGCGGGCGTGAGGCCCTGGGCGTTGGGGAAGTTCAGCGCGAGCACGGCGAAGGCGATGCCGACGGCCGCCTGCAGCACGATCTTTTCCCAGGCGCGCAGGCCCAGCGAGCGCTTCTTGGCGATCTTGATGAAGTCGTCAAGGAAGCCGACCAGGCCCATGCCCGCGAAGAGCAGCAGCGCGAGCAGGCCGCTGGCCGTCACGCCGGAGGTGGCCCGGCCCATGAGGGTCAGGATGCCGTGGGTCAGGAAGTAACTCAGGATCACGGCCAGCACGATGATCACGCCGCCCATGGTCGGGGTGCCCGACTTGATGGCGTGGCTCGTCGGGCCGTCGTCGCGGACAACCTGGCCGTACTGCTTCTTGGTCAGCAGGCGGATGAATACGGGCATGGTGGCCATGGTAAAGACCAGGGAAATGCCGGCTCCCATGATTAGGGCGATCACTGCTCCGAGCCCTCCTTCGCGGTGCGGGCACCGATGTTGGTTTCTGCGATCCGGTCGCCCAGGTGGCGCAGTCCGGAACCGTTTGACGACTTGAAAAGCACGATGTCGCCCGGGAGCAGGTTGTCATTGAGGATCTCGGCGGCTGCGTCGGCGTCCTCGGCGAAGTACGCCTCGTCGCCCCAGCTGCCCTCGAGCACCGCCGAGTTGTAGGCGGCCTTGGCGCCGCGCCCCACAACCAGCAGCTTCTTGATGTTCATGCGGACCGCGGCACGGCCCAGCAGGTCGTGCTCGTGGATCGAGTCGCTGCCGAGCTCGAGCATTTCGCCCAGCACGGCCCAGGTGCGGCGTGCGACGCCGGCCTCGTTGGGCAGGCCGAGTTCGGCGAGCGTGACCAGGGCCGCGCGCATCGAGTCCGGGTTGGCGTTGTAGGCGTCATTGATGATGCTCACGCCGTCGGCGCGTTCGGTGCGCTCCATGCGCCAGCGGCTGGCGGGGCCCAGGCCCTGCAGCGTTGCGGCGATCTGCGCGCCCTCGACGCCGAGGTATTCGGCCACTGCGGCCGCGGCAAGGATGTTGGTGACATGGTGTCGACCGATCAGGCCCGAGCGCACGGGGAACTCGGAACCGTCGCGCAGCGCCAGGGTGAAGACCGGGTGCCCGTTGGCGTCGACCCCCGCCTCGCGGGCCCACACGCCGGCGGCGCTCGGGTCCGCGTTGCGCTGCACGCCGAAGTTCAGCACCGGGGCGATCGTGCGCAAAGCCATCGCGGCGACCATCGGGTCGTCGAGGTTCAGCACGGCAAGGCCGTCGGCGGGCAGGGATTCGACCATCTCGCCCTTGGCGATCGCGATGTTCTCGACACCGCCGAACTCGCCGGCGTGCGCCGATCCGACGCCCAGCACCACACCGACCTCGGGGTGGACCATGTCGGTGAGGTAGTTGATGTGGCCCACGCCGGTGGCGCCCATCTCGACCACGAGGAACTTGGTGTCCTCGGTGGCACGGAAGACCGTCAGCGGGACGCCGACCTCGCCGTTGTAGGAACCGACCGGGGCCACCGTGGGGCCGGAGGTGGCCAGCAGCTCGGAGAGCAGGTCCTTGGTCGTGGTCTTGCCCGCGGAGCCGGTGATGCCGACAACCCGCAGGCCGTTGCGTTCCTTGAGCCGGGCGACGATGGCCGCGGCGATTTGGCCCATGGCGATGACGGCGTCGGGCACGATGACTGCGGGGTGCACCGAGCCGTCGGGCGCAGTGGTTTCGCGCTCGGCCAGGGCCAGCAGCGCACCGCGGTCCATGGCGGCCTGCACATAGTGGTGGCCGTCGGAGGCTTCGCCGGGCTTGGCCACAAAGAGCCAGCCCTCGTAGCACTCTCGCGAGTCGGTGGTGACCCCGAGGACCTGGTGGTCGGCAGAGGCCGTGGAAGTGAGTCGCCCGCCCGTGATTTCGGCGATTTCGGCGGAAAGAAGATCAATCATGACAGGTAGGACTTTACCCTTCGTCCTTGGAATCAAAGGAATCGGCGCCTTGGCCCAGCGGGCGGAAACCGTTCAGCAGCAGTGCACGGCGAAGCTCTTCCCGGTCGTCGAGTTCCAGGTTGATGCCCATGACTTCCTGGAAGACCTCGTGCCCGCGTCCGGCCACCAAAATGGTGTCGTCTTCCGTCGCCATGGCCACCGCGGCGGCAATCGCCTCGGCCCGCGGGTAGACCTCGAGCGCCTGGCTGGACAGCCCCTTGGCGGCGATTTCCCCGCGCGCCCCGGCCAAAATCGCCGCACGGATGGGGGCTGCTTCCTCGCCGTGGGGGTCGTCGTCCGTGACAATGACAACATCGGCATGGTTCGCGGCCACGGCACCCATGATCGGCCGCTTGGTGGCGTCGCGCTCCCCCGTGGCCCCGAAGACCACGATGACGCGGGAGCCTGGAACCGGTGAACGGACCGAGCCCAGGGCCCGTGCCAGGGCGTCGGCGTTGTGGGCAAAATCAACAATCGATGCAGGTCGCTCTGCGATGACCTGCATGCGCCCGGGCACCTCCACGGTGAGCGGGTTTGCCGTGTCAAGCGCCGCCTGTAGTTCGGCCAGCGGCACGCCGGAGGCCAACACCATGAGGACCGCCAGTGCCGCGTTGGAGACGTTGAAGTCCCCGGGCAGGCCCGTTTTCAGGCGCAACGCCTGCGACTTGGGGCCGTGCAGTTCAAAACTGTGGCCCAGGCCCGACGGCGCGATGTCGCTGATGATCCAGTCGGCGTCGGCGTTTGCGGCATCCGAGGCCAGGGTCCACACCGCGGCCGTGGCCTGCTCTGCCATGGCAACGCCCCAGGGGTCGTCGATGTTGATCACGGCACGGTCGCTGCGCTCGAGGTCGAAGAGCGCGGCCTTGGTCTCGAAGTAGTCCTCCATGGACCCGTGCAGGTCCAGGTGGTCCTGGGTCAGGTTGGTGAACCCCGCCACGGCGAAGCGCAGGCCGTCGACGCGCTTGTAGGACAGCGAATGCGAGGATACCTCCATGGCCGCGGCGTTAACGCCCATTTCGCCCATGCGTGCCATCAGTCCGTGGAGCTGCGGCGCCTCGGGGGTGGTGAGGATGCTGGGGATCGGCGTATCGCCCGCGGCGATCTCGATGGTTCCCACCAGGCCGGTTTCACGGCCCAGGGCGCGAAGCACGGAACGAATCATGTAGGTGGTGGTGGTCTTGCCGTTGGTCCCGGTCAGCGCAAAGAGCTCGGGGCAATTCACGTCCGTCCCGTAGATGAGCGCCGAGAGTTCACCGACGACTTCGCGGACGTCCTCGACCAGCACCATCGGCAGGCCGAGCGCCGAGGCCGTGACCTCGCCTTCCATGTCGGTGAGGATCGCGGCCGCGCCGGCTTCCGCCGCGGCCGCGGCGAACTGGGCGCCGTGGAACTTGGCGCCCGGCGCCGCTACGTAAAGGTCTCCCGGCAACACCGCGCGGGAGTCAAGGCAGATGCCGGTGACCTGCCGTTGCCCGTCCCCGATGATGTTAGCTCCCCGGCCGGTTTCGTGGAGGTATTCGAGCATGGCGCCCAGGGCCGTGGGCGATTTGCGGTGCGGCCGCAGAAGCTGTTCTGCGGCGCGGGGGGTGAGGACTTCAGGCATTACCAAGATTTCTTTTGTTCGGATCCGATGAACACGTCGTACCCGTTGGGCTTCGAATTGCTCGGCGGAACGTTGTAGGCGTTCAGTGTTTTGCTCATGACCTCGCTGAAGGTGTCTCCGACGGACCAGCTCTTCCAATCGCCCTTGGGACGATGCATGGTGACTGTCACTACGAACTGCGGGTCGTCCAACGGCGCCACACCCGCGAACGAGCTGGTGTATCCATCGTATTTTCCGGAAGGTCCTGCGGCCTGCGCCGTTCCTGACTTTCCGCCCACACGATAGCCGGACACACCCATCTTAGTGCCCGTGCCTTCAAGGACGACCGTCTCCATCAATCGCAGCATCTCTTTGCTGGTCTTTTCCGAGAACACACGACGGGTCTTGGACGCGGGGGTCTTCTCCACCGTTCCGTCGGCATTGACGTAGGAATCGATGAGCTTCGGTTCGATCAGGACTCCCCCGTTGGCGACGGCCTGGAAGATCTGCGAGGTGTGAAGCGCCGTCTGGGTGTACCCCTGGCCGAACATGGTGGTGTACTGCTGGCGGCGTTCCCAGTCCTGCCACGGGGCAAGGATGCCCTTGCTGGCACCGGAAATCCCGATGTCGATGGCCGAGCCGATTCCGAGCTTCTTCATGTACTCGTAGCGGGTTTCGTTGCTCAGCTTCTGCCCCACCATCACCGTTCCGGTGTTGTAGGAGCGTGCGAAGATGCCCGCGGCCGTCATGTCGTAGGTCGGGTGCTTCAACGAGTCGTTGATGACTTCGTGGTTCACCTTGTAGGAATTTGCGATCTTGAATGCGTCCGTCCCCTTGATGACGCCCTCTTCGAAGGCCGCGGCAAAGGTCGCGACCTTGCCGGTGGAACCGGGCTCGAAGGCCTGGGTGATGGCCGCGGAGGTACGGAACTCCGCCTCCGTGGCACTGGGGTCGTTGGGGTCGAGTTGGTTTGAGTCGCCAATGGCGATCATCCGGCCGGTTTTCAGTTCCTCGACCGTGACCGAAACCCACTCGGCGTTGAACTGCTTCTGCTTTTTCCGGGCTTCTTCCTGCGCGATGAACTGGATGTCGGTGTCGGCGGTCAGCACGACGTCCTGTCCGTCCACGGCCGGGGTCTCCGACATGCCGGCCATCGGGATCCGGACGCCGTCGGCACCGATCTCGTAGGTCTTGCTGCCCGGGGTGCCCTTGAGGCGCTTCTCCTGGCTGAGCTCCAGGCCTTCGGCACCTTCGAGTGAGGTCTGGTCGTCGGTGTTCTTCACGAAACCGAGCAACGGGCCGGCGATCACGCCATTGGGGTACAGGCGCTCGCTGCGCAACTGCCCGGTGAGCGTTCGGATCCGCAGTTCCATCGCGGCGTTGCGCACCTCGGGGGTGATGCCCTTGGCGACCACGGAGTTAGCGTTCGGCTTGGCTCCCGGGGCACCCACAACCGCGGTGCGGACCACGTCGACATCCTGGCCGAGGATTTCCGCAAGCTCGTTGACGGCCTGCTCGACGGTGACCTTTTCGCCACCGGAGCTGCCGTCAAGCTTCTTGCGGGCAATCATCCTGTCCGGTTCGACCTTGCGCTGGTCGATGACCAGGTCGTAACGGTCAACGCTTGTCGCCAGGATCCTGCCCTTTGAATCCACGATCTGCCCTCGCTTGGGGACAGTCACCTGTTCACGGGTGCGCAACTCGACGGCCGTGGCGGCCACGGCAGAGGCATTCAGCGACTGCACGAAGAACAGGCGACCGCCAATCAGCAGCAAGGCCACCATGGAGAAAACCAGCACAATGCGCACCCGGTGGTGCGTCGTTCCGGTATTCGTTGGGGATTTTTTTGACATGCTTTCCTCAGCTCATACCGAAAGGATTGGTGGTGCTTTAGCGTGGCTCGACGGCCAGGGGCAACCGGCTATCGGCCGGGGGTCTTCATGGTCGGGGCCGGGATGGTTCCCCCGTTGAGCTGCTGGGGAGTGAACGACGGACGCCCTTGCGTGCCGGTTTCCACCGGCTGCTTCGCGGTCGGGGTCGCAACTTCCTCAGCCTGAACAGGCGCTTCCTGGGTCGGGGCGGTCGTCGATGCGGATCCCCCTGCGGCCTCCGGATTGTTCGGCTCCGACTGGGATTCCTTGGCCGTGGGAACATCGGCTTCGGGCATGAGCGGTGTGGCCAGGACGCCTGCGATCTTTGCACCCTTCTCCTGCTTCACGGCTGCCGTTGCTTTCCCCGTGACCTTGCCGGTATCAAGGTTGATCGCTGCCGGTGTACCCGGTTTGACCATGCCAAGCTTGGTGGCCTTTTCCGCAATCACTTGCGGGGCCTCCAGGTACTGGGCTTCCTGGCGCAGCGCCTCGTTCTCCTGGGAGAGCGTGCGTTCCTGCCCCTTGAGGCCAACCATCGTGTACTGGCCGTTGGCAATGAACACGTTGAGAAGAAGAACGATCACGGCCGAAGCGAGAATCATCAAGAGCAACGTCACCAGGAGCGGTATGCGACGCTGCGTTGAAAGCGAGGGCACGACCGAAAGCGTGATGCGTCGCTTCGTTGAAGAAGATTCGGGCCTCGACGCCGGTATCGGCTCCGGGGCGTAACTGAGCGCGTTGGCACCCTGCGTCGGCGGCACGTCGAAGGTGCGGGAACGTACGCGGTTGGGTGTCCGGTTGCTCATATACTCAGTTCCTCTTCAGGATGCGTTCCACGGCTCGCAGCTTCGCTGAAGCTGCACGTGAGTTTTCTGCGATTTCTTGGTCAGTGGGCTTCTCGGTGCCTCGCGTGAGGACCTTGAATTGCGCCTTGTGTTCTTCGAGTTCCACGGGGAAGCCCGCGGGTGCCGAAGATTTGGAGCCGGCAGCGAAATGCCGTTTGGTGATCTTGTCTTCCAGCGAGTGGTAACTCATCACCACAACGCGGCCACCGACATGCAACGCCCCCATTGCCGCGGGGATCGCACGTTCCAAGACGTCCAATTCCTCGTTCACTTCGATGCGAAGTGCCTGGAAGGTTCTCTTTGCGGGGTGCCCCCCGGTACGTGCCGCCGCTGCGGGGACTACCGAGCGAATGGCCGCAACGAGTTCCTCGGTGGTTTTGAAGGGCTTGATCTTGCGGCCTTCGACAATGGAGGAGGCAATCCGCCCTGCGAATTTCTCCTCGCCCCAGGCACGAATGATCCGAACCAGTTCGGTCTCGCTGTACTCGTTGACAACATCTGCCGCCGTGGGGCCGCGCGACGTATCCATCCGCATGTCCAGGGGTGCGTCGTAGGAGTAGGCGAAACCTCGCTCCCGCTCATCGAGCTGCAGCGAGGAAACCCCGAGGTCGAAGAGAACCCCGTCGATTCCGTCGAATCCGAGATCTTCGACAACGTCCGCGATTTCGTCGTAAACGGCGTGAACGAGATCGGTGCGGTTCGCATAAGGTTCGAGGCGTGCACCGGCGAGGGCCAGAGCTTGTTCGTCCCGGTCAAGTCCGATCAAGTGCAGATCAGGGAAGCGCTGAAGCAAGGCTTCCGAGTGGCCTCCCATGCCGAGGGTGCAATCCACCACGACGGCGCGGCCGCGAGCCGCGATCCCGGCTTCGATTCCGGGTGCCAGCAACCCAACGCATCGGTCAAGCAGGACAGGAACGTGTCGTTCCGAGGCGGGTCGCTCTGCGGCTCCGTCAGGATTCACTGCTACCCCTTTCGCGTGGGCATTGTTGCTCGGGCACTGGCTTAAATCAGAGCCCCCTCCGACCCATGCATGTCCCGCCTGGCTTCGGGGAAGTGAAGCCAGGATGGACATCGACTGGGCGGCTGGAGATCTCATCCAAGCCATTTGCAGGTCCCTAGTCACCGAAGTGATCAGAAACCGGGTAATGCTTCGTCATCTGTCTCGGAGAACACGTTCTCCTGCTCTTCGAGGTAAGAGTTCCATGAGGTGGAGTCCCAGATCTCAACACGGTTGCCCGCGCCAATCACCGTGACCTCACGGTCCAATCCCGCGTAGGAGCGGAGCATTGCCGGAATAGTGACCCGGCCCTGCTTATCCGGCAGTTCGTCAGAAGCACCGGAAAGAAAAACACGTGCATAGTCTCGTGCCTGTCGTGAAGAGATCGGCGCCTGGCTCATTTGCTCATGCTGCTTCTCAAATTCACGCTGACTAAAAACGTAAATGCAACGCTCCTGCCCTCGGGTCAGAACTAGACCATTTGCTAATTCATCACGATATTTGGCCGGAAGAATCAATCTTCCCTTCTCGTCAAGGCGCGGTGTATACGTTCCTAGGAACACATAGACCGCCTCTCGATTTGAAGGAGCATCGACTCCATTTCCCTCTATTTCGCTCCACTTTACTCCACACCCCTCCACTGTCAACGGCCATTCGGCCATTACGACACGCTCAGACCCGAAAAACCATTGATTTTCCGCGGATTTCCGGGCGGGGAGCGAAGTGGAGGGAAAAACCACAGTCGGGAATCGCCAAAAATGAACCCGTGACACAAAACACAAATACGGAATGTAAAATCCGCGTGAATACGGGGTTTTGGGGACGGGTGTCGGCGCGGTGGAAGAAAGTGGAGGAGCCGCGGGGGCAAGCGTGGAGGGAAAAACGAGGCCTTGCACACCCCCGCCTGGCGGGCCGTCGCAAACCTCGGAATAAAAATTATTTCGATTGGGCATACTCGGCGCGTCGGGCGCGTCGAACACCATTTGCAGCCAAGGCGGGGTGACCCTGGGCGGCTTCGCCGCGTTGATGTTCGGCGGCAAGTATCAGACAGGGAGTTAAAAGCCTAAGGCTCCGCAGTATGCGGAGCCTTAGCGAATTCTGTTGCTGCTGGGTGGGCGCCCAGGGAAAGTCAATGCCGGGGTCTAGGAACCTTGCTCGTCGCGCTTGCGCTGTTCCCACTTGCTCTCGAGGTCGCTCATGAATCCGGATTTCTGTGCAGTTTTTGCCTTCTCCGCCGATTTCGACCCCCTGGCTCCGCCCTTACGCGAAAGTGCCAAGTAAACACCGCCGAACATCACAATGAAGCCCAATACGCCAACATAGATGAGTTGACTCGAGATGCCGGCAATCAAGACGCCGATCCCGACGATACCGATCAACGCGCCCAATGCTAGGTTGCGCGTTGAATAGTTCCCCGCACTCGACACAGTCTTCATTGTCGAGGCGAAGCGATGATCCTCATGTAGCTGCTTCTCCAGCTGCTCCAGAAGACGTTGCTCATGCTCGGAAAGTGGCATCGTCTCTTTCCTTTCACTTCACGGTCATGGCTTTCGCCCTTACCTTATGGAACGAACTACATCTTGACAATGTTCCCGACCATTTCAGTCAGTAGGTTCTAGATCAAGAATAGTCCTGAAACTTGTTAATAAGGTAGTCAGGATTCAACTCACAGTCCCCTCACGGCATCCACTTCAGTCGGCGTGTCCCTCAGTCTTTTCGTTGTGCGCAGACTCTAGCAATGAGGCGGGAAGCAGGGCGCCGGACGGGAATCTGGAGCGGATCTGATCCATCGCAACCTCGGCCTGACGCCAGTTGTCGTCCTGCGGGTCGATGCTCAATTGCATTCCGTATCCGGCGTTGCGCAATTTTTCAGCGCGGATTCCCACCAGCCGGACGGCCATGGGCCTGGTCCCGAGTTTCTCGAGCAGGCCTTCCGCCGCCGCGGCGAGAACACCGGCGGCATTGCTTGGCGATGGCAAGGTTCGGCTGCGCGAAAGGGTGGAAAAGTCCTCATAACGCAGTTTCAGGGCGACAGTTGCAGCTTCCTTGCCGGCTTCTCGCAGTCGCGTGGCAACCCGGTGCGCCAGACGCAGGATCTCGCGTTTGAGGATCTCGCCGTCATGGACGTCCACGGCAAACGTTTCTTCCGCTCCGATGCTTTTCTCTTCGCGCTCGGTTTCAATCTCCCGCTCGTCATGTCCCCACGCCAGTTTGTAGAGGTGGGTGCCGGTGGCACCGAGGCGCTTCTTCAAGGTGCTTTCGGGGGTCTGCGCGAGCTGGGCAACCGTGGATATTCCCATCTCCCTCAGCACCTCGGCCGTCTTGGCCCCGACGCCCCACAGCGCCTTCACGGGCAGGGTGTGCAGGTAATCAAGGGTCTGCTCGGGCCTGATCACCAGCATCCCGTCGGGCTTGGCGCGGGTCGACGCGACCTTTGCCACGAATTTGTTTGTCGCGATCCCGACGCTGGCCGGAAGCCCGAGCTCCGAGCGAAGCCGTGAGCGAATCATTTCCCCGATGGCTTCCGGCGGGCCGAGCCGGCGCATGCTGCCGGTGACATCGAGAAAAGCCTCGTCCACGCTGAGCTGCTCCACCAGCGGAGTCACTTCGTAGAAGATTTCCATGATGCGCGCCGAGTATTTGTAGTACAGCCCGTGGGTGGGTTCGATGACCGTGGCCCTCGGGGCAAGCCGGACGGCCTGGCTCATCGGCATCGCGGACTTCACGCCCTTGGCACGGCATTCATAGGACGCGGAGAGCACCACCGACCGCTCCCCCGGATGACCCACGATGACTTCCTGGCCGACCAGTTGCGGTCGGGACAGCAGTTCAACGGACACGAAAAAGGCGTCCATGTCCACATGCAGTATCGCCCGAACCCGTTGTTGTCCCATGCTCCCCAGTCTAGTGAGCGGCTCCGACACTGCGGGCGTTTTGCCCGCGCGTACTAGAGTTAACCCCAAACCACGTTGCGCAATCTATGGGATGGGAAACATGACTCTTTTTGCTGCGGACACCTTCGACCCCGAACAGGCTCGGGTATTTTCCGCAGGCTTCTCGGAACGCATCGAAGAACTACTGACCACGTTCCTGGCAGAACAGCACGAAGTCATCTCCCAGATCGCACCGGCGGCAGGCGAAATCGTCACCGCCATCAACGACCTGACCCGCGGCGGCAAGCGCCTTCGCCCGCTCTTTGCCTTCTGGGGATTCGTCGGTGCCGGCGGAGATCCGAACGAGGAAAACATCGTGCGGGCCGGCGCTGCCCTCGAGCTTTTCCAGGCCGCAGCCCTCATTCACGACGACCTGATCGACCGCTCGGATACCCGCCGCGGACAGCCAAGCATGCACCGCCGCTTCGAATCCCTCCACAGGGCCTCGGGGTGGCACCGCGACGCCCCGCGTTTCGGTGAGGCCGCTTCAATCCTCGCCGGGGATCTGTGCCTCTCTTTAAGCGAACAGCTCTTTGCAACGATCGAGCCATCGGTTCCACAGGCCCGGTCGATCTTTGACCGGATGCGTGCCCAGGTCATGGCCGGTCAGTACCTTGATGTGCTTGAGGAATCCGCAGGCCCCGCCTACGGCCCGGCGGACGCCGTCAAGCGCGCCCGCACCATCGTGCGTTTCAAGTCGGCCAAGTACTCGACGGAAAATCCGACGCTGCTCGGCGGCGCACTGGCCGGTGCAAGCGACGAACTCCTGGAACAGTATTCCCGCTTTGCGCTCCCCCTGGGCGAGGCGTTCCAGCTGCGCGATGACGTCCTGGGTGTCTTCGGTGATCCCGCCGTAACCGGCAAACCCGCGGGCGACGACCTACGCGAGGGAAAGCGCACCGAAATCATTGCGCATGCCTTGACCTTGGCATCGGACCAGGACCAGGCATTCATCCAGGGCCGGCTCGGCGCCGAAGACCTCGCCGATGCAGAAGTGACCCGGATGCGCGAATTGCTGGAGTCCTGCGGGGCACTGGCGGCAACCGAGGATTCCATCGCACAGCTATCCGACCAGGGATTTGCAGCCTTGGAGGAACTCGAGGTTTCACCGATGGCCCGGCACGCCCTGCGCACCCTGGGGCTCGCGGCAATCCGCCGCACCTCCTAGGAGTCGCCCGCCGTCTGGCACCGTGCCGGACGGCTCCGGACAAAACATCAGGGAGTGTTCACGCCGTCAAACCGGCGCGAACACTCCCTTGATGTTTAACCTGGCCCGGGCTCCATGGATTCATGGCTCCCGGGCGAAGTACCTGCTACCAGCTCAGCGACTGGGCGCGGCGGCGGATTTCGGTCTTGCGACCCGCACGCAGGGCCTCCATCGGGGTGCCCGGCAAAGACTCGTCTGCGGTGAAGAGCCACACCAGCAGTTCCTCATCCTCGTAACCCGAATCCTTGAGAACCGAAATGGTTCCCTTCAGGCTGTCCACGAGTTGTCCGTCGAGGACGAAATCAGCGGGCACCGAGCGGATGTTGCGCGCACCCACGCGGACGCAAATGATCGCGCGTTCGTCGATGAGGCTGTGGACCTTCTTGATGGAAATATCCAGCGCTTCGGCTAGGTCGGGCAGGGGCAGCCACTCGGCTACGAGATTCTCAATATTGCTCACCAATCCAGCGTGCCACATCCAGCGGCGTATCTGGACCCATATTGAAGTTTTTTGCATGGGATCTTTCACAAATTTCAGCTTGTGGTGTAAATTCACAGGAGTCACACTCGCAACTTGAGTCACATGATTCACAAGGCTCTTCCTGTGAATTCACTTGCGACCGAACGATTCGCCCTTGCCCTAACCCAAAGGATCGCTTCATGTCCATCGCACAGAACCGCCACGTCCGAGCAATCGGCGGCGCAGTCGCCACCGCGGCAATTCCTGCCGTGGTCCTTGGAACTCTCGCCACCCCTGCCGTCGCAGCACCACTGCCAACCCGTGATGCTCTTCAACCCAGGGTCGCCACCCCTGCCATGGTCAAGGCCGCCGAGGCCCGGATCAGTGCACACCTTGTGGCGTCCCACATTCCGACGTCAGTCTCTCCGATGGCAAAGAAGAGCCAAACCGTTACGGTCAAAAAGGGCGATACGCTCTCGCACATCTCGCTTCGCACCAAGGTCTCGGTAGCCGACCTCAAGAAGGCCAATGGCCTCCGCTCCGACAACATCTTCCCGGGCCAGACACTGCGTCTGAAGTCCTCCGGTTCCGCGGCAACCGCCCAGCGGACCGCAGCCAGCGGAACGGCCAAGACGGTTTCCCAGTACAAGGTCGTCGTCGGTGACACCCTCGGCGGCATTGCCAACCGGTTGGGCAAGTCCCTGGCCGAGGTGCGCAGCGCCGCGGGCAACCCCGCCGGGGACCTGATCCACATCGGACAGACCCTGCGCTTCTCCTCCGCCGGCGGTTCCGCCGCTTCGAAGCCCGGTTCACAGGGCTCCTCGACGAGCAAGTCCGGCAGCTACACGGTCCGGGCCGGCGACACGCCCTCGGGCATCGCCCTGCGCCACAACATGTCCGTTTCCTCCTTCATGAGCCTCAACGGCCTCGGCTCATCCACGATCATTCGGCCGGGCCAGATCCTGAAGGTTTCGGGCGGCGGCTCGGCCACGAAGAACCCGGCGCCGGCCCCCCAGGCTCCGGCAGCAAGCCGCGGCAGCTACACGGTCGTATCGGGCGACACCCTGATCGGCATCGCCAACAAGACGAACACGCCGGTGAACACGCTGCTGAAGCTGAACAAGAACCTGAGCTACGGCTCGACCCTGTCCATCGGACAGCGCCTGACGACTTCCGGCAACGGTTCAAGCAGCTCCGCCGTTAATCCGACGTCCTCCAAGCCGCTGGTCGGGAACACCTTCCTGGGCCGCAAGTACTCATCGGGCACCGTGAATTCGGCAAACGAGAACAAACGAGCATTGCTCGCGGCAAACCTGCCCTCGCGGGCCCAGATGCAGGCAATGGTTGCATCGACCGCCCGCGCCATGGGTGTCGATCCGTCCCTGGCCCTGGCACACGCCTTCCAGGAATCCAGCTTCAACATGGCTTCGGTCTCCCCCGCCAACGCGGTGGGCGTCATGCAGGTCATCCCGTCCGCGGGCCAGTGGGCCGAGGGGCTCGTGGGACGCAAGCTGAACCTGCTTGACCCGCAGGACAACGTGACGGCCGGCATCGCCATCATCCGCCACCACCAGCGCAACAGCCCGTCCAAGGAAATCGGCATCGCTTCCTACTACCAGGGTGCTGCAGGCGTGAAGAAGTACGGCATGTACCCGGACACCAAGCGCTACGTGGCAAACATCCTCGCATTGCAGAAGCGCTTCTAGCCGCGGACGCACGGCGAAACAGACGCGAAGGGCCGGCCCACCGATTCGATGGGCCGGCCCTTCGCGTCTGGCTTTTCCGGGTGAAGCTAGCGGCGCGCCGCCACCGGCAACTCGATGACCACGCGGGTGCCCGGACCGCTGCGGTCCTCCCAGTAGATGTTTCCGCTCAGCTCGCTGGTGACAAGGGTCCGCACGATTTGCAGGCCCAGGCCTTCCTGGCGCGGCTCGGGCGGCAGGCCCACCCCGTTGTCGCTGATGGTGACCCGGAGGAAGTCCTCGCCCAGCGGGTCCCTGTAGCGTTCCGCGTTCAACACCACGGTGCCGTCCCGGTCCGCCAGTCCGTGCTCGACTGCGTTCGTGACGAGCTCGTTGATCACCAGTGAAAGCGGCGTCGCCAACTCGGCGGGAAGGCCCCCGAAGGCACCGGTGCGTTCGGTGTTGACCTTCTGGCCGGGAGAGGCGATCTCCACGATCAGCCGGAACTGCCTGTCGATGAGCTCGTCGAAGTCCACGTTCTCGCTCAGGCCCTGCGAGAGGGTCTCGTGGACGGCTGCGATCGTCGCGACCCGGCGCATGGCCTGGTCGAGGCCCTGGCGGCCCTCCTCCGACTTCATGCGGCGCGACTGCATGCGCAGCAACGCGGCAACCGTCTGCAGGTTGTTTTTCACGCGGTGGTGGATCTCGCGGATCGTGGCGTCCTTGGACACCAGTTCCTTCTCGCGGCGGCGCAGTTCGCTCACGTCGCGGCACAGCACCAGCGCGCCGTAGCGCTTCCTCGAGTCCCGCAGCGGAATGGCGCGCAGCGACAGGGTCACGCCCATCGACTCGATTTCGGTGCGCCACGGCATCTTGCCGGAGACCACCAGCGGCAGCGATTCGTCGATGAGTCGGCGGTCCTTCACCAGGCCCATGGTCGCCTCGGAGAGCGACCTGCCCTCGAGGGTGTCCGCCGCGCCGAGCCGCCTGTAGGCCGAAACCGCGTTGGGGCTCGCGTACTGCACGACGCCGTCGGCGGCGAGGCGGATGAACCCGTCCCCGACGCGCGGGGCGCCGCGGCGCGACCCGGTGGGCGTGGCGAAGTCCGGCCACAGCCCTTGGGTGCACATCTTCAGCAAGTCCTCGGCGCACTGCTTGTAGGTCAGTTCGAGGCGCGAGGGCATGCGCGAACCCGAAAGGTCGACGTGCACGCTGATGACCGCCAGGGTGCGCCCGTTGCGGACCATGGGGACGGCTTCGATGAGCATCGAGTGCTCTTCCTGCCCCGTCCCGCGGTCCGAACGCACGATTGCCTGCGTCCGCCAGGCCTCGTCCACGAGGGATTTGAGGTCCTTGCGGATCCGCTCCCCCACGAAGTCCGTGTGGAAGACGGTGTGCGAGGTGGAGGGACGCACATGGGCAAGCGCCATGTACGTCCCGTCCGGGACCGGAAACCACAGCACCAGATCGGCGAATGCCAGATCGGCGACCAGTTGCCAGTCCCCCACCAAGAGGTGAAGCCAGTCTTCATCTCCAGGCCCAAAATCAGCTGACTCTCGAAGTTGGTCCGTGAAGATGGCCAACTGTTACCTCCGTACGATTGAACGCAACAGCCGCAGAGCCACCGACAGGGACGCCATGTCATCGCGTTCGAGTCGGTTCACTTCCGCGAACATGTTCTTTGCACGTTCAAGATTAGCCCCGTTCGCGGCAGTCCATGCATCCACACGCACGGCCGGGTCCGATTCGGCATCGTCCGAGACCTCGATGACGTCGCGGGTGAAGTCGATGATCGTCGAGTACAGGTCGTCGCGCAGGGCCGCACGGGCCAGCGCCTGCCAGCGGTCCGCACGCGGCAGCGCGGTGACGCGCTCGAGCAGCGCGTCGACGCCGAAGCGGTCGTAGAGCACGTAGTAGATCTTGGCGATCTCCCCGGCGTCCAGACCGGTGCGCGTCGCCATGGCGGCGATGTCCAGCAGCACGAAGGACTCGAACTGCTCGGCCCAACGGGTGGCCAGGCCCTTCTCGAGTCCCCAGCCCAGCGCCTCGGTCTTCAGCGCGCTCACGCGTGCATCGTCCGAACCGCGCAGCAGCGAGCCGACCACCGGGCGCAGGGCCTGGACGGTCGGGGCGAACGCCGCGACGGAATCGCTGACCAACACGTCGCGGTCGACGTGGTGGATGTACCAGCGGGTGGCGCGGTCCAGCAGGCGGCGCATGTCCAGGTGCAGGCGGCACCAGGTCTGCGTCTCGAAGGACGGTGCCAGCGCGTTGATCGCGTCGAATTCCGCGTCGAAGGCGTAGATGTCGCGCAGCGCGACGAAGGCCTTGGCGACCTGCGACTCGGTGGCGCCGGTTTCCTCCATGACGCGGAAGGCGTAGGTGGTGCCGCCGACGTTGACCATGTCGTTGGCGATCACCGTGGCGATGATCTCGCGGCGCAGCGGGTGCGAATCGAGTTCCGCGCCGAAGCGTTCGGCCAGCTGGACCGGGAAGTAGTTGCGCAGGGTGGCCGCGAAGTACGGGTCGTCCGGCAGGTCGGACACGGCCAGCGCGGAGGCCAGCTGGATCTTCGCGTAGGCGACGAGCACGGAGAGCTCAGGCACGGTCAGCGTCTGGCCCGCGGCCAGGCGTTCCTCGAGCTGCTCGTTGGTGGGCAGGAACTCGAGCTCGCGGTTCAGGTCCGCGTGCTCCTCCAGCCAATCCATCTGGCGCTCGAAGGCCGGGGACCAGCTCGCCATCTCCTGCTTGTCGTTGAGCAGCATCACGTTCTGGTCGAAGTTGGTCTTCAGCACCAGGCGTGCGACCTCGTCGGTCATCGAGTGCAGGAACGGAGCGCGCTCGTCGGCGTCGATCTTGCCGGCGCGGACCATGCGGTCCACGAAGATCTTGATGTTGACCTCGTGGTCCGAGCAGTCGACGCCCGCGGAGTTGTCGATGGCGTCGGTGTTCAACAGGACGCCGTGCAGCGCCGCCTCGATGCGGCCGCGCTGGGTCATGCCCAGGTTGCCGCCCTCGCCGATGACCTTCGCGCGGATCTGCTTGCCGTCGACACGGATCGCGTCGTTGGCGCGGTCGCCGACCTCTGCGTGGGTCTCCGTGGAGGCCTTCACGTAGGTGCCGATGCCGCCGTTGTAGAGCAGGTCCACCGGGGCACCCAGGATGGCCTTGAGCAGCTCGGTGGGGGCCATGGAGCTGACCGTGGCGCCCAGGCCGAGTGCGTCGCGGACCTCCGGGGAGATCGGGATGGACTTCAGCGAGCGGGAGAAGACCCCGCCGCCGGCCGAGATCAGGTCCTTGTTGTAGTCGGCCCACGAGGAGCGCGGCAGCTCGAACAGGCGCGCACGCTCGTCGAAGGACGCGCCCGCCTCCGGGTTGGGGTCCAGGAAGATGTCGCGGTGGTCGAACGCGGCGACAAGCTTCAGGGTGCGGGTGAGCAGCATGCCGTTGCCGAACACGTCGCCGGACATGTCGCCCACGCCGGCGGCGGTGAATTCCTCGGTCTGCGTGTCCACGCCGAACTCGGCGAAGTGGCGCTTGACGGACTCCCAGGCGCCGCGGGCGGTGATGCCCATGGCCTTGTGGTCGTAGCCGATCGAGCCGCCGGAGGCGAATGCGTCGCCCAGCCAGTGCCCGCGTTCCTCGGAGATCGAGTTGGCGATGTCGGAGAAGGACGCGGTGCCCTTGTCCGCGGCGACCACCAGGTAGGTGTCGTCGCCGTCCAGGCGCACGACGTTGGCCGGCGGCACCACGGTCTCGCCGTTGGCGTCGGTGACCAGGTTGTCGGTGATCTCCAGCAGCGAGCGGATGAAGATGCGGTAGGCGGCCTTGCCCTCTTCCATCCAGGCGCCGCGGTCGACTGCCGGGTTCGGCAGCTGCTTGGCGAAGAAGCCGCCCTTGGCGCCGGTCGGCACGATCACGGCGTTCTTGACCATCTGCGCCTTGACCAGTCCCAGGACCTCGGTGCGGAAGTCGTCGCGGCGGTCAGACCAGCGCAGGCCGCCGCGGGCAACCTCGCCGAAGCGCAGGTGGGTGCCCTCGATGCGCGGGGAGCAGACCCAGATCTCGTACTTGGGGCGCGGGAACGGCGCACCGTCGATCTTGCCCGGCATCAGCTTGAAGGCCAGCGCCGCGGGATCGGTGTAGTAGTTGGTGCGCAGGGTCGCCTCGATGACGTTCACGAAGCGGCGCAGCAGCTTGTCGGCATCCAGCGTCGGGACCTTTTCGAGCGCCTCGGCCAGCGTGGCGTGTGCGGCCTCGCGGGCTGCGGCGGATTCCTCGGCGGACAGCGACGGGTCGAAGGTGCCCTCGAAGAGCGCGACGAGGCCGTGGGTGACATCCGGGTTCGCGACCAGGGTGTCGGAAACGAACGAGTAGGAGTTCGAGACGCCCAGCTGGTGCAGGTACTTGGCGTAGGCGCGCAGCAGCGACACCTCGCGCCAGCCCATGGACTCGCGCAGCACCAGGCGGTTGAGGTGGTCGGACTCGGCGACACCAGTCACGATCGCGCCGTAGGCGGCCTCGAGCAGCGACTCGGCGGCCAGCGGGTCGATCCCGGCCGGGAACTTCAGGCCCAGGTCGTAGAGGTAGCGTTCCTCGGCGGCAGCGGGGCTGACGGCGAACGGGCGCTCGTCGATGACTTCCAGGCCCAGGTTCTGCAGCACCGGAAGGATCTTGGACAGCGAGAGCGGCGCCGTCAGGTAGAGCTTCATCCGGGCGTTGACCTCGGAATCCTCGTCCTCCTCGGGCACGTAGAGCTTGATGACCGGGCCCACGTGGTCAGGTTCCTCGTAGACGCCGAAGCGCTCGATGTCGGCCAGCGCCTCCTCGACCTCGAATTCCACGCGGTACGCCGCGGGGAAGGCCTCGGCCCAGTTGGAGGCCAGCGCGGTGCCGGCCTCGGCGCCGTAGCGCTCGGTGGCGGCCTCGGAGATTCCCTCGGACCAGGAACGCACGGCGGCGACCAGGCGGGTTTCCAGCGCGGCGCGGTCCACGACGGGGGTCAGGCCGTGGCGCTGCAGGCGGATGCGGTAGAACAGGCGGACCAGCGAGGACTCGCTCATGCGGGTCTCGAAGTCCATCGACTCGGCGTTGAAGGCCTCGGTGAGTTCCTTCTCGATGCGCAGGCGCACGCCGGTGGTGTAGCGGTCGCGCGGCAGGTAGACCAGCGCGGACATGAAGCGCCCGTAGACGTCCGGGCGCAGGAAGAGCGAGGTGCGGCGGCGTTCCTGCAGGCGCAGGATGCCCAGCACGGTGTCGGTGAGGTCCTCCACGGAGATCTGGAAGAGCTCGTCGCGCGGGTAGGTCTCAAGGATGGTGACGATGTCCTTGCCGGAGTGCGAGTCCGGGGCGAAGCCGGTGCGCTGCAGCACGGCCTTGACCTTTTCGCGGACCACGGGAACGCTGCGCACGGAGGAGGTGTAGACGCTGGAGGCGAACAGGCCGATGAAGCGGCGTTCGCCGTTGACGTTGCCTTGGGCGTCGAAGCGCTTGATGCCCACGTAGTCCAGGTAGACGCCGCGGTGCACGGTGGAGCGGGAGTTGGCCTTGGTGATCACCAGGGCGCGCTTGTCGCGGGCCATGGCGCGGCCGCGCTTGGTCAGGTGCTGGGTGTTGCGGGCGGAGGCGGTGTTGCGCATGAGGCCCAGGCCGGACTCGGGGCGGATGCGCAGCACGTCTTCGTTGTTCTCGGTGACCAGGTCGTAGTCGCGGTAGCCCAGGAAGGTGAAGTTTCCGTCGTCGAGCCAGTGCAGCAGGTCCACGGCGGCGTTGAGGTCCGGGATCTCCTCGGCGCCGGTGACAAGCGCGAGCGAATCCGCGATCTCGTGGGCCTTGTTGCGCATGGCCGACCAGTCCTCGACGGCGGCACGCACGTCAACGAGGATGCGTTCCAGGCCGGCGACCAGGGCTTCGACGGTCTCGTCGGTCGGGTCCCCGCCGAGCTCGACGGAGATCCAGGATTCGATGGCCGTGTCGCGGTTTTCCGCGACGAGGGCGGAGAGGTTCGGCAGGGCGGCGGTGTCGCCGCTGGCCAGGTGCTCGTGTGCCGGAACGGTTTCCAGCGACGTGATGCGCCCGTGCTCGGAATCACGGCTGACCACGAAGGTCGGGTGGACCACGACGTTGATTGCGGCCTTTTGGCGCACGATCTCCGCGGTCACGGAATCCACCAGGAACGGCATGTCGTCGGTGACCACATAGACAATGGTGGCGCCAGCGTGCCGGGTGATCGAAACCCGTGCTGATTTCGGGTCACGCTCCCAGCCGACGGCCAGGTGTGCCGCCACCCTGGATTCGAGCTGCTCCGGTGAATATGCCGCTGCATCTTCTGGTGCTAACTGGCCGTAGTAGGTTGCTACTAGATCGGCAGTGAGTGTCTCAGCGATGAATGTTTCGGACATGCTGGACTCCGACGTGTTCAAAAGAACGCCTCCGTGTATAGATGTACGTTTCGCTCCGTTGCGTAACGCTAGTGTTACAACACTATCCCGCTAGGTTTCGATCGTCACTTCGACGCGGCGCGCCGCGGCAAAATGCGGGTCCGGGCCTTGATTTTTCTGCCCGCGAGGCCCGCGATGCCGATGCGCAATGCCGAGTGCGGCGCGATTTCTGCTAGGGCGCTTCCGGCAAGCAGCGCCGATTCCACCGCGTCGGGGTCGTGCGGCAGGTAGGCAACGACGGGCTGCGCGGGCCCGAAGCGGGCCCAGGTCTCCTCCAGCGCCCGGTGCGGGGCCGAGCCGACGCTGGCGGCCGAGACCTTGTTGAACACGACCTTCACGGCAAGTTCGCCGACCGAGGCCTGCATTTCATCCAGCGCCCGGATCAGCCGGGGCACCCCGATGCTGTTGGCCTGGCCCACCGCGTAGATCTCGTCGGCGATGCGGAGCATGGCCGCCGCCACGCCGTTGCGCTGGGGCGCGGCGGTGTCGAAACTGAGCTCCTCGTCGAGTTCCAGCGGCCCCGCGACATCTATCACGATGACGTCGCAGCGTTCCTGCAGGGCCAGCACCGCCCGGCGCAGCGCGGTGGGACGCAGCTCCGGCCACCGGTTGGCCCGCGGGAGGCCGGTGGCCACGCGCATCCTGGCCCCGGCGATCACCACCGGGGCGCAAATGCGCTCCAGGGTGTGGGCGTCGAAGCGGTCCTGGTCCACGGTCCTGCAGATCTGCGCAAGCCCGGCCGCCTCGTCCAGCAGCCCCAGCTGCACGGCCTGTGTCGCCCCGTAGGTGTCCGCATCGAGCAGGATCACCTCGCGTTCGTCCAGGGCGCATTCAACCGCATAGTTCAGCGCCACCAAGGAGCGTCCGGGCGAGCCGTTGGGCCCCCAGAAAACCACGATCCGCGCGCGCCTTCCTGAGGGGTTTTCGGCCGGTTCCACGTTGGCCTTGGCACCGTCGGACCGGACCCTGCGCTGCCGCTCCCCGCACGCGTGCTGGATGAGCACGCCGAGCTCCACGGCATCGATCCCCGCCGCCGCCACGTGGGCCCCCGCCCTGTTCAGCCGGCTGGCCTGGGCAGGGTCGTCGCAGAGCACCACCACAGGGACGCCCCGTTCGGTGATCGCATCGATGTCCCGGGTTTCGACCAGGTCGGGCACCCCGGCGAGGATGACAGCATCGGCCAGCCCCGTCTCGCTCAGGGCGATGATTTCAACCATGTCGATGCAGGTCCGGGCCACGGTGAGAATCCCCCGCTGCCGCTCCAGGCGTTCGACCAGTTCGCCGTCATCGGCCCAGATGACCACGGAAATGTTCATCACGAACTCGCCGTCGGGTTGAAGACCACGGTGATGCGCGCGTCATTGGCCATCGCCTCGAGCAGGTCGGCCAGCGAGTCGTCCACCACCAGCAGCTCCACCACGGTGCCGGCGGTGCCGCCGAACCCCGTGGGGCGTTCGGCGCGGTATGTCACCTCGGCCGCAGGCAGCAGCAGCGTCGGGGCGGCGAAGGAATTTGCCGCGCGGTCCTTGGAGGAGACCCACACATCCACGTGGGACCCGGCCGTGATGGCCGCGGGCAGCGCATCGGAAAGGTTAACGGAAACCGGCCTCCGGTTTGTCCCGTCCTGCAGGCCGATCGCGCTGGACGGAATCAATTCGCCGGCGCGGATCAGCGCGTTGGCACGGTGCCCGACCAGCATTTTCGGGTCCGCCGCGAGGTAGCGTTCCCCCAGGGCGTCGAGCTTGACGTTTGCGACCGTGAGTTTCTCCGCGGTGAGCTGCTCGCCCAGGGAAATGTCGGCCTTGGCCACGTACATGGGCACCGTCTTGTCCAGCGTGCTTGTCAGCGCGATCACTCCGACGCAGGAGGCCAGCACGATCAGGATGCCGATCAGCAGCCGCGGGTCCTTCCACGTGGGTCGTGCCATGCGACGCGCTTCGCCGGCGACTCGGTCCTGAACCCGGTCCATGGCGTTCTCCCCCTTGAATCCTCGATGACCGAGTCCCCCTTGACTCGCCAGGGCGCCTCGACAATTCCGGCCCTTGAGCCGAAACCCTACGCCCGCACCCCGACCGGTGAAAAGCCCCGGTCGGCAAAATGTTGGGTATCAGTTTTCCCTGCGCACCCATGCCACCACGGGAATCGGCACCAGGCTGGACCCCTGGAGCGCCGGTGCCCTGCGGTACTCATCGCGCTCATGCCGGGCGATTTCCAGGAAGTCCTTTCCCGCCTGGTCGAGGGTTCCGGTGGCGAGCAGCGAGCCGTCGATGCCCCCGATGCTGATCCTTGCGCGGTCCCGCACCAGCACGCGCAGGGCCTGGCCCAGTCCGATGCGTGGTTCGCCGGCATCCTGCCGCTGGCCCTGGGTTCGTTGCGTCCAGCCGGAGAGCGCGTGGATCGGAACAAGCTCCTCGATCTCGCCGCGACGCAGCATGAACCAGTCCTTGCCCAGGGCCGCCAGCCGCCCGTGCAGCCTGTCCCCGCCCAGCAACTGCACCTCCACGTGCGCGTTGATTTGCGGTGACAGGCGTTGGATCAAAGCCTCGCGGGCTCGTTCCACGCGCACCGCTTCCTGTATTTCGCTGGTCTTTTCACGCGCCGACTCGGCTTCAAGCAGCGCCTCGAGATCCTCAAAGAGCGATTCCCATCTCATGGGCACACCCTAGGTCCGAAATTCGTTCGCCGGAACCCCTAGCGTCGCAACGCGCTAAGTGCCATCATGTTCAAACACAACACATCAAATCACCTCAAACAACATCAAATCAGGTTAAAATGCGCAAGCAAGCTACTAATGACGTATTCACGGTGGCGGCCACGGCGAGCCTGTCGTTGGCAATGCTGCTCGGCGGCCGCCTCATCTCCAGGAGGCTGGACCCGGACACGTTCGTGGACGCGGATCTCACCCCGGACTCCCTCGAGCGGTTGACCGGACTGGCTCTGGGATTGCTCGGCGCGGTGATCATGCTCTGGCTGCTGCTCGGCATGCTGTTGGCACTGCTGGCCACGCTGAGCGCCAGGCTGGGCCACCGTCGCCTCGGCGCGAAAATTGCGCGGCTGGTCCCGGGATTCCTTGCGAGGCTCGGCGCGGCCGCCATCGGCGGCTCCCTCCTCCTTGCCACGTCGGCCCATGCGGCGGAACCCCGCACCCCCACCGCCCAGCATGTCGCCGGCCAACCAACCGGCCCCGAGACGACGGCAAGCCCGGAACCACACGGAGATCCCGGAGACGGTGCGGGCACCACTCCGGACGAATCCACAGTGCTCTCCCCCGGATGGCTTCCGCACCGGATTTCCCTGCCGTTGCAGCGGCTGCTCGGCGGCGGAACCCGCAAATCGCAGGAAGTGGTCGTCCGCCCCGGCGACACCCTCTGGTCGATTGCCGCCCGGCACTTGGACCCCGAGGCCACATCCGGGGACATCGCAGAATCCTGGCCGCGATGGTATGCGGCCAACCGCGAACTCATCGGCCCCAACCCCGACAGGCTCGCCGTCGGCTTGGTCCTCACCGAGCCAGAATCCCTCAACACCCGTTCGTAAGGAAACCACCCGCACCACGTCCCCGTCAGGAGCACGCCATGAGCATCACCACGATCGAACCGGCCACCAGAAGCACCCCCGCGGTCCTGCTGCACGAGGGCGTGTGGACCGAGTCAGGCGAGGTGCCGTCCCCGCGCACCACCGGCAGGCGCTTCCCCCAGGCCCTGCGGGGCACTGCGGCTCCGCGCAGCCAGCGGTGCATCATCGGAACTGCACCCGTTCCGGCGCCCATCCCGGATGCGCCGACGCCCGAAACGGTCCCGGGCTGGCACACGGACGCCCCCGACCCCGATCCCGACCAGGTCCCCGCGGAGGTCCGTCCGCTCATCGAGAAGATCTTCCCCAAGGCCGCGTCCATGGCGAACGTCGAGGAGTCGGTGGCAACCATCGTGCATGCCGTGGCCCCGGCGGTGCTGGAGGTGCTGGCCGGGGCCCGTCCGGCGCGCCAACTGGTCAACGCCCTGAGCCCCGAGTGCATGGGCAAGCTCGAGCACCATCTGCGGATCGGGCAGGAACGCCAACCGGACCCGGGCGTGTGTTGCTACAGCAACCCGAGGGTGCTGCGCATCCGCATTTCCCAGGTCCTGCCGCTGGTTTTCGAGGCCGCAGTGGTACTGCTGGACCTGCAAAAAGTCCGTGCCACCGCTCTCAGAATTGAGCGGTGGCACGGACGGTGGCAGGTTACTGCGCTTGAAATCGGCTAGCTGCGCTTGCCCTTTTTCTTCTTGCCGTTGCCCTCTGGCTTGGGCGCCGCGGATCCCGGGGTGCGCTCGATGTGCGTCGAGGCCTCGCCGCTCTCCTCCGGCGCGGTGTAGCGCAGCGTGGAGGGCCTGGCCGGGGCGTCGAGCCCCGGCGTGTTGAGCACCGGTCCGCTGGTCACCGAGCGTGCGTCGGTGACGCCGGGCAGCGACACCTCGGGTGCCTGCTTGGTCTCAACCTCGATGTTGAAGAGCATGCCAATGCTCTCCTCTCGGATGGATTCCATCATGGTCTGGAACATGATGAAGCCCTCGCGCTGGTACTCCACCAACGGGTCGCGCTGGGCCATGGCACGCAGGCCAATGCCCTCCTTGAGGTAGTCCATCTCGTAGAGGTGTTCCTGCCACTTGCGGCCGATGACGGAGAGCACCACGCGACGCTCCAGCTCGCGCATGTTTTCTTCGCCGACGGACTGCTCGCGCGCCTGGTACTGCAGGCGGGCGTCGGAAAGGATCTCGCGTTCCAGGAACTCCGGGGTCAGCGAGCTGCGGTGTCCGGCCTCGGCGATGACCTCGTCGAGGGTGATGGAGATCGGGTATAGCTGCTTCAGGTTGGTCCACAGATGCTTCAGGTCCCAATCGTCGGCCTGGCCCTCGGCGGTGGCCTCGGTGACCATGGCCTTGACCACGTCCTCCAGGAAGTGCGCCACCTTCTCATGGAGGTCGCCACCTTCCAGGATCCGGCGGCGGTCGCCGTAGATGGCCTCGCGCTGGCGGTTCATCACGTCGTCGTACTTCAGCACGTTCTTGCGCTGTTCGGCGTTGGTGCCCTCCACCTGCGCCTGGGCGGTCTCGATGGCCTTGGAGACGATCTTGGATTCCAGCGCAACGTCGTCGGGCATCGACGGGTTGTTCATGATGCGCTGTGCGGCACCGGCGTTGAAGCGGCGCATGAGTTCGTCGGTCATCGACAGGTAGAAACGGGACTCGCCCGGGTCGCCCTGGCGGCCGGAGCGGCCGCGCAGCTGGTTGTCGATGCGGCGCGATTCGTGGCGCTCGGTGCCCAGCACGTAGAGGCCGCCCGATTCGGCGACTTCCTTGGCCTCGGTGGAGACCTTCTTCTTCGCCGAGGCGAAGACGTCGTCCCACTCCAGCTCGTACTGCTCTGAGTTTTCCTCCGGGTCCAGGCCCCGGCGTTCCATCTCCGAGACGGCCAGGAACTCGGCGTTGCCACCGAGCATGATGTCGGTTCCGCGGCCGGCCATGTTCGTGGCAACGGTGACGGAGCCCTTCTTGCCGGCCTGTGCGACGATTGCGGCTTCGCGTGCGTGCTGCTTGGCATTGAGCACCTCGTGGCGGATGCCCTGCTTGGCCAGCAGGCGGGCCAGGTATTCGCTCTTTTCAACGCTGGTGGTACCCACCAGGACCGGCTGGCCGGTGGCGTGGCGCGTGGCGATGTCCTGGACGACGGCATCGAACTTGGCGATCTCGTTCTTGTAGATCAGGTCCGGCTGGTCCTTGCGAAGCAGCGGCTTGTTCGTCGGGATTTCCACGACGCCAAGCTTGTAGGTCGACATGAATTCGGCGGCCTCGGTCTGGGCCGTGCCGGTCATGCCCGAAAGCTTGCCGTAGAGGCGGAAGTAGTTCTGCAGGGTCACGGTCGCCATGGTCTGGTTCTCGGCCTTGATCTCCACCCCTTCCTTCGCCTCGATGGCTTGGTGCATGCCCTCGGAGTAGCGGCGGCCGGCCAGCGAACGGCCGGTGTGCTCGTCGACGATCATGACTTCGCCGTTGATCACGACGTAGTCCTTGTCGTTCTTGAACAGTTCCTTGGCCTTGATGGCGTTGTTCAGGAAGCCGATCAGCGGCGTGTTCGATGCCTCGTAGAGGTTGTGGATGCCGAGGTAGTCCTCGACCTTTTCGATGCCCGATTCCAGGACGCCGATGGTGCGCTTCTTCTCGTCGACCTCGTAGTCGACGTCGATGGAGAGGCGGTTGACCAGCTTGGCGAATTCGGTGTACCAGCGGTTCACGTCGCCGGAGGCCTGTCCCGAAATGATCAACGGGGTGCGGGCCTCGTCGATGAGGATCGAGTCGACTTCATCGACGATGGCGTAGTTGTGGCCGCGCTGCACGAGTTCCTCGGCGCTCCAGGCCATGTTGTCGCGCAGGTAGTCGAAGCCGAACTCGTTGTTCGTTCCGTACGTGATGTCGGATTCGTACTGCTGGCGACGCTGCGCGGGATCCTGGTTTGAAAGGATGCAACCGCTGGTCAGGCCCAGGAAGCGGTAGACGCGGCCCATGATGTCGGACTGGTATTCGGCAAGGAAGTCGTTGACCGTGACAACGTGGACGCCCTTGCCGCTGAGCGCGTTGAGGTAGGCGGGAGCCGTGGCCACAAGGGTCTTGCCTTCACCCGTGCGCATTTCCGCGATGTTGCCCATGTGGAGGGCGGCGCCGCCCATGAGCTGCACATCGAAGTGGCGCATGCCAAGGGTGCGGTCCGCTGCTTCGCGGACGGCGGCAAACGCCTCCGGGAGAAGGTGGTCCAGCGATTCGCCATCGGCGATTCGCGCCCTGAATTTATCTGTCTCGCCGCGCAACTCGGCATCGCTAAGGGCACGGAATTCGCTATCAAGCACGTTGACAGCGTCAGCGTATCCACGCAACTTTTTCAGCGTCTTCTTATCGCCGGTACGCAGGATACGTTCAAGCATTGATGCCACGAGGCAGCTCCCAAATCTCAAGCACAGGAATTCTGGCGTGTTCAGTCTACGTGAGAGATTGCTTTCACTTGTGGTTATCAGCGAATTTGGGCGAGCTTAGCGAAAACTCCAAGGCTGCTGCCAGATTTCCCCGCGGAGAAACGTCAATATCTTCAAGTCCCAGCCATTCCGCCAGCAGGTGCAACTCCTTGGCCAGCTCGTCGGCGGTTTCGGGCGGGGCATCGGGTTCCGCATATGCCCCGCGCACGAGCAGGGATTTCTGCGAACGGTCGGCCTTGACGTCGACGCGCCCCACGAGGTTCTCCCCCAGCAGGAATGGCAACACGTAGTAGCCATAGGTGCGTTTCTCACTCGGCGTATAGATTTCCAACCGGTAATTGAAATTGAAAATCTTTTCGATGCGTTTGCGGTTGAAAACAAGCGAATCAAAGGGGCTTAGGAGTGCCCGCGCCGAGGCGCGCCGAGGAATGACGGTGTCCGGGAGCATGTAGAACGTGTCCTTTTGTCCGTGCACTCCGGCACGGACCAGCATCGACCGCTCATTCAGGTCTTCCAGGACCGCCGCGCTTTCCCTGACAGGCAACCGGAAATAGTCGGCCAGGCAATGCGCCGTGCCGACCCCGTGGGCCTTTGCGGATGCCAGAAGCAAGCGTTCCATGGCCAACCGCGGATCCACGGGTTCGGGCTGCTCCCGGTATTCCGGCAGCACCTTCTCCAAGGCCGTGTAGCGGCGCTCGAATTGGTTGTTCCGCCCCGATGCGGTGATGATGCCTTCGGCAAAGAGCGCTTCCAGCACCCGTTTGACGGCCGACCAGTTCCAACCCCATTCGACCGTTTCCTTTGGGTGCACATGGCCCAATTCCTCGGAGACCTCCCGGGCGGTGAGCGGCGGGGAGCTTTGCAGCAGGTCTTGGATCTCCCGTGAGAGCGAGTGTCCCGCGTCGTCAAGCGCGCCGAGGCTGCCCGGCCAGGTGCGACGCTGCCACGGCACCAGGTCCGCAAAGTGTTCGGACCTGACCAGGGAAGCTTCGTGCGCCCAGTATTCGAGGATCTTGCGAGGCTTGCCGACACAGAGATCGTCAAGCAGCGAGGTCTCGTAGGGGCCAAGCCGCGAGAAGAGCGGCAGGTACTGCGCTCGGGTGAGTACGTTGACCGAATCGATCTGGAGCAGTTCCAGTCGGTTAAAAGTGCGGCCCACCGCACCAATCGTGACAGGTGCGGTGGGCCGTGCCCGGTGCAGCCCTTGGGCTGCGAGGGCGATTCGACGGGCCTGGGACGTCGAGAGGATCGTGGTCATAGGCCCATCGTAGTTGCCTAGCTGTTTATGCGTTGACCGGGGCTGTGTCCCGGTAGCGGCGGGTTTCCAGGGTTGCCTCGTCGGTGGCCTCGGGATCAAGGGTGATGATGCCGTAGGCATACTGGCGGCGGTTGTAGACCACCGAGTGTGCACCGGTCGCTTCGTCGATGAAGAGGTAGAACGGGTGGCCGACCATTTCCATCCGGTCCAGGGCGTCGTCGACGCTCATCGACTCTGCAGGGAAGACCTTGCGACGGATCTCGATCGGGCTGGCGCTGGCCTCGGCCGCCTCGGCGGCGAGACGCGCCTCTTCCTCCTGCTGCGCGATGCGGGTTGCCTCATGCAGCGGGATGGAGGTGGCGGCGGGCTCCAGCCCGCTGGTTGCCTGGTGGACGGCCTTCGGCGTCCGGCTGCCGTGGTGGACCTTGCGACGATCCCGTGCCTTGCGCAGACGCTCAAGCAGCTTTGCGAATGCGGTGTCAAAGGCGGCGAACTTGTCTCCGGCCTTTGCCTCGGCGCGGATTGCCGGGCCCCGGCCCAGGACCGTCAGTTCAACGGTCAGGGCGCTGTCGGCGTTGCGAGCAGCGTGCGGCTCCTTGGTGACCTTGATATCCAAGCGCTGGATCTTCGTCGCAAGCTGATCGACCTTGTCGATCTTCTCGTCCACGTACTCGCGGAAGCGATCGGAAACCGTTACGTTTCGTCCGCTGATCGTCATCTCCATGGTGTCCTCCATCATTGCTCAGGTGACACAACAGCGACTGAAAAAACACTCCTTTCAGTCGCTGAAGATGGGTTCGTTTCCCCTATCAGGGTGCCCATACTTCACCCTATGACAGATGCAGGGATAATCAAGGATGTTCCGATTATTACTTCATCGCGCTGAGCGTAATTACCGATTTCCCGCCGGTGCAGTCGTGCTTGCCACCACCACGGCACCGCACACCACCAGCCCCCGGCCCGCCAGGCAACGGTGGGCCTCGGCAAGGGTTGCACCCGTGGTCAACACGTCGTCGACAAAAATCACCTGTGCACCCGAGGAAAAGATCTTTTTTGCCCCGGGCGTGGCGCGCACCCGCATGGTGTTGCGCACCGATCTCCGGCCCCGGCGACCCAACCCCTTCTGCGCGGCGCCCCAGGAGTTCCCGATCCCGTACCTCAGCAGGTGCTCGACCCGCACGTTTGCAGGCAGCGACCCGGCGGCCACCACCCGCCGCAGCAGCAGGCCCACGGGCCAGTAGCCCCGCCTGGCAAGTGCCTGCCGGCGCGTGGGGACCGGAACCAGGATGACTTGTTCCCGGGGGTTCGCCAGCTCCAGGATGCCGGCGCGCAGGGCCGAGGCAAGCACCGGGGCCAGCACCTTGCCCAGGGAAACCATCTGGTGGTTCTTGTAGGCCAGGAGCACCGATGCCAGCTCATGCTCGTATTTTCCCGCGGCAACGACCGGCAGCGCCTGCCCGCGTTGGTTGAGCGGCAGGGCCTCGGCAAGCCGCTCGACGCGGCCGGGGTGCAGCCCCGCCCGCCGCAGGCCCGTGGCGCATGGGTGGCACAACGAGGCATCGGGGCGCCGGCAGCAAACGCATTGCACCGGAAAGAGCAGGGCTCCTGTCACCCGGAACGCCGACCGGAGGATCCGGGTCTCCCTGGCTAACCACAGCCGGTCCAACAGTTTCGGCCACCGTGGTGTTGCACGGCGGCCGATGGCGGCGCCCGGACGTGGCGCCGGCGAAGGAACCCGAGTGTTCGAACCCATGCCCCCAGCATGGTGCACGGGAAAACAGTGTGCATCCGGGGCCGCGCGAATTGGGGATATCGGTCCCGTGGTTGCGGCCGGCGAAATCCGCCCGGCGGAGTGCGGTCCGTTATCCGGGGTAGGAGAGGTCGCGCGCCGATTCCTCCATTTTGTGCCAGGAGTTTCCGACACGCGTGTAGAGCTTGTCCGTGGTCTCGGCGAAGACCGGGCGGCGCTCGCCCGGGCCTGCGGAAAGGCCGACCATGCCCAAGAGCGGCTGGAACTTCTCGGGCTTGCCCCCGAAGTTGATCCGCTCCGCCTCGACCCGTTCGGTCGGATCGGAGGCCGCGACGATGATGCTGGAGTCCGAGTCCCAGACTGCCCGGGTCACGGGGACCGAGGGGTGCAGGTGCATCGGAGGGGCGAAGCCGCGCGGCGTGCCGTCGCTGTCCCGCAGAATGCCGCTGATGCTCACCGTCGACACCCCGTGCTTGGAGGAAACGATCAGCGCGCGTGCCCCGTCGCGTGAAATGCGGATCGAGGAAACGCTCGAGTCGTTGAGCCAATCCGCGGCGATGGGCCTGACCTTGCCGTTGAGCAAGGTGTCTTCGGGAACGGCGAGGATCCTGGTTTTTGCCCCGTGGTCGGCCGTCCAGGTCCAGCCGCTGGCGTCGATGCTCGGGCGCACCAGCGCCGTGCCGGTCGCCACGATCCTGCTGTGGCCCTGGTCATCGACCGTGAAGAGCCGGGTGAACGTGCCGTCCAGGAACGCATAGCGGTTACCCAGCGGGCTCATGGCCGGGTCGCGCGGGTCGTATGCGGAGATGTCGTCGATGGCGACCCGGGAAATCGACTTGCCCTTGACGTAGTACAGCGTCTGGTCGACGATGCCGATCTGGGTGTCCGGAACCGGCGCATTGACCTGGGCTTCGAAGAACTGCGGGTCCTGCGGCCCGAGTTTCACCTCGCGCTGCTCGTCGGTCATGACCACCGTGCGGATGCTGCTGAGCCCCTTGAGGGTAAGATCGAGCTGCTGCTGCATCTGCTGGCGGCTCAGTTCCGTCGCATCGATGAATGTCGCCGAGTTCAGGTCCACGGTGGCCCGCTGGCTTTCGATGGGAACGGCCGAACGCGCCAGCGAGCTGCCGCTGGGGAAGGCCGAAACCACGGCGTTTTCAAGGTACGGCGCCGGGCCCTTGAGCAGCGCCTCGACCATGGCCGCGGCCAGGCCCGTGCGCTTCGGGAACCAGCGCATGTCCGGGACTGCGTAGTGGTAGGTCGCGTCGTAGAAGTAGATCGGCTGGGCAGCGAACAGCCCGTCGAAGGAATCCCTGTCGATCATGGTGCCGTCGGGCAGCTCCGAAATCTTCCACTGCCCGTCGAGCTTCTCGAGGGTGATGTCCACCGCGCGGGTGGAGTGCGGCGGCAGTTCCGTCATCACGCCGTTGGCGTCGATCTGGGCCACCACCTCAAGCTGGATGGTGTACGTGTTGGGCTTCGCGCCCGGGATCACGCTGGGGCGCGCGTCGTAGACCATGGTCTGCACGGCGCCCTTCCACACCCCGGACTGCTTGGGGTTCAGGAATTCGCGCGCCACCTTGTAGTCGTCCTGCGGCGCGATGCCCGCCTCGATGAACCCCTCGATGATCTCGCGCGGGTTTGCATCGACCTTGGGACCGGGCGGGGAAAAGGTGCTTCCCTGGCCCTCGGCAGCGTTCTCGACCTGCAGCGCCTGGACGGGGCCGCTGCGCGGGATGGCGGAACAACCCGAGAGCACCAGCACCAACCCGAGGAGCAGTGCCAGGGCCCTGCGGAATCCGGTCAGCGGCCTAGGCATCTGGTTCCTGCTTTCCCGTGGGGTTTTCTTCCCCGGCCGCCGGCACGGGTTCCGTGCCCGCCTTGGGGTCCGAGGAGATCATCGGCTGCAGCGGCTTGAACCCGACGATCGGGATCTCGCCAGTCAGCGGGAAGGTGATCAGCATGTTCCTGTCCACCACCGCGTCGGCGAGCACTATCGGTTCCAGCGGCAGCGGTGAGCTGGTGATCGTCTCCCCCAGCAACCGGGGCAGGGTCAGCCTGAAACAGGAGCCGACTCCGCGCTCACCCCAGGCCTCGAGCCGCCCGGTGTGCAGCCGGGTGTCTTCCGTGGCGATCGACAGGCCGAGCCCGGACCCGCCGGTGGTGCGGGCGCGGGCCGGGTCGGCGCGCCAGAAACGGTCGAAGACGCGGGTGCTGGCCTCCGGGCTCATGCCGATGCCGCGGTCGCGCACGGTCAGCGCCACCGCGGATTCGTTGCCGGCGACCGAGATGTCGATGGGGTTGCCCTCGCCGTGCTCGATGGCGTTCATGACCAGGTTGCGCACCACGCGTTCGATGCGCCGCGAATCCATCTCGGCGACGCAGCCGCCGGCGGGGGTCGAGAGGCGCAGCAGCGAGCCCATGGCCTCGGCGTGCGGAGTGGCGGCGTCGATGACGCGCCGGGCCACGGCGACCAGGTCGGTGGGCTCGGCGTCCAGCACCGCGACGCCGGCGTCGAAGCGGGAGACCTCGAGCAGGTCGTTGAGCAGGATCTGGAAGCGTTCGACCTGGTTGTAGAGCAGTTCGGCGCTTCGCTTGTTGATCGGGTCGAAGTCCTCGCGGGCGTCGTGCAGGACCTCCGCCGCCATGCGGACGGTGGTCAGCGGGGTGCGCAGCTCGTGGGACACGTCGGAGACGAAGCGCTGCTGCATCTGCGAGAGGGTCGCCAGCTGGTTGATCTGGTCCTGCAGGGACTGGGCCATGTGGTTGAAGGAGGTGCCCAGGCGGGCGATCTCGTCCTCGCCCTTGACCGTCATCCGTTCCTGGAGCTCGCCGGCGGCAAGCTTTTCCGACACCTGCGCGGCATCGGCGACCGGGCGGACCACGCCGCGGGTGACGTACCAGGTGATGCCGCCGACCACCAGCAGCAGCAGTCCGCCGACCAGGGCCATGGCCCGGTTGATGAAGTCGAGGGTGCTCTGCACGCTGGTCAGGTCGTAGACCAGGTAGAGCCCGTATTCGCGCCCGGGCGGCAGCGTGACGCGGGTCCCGAAGATCAGCCCGGGGCCGGTGCCGGAGCCCTTCTTGACCTCGATCGACTGCCAGTAGATGGCGTTGGATTCGCGGATCTGCGCGGCCAGTGCCTCGGGGACGATGCGCGAGGTCAGGTTGCCGCTGGCCGTGGGGCCGACGTACAGGTTGTCGTCGCCCGGAAGCGGCACCAGCACGAAGTCGCGGGGCACCAGCGCGCCGTCGCCCTCGAGGATCTTCAGCGTGTTGGTGACCAGCGAGTGGGTGCTGGCGCGGTCGGTGGTGGCTGCGGAATCGAAGATCGCCTTGACCTGGTTCAGGCCGCGCACCGACTCGGACTCGACCTGGTGGAAGCGCTCCTGGAACAGCCCGGCGGCGATCTGGTTGGAGAGGAAGCCGCCCGCGGCCAGCAGCGCGAGCGCGGTGAGCAGCACCGCGGACGTGACGGTGCGGAAAAGCAGCGACCGGCTCCAGCGGGAGAGCACCGCCGC
The DNA here is from genome assembly GCF_044756805.1 of Paeniglutamicibacter sp. NPDC091659. Lineage (NCBI taxonomy): Bacteria > Bacillati > Actinomycetota > Actinomycetes > Micrococcales > Micrococcaceae > Paeniglutamicibacter > Paeniglutamicibacter sp. NPDC091659. The sequence continues at coordinate 117,979 of NZ_JBIVTO010000009.1, forward strand.
CTTGGCGTGCTTGATCGCCGCCAGCGTGCGGCGCATGAACGAGCGGACACCCGGGTCGGCGTTTTCCGGTGCCGGTTCCGCTGCGGTTTCCGTGGGCTGTGCGGACGGGGCGTCGCCCGTCGTCTGCTGGCTCAGACCTGACCGGCCTTGTAGCCGACGCCGCGCACGGTCAGCACGACGCCCGGGCGTTCGGGATCGAGCTCGACCTTGGAGCGCAGGCGCTGGACGTGGACGTTGACCAGGCGGGTGTCCGCGGCGTGGCGGTAGCCCCAGACCTGTTCGAGCAGCTGCTCGCGGGTGAACACCTGCCACGGCTTGCGGGCCAGGGCGACCAGCAGGTCGAATTCGAGCGGGGTCAGCCCGATGGGGGCGCCCTCGCGCGTCACCCGGTGGCCGGCGACGTCGATGCTCAGGTCCCCGATCTTCAGGGTTTCCGGGGCGTGCTGTTCGGTGGGGCGCAACCGGGCACGCACGCGCGCCACCAGCTCCGCCGGCTTGAACGGCTTGGGGACGTAGTCGTCGGCACCGGATTCCAGGCCGCGCACCACGTCCGCGGTGTCCGACTTGGCGGTGAGCATGACGATCGGGACGTCGTCCTCGGCGCGGATGAGCTTGCAGACCTCGATCCCGTCGAGGCCCGGGAGCATCAAGTCCAGCAGCACCAGGTCCGGCTTGACCTCGCGGAAGATGCCCAGCGCCTTGGCGCCGTCGTAGCAGAACACGGCCTCGAAGCCGTCGTTCTGCAACACGATGCCGATCATTTCGGCCAGCGCCTCGTCGTCGTCGACAACCAGGATGCGTGCCTTCATAATCTGCCCTTCCGTAGCGCTGCATGGGCCCGATGTACGCCGGAGCCCAGATAGGAACAAGACTACATGAGGCCGGCGCACAATTCGGCAGTGAAACGGCCGCCGGCCAATGCCCCGTTTGTCCCGGACCAGCGCCTACGCTGGAGTGGACACCTCGAACGGGCGCGGGAGGGGTGTGCCGGCCCTCCACACCACGCAGCAAGGACAAAAGGTCGATTCGATGTCGCAGGATCCCGCAGCTTCCCCCGACGAACCCGGAGGCCGGCAACCCGGCTGGGGACCGCCTCCCCCGGGCTGGGGAGCAACCCCGCCTCCGAACCCCGGACAGTCCCCCTACCCCGGTCCCGGCCTTACTCCGCCGGGCCACGGGTACCCGCAGTTCCCGCCGCCCCCGCGCCCGGCCAAGCCCGGGGTGGTCGAGTTGCGCCCGCTGATGCTTTCCGACCTGCTTGAGGGGACCTTTGCCGTGTTCCGCCGCTCCCCGATGCCGACGCTTGTCAACGCAGCGGTGGTCAACGCGGTCGTGGGCATCCTGGCACTGGTCTTCCTGGGTTGGCTGTTTGCGCCGGCCATGGGACTGGAGGATGCGCTGCTGGGCGTGTCGGCGGAATCCGACGACCTCGGGGAGCTGGAGAGCGCCTTCCGGGCCGCCTTCCCCTACCCGTGGTACCTGTACGGCGCCGCGGCGGTCCTGGCGATGCTGGTCCAGTTGGTCGCCTCCGCCCTGGTGTCCGGGCCGGCAACCGTTGCCGCGATGCGCGCAACGCTTGACCGCCCCACGTCCTGGCGCGAGGGCTACGCACTGGCACGGCCCGCCATCCCGAAGCTGGTGGGCTACCAGTTGCTGCTGGCGCTGGCCTCGCTGTTGCCCTGGCTGTTGCTGGCGGGACTGGGTTTCCTGCTGGCGCCGGCCTGGGGAATCGCGGTGCTGGCTCCGCTGCTGCTGCTGGGACTCGCCGCGGCCCTGGCCCTGATCTGGGTCAGTGTGCGGCTGGCGCTGGTTCCGGTGCAGCTGGTCTCCCAGTCCCTCACGATCCGCGACGCGGTGGCCAGCTCCTGGCGCCTGACCCGCGGATCGTGGTGGCGCATCTTCGGCATCATGCTGCTGGTTGCCGTGGTGGTTTCGGTGCTCGGCAGCATTGCCTCGTCGATCCCGGGCGTGGTCGCATCCGTTCCCGGGAGCACCGGCGGCGCGTGGCTCCTCATGGTGCTCACCATGATCGTCAACGTGCTGGTCTCCGCGGCGACCATGCTGATCCTGCAGGTGCTGGTCACCCTGCTTCAGGTGGACCTGCGCATCCGCCACGAGCGGCTGGACCAGGCGCTGCTCGTCGAGTTGAACGACCCCGCGGCCCACGCCATCCCCGGCCACGACGCGGCGGATCTTTCCCGGGCTCGATAGGTTCGCGGGACGGCAAGCACAAACGGCAAAGCCAAGTACAGCCACACACGGAAGGTCCCTGCCATGCGGCAGGGACCTTCCGTGTTTTGTCTTCGCCGCGTGGCGTTCGCTCAGGCGTCGACGCGGACCTGGTTCAGCGCGTCGGCGTAGGCGGAAAGTCGCGAGAGCACGGCCGTCGCCTGCTCCGGCGTGACGACATCCAGCCCCTCCGTGGGGGTCAGCACCAGGGCATCGAGCAGTGCGTCGGAAAGTCCCAGCTGGTTCCAGGGGCGGCGGATGGCGGCCACGGCCTCCACGACGCCCGGCGAGGTCCCGTCCGGGGAAAGGCAGCCCAGCCAGAGCCTGCGCCCCGCTTCCACGGCCCCGGCCAGCAGTTCCCAGCCGGGCACCGTCAGGTCGGAGGCGTTGACGCCCAGCCCGTCGACGCCCGCGTCGATCGCCGTCGAGGCGACCCGGTTCCAGGTCTCGGGTTCGCCGCCGCCGCCCAGGATCACCTGGTGCGCCCCGGCGTCCTTGAGCGCGCCGGTGAGCTCGGTCCACCAGGAGCGGACCTCGGCCACGGGCACCGAACGCAGGGTGCGGTAGCCGCTGGCGGTGGGCAGCGTGCCGTTGAGCACCGCGCCCGCGTCGGGCTCGTCGATGTAGACGGTGATGAGTTCGCGGCCCGTGCCGGAGGCGACATCGCGCAGGTGGCGGGCAGCTCCCAGAGCCAGGGACTGGGCCAGGTCGCGGCGCGCCCCGAAGTCGCTGAGCGCGCGTTCTCCCTGGTGCAGGTAGAGGTTTGCCGCCAGCGTCGCGGGACCCGGCAGCTGGATCTTCAGTTCGTGTCCGGCAGATTCCTCGGCTCCGATGACGTCGCCCAGCACGTTCAGGTCCGCGCGCAGGGCCGAGGCCGCGCGCTTGGCGTCGATGCCCGGGGCCTGCGAGAGACGCCAGCCGTGCGGCTGCAAATCGACGCTGAGTTCCTCCAGGAACATCGCGCCGCGGCCGATGGAGTCGGAACCGACCCCGCGGCCCGGGAGCTGGTGCAGGTGCGGCAGGTTGGGCTCGCCGAGTTCGCCGCGGATGATGCGCTGGCTTTCGAGCGGGTCGATGCCGGGCATCGGGCCGTGCCCGCTGGCCTGGACCTGCCGGGAAACCGCCCCGGTGTCCTCGGCCTGAATGTTGGAGGGGTTCATCTGCAAGGCCCGGATCTAGTTTTCGTTCTCGGCGTGCGAGGCGGAGATCGTCTGGTGGTGCTGGATGACCTCGGAAATGATGAAGTTCATGAACTTCTCGGCGAACTCCGGGTCGAGGTGTGCTTCCTGGGCGAGCCGGCGCAGGCGTTCGATCTGCGCCTTTTCGCGTCCCGGGTCGCTGGCCGGCAGCTGGTGCACGGCCTTGAGGTGCCCCACGCGCTGGGTGGCCTTGAAGCGTTCGGCCAGCAGGTACACCAGCTGGGCGTCGAAGTTGTCGATGCTTCCGCGGATCGAGAGGAGTTCGTCCATGACCTCGTCGCGAACCGTCCCGGAAAGGGAGCTGGTCTTCGGGTCGTAGTCGACCTGCCGGTCGTTGTCCGCGGCCTGCGGGTTGATCTGTGAGCTCATGTTTCCCAGTCTATGGTTCGCGCCGGGCGTGCACCCAACCGTGACGCGCCCGGCCGCCGCGCCGGAACCGGAAACCGGGCCTTAAACGGAAACGGGATGCGCCGGTGTCAACCAACGCATCCCGTTCCGTGCCGTGCGGGCCCGTCTAGCTTGCCTTCAGGAACGCGATCCGGCGCGCTTCCTGCTCAACGGGGTCCGGGACCGGCAGCGAGGCGATCAGGCGCTTGGTGTAGGGGTGCTCCGGGCTGCCCATGACGCGTGACCCGATGCCCTCCTCCACCAGCTTGCCGCGGTACAGCACGCCCACCCAGGTGGAGAGCATGTCCACCACGGCCAGGTCGTGGGAGATGAACAGGGCCGCGAAGCCCAGTTCCTGCTGCAGCTCCTTGAACAGCCCCAGCACCTTGGCCTGCACCGAGACATCCAGCGCGCTGGTCGGCTCGTCGGCGATCAGCAGCTTCGGGTCAAGCGCCAGGGCCCGGGCCAGCGAGGCGCGCTGGCGCTGCCCGCCGGAGAGCTCGTGCGGGAAGCGGTCCGCGAAGTGCCGGGGCAGCTGGACCGCCTCGAGCAGTTCGTCGACCCGCTTCCGGGCGTCGATGGCCGAGATCTTCCGGTGCACCAGCAGCGGCTCGGCCACGCACTCGCCAATGCTCAGTTGCGGGTTGAAGCTGGCAGCGGGGTCCTGGAACACGAACCCGATGTCCTGGCGCAGCTTCTTGAAGCTCTTCTCCTTGAAGCCGAGCATCTCGTGCCCCAGCACCTTCAGCGATCCGCCGCTGACCCGGTTCAGCCCGGCGATGGCCCGGCCGATCGTGGTCTTGCCGGAACCCGACTCCCCCACCAGGCCGTAGACCTCGCCGGCGCAGATGCGCAGCGACACGTCGTCCACGGCGGTGAAGGCAGGGGTGCCCATGCGGCCCGGGTAGGTGATGTTCAGGTTGGTCGCCTCGACCAGCACCGGCTTGCCCTGCCCCGCGCGTTCGGTCATGCCTTCAGACGCCGAGTGGCGGCCCAGGTGCGGCACCGCGGCCAGCAGCGCCTTGGTGTAGTCCTCGCGCGGGTTGGCAAAGAGCTCCAGCGACGGGGCCGTTTCCACGACCTTGCCCTGGTACATCACCACCACGCGGTCGGCCAGGTCCGCGACGACGCCCATGTTGTGGGTGATCAGCACGATGCCCGTGTTGAACTCGTCGCGCACCTCGCGCAGCAGCTCGAGGATCTCGGCCTGCACCGTCACGTCCAGCGCAGTGGTCGGCTCGTCGGCGACGATCAGCGCCGGGTTCAGCGCGAGCGCCGCGGCGATGATGACGCGCTGCTTCTGGCCGCCGGAGAACTGGTGCGGGTAGTAGTTGACCCGCTTTTCCGGTTCCGGGATGCCGACCTTGCGCAGCACCTCGATGGCGCGGGCCTTGGCCTCCTTCTTGGAGACCTTGCCGTGGGCGCGGATGCCCTCGATGATCTGCCAGCCCACGGTGTACACGGGGTTCAGCGCGGTGGAGGGTTCCTGGAACACCATTGCCACATCGTTGCCGCGCACCGCGCGGAGCTCGCTGCCGGACAGCGTCAGCATGTTGTTGCCACGCAGCACCACGGCCCCGTGGGCCGTGGCGGTCTCGGCCAGCAGTCCCAGCACGGTGCGTGCCGTCACGGACTTGCCGGAACCGGATTCGCCGACGACGGCGACCACCTCGCCGGCGGCGACCTGGAAGCTGACGCCCTGCACGGCCGCTACTTCGCCGGCATCGGTGGCGAAGTCGACCTCGAGGTCCTCGATGCTCAGCACCGTTCCGTCGGCCGTGGCCTCCTTGGGTTTTGCGATCTGGCTCATGCTTGGACCTTTCCGCTGCCGCGCTTTTTCTTGCGGCGCATCCGCAGTCGCGGATCCGCCAGGTCGTTCATGGATTCGCCCACCAGTGTCAGGCCCAGCACGGTGAGCACGATGGCAAGGCCCGGGAAGACGCCGGTCCACCAGATGCCGCTGGTGGCATCGGACAGCGCGCGGTTCAGGTCATAGCCCCATTCGGCGGCCTTGGTCGGTTCGATGCCGAAGCCCAGGAAGCCCAGGCCCGCGAGCGTCAGCAGCGCCTCGGAGGCGTTGAGCGTGAAGATCAGCGGCAGCGTGCGGGTGGCGTTGCGGAAGACGTGCTTGAACATGATGCGCCAGCTGGACGCGCCGACCACCTTGGCCGATTCGACGAACGGCTCGGCCTTCAGGCGGACGGTCTCGGCGCGGATCACCCGGAAGTATTGCGGGATGAAGACCACGGTGATGGAGATCGCCGCGGCCAGGACGCCGCTCCAGAGGCCCGATTGCCCCTGCGAAATCACGATCGACATGACGATGGCCAGCAGCAGCGACGGGAAGGCGTAGATGGCGTCGGCCAGCACGACCAGCACGCGGTCCAGCCAGCCGCCGATGTAGCCGGAGACCAGGCCCAGGAACACGCCGGCGAAGATGGAGAAGACCACGGCGACGACGATGACCAGCGCGGCCGTCTGCGCACCCCAGAGGGTGCGGGAGAAGACGTCGAAGCCGCCCACGGTGGTGCCCCAGAGGAAGCGTCCGCCCGGCGGCGCCTGGGTCGGGAAGTTGCCCTGGGCGTCGGAGATCTGCGCGAACCCGAAGGGCGCGATCAGCGGCGCCAGCAGGGCGGTGATCAGGAAGGCCGCGGTGAGGACCAGTCCCGCAACCAGCATGCCGCGCTGCAGACCTGCACTCATGCGCAGGTGTGAGACGATCGGCAGGCGGGAGAACAGCGAACGCTTGCGCGGACGCAACGGTGCAATGGTGGTGCTCATGGGCTAGAACCTCACTCGCGGGTCGATGAGCGCGGCGATGATGTCCACGATGAAGTTGGTGAATGCCACGATGACGGCCAGCAGCACCACGATGCCCTGCACCGCCACGAAGTCGCGCGCGGTGAGGTACTGGGCCAACTGGAAGCCCAGGCCCTTCCACTCGAACGTGGACTCGGTGAGCACGGCACCTCCCAGAATGAGGGCGATCTGCAGGCCCATCACGGTGATGATGGGGATCAGCGCCGGACGGTAGGCGTGCTTGGTGAGCAGCCGGTACTCGGAGACGCCGCGCGAGCGGCCGGCCTCCACGTAGTCGCGGCCCAGGGTTCCGATCACGTTGGTGCGCACCAGGCGCAGGAACACGCCGGCGGTGAGCAAACCCAGTGCGACGGCCGGAAGGATCGCGTGCTGGATGACGTCGGAGGCGGCTTCCATGTTGCCCGAGCGCAGGGCGTCGAGCAGGTAGATGCCCGTCGGGTTTTCCAGGGAGGTCAACTGCAACTCGGCGTTGACCCCTGCACGTCCGGCGATCGGCAGCCAGCCCAGCCAGACACCGAAGACGAGTTTGAACAGCAGGCCCGCAAAGAAGATGGGTGTGGCGTAGCAAAGGATCGCGAAGACGCGCAGCACCGCATCGGGCCAGCGGTCACGCATCTTGGCGGCGACCAGGCCAAAGGGGATGCCGATCAGCAGCGCGATGACCAGCGCGTTGAATGCCAGTTCCAGCGTTGCGGCACCGTAGGTGGTAAGCACCTCGGTGACGGCGCGGTTGTCGGAGATGGTGCGTCCGAAGTTGCCGGTGAAGATCTGGCCCAGGTACTCGAAGTACTGCACGATCACCGGGCGGTCATAGCCGGCCGCATGGATGCGCTCGGCCAGCTGGTCGGGGGTGAGCCGGCCACCCAGGGCCGCGGTGATCGGGTCGCCCGTGACGCGCATCAGGAAGAACACAAGGGTCACGAGGATGAAGATGGTGGGGAAAATCAGCAGGAAACGGGTGACGAGGTAGCGTGCAAAGCTGCCTCCTGCCTTCGTTGCCGCCGTGCCCACCGACGGGGGTGCCGCCGGTGCATCGGCGAGGTCGTTCATGATTGCCATTGACAATGCGTCCTAGCTTGAAAGGGGTTACATGTCCGCGGTCCAGTCCGCGGGGAACCCGGGCCCCCTCCCCGCGTGGGGGAAGGGGGCCCGGGTGGTGTTGCCCGCGACGTTGCGCTGCGGGTAATTGGTTACTTGGCGAGTACGCCCAAGCGGAACTTGAACGAGGCGTCCAAGGTCTTCTCGACGCCGGTCACGTCGGCACCGGCAACGGCAACCTGGGCGCCCTGAAGCAGCGGCAGGGTGGAGAGGTCGCCGGCGACCTTGGTCTGGATCTCCTCGAGCATGGCCGTGCGCTTTGCCGGATCGGTTTCCACGCGCTGGTCGTTGATCAGCTTGTCCACCGCCGGGTTGTCGTACTTATTGCCCAGGAAGTTGTCCTTGGCGAAGAACGGGGTCAGGAAGTTGTCCGCATCCGAGTAGTCGGGGAACCAGCCAAGCTGGTACGCCGGGTAGTCGGTGACGCGTGATTTCTGGTAGGTGACCCACTCGGTGGACTGCAGGTCGACCTTGAACAGGCCTCCTGTTTCCAGCTGCGCCTTGATCTTTGCGTACTCGTCGCCCGAGTTCGGGCCGTAGTGGTCCGGGTTGTACTGCAGCTTCAGGTCGACCGGGGTGGTCACGCCCGCGGCTTCGAGCACGGCCTTGGCCTTGTCAAGCGACGGGCCGCCGTCCTGGCCGTAGAGGTCCTTCAACGGTTCGATGGCGCCGGTGAAGCCCTGCGGCACGTAGGAGTAGACCGGCAGGTAGGTGCCCTTGTAGACATCGTTGGCGATCGCTTCACGGTCAACGAGGTTTGCGGCAGCCTGGCGCACTGCCAGCGACTTCGCCGGGTCGGCGTCGGAGGTCTTGGCGCCGAACGGCATGATGTCGAAGTTGAAGACGATGTAACGCAATTCGCCACCCGGGCCCTTGTGGACCTTGACCTTGGATTCCTTGCTCAGGGAATCGACATCGGTCGGCGAGAGCGAGCGCCAGGCAACGTCGATGTTGCCCTGCTGCACATCGAGCTTCAGGTTGTTCGAGTCGGCGTAGTACTTGATGTTGGCTGCGGTGTTGGCCGGAGCGCCAAGCATGCCCTTGTATCCGTCGAAGGCCTTGAAGGAAACGAGCGAGTTCTTGGCGTAGCTCTCGATGGTGTATTGGCCTGCGAAGGCCTTGGCGGCGACGATCTCGTCGTCACTCACGATCTTGTCGGCGGGGAAGACCTCGTCGTCAACGATCGGGCCGACGGGGCTGGTGAGGATCTGCGGCCATGTCTGGTCGTTGCCGCTCTTGAGCTTGAAGACCACGGTGGTCGCATCCGGCGTCTCGATGCTTTCCAGGTTGCCCAGCAACGACGACGGCCCGCTGGGGTCGGCGATCTTGACCTGGCGGTCGAAGGAGTTCTTGACATCCTTGGAGTCGAGAACGTGGCCGTTGGCCCACTTCAGGTCGGCCTTCAGCTTGACCGTGTATTCGGTGGGGCTGGTGAACTCTGCCGATTCGGCAATGTCGTTCTTCGGTTCGGCCGAACCCGGCATCGAGTTGAGCAGGAACGGGTAGATCTGGTTCATGACCATGAACGAACCGTTGTCGTAGGAGCCAGCGGGGTCCAGCAACGTTACCTTGTCGGTGGTTCCCATGGTGATCGGGGCGCTGGGCGCACCCGTCGCTCCGCCGCCCGTTGCATTCGGGGTAGCAGCCGGACCTGTGCAGGCCGTGAGGGCCAGCGCGGAAATGCCAACTACGGCAGCCGCTACACGCAAACCGTTGATCTTGCGGGTCATGAGCAATCCTTATCTATTGCGAGTGCATGGATTGTGGGATAAACCACAACCCGTACAGCCTAAGTGATTTGCGTCACTAGATGTCAACAAAACCCGGCGCGCCCCACATTGAATCTGAAACGTGATCTTCACGAAACGATTTCCAGGTGTCCCAAACATGACGGTGCTCACCAAGCGCACCCCGCACGGTGGGTTGTGGCCTACGCTTGAAAGCGATGATGACACGTAGAGACGCCGCGATTGCCCTGGAAATTTCCATGGAGATGGCCAAGCGACATAACATTCCCGCCCGATTGAGCGAGGCCGAGTTCGCCGAGATCAACACCAATCCCCCGGGTTGGCTGATCCAGTCGCGTGCCAACAAGCAGGGCAAGCGCCCTGTGTGGGTCCACCTGACCTGCGCGGTCTGCGGCTTCAGCGAGGCCGAACGGCCCAAGAAGTGGTGGCCGGAATTCGATTTCGTGCACTGCTCCGTCCACGGCCCCGCGCAGTTGCCGTCCCTCGAAGCAGGCAAGACCCGCTTGGAGTACCCGGACATCTCGACCCACATGTACGGCATCGTGGACGAAACGAAGGCATAGCCGCTCGGTCTAGAACCACAAGGTCCCGTTTTCCTTCCGCTTGGTGCGGAAGGAAAACGGGACCTTTGCGTATTGGCCGGAGGGCTCGCTGCGCTCGGCGTGATTGTGGCGTCCACCTCTCTCCGGGCGTCCGATAAAAGTGCGCAACGTCCGGCCCGGTAGCATCGAAGTTGCGAATCATCGCACCCACGGGAGAGCGTCCAACGACCATCCCCCAACCCAGATCCAAGGAACCCGATGCAGTTGAACAAAAAAGCACTCAAAGTCGACGGGTTCACCGGATTCCGGCCCATCGCCACACTTGAGATCAACCGGATTCCGCAGCATCAGGGGATCTTCGCCGTGTTGCGGCCCGACGTGTTTGAGCCGCGGTTCCTCGCCAAAAGCACCGCCGGGGTTTTCAAGAAGAAGAACCCGTCCCTGTCGCCGGCCGAGCTCGCCGCCGAATGGGTCGAGGACGCGGATGTCCTGTTCATCGGCAAGGCCAGCCCCGGCAGCAAGGGCAACCGCGGGCTCCGACGCCAGATCCAGGAATTCGTGGACTTCGGAAAGGGAAAGCCGCCGGGGCACTGGGACGGCCGCCTGATCTGGCAGCTGGCGGATGCCGGGAACCTTCTCGTGGCGTGGAAGGAGTTGCCTGCGGAGGAGCTCAACGCGGCCCAGGCGAACTACCACGAGCAGTTCCGCCAATTCCACGGCAGGTTGCCCTTCGCCAATCTTGTCCAGGCCCGCTCCTAGGATTCCTCTGTCCATAGGGGAATCCGGATCACCACGAAATGCAGGGCTGCACTGGCCCGGCAGGTGCTGGCGGTGCTGCCCCACGGGGCATTTCAACTCGGCGCGGCCCGCAAAATAGGCCCAATGAAGAATGAGCGATGGAGCGTTGACGCTGTCCGGGATGAAATTGTCTCCGCGATTGCAGAGGTCCGCTTCGTTGCGCGATCGGAGCACGACGAGCATCGAGCCCACGCCGCCGACTGGCTCGAGGAGCAGTTCATCGACGCGAAGGACGGGCATGCACTTCGTGAGGCCTCCGCAAAAGCTTTCACCTTGTACGGCGGGATGGGGTCCTTCTCCGACGTCGGAACGGCCTCATCGGCTCACGCGGTCGATCGGCTGGCCGCTGCCCTGAGGCATGGGCGTTCATGGTTCCCGCGCACCCCGTGACGTGGCGCCGCGCCCTTTTAGTTGATCTGCACGTCGACTGACGCAGCAATGCTTCCGCGGTCGGAACATCGGTCGCCACGATGCAACTCGGAGCGGTGAGTGCCGGCAATCCTTTCCGATGTATAGGCACATGCTCACGCGTCTTGGTACACAATCGGGGTATGAGATTTGAAGGGATCCTTCCCGAAGACGCGCCCGACCCACGCATCAAGCAGGCTCGGCTCCTGAAACTCATGCCCATCCCCGTGATGGGGCTCGTGCCGCAGCCCTCGTTGGAAGAGATGGATACCGTTGGTTTTCAATCCGGCGAAGACGATCGCGGATACAGCGAAATGACAGCGAGTCTCAGCTACACACTCTGGCGCAACCCGAATGACCATTCCGACCCCATAAACCTCGCAGACCTCGACGAGCAACAGAGAAGTGCCGTCGAGTCTGTTCCTCCATGGCCGAGGCCCGCGTGGCTGGTCGAGCATGTCGGGCGGCTGCGGTACCCGCTGCTCTGGGAGGCCGTGCATACCAGCTGGCACCGTGACCCATCCGAGCGTACTTCGGTGGGCGGGCTGCTGGTCGACCACGTCAACTACATCCTCATGAACCAGTTCAGGCAGGAACGCGGGCTCAGCGGATACCCGTGGGACCAGCCCGCACCGGACGTGACCGTCCGGGCGGTGAATCGTCGGGTCAGTGTCGTGCTCGATGGAGTCGACGTGCCCGCCGCGGAGATCGACACGGATCCGTTCGTGTACGGCATCGGCGCGGAATTGGATGGCGGAGGGGTCGTGACCGCGGTGATTCCTCGCTCCGAGCTCGGGCACGTCCGAATCCAGTTTGCGACGCGGAGATAAAGACCGCTACCCGGGGCCGTGAGTTGGTCGCCGGCAGGCTGCGAAAGCACGAGCCCGGGTCAGTGACCAGAGGTGCCTCGGCACCATGTTCAGCACCCCGTATGGGACGGGTTCGCCGGAGTTTGGATTTGCCCGCACAGGCAACCGCCAGGGACATGCGCAGCGACGGCATAATGAGTGGATGACACTGAATGAGGAGCTTGACCGCATCTTCGCTGGTCGGGATCGGAACAACATGCAGCCGACGATCGATGCACTGGTGCCGATTCTGGATAGACACCCGACCAACGCTCGTGTGCTCTATGAACTAGGCGGAGCCTACGACACCGCGGGCATGGAACAAACCGCCGGGTCGTTCTATGAACAAGCTCTCCGGGCGGGCCTTTCAGGTGACCCGCTGCGCCGATGCTACCTGCAATATGGATCCACGCTGCGGAATCTCGGCGAGTTCGATCGCTCGGCGGAAGTCTTCGAACGTGCCCGGCAAGAGTTTCCGGACTCCCCTTCGCTGGCCGTGTTCCAGGCGATAACTTTCCATGCGGCCGGACTCTTCGGCGAGGCCGTCGCGTCGTTGCTGGAAGCGGTAGCCGACGGTGTCGACTCGCCGGACATGGAACGCTACAAACCTGCGATCCGCGGCAACGCCGCCTGCATTAGGTCGATGGTGACAGATTCTCCTTCGGTGGCGCAGAACGACGATCGATACGAAACGACGGGGCTAGCGCGACCGCGATCTTCACGGCCAGACGTCCTGGCAGAGGATCAGTCGTTCGTGGCCGCGCTTGCGGGCCGCCGGCCAACGGGCATCACCGGAGCGGGCGCAGGAGTTGGAATCCCCGCAGCTCCGGGCAATACCCCTTGACCATTTCGGAGGCACGCCGGTAGGTGCCGTCGCGTGTCAACCTTTCCTATTCGGGCAGGGCTCCGAGCTGCTGCATGATGCTCATCGAATCGGTGATTCCCCAGTGTTCAGCGACCTTGCCGTCCTCGGCCCGGATGATGTCGATCGACTCGATTTCGACCGTCCGGCCGGTTGCGGCCACTCCCATCAGTTCGCCTTGGTGCGTGCCGGTCAGCACCGTACGGACAGCTTCATGGTTCCCGTCGACCAGGGCCGGTTCCGAGGATTTCACGCTCAGGTCCGGAAATGCAGCCCTCATCATGTCGACGAAGAACCGCGCGCCTTCCTTGCCGGGCGGCTGTCCGGGAAGGCTCTCGTGATCGACGAATCCCTCTGCAATCAGCTCGTCGATGAGATCGTAGTTCCCGCCCGCCAGCACCTCCAGATAGAAGCGCTTGATCAGTCCAGTTCCGTCAGACATGGCCTACTCCTTTGTTGCCGTTCCGGCCCCCGCGCACAATGCTCCCACTCCGGGCAGGCAGTGGCAATGGTCCATCGGGACAGCCGGTGGAGTCCCGGCACCGGCACCGCTGCGCCACCCTCCGGGCACCACCGAACACCACGTCAACGGCTGCATCGGCGAGGCACGGCTGGTAGATGGTGGCTAAACCCCCATCAACGCGGAAGGCCCCGCGGCCTGGATGATCCAAGCCGCGGGGCCTTCGGGTTCATGGCTTGCGCGCTTAGGCGATCAGGCTCGGGTCCCACGCCGCGGAGCGCGCCGAATCGATGGTCGCCTGCCCCAGCACGCGGGTGCCCTGGTAGACGACCATGGTCTGGCCCGGGGCAACCCCGCGCATCGGCTCGATGAGGGTCGCCACCATGATGCTGCTTCCGTCCTCAAGCACCTCGATGCGCGCGCGGGCGTCCACGGGGTCGCCGTGTGCGCGCACCTGGACCATGCAGTCGAACTCGGTGCCGGCGACGGCGTCGTCGATCGGCAGCCCGGCCCAGGAGATCCTGATGCCGCGCAGCTCGTCGACTGCCAGCAGCGCCTCGGGGCCGACGATGACCTTGTTTTCCTTCGGGCGGATTTCCAGCACGAAGCGCGGCTTGCCGTCGGCCGCCGGAACGCCGAGCTTCAGGCCCTTGCGCTGGCCGACGGTGAAGGCGTGCGCACCCTCGTGCTGGCCCAGGGCCTTGCCCTCGTGGTCGACGATCTCGCCCTGGGTCATGTCGATGCGCTCGGCCAGCCAGCCGCGGGTGTCCCCGTCGGGGATGAAGCAGATGTCGTGGCTGTCCGGCTTGTTTGCCACCGAGAGGCCGCGGGCCTCGGCCTCGGCACGGACCTCCGCCTTGGAGGGGGTGTCCGCCAGCGGGAAGATGCAGTGCTCAAGCTGCTCGTGGGTCAGCACGCCCAGCACGTAGGACTGGTCCTTGGCCCAGTCGGCGGCGCGGTGCAGCTCCGGGTTGCCTGCCTCGTCGCGGATCACCTTAGCGTAGTGGCCGGTGCAGACCGCGTCGAAGCCCAGGGCTATCGCCTTTTCCAGCAGGGCGGCGAACTTGATGCGTTCGTTGCAGCGCATGCACGGGTTCGGGGTGCGGCCGGCCTCGTACTCGGAGATGAAGTCGTCGACCACGTCCTCCTTGAAGCGCTCCGAGAAGTCCCACACGTAGTACGGGATGCCGAGCTTGTCGCAGGCGCGCCAGGCGTCGTTGGAATCCTCGACGGTGCAGCAGCCTCGGCTGCCGGTGCGCAGGGTGCCGGGCATGCGGGACAGGGCCAGGTGCACGCCGACGACCTCGTGGCCGGCGTCGACTGCCCGCGCCGCCGCAACGGCCGAGTCGACCCCGCCGCTCATTGCTGCCAAAACCTTCATCGTGTGAACCCTGTCCCTGCTGTTTGGATGCTGCTGACTTGTGCGGCCATGCCGGCCTTTTTTGCGCGCGCGTATGCCTCGGGCAACGCGGCCACCAAGGTGTCAACGTCGGCGGCGCTCGATGTATGCCCGAGCGTGAAGCGCTGGGCCCCGCGGGCGGTTTCCTCGTCGCGGCCCATGGCCAGCAACACGTGGGAGGGCCGCGGCACGCCCGCGGTGCAGGCCGAGCCCGTCGAGGAGTGGACCCCAAGCATGTCCAGCACGAAGAGCAGCGAGTCGCCCTCGCAGCCCGGGAAGGTGAAGTGCGCGTTGCCCGGAAGCCGGGTGCCGGCGTGCGCGGCGTCTTCGGTGCCGTTGAAGACGGCCTCCGGGACCAGCTCGCGCACCCCTGCCACCAGGGCGTCGCGCAAGGTGGCGAGGCGTTCGTTTTCGGCGGCCAGGTCCTTGGCCGCCTCGGTGGCTGCCGCCGCGAAGCCCGCGGCCGCGGCGGCGTTGAGGGTGCCGGAGCGCAGTGCGCGCTCGTGCCCGCCACCGTGCTGGACGGGGGTGAGGACCACGTTGCGGCGCACGAAGAGGGCGCCGATGCCCACCGGCCCGCCGATCTTGTGCCCGCTCACGGCCATGGTCGCCAGGCCGGAACCGGCGAAGGAGATGGGCACGGCGGTGAAGGCCTGGACCGCGTCGGAGTGCACCGGGATGCCGTGGGGTTCGGCGAGCGCAACGACCTTGTCGATGGGCTGGATGCTGCCGACCTCGTTGTTGGCCCACATGAGGGTGACCAGCGCGATGGTCTCGGGAGCCTTGTTGATTTCGGCCTCGAGCACCGCGAGGTCGATGACCCCGTCGGCGTCCACGGGCAGCCAAGTGACCTCGGCGCCTTCGTGTGCCTGCAGCCATTCGACGGTGTCGAGCACGGCATGGTGTTCGACCACGGAGCAGAGGATGCGCTTGCGCGCCGGGTCGGCGTCGCGCCGGTTCCAGTACAGTCCCTTGATCGCGAGGTTGTCCGACTCGGTGCCGCCGGAGGTGAAGATGACCTCCGAGGCGTGCGCCCCGGCCGCGGCGGCGAGCTGTTCGCGCGATTCCTCCATGACGCGGTGGGCGCGGCGCCCTGCCCCGTGCAGCGAGGAGGGGTTGCCGGTTTGCGCCAGCTCACGGGTCATGGCCGCCAGGGCGGCAGGTGACATGGGAGTGGTGGCGGCGTGGTCGAGGTAAACGGGGGTGGTGCGCACCGGTCAATTCTACCGTCACGGCGTGCGGGCCCGGCAGAGGTGTTGCTCACAAGCATCCCGCCGGAGCCGCACCCCGTTTCCCCTTGTCCGGGTCAGTTGGTGAATTCGCCCTCGATGTACTCGCCGAGGTCATCGTCATCGTCGTCACCCTCCACCTCGACGGGCATCGGGTTCACGTTGTCCCCTTCCAGGTCCAGCCGGGTGTCGATGGCGACCTCGTAGGCCTCGATGTCCGGGCAGGCCAGCAGCGCGTCGATGAGCGTGCGGGAACCGGCGACGATGCTCGAGTCCTCGTAGAGCTCGGTGGACAGCAGCCAGGCGCGGTCCGCGGGCCAGGCCAGGTTCGGGGCCTGGCGCTGCTCCCCCTCGGAGGTGCGCGCCCACAGCGGACTGGCCAGGTCTTCGAACGTACCTTCGAATACGTAGAAGGACCTGTAGGCGGAGCCCATCTGCAGGGTCGGGCCGTTGCGGACCTCCTCGGAGAAGGCGGGGCGCTTGGCCTCGGCGTTGGCGGCCTCCCGGCGGGCGGCGTTTTCCTCGTCGGACAGCTCCGGGTCGTCGTCGTGGAGCACCTCGATCCGGTCCCCGCCGTGGATGAACGCCAGCCCGTTCCACAGCGCCAGGAAGATTTCCGCGGGGGTCTGCGTGTGTGCCGCCAGGATCGGGGCCATGGCCGCAAGCTCGCCGGCGGGCAGTCCGTCGCCCGACGGGGCCTCGCCCTCCCAGGCGTCCTCCACCAGGGCGATGCCGTCCTCGCCGATGCCGGAGACCGGGGTGAACTGGGCGCCGCCGTGCATGGTGGTGCCGCGCCCCTTGGCGATCCTTCCCCAGCGCACTGCCTCTCCGTCGAGCCCCAGCGCCGGGTGGAAGATGCGCGCGTACGCCTCGTAGCCGGACGGGACCTGCCCCGCCACGAGGTCGGCGACCTCGGAGTCCGCCGATTGCGCCGCCAGCGCGTCGACGATCCAGCTACCGGCAACGGGTCCCGCAAAGTTCAAAGTCATGGCAACAGGTTACCGAGGAATCCGTACCCGGGTGGAGCAGGTGCGACGCAGAACACCCGGAAGGGGCCCGCGAGCTGGTATGAATGGATCAACCGTGACAAGGGAGAAACCAAGCATGAGCATGTACCTACCGCCGCTGCGACACCCCGTGCACCACTTCGGCCACCGGAGCATCGACTTCTCCTCGAGCATTGCCCTGATGGCGATCATCAATCGCACCCCGGACAGCTTTTACGACGGCGGCGCGACCTTTGCCCTGCAGGCGGCGGTCGACGCGTCCCTCGCGGCGGTGGACGCCGGCGCGGACTGGATCGACATCGGCGGGGTGCCCTTCTCCCCCGGCCCGGCGCTCAGCTGGCAGGAGGAGGCCCAGCGCGTGGTCCCGGTGATCTCCGCGGTGCGCGCGCAGTCCGACGCCATCATCTCCGCCGACACGTTCCTGCCGGAGGTCGCCCGCGCCGCCATCGAGGCGGGGGCCGACGTCATCAACGACACCACCGGCCTGAGCAATCCCGAGCTGGGCCGCGTGGTGGCGGATGCGGGCGTGCACCTGGTGCTCACGCACTCGCTGGCCGCACCGCGCACGGTCTACCCGCGCCCGCGCTACGACGACGTCGTCGCCGAGGTGGCGGGCTACCTGCGCAGCAAGGTGGAACTGGCGCGCTCGCTGGGCATCGCCGACGACAAGCTGATCATCGACCCGGGCCACGACCTGAACAAGAACACCCTGCACACCCTGGCGCTGACCTCCGGCTTCGAGTCCTTTGCGGCCCTGGGCTACCCTGCGCTCGCCGCGGTCTCCAACAAGGACTTCATCGGGGAGACGCTCGACCTGCCCAAGGCCGAGCGCACAGCCGGCTCCCTGGCGGCTGCGGCCATGTGCATCATGAACGGCGCCCGGATCATCCGGATGCACAACATCCCCGAGTCGGCCTCGACGGTCCGCCTGCTGGAAGCCGCCATGGGCTGGCGCGAGCCCGCCTACCTGAGGCACAACATGGGCGACGTCAATGCGCCGGCGCATCCCGAGAACCCTGGCATTGCACCGGCGGTCCCCGTTGCCGCCGACGCCGACGCCGACGCCTGATGCAGCGGCTGTACCCGGGTCACGTTGCCGATCCCGACGACGGGCAGCTGCTCGGCTTCTACGCCCCTCCGCCCGGCCCCGAGCCCTTTGTCCGCTTCAACTTCGTGGCCACGGCCGACGGCGCCGCCACCCACGGCGGGCTTTCCGGGGCCCTCGGATCGGCCGGTGACAAACGCGTGTTCTCGCTGCTGCGCAGGTTTGCCGACGTGATCCTGGTGGGCGCCGGCACCATCCGCTCCGAGGGCTACGGGGGCGAGCTGCTCGATCCGGCCTCGCGCGACTGGCGCCTGGCCCGCGACATGGCCGAACGTCCCCTGCTCGCGGTCGTCACCGGGAAGCTCGACCTCGACGAGGACTCTGAACTCTTCAGGCTGAACCCCGGCGAGATCCTCATCCTGACCTCCTCCGCCGCCGATCCGGCCAAGGAAGCCTCGCTGGCGCGTTTTGCCGAGGTCCTGCGCTGCCCGCTTCCGGGTTCCGCCGTCGATCCGCTGTGGATCCGCGAGGTCCTGGCCGGCCGCGGCCACCGCGTCATCCACTCGGAGGGCGGGCCGCACCTGCTGGGCGCCTTCCAGGCGGCCAGTGCGATCGACAGCCTCTGCCTCACCACCGCGCCGCTGATGGCCGGCGGGGGCGCCGGCCGCATCAGCGCAGGCGCCCCGGGGAGCGAACTGCACCGGCTGGCCCTGCACACGCTGCTGGAGGAGGACGGGAACCTGCTGGCCGAATACCGCAGGGTTGCTGAAACAAACGGCGCCTAGAACAGCAGCTTGACGACCCCCGGCGCCGCGGTGACTTCCACCGGCAGGGCGCCGACCGCTTCCCCGTCGCCGAAGCCGCGCGTGTCCGCGGCCCGCAGCGTGAGGCTGCGCACCTGCTCGATGCGCACCGCCGGGTGGGTGATGTGTTTTCCGGAAAAGACCGACGGGAAGATCCCCAGGAAGCGCAGCTTGCCCAGCGGGGCGATCACCACCAGGTCCAGCAGCCCGTCGGTGATGCTTGCCTGCGGCACGATCCGCATGCCGCCACCGATGAATTGCGCGTTGGCCACCGAAATCAGCATCGCATCAAGCTGTTCCTCGGCGCCCCCGTCGATGCTCAGCACATACCGGCGGGGCTTGAAGGCAAGAAGTTCGCGCAGCAGCGCCAGGTTGTAGCGCTGGGCCCCGCGCGGCCAGCTCATGGCGTTGGCCCGCTCGTTGACCACCGCATCGAAGCCCGCGCTGAAGACACCGGCCACGTACCTGCTGCCGAATGCCCCTGTCACCAGCGCGGCGTCAACGGCCCGCGGGGCCGAATCCAGGGCCCTGGCGATGCGCTCGACGGCGATCTCCGGCACCCTGGCGTCCAGGCCCAGCATGCGGGCAAAGTCGTTTCCGGTTCCCGCCGGCACCACGCCCAGCGGCGTGTTCGTCGTGGCCACGGCGTTGAATCCAAGGTGCACCATGCCGTCCCCGCCCACGACGACCAGCGCGCGAACGCCCGCGGAGATCCGGTCGGCGACGTCCAGCTGCAATTGCGCGTAGCTCGGCGCTTCAAGGAGCTCGGCGTCGATGCCGTGGGTGCGCAGCGCGGCCATCGTGCGTTCGACGGCGCGGTGCCCGCGGCCCGTGCCCGAACTCCTGTTCGCTGCAACAATGACGCGGTGATTGTTTTCCGTGGACATTCAGCCGAAATTACGTGTTTGTACCGCCCCGCGCAAGCCCGTGACGGAAGCCCTTCCGGAATCACGGCACCCCGGGGATCGGAAGCCAAGGTGCCGACGCCACAAGCCAAGTTCCGCGCCACAAGGCCCAACCGGTAGGATTTCAAGAGCACCTGCTCCCGCACATTCCCCCACGCCTTCGGGTTCGGAGGGGAAAGCGGGATCCAGCCCCGTCACCAGCGAAAGGTCTCCCCCGTGGCCCAGCGTCGAACCCACTACGAAGTCCTGGGCATCGCGCGCACCGCCAGCGCCACCGAGATCAAGACCGCCTACCGCAAGGCCGCCCGGGTGACGCACCCGGACCACGGCGGGAATGCCGAGGACTTCGGCGCCGTCACGCTCGCCTACGAAACCCTGATCGATCCGGCGGCCCGCGAGCGCTACGACCGCAGCTACGGCACCCAGTCGAGCTACCTGCGCGGCAAGGCCCCCTCCGCGGGCGGCTACGGGACCTCCGGCTCCGCCGGCGGCGCCTCGATGCGCTTCGAGTCCAACGCCCCGCGTTCCTCGGCATCCGATCCCACGGTGTTCGTTCCGCCGCTGCTGGAATCGCCGGCCTCGCCCCTCGACAGGGCCAAGTCCATCCAGCAGATCCACGGGGCGCCCCGCAAGCGCGGCATCTTCGGCGCCCAGGCACGGCTCGCCCGCGAGGCCCGAACCATCCAGCTGCTCTCGCGCCAGCTGCTTCCGGCGCTGCCATCCACCCGGCTGGTCAACGGGCTGCATGCCCCGGGCGGCGGCTACATCGACCACGCCCTGCTGGGCGGCTACCGGCTGGCCATCGTGCATTCGATGCTGCTGCCCAAGGGCGTCTACAGGTGGGATGGCGCCTCGCTGTTCCGCGACGGCAAGCACATCGATCCCCCGCGCATCGCACCGAGCGTGCACCAGATGCAGGCCCTGTTCCCGGAGCTGAACGTCACCGGGTGGACGGTGATCCACTCCCCCGACGGCAACCTGCACGAACCGGTCATCGACTACGCCCGCGGCGGGGAACCCAGCCCCACCAGCACCTCCAACGTCGTCAACGCCGTGAACCTGGTCCGTGAACTGAAAATGTTCCTGGGCACCGGACCCGCCCCCAACGTCCTGGACCGCTCGGTGCTCTCCCGGCTGCTCGGCGGAATGTACTAAACCGCCCCCCGTTCGTCTTCCCCCCCTTCGTTCCCTACGCACCCAAAGGTTGAACCACGTGTTTCGCATCCTCTTCTACACCCCCGAAATCCCCGGCAACACCGGCAACGCCATCCGCCTCGCCGCGGTGACCGGCGCCGAGCTGCACCTGGTGGAGCCGCTGGGCTTCGACTTCGAGGACTCCAAGCTGCGCCGTGCGGGCCTGGACTACCACGACCTCGCCGTGGTCACCGTGCACAAGGACCTCGAGTCCGCCTGGGCCGCACTGGCCCCCGAGCGTGTGTTTGCCTTCACATCCGAGGGCGAGACCCTGTACACCGACGTGGCCTACCAGCCCGGCGACGTGCTGATGTTCGGCCCCGAGTCCGTCGGCCTGCCCGCCGAGGTCAAGGTCGACCCGCACGTGACCGCCACGGTGCGTTTGCCCATGTTGGAGGCCCGACGCTCGTTGAACCTGGCCAACTCCGCCTCGATCGCCATCTACGAGGCCTGGCGCCAGCACGGCTTCGCCGCGGCAACCGCCAAATAGGGCGCCGCGCCAAGCCTGCACGCGGCTGGCACACACATAACGCAAAGCCTTTTCCCCTATGCTTACTGGTGGCCTTATCCGGCCCACCCAAAATCACTCAAAGGATGGCACATCATGAGCGGCACCGATCCTGTGTACCCAGGGCATCGTGACGATGAGAACGACGACGACCTCGGCATGGATCTGGTGGATCAGGTTTCCACCGACTCGGAAAACACGAGCAAGCCACTGAAGAAGTGGGTCTTCGTCGTGGCCGGCCTGGCCGTCATCCTCATCGGCGTGGTCATCCTGCTGGCGAACCTGATGCCCAAGAACTACGTGGCCCAGGTCGACGGCGCAAAGGACAAGATCGTGGCCCAGGCGGACCTCGAGGGCGGCGGGCACGCAGTGCTGGGCACCTCGGCCAAGGCCGACGCCGGGTCCATCGCGCTGACCTCGCTGCCGCGCATCGACGGCTCGGAACGCTACACCGTGTGGCTCATCGACGCCGAGTCCGATCGCGCCACCCGCCTGGCAACCGTCGATTCCGGCGCGGAGTCGGCCACCGAGGGCTTCAACGGGGTCGGCAAGATCGCCTCGGTGATGGTCACCGTCGAACCCGTCGAAGGCAGCACCACCCCCTCCACGGAGCCGCTGGCCGTGCTGGACACCCCCGCCGGCAAGTAGCCGCCGGACCCGCTTGACCTTGACGCAACGTCAACTCCTACGCTGAAGGACATGAGGCACAACCAACCCGCCGAATACGGCATCTCGCAGCTGGCCAGGGACTCGGGCATCAGCACCCGGACCCTGCGCCACTACGACGCCATCGGCCTGCTCGCCCCGGCCTTCACAGCCAGCAACGGGTACCGTTTCTACGGCCAACCCGAGGTGCTGCGCCTGCAGCGCATCCTGCTGTTGAAGGAACTGGGCCTGCCCCTCGAGACGATCGCCTCGGTGATCGACGGGCAGGAAGACGAGCTGCGGACCCTGGCGCTGCACGCCAGGTGGTTGGATGCCGAACGCGACAGGCTGGCCGCCATGGCGGTGAGCGTGCGTGCAACCATCGCACACCTTCAGTCAGGAGAAGACATGGACCCGGTACAGGCATTCAACGGCTTCGAGCCCAACCCCTACGAGGCCGAGGCGCGGGCGCGCTGGGGCGACCGGGCCGTCGAGGACGGCAACACGCGGCTTCGCGCGCTGGGCCCCGAGGGCCAGGCCAGGTTGCTGGCCGAACACGAGCAGATCGCCGACGACCTCTTCGCGGCGCTGGGTTCCGGCCGCGGACCCGAGGACGACGCCGTGCAGGCGATCATCGCCCGCCACCACACATGGGTCCGCCACAGCTGGACCCCGGCTGCCGAGGCCTACGCGGGCCTCGGCGAGATGTACGTGGCCGATGCCCGCTTCACGGCGTCCTACGACGCGCCGGAGCACGGCACGCCGCGCCCGGGTGTCGCGGAACTGCTGGCCGCGGCCATCGCCCGCTATGTGGCGGCATCCCCGGAGCGTTTCGGGCAGTAGCTGACCGCTTTGCAGCCGCGATCGCGATCGCGATCGACCCAATCAAGCAGAAAGGTCGGGACGTGGATACCCACGTCCCGACCTTTCTGTCTACCGTCGGTGCCTGCGGCTCGCGCCTGCGGCCATCGGCAGACGGCGGCAGGGTCAGAACCCGGCGATGGTGTCCGCGGCGTTGACCGCGACCACGTGGAAGGCCTCGGCCAGCGCGCCGTCCTTCATGCCGTACGCCCGGGCCTTGGCCAGGCACTGGGACCGCACATAGCGTTCCATCGCCGGAACGTCCGGGTGCTGGCTCAGGTGCTGGCGCAGCGCCTCGAGCTTCAGGTCGAAGACCGCGCTGATGTCCACCCCGTGGTTCTCGCGCTCCGTCGGGGCGCCGTAGAGCCACAGCCAGGGCAGCTTGTACGCGGCCAGCCCGGCGGCCTCGAGCTCCGGGTAGGAGAACGGGTTCTCCACCGCCGGGTAGATCGCCCGGGTCACCGCCTCGCCGCAGGCCAGGTGGTCGGGGTGCGAGCGCTGGATGCGCTCCCAGTTCCGTTCCGGGTGCATGGCCAGCACCACCTCCGGGCGGACGGTGCGGATCAGTTCGACGACCTGCTTCATCACCGCATGGCTGGGCTCCAGGAAGCCGTCGCGCTCTCCCATGAAGTGCACGGTGTGCACGCCCACCAGGGCGGCCGCCGCACGCTGTTCGGCGTGCCGCATCTCGGTGATTTCCTCGGCGGTGCGGTCGTCGAACCCGCCGGCGTCGCCGTCGGTCATGATGCAGTACTCGACGTGCACGCCCGCGGCGGTCCAGGCCGCGACGGTTCCCGAGGCGCCGAAGTCAAGGTCGTCCGGGTGCGCACCGAAGCACAGAACGCGCCGGATGGGCCGCAGCGCCGGGTCGAAAACCACGCCCCTAGCCCTTGCGCCTGCGGATTTCGGCCGCGGCCTGCGGCAGCACGGCGGCTAGGTCGCCGACGATGCCCAGGTCCGCGATCTCGAACACCGGGGCGTCCGGGTCCTTGTTCACGGCGACGATGTAGGTGGAGGACTGCATGCCGGCCTTCTGCTGGATCGCGCCGGAGATGCCCGCGGAGATGTACAGCTGCGGGGAAACGGTCTTGCCGGTCTGCCCGATCTGTGCCGAGTGGTCGATCCAGCCCGCGTCGGTCGCCGCACGGGAGGCTCCGATGGCCGCGCCCAGCGCATCGGCCAGGTCCTCGACGGGTCCGAAGTCGCCGTCGACGCCGCGGCCGCCGGCGACCACGAATCGGGCCTCGGTCAGGTCCGGGCGGCCGGAGGCGGTGCGCTCCACGGTGCCGGTGACGGTGGCCACCGGGCCGAGCTCGCCGGTCGCCAGCACCTGCACTTCGGCGGCGGCGGCGGCGGCCGCCGGCTCGTCGGCCGGCAGGTGGACGCTGTTGGGCTTCACGGTGACCAGGGCGGGGCCGCGGGTGGCCTTCACGCGCACGGTGTAGCTGCCGGCCAGCACCGACTTGCTGACAACCAGGTCGGCGTCCACGTCGATGGCGTCGGTAATGACGCCCGCGTCGAGCTTCACGCCGGCGCGGGCCGCGACCTCGCGGCCGGCGGCGTCGTTGGACAGCAGCACAGCCGCCGCGCCGGAGTCCTTAGCCGCCGCGGCCAGCAGGGCGGCCTGCGGGGCAACGAGTGCATCGTTGGCGGCGGCCGCGTAGAAGCCGGCGGCCCCCCATGAGGTCAATGCGGCCAGGGCGGCGTCGTCGGCCGCGGCGCCCAGCACCACGCGGACCTCGCCGAGCCTGCCGGCAAGGGTCAGCAGCTCGCGCTGCGACTTGGTCGGAACTGCGGCGGGCGCCTGGATGTAGACAAGAATGTGTGACATGTTTTTTCCCCTCGAAAAGGCTAGATCAGCTTCGCTGCGGCAAGGAAGTCGACGAGTTCGATGCCCGCGTTGCCGGAATCGGTGATGACGGTCCCGGCGGTGCGTGCCGGGCGCGCCTGCACGTCAAGCACCGCTGTGGCCGAGCCGGCCGCGCCGACTGAAGCCGCGTCGAGCCCGATGTCCGCAAGGGAGAGCACGGTGATGGTCTTCTTCTTTGCGGCCATGATGCCCTTGAAGTTCGGGTAGCGCGGCTCGTTGGCCTGGTCGGTGACCGAGAGCAGCACCGGCAGCTCGGCCTGCAGGCTCAGTGCCGCCTGGTCGGTTTCCCGCACGGCGCGCACCGTGGTGGAATCGGCGGCAAGCTCGACGTGCGCCACCTGGGTCAGCTGGGCCAGGCCCAGGCGTTCGGCCAGCTGCGCGGGAACCAGCGAGGTCTCGGCGTCCGTGGATGCCATGCCCGTGACGATGAGGTCGAAGGCGCCCAGGTGGTTCACGGCCGCGGCGAGGGCCAGCGAGGTGGCCCCGGCGTCGGACCCGGCCAACGCGTCGTCGCACAGGTGCACGCCCTCGGTGGCGCCCATCTGCAGGGACTTCTTCACGGCGTTTGCCGCGGCCTCCGGGCCCATGCTCAGGGCCGTGACGGTGTTGCCCGCCGCAGCGCCGCCGCGCGATTCGGCAAGCTGCAGGGCCGCCTCGATCGCGTACTCGTCAAGTTCGGAGAGCACCGAGTCCTTGCGGTCCAGGCGCAAGTCCGCGCCGTCCAGGTGCCGTTCGAATTGCACGTCCGGGACGTGTTTGACGAGTACGAGGATCCTCAATGGCGTGCCTGTCAGCTGGCTCATTGCTGCCTTTCCTAGAAGTGTCCAGATTCGGTGCCCGGTCTTCCCCGCACTGCGGAAAGGCACCCCCTACATGTTAGCCGTGCGCCGCATCCACCCGCAGCGCACGAGCAACGGGCCCGAAATGTTCCGGACCCGTTGCTCGTGTTGTGACTATTTGTTGCTCCCGGCGGGGATTATGAAGCCGTCGAGGCGCCCACCGTGGCGTCGGCCGATGCCGGCTGCCCGTTGCGGGTGTAATGAATCGTCACCTGGCCGCCGGCCGGGACCTCGCGGATTGCCGCGGTTAGCGAGCTGCTGTCGGAAATCACCCGGTCCCCGACCCCGGTGATGATGTCGCCGGCCTTCAGCCCGGCCTTCTCGCCGGCACTGTCGGCAACGACGTCCTTGACCTGCGCACCGACGCTGAACGACGAGTTTCCGTCCTTCACGTCCGCGGGCTTGGCCTGCACCGTCACCCCGAGCATGCCGTGCGTCGCCTTGCCGTTGGCGATCAGGTCCTGGGCGATGCGCTTGGCGTAGTCGATCGGGATGGCGAAGCCGACGCCGATCGACCCGCTGTCGCCCGAGGAGGTGGCGCCCGAGCCGGAAGAGGCGATTGCCACGTTCACGCCGATGATGTCGCCGTTGGCGTCAACCAGCGCGCCGCCGGAGTTTCCGTGGTTGATGGCGGCGTCGGTCTGGATCACGTTGATGTAGATCGAGCCCTGCGGGCTCTGCTGCTGGCCCTGGGGAGCGCCCGGGAACTGGAAGTTGAACTGGTTGTCGTCGTTCTGGTCGGTCCCCTCGCTCTGCTCCGGCACCGCGGAGGAGGCCACGGAGATCGTGCGGTTCAGCGTGGAGATGATGCCGTCGGTGACGGTTCCGCTCAGGCCCAGCGGGGCGCCGATGGCCACGGCGGTGTCGCCGACGTTCAGGTTCCCGGAGGTGCCCAGCGTCGCCGGGGTCAGGCCCTGCGCGTCGATCTTGATGACGGCGAGATCGGACAGCGGGTCGGTGCCCACCAGGGTGGCGTTGTAGACCTTGCCGTCGGACATCTGCACGGCGATCTTCGGGCTGGCGGTGGTTCCGCCCAGGGTCACCACGTGGGTGTTGGTGAGGATGTGGCCCTCGGTGTCCAGGATGATGCCCGATCCGGAACCCGACGAGCTGCTGCCGCTCACGTCGATGGTCACGACGCTCGGGCTTGCCTTCGCCGCCGCCGCGGTGACGGCGGTGACGTTCTTCGGGTTGTTGATGACCACGCCGCTCTGCGGGGCCTGGTTTCCGGCGCCCGCCGACGAGGCCGCCGGGTTCATCAGGGCGTTCGCGCCCACGGCGCTGCCGGCGCCGACCAGGGCCGCCGCGACCATGCCCAGGATCAGGACGCCGGAGGTGAACTTCTTCGGTGCAGTGCGATTTGCCGGCGGCACCGGAGAGGGGACGCCGAAGGCCGAGGTCTGCTCGGAATGCGTCGGCGTGCCGTACGGGGCATGTGTCGGTGCCTGCGGCGCTGCCTGTGCGTGGGCGCCGGGGACACCTGCATAGGCTGCGGCCTCCGGGTAGGTTCCTGCGGCCGGGGCTGCCGGCGGCACGGCTGACGGTGCGGCCGGTGCTTCAACGGCGGGGGCGTCCGGGGCTGCGTCAACGCTGTGCCGTGGCAGGGCCTGCGTCTGTTCGACGGCCCCGTCGACCTTGGACACTGCGGCATCCTGTTCCGCTGCCGAGGGAGGTGTCACTGGCGATGCCACTGGGCGCGGCGGCACGGGAGCGTTCCCCTGTTCCGGGTTCTCGGGGGTGGTTGGCTGCTCAAACTGGTTCTCGCTCATCGTTAACCTTCCGATGCTGGTGGTGCCTGACTGCTCTTCTTGGTTACAACTATGCCCGCCGCAACTGTGGCCGCGAAAAGCAACACCTGAGTAGAAGCTGTGAGCTTGCCCCACCCGGAGTGGCATTTCACCGGCCCACGGCGATTTTCGTGGACTCTCGCCGATCCCCGCCATAGAATCTACAGCGTTAGCAGAAATCAAGGCATATGGTGGTTTCACTACGTGCTTTGCCAAGAAATCTGCGGCAACTCAAGCAAGGGTGAAGGAAAACCATGAAGTTGTTGACCCGGCGGTTGGCTCAAGCCGCCGCTGCAGGAATCCTGTCCGTACTCATCTTTGCGCCCGCCGCATCTGCCGCCGATCCGGTGACGATCCCGCCGGGACAGTTTGTGATCGACGATGCCGGCGTGCTCGGCGGGTCCAAGGCCGAGGTTAACGACGCCATCAGCAAGATGCGCACCGACACCGGGCAGAACCTGTTCGTGATCTACGTTGACACCTTCACCAACCCGACGAAACCCTCGGACTGGATCAGCAAGGTTGCCGAGGCCAAGGGCATGGGCACCAACGACTCCGTCCTGGCCGTCGCGGTGAAATCGCGGCAGGGACAGTTGTCATCCGCCATCAATGGTGCCATCGGCTCGAAGAATGCCCAGGAAATCTACACCAAGCTGGTTTCCCCTGCTCTCGGCAAGGATGACTGGGCCGGTGCGGCTCTGGGCGCTGTCAAGGGCATCACGAACGTCGCCAACGGCAAGTCCCCCGCATCCAGCGGTTCCTCCGCGGGCTGGTGGGTCGTGGGCGGCGTTGCCGTTGCAGGCGGCGCCACCGCTTGGGCCCTGACCCGCCGCAAGAAGCTCTCCGGCGGCGTGCCGCAGGTGGCCACGGGGCCGGACGGCCAGCCGATCGACCCGCTGGCGTCCCTGAGCGTCCCGGAACTCCGCACCAAGGCCGGCAGCCTGCTCATTGCCGCCGACGATGCCATCCGTTCCAGCGAGCAAGAGGTCGGGTTCGCCCAGGCGCAATTCGGCGACGAGGCCATCACGCCGTTCGCCGCGGACATCGAAACGGCCAAGGAACACATGGCCGCGTCATTCAAGCTGCAGCAACAGCTCGACGACGAGATCCCGGACACCGAAGCCGAACAGCGTTCCTGGCTTGGAGAGATCATCCGCCGTTGCGAGGCCGTGAACGAAACCCTTGAACAGCACACCGAGGAGTTCGCCTCGTTGCGCGAGCTCGAGGCCAACGCGCCCGCGGCCGCTGCATCCCTGAAGGCCCGCATCGATCCGCTGCGCCAGCGCGTCGGCACGGCCAAGGCGGAGTTCGACACGCTGTCCGCGCGCTACGCGGACAGCGCCCTCCACCAGGTCAACTCCAACATTTCGGAGTCCAACGACCGGCTCGACTTCGCACACACCGCGGTGCTGACGGCCGAGGCGAAGATCACCGAGGGGTCCGCCGCCGAGGCGGCCGTGGCAATCCGCGCCGGCGAGGACGCCGTGCACCAGGCCACGGTGCTGCTCGACGCGATCGAGCACACCGATTCGGACCTGGACAACGCCCGCGCCGACCTCGAGTCGCTGGTCGCCGCCTCCGCCCAGGACCTCGCACAGGCCCGCGCCCTGCTCGCCAACGGCAGCAACCCGGAACTTGCGGGTTCGATTGCATCCCTCGAATCGGCACTGTCCTCGGTCCAGGCCCAGGTTGCCACGGGACGCATCGACCCCGTCGCACTGATCACCGAGGTCACCGAGGGCCGCGGCCCGCTCAACGACCAACTCAACCAGATTCGCGATCAGCAGGAACGTGCACGACGCGCCGCCGAACAGCTCCAGGCCGCGGTCCGCACGGCACAGATGAAGATCAAAGGCACCGACGACTTCATCCGCGCCCGCCGCGGCGGCGTGGGGGCAACGGCCCGCACGCGCTTGGCCGAGGCACAGCGAAACCTCGACGAGGCCCTTCGCACCGCATCCTCCGACCCGGCATCGGCCCTGGCCTACGCCGAACAGGCATCCGCCTTGGCCGACCAGGCCGCACGCCAGGCCGAATCAGATGTCAACGGCTTCGGCGGGGGTGGCGGCTTCGGCGGCGGAGGAGGAGGAAACAACGGCCTCGGCGGCGCCATTCTTGGCGGCATCCTCATCGACTCGATCTTGCGCGGCGGCAGCCACGGCGGTGGAGGCGGCGGCGGCCTCTTCGGCGGCGGCGGCTTCGGCGGCTTCGGCGGGGACGGCGGCGGTGGCGGTGGCGGCTTCGACGGCGGAGGCGGCAGCTTCTAGCCCCGGGCCACGACAACTGCCCGCGAGGGCCCCAAGGTTGCAGTATCCCGATCCCCGAACAGGGGATCACCGGCAGCAAAATCAACACCTCAAATAATGTCCTACGAAAGGTCTCATCGTGGCAAAGCAGTCTATTTTTGGTCGCATCACCCAGCTGGCCAAGGCCAACATCAACGCAATGCTGGATGCTTCGGAGGATCCGCAGAAAATGCTGGACCAGATGGTCCGCGACTACACGGACAACATCGCCGAAGCCGAAACCGCCGTTGCACAGACAATCGGCAACCTACGCATGATCGAAGACGACTACAACGAGGATGTGAAGGCGGCGTCCGACTGGGGAAACAAGGCGCTTGCAGCTTCCTCGAAGGCCGACGAGTTCCGCGGCGCCGGCGACAGCGCCAACGCCGACAAGTTCGATTCCCTCGCCAAGGTCGCCATCCAGCGCCAGATGCAGTCCGAGTCCGAGGCCAAGACCGCCGAGCCGACCATCAGCTCGCAGCGCGAGATCGTCGAGAAGCTCAAGACCGGCCTGGACGCCATGAAGTCCAAGCGCCAGGAGCTGGTTTCCAAGCGCGACGAGCTCATCGCCCGCGCCAAGTCCGCCCAGGCGCAGAACCAGGTGCATGAGGCCGTCAAGAGCATCGACATCATGGATCCCTCCAGCGAGGTCGGCCGCTTCGAGGAGAAGATCCGTCGCGAAGAGGCACGGGTTCGCGGTGCCGCGGAGCTCGCTTCCTCGTCCCTCGACGCCCAGTTCAACTCGCTCGAGGACCTCGGCGAGCAGACGGAGATCGAGGCTCGCCTTGCCGCAATGAAGGGCGCCAAGGCAACCCCGTCGATCACCCCGGGTTACTAGCCCGGCCGGCGGCACCCGCCGCCGCATGATTTCATGGCCGCAACGCACGATGGGCGGGCAGCCCGGGTCCGGAGAACCATTCCGGCGATTCCCCCGGTTGCCCGCCCATCGTCGCGTCCCGGCACTCCGCCGCAGCTTGCTGACCGACGCCACCACCCTGCCGGCACCGTTCAGGGACTTATCCGCACAGGCCCGCCGACGATCTTGCGCCGCCGCGCCCTTCACCGAGTTCTCCACAGCACCGTTCTTTCTCTCCTTCGGGTGCGCTGCAACTCTTCATGCTCGATCCCAGGAGCAGCTGAGAATTCCTTCCAGCACGGACCGGCGGAGCACCCGCGTCCGGTCCCGGCCCCGGGCACCACCTGTCGCGGGAGGACTTGTTGCGCGACTTCTTTGATCTTCATGCCCGTCTCGATGCCCTCACCGAAGACCTTGCCACCCAGGCGACCAACTCCCCCGTCACGTCCGTCCTGCTGAACGTTGGCCTGGAAAGGGCCCGCCGGCGCGCCGGGCACCACCGTCTCCTCGCTGCCCGCGCCGCCCAGCACTCGCTCGCCCACGAGCTGCCCGTCGAAATCCTCAACGAGCTGCGAGAGATCGCCGACAACCCGGCGGACTTCGTTGCAGGGGACGCCATCCTGCCTGAGGACCCGCGCAGCGTCCCCACAGGGAGGCTCCCGCACAAGAACACCGCCGAGCTTTTGCAGCGCACCTGCGCCATCGGCTATTTCGAGGCACGCGACCACCTCGACGCCGCAGGCCTCCTGCTCCCGCGCACCGACGAACGCGGAGCCAGAAGCCCGGCACGCTACCCCTTGCTCGCGGCACACCTGCGGGCCGGTAACCTCGACCCGACCGAGGCGATACGGGCCGCCAACAGGCTCGAAAAGCTGCGCCCGGGAATCGCCGGCCAACCCAACCCCGCCAAACTCGCCGCGTCAATCGAGGAACAGGTCCTCGAATCCCTGCTCACCCAGGGCCCGGCGGCCACCAGCAAAGTCCTCAACGCCCTGAACACGGAGCTGGAGGAAGCACCCGCAGCGGCACCCACCTCGGAAGAACTGGCAGCCAAGACCGGGTTCCGGCTCTCCCGCCGCACCCAACACCTCACGTACTTCACGCTCACCATGACCAACCTGGACGCCGAACTCGTCATGTCCCACTTCGCGCTCTCCGACAATCCCCGAACCAACGTCGGCAACCGAGAAAACCTCGCCAACGACGCCGCCAGCCGAAACCCCGGCACCCAAGGCGATGTCCACGGGGAGGGCAACGGCAACGGCTGGAGTCCGCCTGCCAGCGGGAACGTGGTGCCGCTCCGGCCGCTAGACCGCAACCCGGCGCCGGCCATCCCCGCATGGGCCGTCGACCCCGACACCCCACCCGGCGAACTTCCCCGAGCCGAGTGGACGGATCTCGGCCGTTCGGCACCAGCCCACCAGGCAAGCCCCGGATCGGAAGATTTGGCGCAGCCGGGCGAAAGCCACACGTCAACATTCCGCACTCCCGAACCGGCATTGCCGGAACGGATCAACGACCCCGCGGAAGGCCCCGACGGGTTCACCCCCGCCAGACGCAGACTTCAAACCCTGCTCAACATCATGAGAACCTCAGGAGAGCCCCGCTCCAAGGGAACCAGCGCAACCACCGGGCTGCCCCGGGCCCGCCTCATCGTCTATTGCCAGCTCACCACCCTGCTGGGCCTGGCCGAAAAGGCGGGTATCACCCAACACGGACTTGTGGTCTCCCCCGGGGACCTTCGCCGGGAACTCTGCAACGCCGGGGTCATTCCGATCATCTTCAACGGCGAGAGCCAAATCCTGGACGTCGGACGCGAACAGCGATTCGTCCCGGACTACATGCGCCAAGCGGTCCTCGCCCGCGACGGCGGCTGCATCGTCCCCGGCTGCACGGTCCCGCCCGAGCATCTCGAAATGTGCCACATCGACGGTTGGGCCGACGGCGGAACCACCAGCATCGAAAACTCGGCCCCTGGTTGCGCCAACCACCACCACGCGTTCCACACTGGACAATACAAACTCGTCCGAAACGACCACGGGCTGCCTGCGGTCATCCTCCCCAAATACGTGGACCCCGAACAAAAACCCCGGCGCAACACCCAGTGGCAGCAAAACACCCAATTCGGCCTCACCCTATTCTGAGCGGGGCCCGAGAATGGGATGCATCTCCACGGTTGGGCTTCTGCCGTGGCAGACCCTGCTCAAGGCCGTTCGACCGCCAGAGCCGGGTCATGGACCCGCCGAATCCGAGCGTGTCTTTAAATGCAAAACAACCCATGTTCCTGAATCAGGATCATGGGTTGTTTTCTCTGTGGCGGGGACAGGATTTGAACCTGTGACCTCCGGGTTATGAGCCCGGCGAGCTACCGAACTGCTCCACCCCGCGTCGGTAAATACAACAGTACCAGCGCATCGCCGATGCGCCTAATCGAGATGAACATTCATCGAACAACGGGCTAGAACCGCGGCAGCTCAACGCCCAAAGCCCGACAAAACGCGCTCTATCGACGACAAACCGCACCGAATGCAGAATTTTCCAAAGTGTGCTCGCTCACTTAAGGGGCGACTTGCCTTGCGCCGCCCAAAGGGACCTCCCGACAGCCGGCAGCCGAGGGTCGGCGATGTCCGGGACGGTTCCAAGCCGAGACATGCCCGCGGCGCCAGCGCAGCAGCAGGCTTAAGCGCCAAAAGGAACGACCCCGACCGGGTTTCCCTGGTCGGGGTCGTTATCTCGTGGCGGGGACAGGATTTGAACCTGTGACCTCCGGGTTATGAGCCCGGCGAGCTACCGAACTGCTCCACCCCGCGGCGATATATCAATCATCGCCGACGGGGGTGGACTTGCGCAAATCCTGGCAGTGTCGCCCTGCTCACACCCGGTATTCAACGCCCGGTTACGGCGCCGGGGTTCCCTGTGCGGGCGTCTCCGAGGCCGGTGCGCCCGTGCCCTCGGTCGGTGCCGGCGTGTCGGCCGGCGCCTCCGGGACAACCGGCTTGCCGGTCAGCTCGGACTCGGCCTCGAGCGCGGCTTCGAGCGCCTTCTGCAACTTGGTCTGCTCGGCGCCGTACTTGGCGAAGTCGTTCTGCGCCAGCGCCGCCTGGCCCGCCTTGATCGCCGCGTTTGCGTCGTTCAGGGCCTTCGACAGCTTCTGCTGCGCCGTCTGCGTCACTGGCGGCTTGCCCGGTTCTTCACCACCGGAGGTGCCCCCGTTTTCGCTTGTCACGGCGCCGGAAGAACCCTTGAAGACCTGATCGAGCGCTTCGGAGAGGGTGTCGGCGAAGCCGACGTTGTCACCGAACGCCACCAGGACCTTGCGCAGGGTCGGGTAGGAGGTCGCACCCGAGGACTGCACGTACACGGGCTGGACGTAGAGGATGCCGCCGCCGACCGGCAGCGAAAGCAGGTTGCCGTTCTTGACCTGCGATGCACCCTGCCGCAGCAGGTTCAACGTCTGCGACACGGTGGTGTTGGAGTCGAAGTTCTGCTGTGCCTGGCCCGGGCCGGGCACGCTGGTTTCGCGCGGCAGCGCCAGCAGGCGGAGCGTGCCGTAGCCCTCGGCCTTCTTGCCGGCTTCGCTTCCCGCGTCGGCCTCGGCCGAGAGGAACCCGAAGAGCACGTTTCGCTGCTGTCCGCCCGCCGCGGTCTGCGGAATGAAGGTGGAGGTCAGCGAGAAGGTCTCGGCGTCCTGCGTCGGCATCTTCAGCGACATGTAGTACGGCGGCTGCTTGATGTTGGCGTTGCCCTGCGTCGGATCCGAAGGCACCGCCCAGGCGTCGTTGGAGTCGTAGAAACCGTCGGGATCCGTCACGTGGTACGTGGCGAGCAGCTCGCGCTGGACCTTGAACAGGTCCTCCGGGTAGCGCACGTGGCTCATCAGCTCGCCGGACATCTCCGACATCGGCTTGATGTTCGACGGGAAGACCTTCTGCCAGGCCTGCAGGAGCGGCTCGTCGTCCTCCCACGCGTACAGGGTGACCGAGCCGTCGTAGGCGTCGACCGTCGCCTTGACCGAGTTGCGGATGTAGTTGACCTGGCCGGTCAGCGCCGCGGCACGGGTTCCGCCGGTCAGCGAGTCGGTGACCGCCGATTCCAGCTGCTGCTGCTTGGAGTACGGGTAGTTCTTGGAGGTCGTGTACGCATCGACGATCCACTGCACGCGGCCGTCGACGATCGCCGGGTAGGCGTTGGAGTCCACCGTCAGGTACGGTGCGACCTTCTGCACGCGGTCCTTCGGGTTTCGGTCGTAGAGGATCTGCGACTCGGCGTTGATGGCGTCCGAGAGGAGCAGGTCCGTGGAGGCGAACTTCAGCGAGTAGACCAGGCGGTTGAAGAAGTTGCCGACCGACGGGCCGCCGTCGCCGGAGAAGGTGTTGCGGGTGTCCTGGCTGCCGGAGCCGGAGGCCGGGCGGTCAAGTTCGCGCGGGGCCCAGCCTTCGGGGCCGCCGACGATCGAGTACTGCGGGGACAGTTCGCCGAAGTAGATGCGCGGTTCGTAGGTCTTGTCGCTGGCCAGCACGCCGCCGGTGGGGATGCCACTGAGCATGAAGTCGGGGCGCCCTCCGGAGGTCACGCGGTTGCCGTAGGCGGCCACCACGCCGTAGCCGTGGGTGTAGGTGATGTGCTGGTTGACCCAGGACTCGGTGGTGTCGACGCTGAGTTCGCGCACCGCAATCACGGTGTCCTCGGTCTTGCCGTCGATGTCGTAGCGATCGACGTTCAGCGTCGGGGCGAACTTGTAGTAGGTCCGGAACTGCTGCAGCTGGGCGAACGCCGAGGAGACGAGGTTCGGGTCCAGCAGGCGGATGTTCGTGGTGGTCGCGCTGTCCTTGGCCAGCGCGTCCTTCTTGGGGTTCACCTCGGCGTTGTAGGCGGTCTCCTCGACGTTGTCCAGGCCGTACGCCTGGCGGGTCATCTTGATGTTCTTCTCGATGTACGCGCGCTCGAGGGTCTTCTCGGAAGGGACCACCTGGTACTGCTGCACGATGAACGGGTAGATGCCGCCGGCGACGACGACCGTCACCAGCAGCATCGCGGTGCCGATGATCGGCAGGCGCCAGCGCCCGATGATCGCGGTGATGATGAACGTGATGGCCACAAGCACCGCGGCGATCGCCAGGATCGTCTTGGTCGGGATCACCGCGTGCACGTCGGTGTACAGGGCGCCGGCCACGCGGCCGTTCTGCGAAAGCAGCGTCGAGTAGCGGTCAAGCCAGAAGTTGCCGGCTTGCAGGAGCAGGAAGGCGACGGCGAACACTGCGATGTGGATGCGTGCGGCCTTGCCGACGACGATGCCGCCGCGCTCCTCCACGCGGATGCCGCCGTAGAGGTAGTGGGTGAGCAGCCCGGCGATGCCGGCGATCAGCACCACGGAGATCAGGTAGCCGATCAGCAGGCCCAGGAAAGGCAGGGTGAAGATGTAGAAGCCCAGGTCCATGTTGAACTGCGGGTCGGTCTCACCGAACGGGACCTGGTTGAAGAAGAGCAGCACCTCTTTCCACTGCGAGGTCACCGCGGTGGCGGCGAAGACGCCGATGACCACCGGGACGCCGATCATCAGCAGCCGGCGCATCGGCTCCAGCTGGGACTGGTACTTGGACATGCTGTCCTGCTGGTGGCCGTCCGGCGCGTACACCGGGCGCGCCCGGTACGCCATGCGCATCGAGATCCAGATGGCGAAGCCCATGACCAGGAACGCCACGGCGAAGATGCCGACCTTGGAGAGGTTCTCGGTCCAGAACACCGACTGGAAGCCGAGCTGGTTGTACCAGAGCACATCCGCGTACACGCTCGCGAAGAACACGAAGACCGCGACGAGGATGCCGATGATGACGATCGTCGGCATCAGCGGGGACGAACGCCGCTCGGGATGCTGTTGCGGGTCGGGACGCTCCTGGGGGCCGCGCGGGGGGCCTCCGAAGGGATTGCCAGTGCCAAAACTCAATTTTTACCTCACCGTTGGACCGATTCAGCACGCCGCGGAGGCGCACCTCGAACTAGGACTTGCTCTCCATTCTGCCCTGCATCCGGTGCAAGAGCTCAAAGGGCACAGCCATTCGTCGGCAATAGTGCGTAAATTGTGACCGTTGCCGGACAAAACCCGGCAAATCCCGCCCGAACCTGAATGTTTACTGAAAACCGTTACCGACAGGTGGGGAAGGATTCGGGGTCCTTCCCGCTGCCGATCCCCTCCACCGCGGCGCGCGCCTGGTCCAGGGTCTCGACCCTCACCACGTCCAGCCCAGCCGGGACCCGACCGACCACATCCGCGCAGTTCGCCGCCGGCGCCAGGAACACCTGCGCGCCGTTGGCCTTGGCGCCGACCATCTTCTGGGCGATGCCGCCGATGGGCTGCACCTGGCCGTCGGCGGTGATCGCGCCGGTGCCGGCGAAGTGCTTGCCTCCGGTCATGTCCCCCTCAGTCAGCTGGTCGACGATGGCCAGGGCAAACATCATGCCCGCGCTCGGGCCCCCGACGTTCTCCAGCCCGAACTTCACGTCCACCGGGAAGTCGAAGTCGCCGCCCAGCATGATGCCCAGCTGGCGCTGGCCGCCCTGCCCCGCGACGGTGTTGACGGTGACGGTGAGCGGCTTGCCGTCGCGTAGGATCTGCAGTTCGCTCGGCCGCTCCCCCGCCTTCTGCAGTTGGGCCTTCAGCAGGTCGAGGTCGGCGATCTTTGTCCCGTTGACGGCGACCAGCCGGTCCCCTGTCTTCAGCACCTTCGAGTTCTGTTCGGTGGCGAACCCCGCGACGGACAGGTGCCGGGTGAACGGGATGTCCAGCTCGTGCAGCGCCGCGGCCGTGGAGAGCTGCTGCGAGTCGTCCATCATCACGGTGTTCTGTTCGCTTTGCTGCTCGCTGGTGGTGCCGCGCGGCAGCACCATTTCCTCGGGCAGCACGTCCTTGTGCGGGTCGACCCACCCGGCGAGCACGTTGAAGAAGCCCAGCCGCTGCTGCCCGCCGCCCTGCACGTAGACGGTCGTCATGTCCAGTGCGCCGCTGGTCGGGTAGGTCGGCTTGCCGGTGATGCTCAGCATCGGGGTGCCGTCGACCTTGCCGATCGTGTTCAGCGCCGGGCCCGCCGATTCCACCACGAAGTGCGTGGGAAGCACCGTGGCCAGGGCGATGGTTCCCACGATGACCCATCCGGCGATCGACATGCCGCGGCGCGCGGCGGGGGCCTGCGGGGCACCATGGGTCCCATGGGTGCCCGGCGTGCCCGGGGCACCTGCTGCCAACGGGTTGCGGCGCCACAACGGCCGGTGGTCGGCGCCGTCGGGGTCGCCCGTCATCCGCGGGTTCGGGGCTGCAGCGTCGTTCTTCGGCGACTCCGGCGGTCCTGGCACTGCTGGCACTGTTCCTCTTTCACGTATTCATGTTGATCGGGCCTGCGGCGGGGAGGCTGTCCGTGCACCGCGGCCAATCGTCTGGCTCCGTTCCAGCCTACAAGCACGGGCGCCCGGGGCTCCCCCCGTCCGGGCCCCCGATGCCGGGTTCACAGCATTTTCCGATGTGCCGACAGCGAACTGGCTTCGCAGCCCGTGGGCCGATGCGCCGGGGCCGGGGTACCGTTGAAACATGGCTGAGAACCCCCCATCAAACCGTCCAGATGATTCCGAAAACAACGACGAGAACCCGAAGGACCCCTTCTCCGAAATGTTCGGCGCGTTGTTCGGCGGCGCGGGCGGATTCGACCCGAAGAACCTTCCCCCGGAGCTTGGCGAGGCCATGGGCATGGGCAACAACCCCGACGCCATGGCGCAGATGATGAAGCAGGCGCAGGCCATGATGGCGGCGATGTCCCAGGGCGGCTCCGGCCCGGTGAACTGGAAAATGGCGACCGACACCGCCCGCCAGTCCATCGCCGGCGACGACCCGTCGGTTTCCGCCGCCCGGGCCTCCGCGATCGCCAACGCCGCCCAGCTCGCCGACCTCTGGCTCGATGCGGCCACCGCCCTTGAGGGCGACGGCAGCACCTGCCGCGCGCTCTCCCGCGCCGAATGGGTCGAAAAGACCATGCCCGTGTGGAAGTCGCTGACCGAACCGGTGGCGATCAGCGTCGGCAAGGCCATCACCACGGCGCTGACCGAACAGATCCCCGAGCAGATGCGCCCGATGATCGGCGGCGCGCAGGGCATGCTGCAGTCCCTCGGCGGCACCATGTTCGGCATGCAGCTGGGCACCGCCGTGGGCGGACTGGCCAAGGACGTGCTGGGCGCCACCGACATCGGCCTGCCGCTGGCCGGCTCCACCCCGGCGCTGGTGCCGACCAACCTCGCCGCGTTCGGCGAAGGCCTGGAGGTCCCCGAACAGGAGATCCTGCTCTTCGCCGCGCTGCGCGAATGCGCCCACGTCCGCCTGTTCAACCGGGTGCCGTGGCTGCGTTCGACGCTGATCGGCGCCATCGAGGCGTACGCCCGCGGCATCCACATCGACATGTCCCGCATCGAGGACGCGGTGCGCGACATCGACCCGATGAACCCCGAGTCGATGCAGTCGCTCATGGGCGAGGGCCTGTTCATGCCCAAGCGCACCCCGGCCCAGGACGCCGCGCTGGAAAAGCTTGAACTGGTGCTGGCGCTCGTGGAGGGCTGGGTCGACGAGGTTGTTGCCGCCGCGGCGGTCAACCTGCCCAGCGCCGTGCCGCTGCGCGAGACCATTCGCCGCCGCCGGGCCTCCGGCGGACCCGCGGAGAACGCCTTCGCCTCGCTGGTGGGGCTCGAATTGCGTCCGCGCCGCCTGCGCGAAGCCGCGGCATTGTGGGCGCACCTGCTCGACGAGCGCGGCATCGAGGGCCGCGACGCCATCTGGGAGCACCCCGACCTCATGCCGACCGGCGAGGACCTGGCGGATCCTGCCGGGTTCACCCCGCGCCGCCAGCTTGCCGAGGCCAGCATGGACGACATCGACGCGGCGCTGAGCAAGCTGCTCTCCGGCGGCTTCGATGCGCCCGCGGCCGACGATGCTGCGGATGCCGAGGGCCGGGCGGAGGCCACGGATGCCGACGAGGACTCCGACGGCGACACGCCTGCCGGCGGGGAACCGCAGGGCAAGTAGTCCCGCCCGGGCCGCGTGGCCCGGAACGTACATCGTGAACGATGGCCGGCGGCTGCCGACCCACCTGATGGTGGTGTCGGCAGCCGCCGGCCATCGTTTTTGCGTTGAAGTGCGTGCCGGTCAGAACAGCCCGGGGTCCCCGGGATCCGTGTCGAACTCGTCGAAGTCGTCGTCGTCCCCGAACGGAAGACCGGCGGCCGACGTTCCCCCGGCCTGGGCGTGGGAACGTGTCGCATACCCGTGGCTCACGCCGGCGAGGAAGATGTTTGCGTCGTGGACGCGCGGGTAGCGGGACAGCGCCGCCTTGAAACGCGGCCCGTGGCCGTCGCGCGGCTCGACCAGGTGGGCCAGCTCGTGGGCCAGCACGTAGTCCTGGACCCACTGCGGCATGGCCCGCAGCCGGTCGGAGAGGCGGATCCTGCGGCTTCGCAGGCTTGCCGATCCCCAACGCCGGTTTTGGTTGCCGACCCAGCGCACCGAGGCGGGGGCCGCACGGCCGCCGAAGAGCTCGGCGTCCATGGTGCGCGCGCGGGCCAGCAGCAGCGCGTCGGCATCGGGCACCACCGCCCGGGCCACCTTGCGCTCGAGCTTCTTGACCATGTCCAGCACCAGGATCCGCTCGGCGTCGTGCGTCAGCTCCGCGGGAACGGAGACCACCATGGTGTTCTCCTTCCACACGGCGGAGATCGTCTTCCGGCGCTTGGTGGAGCGCACCACCCGGATCGGCGTGCCAAAGTCGTTCACAAACTCGATGGTCGATGGGTGCACTGGCATTGTCTGTTCCTTTCCGGCCCGGCGGGCCGCTGCTGGCCTCGGCCACGGCCGCTTCCGATACCGCGCATTCGGCACTTGCCCGCGCCACCTTGTGGATAGCGCCCCAACCCCGGCGGGACGATGCCACCATGGGCTGGTGGCAGCCGATCGGCTCACGATGAAAGGGGCAGCACCATGAGGATCAACCCGGGTTTACAGGTACTCAGCATAGTGGAGGGCACCATCCAGATCGGCACCGGGCAGCGCGCCCGGTGGATAACCGGACTGGACCCCGCCGAGCAGCAATTCGTGCTCTCGCTGTCCGGACGGGAACCGGTTGGCGGGCCCACTGAGGCGCCTGCCCTGCCGCCGGAGCGGCAAAACGCGATCCTGTCCGTCCTGCGCCCGGTGCTCATCGAACCGGCCGCGGATGCGCCGCCCTCGCCGGGGTCCTCCGTGGCTCCCGCCGACGCTTCTTCCGAGGCTTCCTCCGGTGCCGCGGCCACTGCCCGGGCCACTGCCGACGGGCCGGGCAGCTCCCGGCTCGCCCCGGACATCCTGCAGTGGTCGGCGGCCTACGAGCTGGACGCCGGGCCGGTGCTCCGGAAACGTGCCGACGCGCGGGTCGCCATCCACCACCTGGGCAGGACCGGGCAGATGCTGGCCGGCATCCTGGCCGCCTCGGGCATCGGGTCGCTGCTGCTCTGCGACGCCGAGCGCATGCAGCTTGAGGACCTCGGCGCGGCGACCACCGGCATCAACACCGTGGGGCAATTGCGCACCCGGGCCGCCTCGCGCGCGCTGGCGCAGACGTACCCGAGGCTCACGCTCGCCGAAACCGCGCGGCGCGGGCCCGATGCCGCGCCCGTGGACCTGGCGGTGGTGATCGCCGGCGGGCTGCTGCCGGACCTTGGCCTCCTGCCGCAGGACGATCGGCTGTTGCCGGTCCTCTTCACGGACGCAGGGGTGCGCATCGGGCCCCTGGTGATCCCGGGGCTGACCATGTGCGACGCCTGCGCCTGGGAACAGTGCGACCCCACGCTGCGCATCGTGCCGACCGGCGGGCACCTCGGGCGCCGGCATCCGGTGCGGCCCGAGGCCAGCCTCGCCGCCACCGCGGCCGGCACCGCCGCCACCCAGATCCTTATGGCGCTCGACGAGGTAAACGTGCCCGCGGCGGCCGAGGCCATGATCCTGGTCGACCTGGCCACCGGGGCCACCCGGCAGGTGCCGGCGCGCCAACGGCCTGGGTGCACCTGTCTGGACGGGCAGGAAGCAGCGTAGGGGCGGACGAAGTGGGCCGCGGGACCCTACGGCCCGTTACACCGATCCGAGGATCTGCAGGATCGCGTCCCCGTAGCGCTCCAGCTTGCCGGGACCCACGCCGGAGACAAGCCCCAGCGCCGCAAGGTCGCCGGGGTTCGCCTCCGCGATCGCCATGAGCGTGGCATCGGTGAAGATCACGAACGCCGGCAGCGAGTTGGCCTGGGCGATCTGCAGCCGCCAGGACCGCAGGTTCTCGAACACGGCCTCGTCGTACCCGGCCGGGCAGTTGCCGCAGCGCCCGAGCTTGCGCTCCGCCGCGCCGTTGAGCAGGGTGCCGCAGGTCCGGCAGGTCGGCGGCCCGGCGAGCGCCTTGCGCTTGGGCGCGCGTGCGGTCCCCTGGGTGCGCGAGCTGCCGGCCGGGCGAAGCCCGTCGAGGAAGCGCGAGGGCCTGCGGTGGGCGCGCCCACCGGGGGTCCGGGCCAGCGACCAGGACAGCGAGAGGTGGACGCGGGCGCGGGTGATGCCCACGTAGAGCAGCCGGCGTTCCTCGTCGTACCCGGCCTGGTCCTCGGCGAAGGAGATCGGCATGAGCCCCTCGGAGAGCCCGACCAGGAACACCGCATCCCATTCCAGGCCCTTGGCCGCGTGCAGCGAGGCCAAGGTGACGCCCTGGATGGTCGGCGCGTGCTGGCTGGCCGAGCGTTCTTCCAGCTCGGTGACAAAGGCGTGCAGCGTGAACGGGGTCTCGGCGTCCACCCGGGCGGCGGCCATCTCGTCGGCCAGCCCGACCAGCGCGGAGAGCGACTCCCACTTCTCGCGCACGGCTCCCCCTCCGGTGGGGGCGATGTTGCTGTAGCCCAGCGAGATGAGGATGTCGCGGGTGAGCTGCGGGACCGATTCGTCGCTTGCCGATCGCGAGGCGGAACGCAGCTGCAGCATCGCGTCGCGCACCTCGCGGCGGTTGAAGAAGCGTTCCCCGCCGCGCAGCAGGTAGCCGATGCCCTGCGCGGTGAGCGCCTGTTCGTAGGCCTCGGACTGCCCGTTGGTGCGGTAGAGGATGGCGATTTCCGATGCCGGGGTCCCGGCGGCCAGCAGCTTCTTGATGCGCGCGGCGACCTCGGCGGCCTCCGCTTCGTCGTCCTTGGCCTCGATGAAGTCCGGCTCCGGCCCGGGGTCGCGCTGGGCAATCAGCTCCAGCGGCGTCGGCCAGGCGATGTCGCGGTCCGGCACGCCCGGCTCGGGGCTGCGCGCGGCGAGCACCCGGTTGGCCAGGTGCACCACCTGCGGGGTAGAGCGGTAGTCGCGCACCAGCTTGACCACCGGGGCGTCCTGGTACTTCGAGGGGAAGTCCAGCAGGTGGCGCGGTGTCGCACCGGTGAAGGAGTAGATGGTCTGCGAGGAGTCGCCGACCACGCACAGTTCGTCGCGCCCGCCCAGCCACAGGTCGAGCAGGCGCTGCTGGAGCGGGGAAACGTCCTGGTACTCGTCGACCACGAAGTGGCGGTACTGTTCGCGCACCGAGGCGGCGACCCTCTCGTCGTCCTCCAGGATGGCGACGGTCAGCAGCAGCACGTCCTCGAAGTCGATGTACTGCCGGTCGGTCTTCACGTCCTCGTAGGACTGGAAGATGCGCGCGACCGTGGTGACATCGAGCCCGCCGGGCTGCCCGCGGTCGGCCGCGGCGGCTACGTAGCTCTCCGGGGTGAGCATCGAGACCTTCGCCCATTCGATCTCCGCGGCGAGGTCGCGGACCGTGGCGCGGTCGGCGTTGGTGCGCAGGCGCCGGGCGGCTTCGGTGATCAGCGGGGCCTTGTAGTCGACGATGCCGGGCAGCGTACCCCCGATGGCCTGCGGCCAGAAGTACTGCAGCTGGCGCAGCGCCGCGGCGTGGAAGGTACGCGTCTGCACCGCGCCGGCGCCAAGCTCGCGCAGGCGGGAGCGCATTTCTGCGGCGGCGCGCGCCGTGAAGGTGACGGCCAGCAGCGAGCTGGGCTTGTAGACGCCCGAGTGCACCCCGTAGGCGATGCGGTGGGTGATGGCCCGGGTCTTGCCTGTGCCGGCGCCGGCGAGCACGCACAGCGGCCCGTTCAGCGTGGTCGCCACCTGGCGCTGCTCGGCGTCAAGCCCGGCGAGGATGCGGTCTTCGAGGGATGACATGCGGTTCTAGTTCTCCAGGTGTTCGGGTTCGGGCAGCGCGCCGCCGTACCAGTCTTCGATCAGGGCGCTGGCGATGGAAACGCCGACCGGCACCCCGATCTCCCCGGAGCGGATCTGCGCGGCGAGTTCCTCGCGGGTGAACCAGCGCAGGTCGATGATTTCCACCCCGTCCGGGCGCAGTTCGGTGCCCAGGGCCGTCGCCGTGAACCCGAGCATCAGCGAGCACGGGAAAGGCCAGGGCTGCGAGCCCATGTAGCGCGGGTTGGCCACCGCGACGCCGGATTCCTCGGCCACCTCGCGAACCACCGCCGATTCCAGCGACTCCCCCGGTTCCACGAACCCGGCCAGCGTGGAGAAGCGCTTGCCGCCCCACTGGGAGTTCGCGCCAAGCAGCAGCCTGTCGTCCTTGTCCGTGATGGCCACGATGATCGCGGGGTCGGTGCGCGGGAAGTGTTGGGAGGCGTCGTTCGGGCAGGCTTTGACCCAGCCGGAGGCGGTCGATTCCAGCCGGTGCCCGCAACGTGGGCAGAACTGCATGGTGTGGTTCCAGTTGGCGATGGCGACGGCTTCCACAAAGAGCCCGGCATCGCGCGGCCCCAGCCCGGCGGCAACGTCGCGCAATCCCAGCCATTCGCCGGGGTCCGAACCGACATGTTCCTTGGTGAGCACCCCGGGATCGTCGTGGAAGGCGTGAAGCACGATCTCGCGCGCGCCGTCGA
Source organism: Paeniglutamicibacter sp. NPDC091659 (assembly GCF_044756805.1). Taxonomy (NCBI): domain Bacteria; kingdom Bacillati; phylum Actinomycetota; class Actinomycetes; order Micrococcales; family Micrococcaceae; genus Paeniglutamicibacter; species Paeniglutamicibacter sp. NPDC091659. The sequence goes on from NZ_JBIVTO010000009.1 coordinate 162,567, forward strand.
AGCCCAAATAGATCTCGGTCCCTCCGGCGGGGACCTGTGCCCGTGCCACAAGCTCCAGGGCGCCGTCGCGCACGTGCACCCTGCCGCCGACCATGATCAGGTAACCGGTTTGCGGGTCGTTGTCCAGCAGCTCCAACCAGTCGGTTTCGGTGCGCTGCTCGCATCGCCTGTCGACCGATTCGCGGGCCAGCGGCAGGGCCCCGAGAGCCGGGTGGGTCGGGCCTGCGGGCTGCGCTGTTTCACTCATACCCCTAACCGTACTGATCCGTACCGCCCAACGCCTACTCTCGGACACCCGCACGGGGTTTCTGTGCCCGACGGCACGCCGGCGCATAGGGCTTGTTGTGTGCTCCGGCGCAGGACCGAGAGCCGCTGAGGGTGGATGGCCTGCGGGGTCGCCCGATCGCCGCTCCGGGCATGGTCGCCCGCCAGGAGGTGGCGAATCGTTGCCGGCGCCACATCCAAGCTGGGAATCGGCTGGATATTGGGCGTAAATCACGCGACTCGCCGCTTCCCGGCAGGACGTGAACGGCACCGGCGGTCTACGGTGGAGGATGTGAAACGCTCTCCCATGGAACTCGCTGCCATCGCCACCGCCGCGGTCCCCGGATTGGCCCCCACGGGCGTGGCCTCATTGCCGGATGACAGTGATGATTTTGACTCGGTGCTCATAGTCGACGCCGCCAAAAACCGCTGGCGTGTCCGCTCGCCGCGCCATGACGAGGCCAGCATCCGGCTCGAATCCGAGTTGGCGGCGTTGCGCGCATTTTCCGCAGGCATTCGTGCCTCGCTTCCTTTCCAACTTCCCTCCGTCGCCGGCACGGTGCGCCAGGGCTCGCTGCGAACTTTTGTCTACAACCACCTCCCGGGCAAGCAATACTCGCTCGAGGACCTAGTGGGACTCGGTTCCCGCTGCGCCCAAGACCTGGGCGCCGTCATGGCCGCGATCCATTCGATGCCGAAGTCTGCCATCGACCGGGCGGATTTGCCGTCATATTCCTCCGAACAGGTGCGCCAGCGCCGCCTAAACGAACTTGACGCGGCCGCGACCACGGGCATGATCCCGTCCCGTCTGCTGCGCCGTTGGGAACATGCGCTGGAAGACGTAGCGCTCTGGCGCTTCAACTCAACCGTTATCCACGGTGACCTGCACGAGGACCAGCTCTTGGTCGAGGACGCCAAGGTCGTCGCCGTGACCGGCTGGACGGACCTGCAGGTCGGCGATCCTGCCGACGACTTCGCCTGGCTGGCCGCCGTGCACGAACAGGCCTTCGCCGATGCGGCACTCGAAGGCTATGTCGCGGTGCGCGGGGACCGTGCCGATCCGCACATCATGCGGCGCGCAGCGCTTGCCGCCGAGTTCGCGCTGGCGCAGTGGCTGGTCAAGGCCATTGCGAGCGAGGACGTCCAGCGTATTGCCGAGGCCAAGTCAATGCTTGAGGATTTGGACAACGACATCGCGGAATACGGCGGACAGCCGATCAGCGTGGTTGAGCCGCCGCGAGCCACGCGTGCCGAGGCCGTTGCAGCGTCTCCGGTGCCCGCGGCGGTTGCCGTCACCCCGCCGACGCCCGAATCGCCGGACGAATCGCGGGATGCCGAGGAGGCGGAACCTGCAACCAATGCCATCCGGCTGCTTTCCGCTCCAGTATCTGCGCCGATCCCCATCCCCATCCCGGTCCCGGTTCCGGCACAGCCCAAGTCCACACCTCGCGCCGATTCCATCGACGAAGGCGTATCGACGCGCGATTCCGACACGCCCGAACCCGAAGCGCAGCACGATGAACTGCCGAAGCCGATCAAGGCCGCTTCCGAAGTCGACTCGGCCGATCCAACTCTCATCAATGACACCAACCAGGACGAATCAGCTGAGGTCACCCCCGCCCAAAATGCGTCAGACCCCGACACGACCGCGATTCCGATCCAGCCTCGCGATCCCAAATAACGGGCAAGTGCCGGGCTAAAGCGACAATCTCCGCTCGGAACATCTGCACCAAATCAATTAGTCCATTCAGTAGACTTCACGGTGGAATCCCACGTTTAAGCGTCGGTGACCTGATTTTCCATCATCCTACGCACCGCGGAGACTCACCATGAAGAACCTCAAAAACAGAGCCCTGCTACTGACGGCTACTGCCGGAGTAATGCTGGCATTGACTGGATGCTCCACTGCATCCGACAAGCCGGCTGACACCACCACGGCAGCGGCCGAAAACACCCCGGAGGCCGTTCAGATCACGGTGCCGGACGCTAGTGAAATCTTCCCCAAGACGGCCGTCACTCTGAAAAATGCCACCTCGGTAACTCTGTCAGGCGACATGTCGAGGGGAACCGAAAGCGTGAAGATGAAGCTCTCCGGCAACAAGGACGGCTCCAACACCAAGGCGAACATCACTATGAAGGATGGCACTCTCGAGCTCCTGAGCATCGATGGCGCCAATTATCTGAAGGCCGACAAGAAGTTCCTCGCCAAGACGGCCGGCAAGGAAGCCGCAGGCATGCTTGCGACCATGGTCGGCGACAAGTGGATCTCTGTGAAGGATGCCAGCCAATTCGGCAACTTCAATCTGGGGTCCTTGCTCGACAACCTTGGCACTGACAGCATGATGAGCGTGGAGGCCCCGAAGGTCACGGCCAAGTCCGTTGAGAACCTCAACGGCGTGAAGACGTTCAAGTATGTCGGCAACGAAACCGATTTCTGGATTGCCGCTGAGGGCGAACCCTACCTGCTGAAGATCGAAGCAACGGGTCCGGCCAGTGCAGGGAGTGGAAACATGATGTTCAGCGACTGGAACGCGGTAGCACCGCACAAGACCCCCGCCACCGCTGAAGTCATCAGCATTCCGGGACTGTAGCCACGCCAAGATTGCCAATGGGTCGGGGAAACGATTCTTCCGTTTCCCCGACCCATTGTGCGTTCCACTGATTCGGCTAGCCGTTGAGCGTGCCTAGCGATTCACTGATCAATGCCTCGAGCTCAGCTTCCTCCGCCAGGTCATGAGGCCTGATGGTGATGCCGGAACCAACATAGTAGAACGCGGCGCGGACCTGTTCGACGTCGATGCCCAGCAGACGCGCCCAGCCCAGCCGGTAGACCGCCAGTTGCAACGACTTGCTGCGCAGGTCGTCCCCGCGCGGCACCCGACCGGTCTTCCAGTCGACAAGCAGCCATGATCCATCAGGCTCCTGGAAGACGGCGTCGATGCGTCCGCGCACGCTGACCGGTCCGATCCGTGTTTCGATCGCGGCCTCCACGTGGGCTGGCTGCCGATTGGCCCATTCGGATTTCAGGAACGCCTCCTTCATCTCTTCGAGGTCCAGCGCCTCGTCGATGTAGGCATCGGCCGCCCCCATGAACTCGCCAAGGTCTAGCATGCCGGTGGAGTCGAAATACTCCTCCAGCCAGGCATGGAAGGCGGTCCCGCGGCGTGCCGCAGTGCCCGGGCGGCGCGGAACCGGCCGGCGCAAATCGGCCAGCACTCCTTGGGCGTCCGTGGCCAGTTCGACGAACACCGAGGCCCGCACGTGCTTGGGCACGCTGGTGGTCCGCACTTCCGCGGCCTCGGCCGCCAGCCGCGCCACCAACAGGTTCGTTTCCTTCAGCCACGCCTCGCCGATGGGTGTCTGCCAGGATGCATCCACTTCACCGGCCACGGCGGCAGCTTCATCGTCGGTGGCTTCGACGGCTTCGGCGGATTCTTCGGATGGCGCTTCGGGCGACACCACGCGCGTGGCAACCGGGAACCCGGCGGCACCGAGCACCGAACGGGCTGCCGCCTCGAGTGCGGCGCGGCGCCCCGGCGGACGCGGGCGAACCGTTCCCCCGCCGACAACGACGGGTCCCTCCAGCGGGTCGTACGGCCAGCGCGCCTCCAGCGGTTCCTCGCGGAAGGGGTTGGCTTCCGGGGCCTGATCATCCTCGACCCATGTGGTGATGTGCGCCGAGGGGGTCCGGCCGTCGGCCAGCGGCAACATGTCGCCGAGGAAGCCGGAGGGCTCGGTCATCTTGGTGCGGGTGCCGGTCCACACCGTGGCCGAACAGATCAGCAGGCTCTTGGCACGGGTCAGCGCCACGTAGGCCAGGCGCCGTTCCTCCATTTCTGCGTGGGCGAGTACCTCGGACTTGAACATGCCCTCGGCCTTGACGACGTCAAAAAGGGACTCCTGGTCGGTGTCCCACTGCGGCAGGTCGTGCTTGTCCCCGCGCAGCGGCCAGGGCAGGGCGGCGTCGCCGCTGGTCCAGCGCGAATCGTTGGCGCTGGGGAACACGCCGTCGTTCATCCCGGTCACCGCCACCACGTCCCACTCCAGGCCCTTGGAGGCGTGGATCGTCAGCAGTTGCACGGCCTCGGGGTTGGACTCGGCCTGGACGATCGCCAGCCCGCCCTCCTTTTCCGCGGCGGCCTCAAGCCAAGTGAGGAACCCGGCGAGGTCCACGCGCAGCGAGGAACGGGCGTAGTCCTGGGCGATGTCGGCGAACGCGTCGAGATGGCGGCGCGCCTCGTGGATGCCGACGCCGGGCTTGGCGGCGACCTCCAAATCAAGTCCCATGGTGCGTTCGGTTTCGCGCAGCAGCGTTTCCAGGTCGTCGTCGATGAAGCCGCGCAGGTAGCGCAGCTCGTCGCGCAGCCTGGTCAGCCGGGACAGCGCCTCGGGGCTGAGCGCACGCCCGTCACCGCTGACCCAGTCGCGATGCGGCAGGTAGTCAAGCGCCTCGACAAGGCTGGCGGCGTCGTTGAGTTCGGCGCGGGCCTCGGCGCGGATGATCTCCTCGGTGCCGTCGGGCCGCTCCAGGTTCTCGGTTCCGCCGTCCTTCAGCGCGAACTCGCGGCGCCGGGCCAGGAAACGCGACCAGTCGGCGAAGGCCATCAGGTCGGCCGGGCCGATGCGCCAGCGCGCCCCGGAGATCAGCCGCAACAGGTGGTCCGAGCGGTTGGGGTCAACCAGCACGTTGAGCGTGGCCACCAGGTCGGTGACCTCCGGCATGCTCAGCAGGCCGCCGAGGCCCAGGATCTCGTACGGGATGCCGGCGTCCTCCAGCCCGCGGGCGATCGGGGTCAGCTGGGAGCGCGTACGGCAGAGCACCGCCATGGTCGGGTGCTTGCCGTGTTCCTTGGTGAACGATTGGCGCTCGGCGATGAAACGCTGCGCCAGGGCCGCCGCCTCCTGGGCGCCGGTGGCGTAGCGGGCCATCTCAACGACACCGACCCCGGCAAAGGCGCTGGGCTTCAACGACGGCACCGCGATGCCGGAGACCGCCGCGGAATTCAGCCGCGCGGAGACGGCGTTTGCGGCTTCCAGCACGTTGATGGAGTTGCGCCAGGCGGTGCTCAGGTAAGCGATGGATGCCGGGCGCAGGGCATCGCCGTCGATGGCGGGGAACACGGTCGGGAACCGGAAGAGCTGCCCGGCGCTGGCGCCGCGGAAGCCGTAGATCGACTGGTTGGGATCGCCCACGGCGGTCAGTGCGTGCCCTCCGCCGAAGATCGAGGAGAACAGCACCATCTGGGCGTGCGAGGTGTCCTGGAACTCGTCCAGCAGCACCACCTTGAACTTGGCGCGCTCCCCCTCGGAGGCCTCGGGGATCTCCTGGGCGATGCGCGCGGCCAGTGCGACCAGGTCGCCGTAGTCCAGGGCGCCGCGCGCGGCCTTCGCGTCTGCGTAGTCCACGGCCAGCTCGGCGATGGTGGAGCGGGTGCGCAGCTTGTCCAGCAGCTTGCGCGCCTCCACCGAGGGCGCCGCATGCTTGTCCACCCGGTACGGCAGGGCCTCCAGCCGGGCCACCAGATCGTCCACCCAGGCCTTGGCCTCGGTGGGCGGCATGAGGTGTTCGGCGCATTCGCCCGCGAAGGTGACAACCGCGTCGATCAGCGTGTTCTTGGAGGAGGCCAGGTGTTCGTAGTCGCCGGCATAGTTTTCCACCACTGCGGCGGCGACCTGCCAGGCCTGCGCGGTGCCGAGCAGCGCGGTGTCGGATTCGACGCCGATGCGCAGACCGTGTTCCTTCACGATCGTGTTGGCGTAGGAGTGGTACGTGGAGACGCTGGGATCCAGCAGCCCTTCCCCCTCCTCGAGTTCCAGCAAACCGGAGCGGGCAAGCTTTTCCAGCTGCCCGCGGATGCGCTGGGCGAGCTCCCCGGCGGCCTTGCGGGTGAAAGTCACGCCGAGGATCTCCTCGGGGCGCACCAGCTTGTTGGCCACCAGCCAGATGACGCGGTCGGCCATGGTCGCGGTCTTGCCGGACCCGGCGCCGGCGATCACCAGCAGCGGCTCGAGCGGCGAGGAGATGATCGCGGACTGCTCGGCGGTGGGCTGGTGCTGCCCGAGCAAGTCGGCAAGCTCCTCCGGGGAGTGGATGCGGGCGGGTTCCTGCCCGCCGGGCAGGTCTTCCTGTGCTTCTGTCATGGGGTGGCTCACGGCTCGGTCACCTGTTTTCCTTCGCTGCAGAGCGGACAAATGCTGGGCAGCCGGCAGCTGCTGCCGCTGCGCCCGCCGCGGGCGGGGTCGTGCCGGCTCAGGAAATCGGCCTCGCCCATCAGCTCGGCGGCCTGGAGCACCATGGGGGTGGCCCAGTCCTCGTCGGTGATCGGCGGTTGGGCCTGCTCGCGCGGGCTCTTGGTGTTGGTGCCCAGCTGTACCAGCGAGGCCCCCGCGGGTTGGGTGGTCAGTTCCTCGGCGGTCTTCCCGGCGAGCGCCCCGTTGATGACGGCCGCCTGGTAGGCGCCGAGCTGCGGGTGGCGTTCGACGTCCTTGCCGCTGGGCTGGGACTTGCCGGTCTTCAGGTCGACGACCCAGGGGTTGCCGGCCTCGTCGGCCTCCACCCGGTCAACCACCCCGCGCAGCAGCGCGTCGCGCTTCTCGCCGGGGATCGTCACGTCGAACGGGATTTCCCGCCCGATGAGCCTGCGGTTCTCCGTGCGCATCATGACCGAGTACTGGGCGAGCTTCTTGAGCATCGCCTCGGCGCGCTCGCGGTCGCGCGCACCCTCCCAGTTCTCCGGCATCTCGAGTTCGGGCCAGCGCTCGTCGAGCACCTCCAGGTACTGTCCGCCGCTGGCCTCCGGGTGTTCCTCGGCGATCGAGTGCACCAGGGTCCCAAGGCTCCGGGCAAAGTCGGTGGCGGCTTCTCCCCCGGCGGCCTGCACAAACCAGTTCAGCGGGGAGTTCATGACCGACTCGACCTTGGAGGGGGAAACCTTCACCGGTTCGCCCACCGGCGTGACCGGTCCGTGGCTGGTGGCCTCCTGCAGGCCCCACCAGCTGTTGGGGTGCACGCCGCGGATCGGGAAGGGCGCCTTGAGCAGCATGGCAAGGGAGCGGGCGGCGTCGGCGTGCAGCGGGGCCCGCTCCGGGTCCAGGGCGGTGGCCTCGGCTGCCTGGCGCAGTTCCGCGACGAGCGCGCCGAGCGTGCGCGGACGCGGAACGAAGACCGGGCGCCGAGGCTCGAGCGCCCCGTGCGGGTCCACCACGTCCAGGAACGAGGATGGCTGCGCGTCCTCGGAGGCGACCGCGATGCAGACGACCTTCCGGCGGGCGCGGGAGAGCGCGTTGGCGAAGGTGCGCAGCTCGTCGGCCCGGGTTTCACGCAGCCGGGCGGCGATGTTGCGGGTGGGCAGGATCTGCGGGCCGTGCTCGATGACGTCGCTGAGCGCGCCGCCGCCCAGCAGCTCGCCACGCAGTCGGGTGTTGGGCCAGATGCCCTCCTGCATGCCGGGGATCAGCACCAGGTCCCACTCGCGCCCGGCCGCCGCGGCGGTGGTGAGCACCTGCACGGAGGCGGCGGACCCGCCGCGGTTGGCCAGGGTGTCCATCGGCAGTTCCTGGCCCAGCACGTGGTCGACGAATTGCTGCACGCTGGAGCCTGGGAGCTGGTCGACGAAGCGTTCGGCACCCTGGAAGATCGCGAGCATCGCATCGAGGTCGTGGTCGGCGCGGGCGCCGAGCACGCCGCCGTTCAGGGCCGCCTCGCTCCATTTCTCGGCCATGCCGCTGGCGGCCCACAGCGCCCAGAGCGCGGTCTCGGCGTTCACGTTGGCACCGGCCAGCTCGCCCTTCAGCGCCTGGTACATGCGGGCCAGCCGCCTGGCACCGGCGGCCTCCCGGCCCATGGTCTCCAGCAAGGGAAGCTGTTCGAGCATGCCGGCCAGTAGGTCGGCGCTGGAACGCTGCCCGCCCCCGGCCACCTCGTGGCGGCGCAACCCCTGGCGCAGCCGCCGCACGTCCAGCGCCGTGGAGTTCGCGTAGCGGGACATCAGCAGTTCCTGGAGCAGCAGCGGATCGGGGATCTTCTCCGGGTCCAGCGCCAGCTGCATCAAATCCAGCAACGGACGCACCGCAGGCTCCTCGCGCAGCGGCGTTTCCGCCGGCGGGGTGTTGACCGCGATCCCGGTCCCGGCCAGGTACTTGGCCATGGCCCGCACCTGGCCGCCGTTGCGCAGCACCACGGCCATGGAGTCCAACGGGCGCCCGTTCATCAGGTGTTCCTCGAGCAGCCGCTGGGCGACCAGGCGCTGCTCGTGGATGGGCGAATCGACGAGCAGGACCTCCAACGCCGCAGGGTTGCCGGTCGCGTCGGGCTCCACGGTGTCGCTGTGGGCGAGCCCTGCATCGGTCTCGGCAGCCACGGCGGCGTCGGCATCGGGGGTTTCTGATTCAAGCTCGCTTGCCACGAGCGTCCTGCCGGCGGCGCCGGCGGAGACCGGGATGCGTCGGGCCACCCGGCCCCAGGCCTCCGCCAGCCCGGGGTTCAGCCGGTAGGACGTGCACAGTTCGAACGTGCGGGCCGGCGCCTTGTCGGTGCCGTGCAGCGACCCGAAGTCGCCCAGCAGGTCGGGGCGCGCGCCGCGGAAGCCCTGGACGACGTTGTCGGGCACGGCAAAGGCGACCAGGTCGCGTCCGCGGGCCAGCATGGAGAGCAGCTTTTGCTGCGCCGGGTTGGCTTCCTGCAGGTCATCGACCAAAACCAGGTGCAGGCGCTCGTGCTCGGCGGCCAGGAATTCCGGGTTCGATTCCAGCAGGTACGCGGCCTCGGCGATCAGCCCGGCGGGGTCGAAGGCCTCGGCGCTGCCAAGGTCCAGCAGGTCCCGGTACTCCTGGTAGAACTGCGCGGCCGCAACCCATTCGGGGCGGTGTAGCTCCTCGCCCAGGTCTTGCAGTTCGCCCGCGTCGAGCCCGTGTTCGGAGACGCGGTCGAACAGCTCGCGCAGTTCCTTGCGGAAACCGCGGGTGCCGACGGCCTCGCCCAAGGAGGACGGCCATTCCGGCGCGGGGGTGAAGCCCTGCGCGTGCCCCTCCAGGAGATGCCCGATCAGCGTGTCCTGCTCGGGGCCGGAGAGCAGCCGGGGCGGGCGCTGCAGCTGCGGCAGCAGCCCGTCGAGCCGCGCGCGGCGGATCAGGTCGAAAGCGTAGGCGGACCAGGTGCGCACCGCGGGTTCGGAGAACGTCTTTTCGGTGCCGGCTGAGAGGTCGTCACGCAGCTGGGCCGCTGCCAGACGCGTCGGCGAAAGCACCAGGAGGTGCTCGGGGTCCAGCCCGCGATCAAGCCGCGAGGTAAGCATGCGCAGCAGCGTCGTGGTCTTCCCGGTGCCGGGGGCGCCGAGCACCAGCAGCGGGCCGTGGCCTGCCCCCAGGTCGATCAGTTCCTGTTGCGCGGGGTCATCGGCGCAGCCAGCTACCCCGGTGAAGGTTTCGTGTTCAGGCACCGGGGAACCAGTCGCCCGGGAATCCATCGTGCGGGAATTCATGTTCTCCATCAGATCAGTGGTGTGCGACGTTTTGGAACCGGCAGCAGGGCCGCGACCTCGTCGATGCGCAGGTGTTCGGCTTCGCCCGGCTCCCACCGAGCATCTTTCATGAGGACGCCGGAACCGCGCCGCGGCGTGCCCTCGGCAGCCCATTGGACCTCGGCCCGGACTTGCAGGTCCCCGGGCAGGGTGCCGTCGGCGCGCAGCACCCGCCACCAGCACACGGCCGACCCCGACCGGGACATGGCCTTGCCCACCTGGCGCGGGCCGCCGGAACCGAGCAGTTCGGCGATATCCCCGTAGGAGAGCACCCTGCCCGGCGGGATCAGGGCAGCCACCTCAAGCACCGCCTCGTCGTAGTCGAGCCGGCCGCCGAATTCCTGCTGCCCATCGGCAGCGCTTTGCACCATGCATCAAATCTATCCGGCATTGCATGCCCGTCCTCAACGCCGCCGCGGTGTCGTGCGCCAAGGCGTCGTGTGCCAAAGTGTCCGCGATCCCCGGTAGCGTTGTTACATGACTTCCTGGCATACACTCCCCCGCGCCGCATTCGACCTTGAAACCACCGGGCGCGATCCGCTCGATGCACGCATCGTCACGGCGTCGATCGTCGTGGTCAACGGCCGCTCCGAAATCCTGCACACCAAGGAATGGCTGGTGAACCCCGGGGTGCCGATCCCGGTTGAAGCCAGTGAAATCCACGGCATCTACACCGCCCAGGCCCAAGCCGAGGGCACGGACGCCGCAACTGCCGTCGCGGAGATCTCCGCCTACCTTGCCGACCTGTTCCAGACCATGCCGGTCATGGCCTTCAACGCCGCCTACGATTTCACCGTACTGGACCGCGAGGCGAGGCGCCACGGCGTGGCCCCGCTGGCCCCCGCGCCGGTCATCGACCCCTACATCATGGACAAGCAGGTGGACAAGTACCGCCGCGGCAAGCGCAACCTCTCGGTGATGAGCGAGTTCTACGGCGTGCAACTGCTCAACGCCCACACCTCGCAGGCCGACGCCGTCGCGACCATCGGCATCGCCGACGCGCTGGCCGAGAAGTACCCCAAGCTGCAGCTCGACCCGTTGGAACTGCACGGCGCACAGGTCTCTTGGGCCGCCGAACAGGCAGCTGGCCTGCAGGAATTCTTCCGCCGCAAGGACCCCGCAGCGGTTGTCAACGGCGAGTGGCCGGTGCGCAACTGACGCTCAGGCCAAGCCGGAATTAGTCCGGTACAACCACATAGAAACAGCACAGCGCCCGGTGAACGTGATTCAGTTCACCGGGCACCTCTGTGCCCTCGCTCACCATGCGGAGTGCTGCCGGGTCGTCGATTTCTTCGACGAAGCGCTTCCTGATGCAACAAATCGATGGCGGCAAACCGGATGCACCCGGTTCGTTGCGCAAAATTACGCCGAGGAGCCACGATTGCGCCGCAATCATTCGACAGTGTTTCAATATGTAGTACCCCTTTTTACTTTTTGCATCTTGATTGCCGAGGACACCCCTTTTGATCACAGTTACCGACCTGCGCAAGGTCTACCAGCAGGGCGATCGCACCGTCGTCGCCCTCGACGGTGTCTCCTTGCACGTTGATGCCGGCCAGATTCACGGCATCATCGGCCATTCCGGCGCCGGAAAGTCGACGCTGGTGCGTTGCCTGACCCTGTTGGACCGCCCCACCTCCGGGTCCGTTGCAGTGAACAACAAGGAACTCGCCAACGTTTCCGATGCCGACCTGCGCACCGCGCGCCGCCGCATCGGCATGGTCTTCCAGCACGCAAACCTGATGGATTCGCGCACCACCGCGCAAAACGTCGCGTTCCCGCTGGAACTCATCGGCACCCCGAAGGCCGAGATCAAGGCCAAGGTCGCCGACCTGCTGGAATTGGTGGGCCTGACCAAGTTCGCGGACGCCTACCCGTCCCAGCTTTCCGGCGGCCAGCGCCAGCGCGTGGGCATCGCCCGCGCCCTGTGCTCGGATCCCGACGTGCTGTTGTGCGACGAGCCGACCAGCGCCCTGGACCCGAAGACCACCGACGAGATCCTTGAACTGATCAAGTCCGTGCGCGACCGCCTGAACCTCACGGTGCTGATCATCACGCACGAGATGAACGTCGTGAAGCAGGCCTGCGATTCGGTGTCCCTGCTTGAGGCCGGCCGCATCGTTGAGCACGGCGACATCCAGAAGGTCGTCGCCGACCCGGCGGGCCGCCTGTCCCAGGCCCTGCTGCCGATGCCGGGCGACCTGCCCGACAACCTTCCGTCGGGCACCGTGCTGGACCTGCTCTACTCCGGAACCCAGGCCACCGAGCCGGTGATCTCCTCGATCGCCCGCACCTTCGATGTCGATGTCAACGTGCTGGCCGGTTCGGTCGAACACCTCGGCGAACACCAATTCGCGCACCTGCGCATCCAGCTTCCCGAAGGATCCGACATCGCCGCCATCACCACCCACCTGCTCTCCAACGGCGTTGCAGTCACCGTGAAGGAGGCCAAGTAGGACATGGACTTCTTCAACGACCTGATGACCAACCCCGGCATCACCAAGGCCATGTGGCCCGCGTTCCTTGAGACCCTGCAGATGATTGGCATTTCGGCGTTCTTCACCGTGGTGGTGGGCCTGCCCCTGGGCATCCTGCTGCTGAACACGGCCAAGGACGGACTGACCCCGAACAAGACCCTGAACGTGGTTCTGTCGGGCATCATCGTCAACATCACCCGTTCGATCCCGTTCGCGATCCTCATGGTTTCGCTGATCCCGTTTGCCTCATGGCTGGTGGGAACCTCGCTGGGCCCGATCGCCGCTTCGGTCTCGCTGACCATCGGCACCATCCCGTTCTTCGCCCGCCTCGTGGAAACCGCCCTGCGCGACGTCGCCGCGGGCAAGATCGACGCGGCACTGGTCATGGGTTCGACCAAGATGCAGGTGATCCGCAAGGTGCTGGTCCCCGAGGCCATGCCCGGCATCATCGCCGCGACGACCACCACGATCGTGACGCTGATCGGCTACTCCGCAATGGCCGGCCTGGTCGGCGGTGGCGGCCTGGGCCGCCTGGCCTACAACTACGGCTTCCAGCGCTTCGACGCCACCATCATGATCGTCACCATCGTGATCATCGTATTGCTGGTGCAGCTGGTCCAGATCATCGGCGACAGGGCCGCCCGCGCGGTCGACCACCGCTAGACCCCCCGGGGCGCCGTCGCGGCGCTCCCCCAGAAAATTTCCGGCGGCTTGTCCGCCGGCGCGCAGCCAGTAGCCGCTAGCTGCGTTGGTTACCCGGTGTCACTTCATACCGGTTCTTCATGAAAAGGAAACGCATCCAATGCGTAAGAAACTCGCTCTCGCCCTCACCGGCGTCGCAACCCTGTTCGCGCTGACTGCCTGCGGCGGCGCTGCCGCCCCCAGCGCGGACGTCAACGCCACGCTCGACCCGGCCAACCCGACGGTCGTCAAGGTCGGCGCCAGCCCGGTTCCGCACTCCCAGATCCTCCAGTACATCGACGAGAACCTCGCCAAGAAGGCCGGCATCGACCTGGAAATCACAGAGATCGACGACTACCAGACCCCGAACCTGGCGCTGAGCGACGGCTCGATCGACGCCAACTTCTTCCAGCACGTTCCGTTCTTCGACGACCAGGTCAAGACCAAGGGCTACAAGCTGGAGCACGGCGCGGGCATCCTGCTCGAACCGCTGACCGCGTTCTCCAAGCAGTTTGCCGACGCGGCCTCGGTCACCGACGGCGCGCTCGTCGTGTTGATGAACGACCCGTCCAACCAGGTCCGCGGCCTGCGCGTCCTTGAGGGCGCCGGACTGCTCAGCGGCATCGTCGACGGCGACTCGGTCCTGACCGTCGAGTCCGACGAGGCAAAGAACCCGAAGCACCTGAAGTTCCGCGAAGTGAATGCCGAGCAGGTCCCGAAGTTCTACCAGGAGGACCCGACCGTGGGCATCGCCGTGGTCAACGGCAACTACATCGTCCAGGCGAAGCTGAACAAGGACGAGGTCATCGCCGTGGAGCCGACCAAGGACAACCCGAATGCCAACATCCTGGCTTGGCGTGCCGGCGAGAAGACCGCAGCCGTTGCCAAGCTCGATGAGCTGCTGCGCTCGGACGAGGTCCGCACCTACATCAAGACCACCTGGCCAGAGGGCGACGTCATCCCGGCCTTCTAGGCCCGACTCCACCCACCGGCAGGATCCAGGTTGGTGCGGCGCCTTGCGCCGCGCCAACCCACCCCGGGTGGCACGGTCCGGATGCGCAGTTCCGCCGACCATGCAGCACCCAGCTTTTCCATCGCAGTATCCCCTTGGGGCGCACCCGTGCCTCTTCGTGATTTTCCGGCGGTCCACCCGCCGGCGCGCAGCCAGTAGCCGCTAGCTGCGTTAGTTGCCCGTTGTCCACCGACATCGGGTCTTGATGAAAAGGAAAACGCATCCGATGCGTAAGAAACTCGCACTTGCCCTGACCGGCGTCGCAACCCTGTTCGCACTGACGGCTTGCGGTGGCGGCCCTGCCGCTGCCCCCAGCGCGACGGCATCCCTCGACCCGGCCAACCCGACCGTCGTCAAGGTCGGGGCCAGCCCGATCCCGCACGCCCAGATCCTCGAGTTCATCGACAAGAACTTGGCCGCGAAGAACGGCATCGACCTGGAAATCACCGAGATCGACGATTACCAGACCCCGAACATCGCCCTGGCGGACGGCACCCTGGACGCCAACTACTTCCAGACCGAGGCCTACCTGGCCGACCAGGAAAAGACCAAGGGCTACAAGTTCGATCACGGCGCCGGCATCCACCTGGAACCGCTGACCGTGTTCTCGAAGAAGTTCAAGGACGTCGCCTCGGTGACCGAGGGCGCCGTTGTCGTGCTGAACAACGACCCGGTGAACCAGCTGCGCGGCCTGCGCGTGCTGGAGACCGCGGGCCTGCTGAGCGGACTGGTTGACGGCGACTCGGCCCTGACCGTCCAGGACGACGCGGCCAAGAACCCGAAGAAGCTCGTGTTCAAGGAAGTGAACTCGGAGCAGGTTCCGAAGTTCTACCAGGAAGACCCCACCGTGGGCATGGCGATCGTGAACGGAAACTACATCGTCCAGGCGAAGCTGAACAAGGACGAGGTCCTGACCCAGGAGTCGGCGATCAACAACCCGAACGCCAACTTCCTGACCTGGCGCGAGGGCGAGTCGACCCCGGCGATCGCCAAGCTCGATGAGCTGCTGCGTTCGGACGAGGTCCGCGAGTACATCAAGACCACCTGGACCGAAGGCGACGTCATCCCGGCGTTCTAAGGTCCGTACGAGTCCCTCCGGGGAGTCCGCAAGAATGCGCTGTTCCCCCTGCCTCGGCAGGACGGGGGCAGCGCATTCTTTGTGCCAGCGACGCGTCAATCCCGTTTTGCCGCCGCACCGAGGCACCACTCCCGCGGCGGCGCGCGGGCCGAGACGGGCGGTG
The DNA here is from genome assembly GCF_044756805.1 of Paeniglutamicibacter sp. NPDC091659. Classification (NCBI taxonomy): domain Bacteria; kingdom Bacillati; phylum Actinomycetota; class Actinomycetes; order Micrococcales; family Micrococcaceae; genus Paeniglutamicibacter; species Paeniglutamicibacter sp. NPDC091659. The sequence goes on from NZ_JBIVTO010000009.1 coordinate 177,760, forward strand.
TCTGCCGCCCCGCAGCCAGGTCCTGCATCCCTGCCGCCGGCCGCCAAATTCGGAGGCTTTCCCACCTATTGACTCGCGACCGCCGGTGTTAGCATGGGCAAATGAGTTCGCCCCGGATGCACTCGCATCATCCGGGGCCGCTCAGGACCCCGGCCATGATGGCGCGGTCGAGGCCCCTGTAAGGACAAATCCAAGTGGCCGGACCCGGCCACGGTCGATTGGGGTGGCCAGGTGCCGCGGAGATTTCGTGCATTTTGGGGAGCATCGGCAGCGCTGGTTATCGCTGCCGCGATCGGGGGCTGGCCAACACCCAGCGCGGCGCCGGCGGTAGCACCGCCGCAAGGGGTTGCAGTACGCCAACAGGCCCCCGAAGGCCCCTCGCTCACGGGACAACCAGCCAAGGCCACGAAGGTCACCGAGCAGCCAACCAAGCCCGTGCCAAAGCAGGTTGCCACCGGCAATGCACCGGCACCGCGGATCACGGCAATGAGTTTCAACATCCTGACGGCGCTGCTGCACCAGGACGAGCACCCTTGGGACGAACGCCGTGGGACAGTGGCCAAGACGGTCGCCTCGCATTCCGTGGATGTCCTGGGAGTCCAGGAAGCCTCCATCACCCGCGACTGGGATGACAACGACGACGACATCCCCCAGTGGGAGAGCCTGCGCCGTGCCCTTGCCAAAAAGGGGTACGGCCACGCACTCACGGGTTCCGACGGCAAGTACGAGGATTGCGGCAAGAAGCACTGTTCCGATGACGAGGCGGAGCAATTCGGCCTGCACATCTTCTACAAAAAGGCAACGGTGGAACCCATCGGCACCGGAGGAACCGTCAACGTGGACAACGACTGGTGCGAATGGGACGACCGCGCCATGGTCTGGCAGGTCTTCCGCACGCGCACCACCCCATCGACCACATTCCTGATGGTGAACACCCACCTGGACTTCGAGGGCATCAACGAGCGCGGCGACTTCGAGCTCTGCCGCAACGGGCAAGTCAAGAACATCCTCAAGGCCCTGCTCACCTCGATCAATCCGCAGGGGCTGCCGGTTGTCTTCATGGGCGACCTGAACTCCTATGCCTACCAGAAGCCGGTGAAGACGTTGGTCAAGAACGGATTCTCGGACACCGCAAAAGTCGACGCGCCGGGGAAGAACACCACTTTCAACAGTTTCCACGGGTTCAAGAACCCTCCCCCGCGGATACCCGGCAAGCGAATCGACTACATCATGGTCACCAAGGACATCGGAGTCAAAAGCTGGGAACTGGTCGTGAAGCTCGATCCCCGCACCGGCAAGCTCAAGGGCAAGGTACCGTCGGACCACCATCCCCTCCTGGCGGTGCTGATGCTCCCCTTCCCCAAGGCTCCTGAGCCCAAACCGGCCGCCCCTCTTCCGGCTAAACCGACACCCACGGTTCCGGCCACGCCGACCCCGGACTCTTGGCTCTGCGGCGCCGATTTCCCCGACCCGCTGCGCCAGTTCTGCTTCTAGTTCCGCAGTCACAAGACCGGTGCCAACTGAAGTCGCGCCGGAAAGCGTGGAAACACGGCGGGTACGCAAAAGCGCCGGCACCCTGTTCTGGATCGCAGAAGTGGTGTCGGCGCTTTCGCCTGTTCGATGCTTGTTTGCCTGCGCCCCGGGTGGGGGCGGTCGGCGGTCTTACTTGCCGACGAGCTCCGGCTCGTCGGCCTTTTCCATCGCTGCGATCTGGTCGGCGAACTTCTCGTTCAGGCGCGAGTGGCGTCGGCCGTAGCCGAAGTAGATCGCCACGCCCAGCACCAGCCAGCCGGCAAAGTAGATCCAGGTCTCGACGGCCAGGTTGAGCATCAGGTAGGTGCACAACAGGGCCGAAACGATCGGGATGACCGGTCCGAACGGCACTCGGAAGGCGGGCTTCAAATCCGGGCGCTTGCGGCGCAGGACGATGATGCCCAGGCTGACCATCACGAAGGCGGACAGCGTGCCGATGTTGATCATTTCCTCGAGCACGTCCACGCGGGTGAAGCCGGCGGCGAATGCCACGAGGGCACCGCAGATGACGGTGATGCGCACGGGGGTGCCGCGCTTGGCGCTGGTCTTGGACAGCGAGCGCGGCAGCAGGCCGTCGCGGCTGATGGCAAGCACCACGCGCGAGAGGCCCATGAGCAGCACCATGATCACGGTGGTCAGGCCGATCAGCGAGCCGACGGCGATGACCGATGCGGCACCCTCGTTGCCCACCAGCTGGAAAGCGGTGGCCAGGTTCGGGGTGTCGACTGCGGCAAGGTCCTTGTAGGAGACCATGCCGGTCAGCGCGAGCGAGACGCCCACGTAGAGCAGAGTGGTCAGGGCCAGGCCGGCGAAGATGCCGCGCGGCAGCGTCTTGCTCGGGTCCTTGACTTCCTCGGCGCTGGTGGCGACGACATCGAAACCGACGAAGGCGAAGAACACCAGTGCGGCGCCCGCGAAGACGCCCATCATGCCGTACTGCGCCGGAGCGGCGCCGGTGGCGAAGGCGAAGAGCGACTGCTTGAGCACCTCGGTGGTGCCGTCACCCGTGGCCGGGACGGCCTCCGGAACGAACGGCGTGTAGTTCTCCACCTTGACGTAAAAGAACCCGGCGATGATGACAAAGAGCACCACGCCGATCTTGATGACGGTGAAGACGTTGCCGACCGTGGCTGAAAGCTTGGTGCCCATGACGAGCAACAGCGTAAACAGCGCAACGATCAGCAGCGGCCCCCAGCTCATGGTGACGATGCCTAGATCAATGGTTGGTGAGAGGTGTACTCCCACGAGCTGGAAGACTTCGGTGAGGTAGATACCCCAGTACTTGGCGATCACCGCTGCTGCGGTGAACAGTTCGAGGATCAGGTTCCACCCGATGATCCACGCAATGAACTCGCCCATGGTGGCGTAGGAAAATACATACGCTGAACCTGCAACGGGGATCGCCGTGGCAAATTCTGCGTAACACATGATCGCCATTGCGCAGGTAAGCGCGGCGATCACAAAGGAAAGCGTGACTGCTGGACCGGAGAAGTTTGCTGCGGCCCGTGCACCCACGGAAAAGATTCCGGCGCCCACCGATACTGCTACACCCATGATCATCAGATCCCAGGTGTTCAGGGTCCGCTTGAGCTGGCGACCCGGCTCTGCGGCATCCGCCAAGAAACTCTCGACGGGTTTTGTACGAAATAGGCTCACTATGATCCCCTGGGCAATGAAACGCGAAAACTAACCGCACAAGCCTAGCCGTGCTGCCTTGGCGCGGATTCTGCGCTCTGCCGAGGGACCGAACCGCATTGGCGGCTCCGGCTGCGGCCGCCCGCACTGCGATGCGGCCACTCTTTGTCGAACAATCTCATTCTGACGTGGGTGTTTAGAACCTATGACTGGCAGTGCGGCCGCGCTCCGGCACCGCGCCCGAGGTGCCGGATCCGACGTTGGGCCCGACGTGCCACGTGAGCCACGCCTCACCGCAAGGGACCCTCCAGCCGCCCGCCGGGGCCTCACCCGCCCAGTTTGCCTGCCCGCGAAACGCGGAATGCTCCCCGGTTTCCCGCGGCACCTTGGCGGTGTGCGGGAATACGGGGAGCATTCGGGCCGGGATCCGACCGGCGGCGGTCAGGCCGCTGAGATCGGATTGCGGAACTTAGGCGGCCGGGGTGGCCGCGGCGGCGGCGCGAGCCGCGGCCGGGAGCGCCGCGAAGATCTTGTCCATGGCCTCGTCGTCGTGGGCGGAGGACAGGAACCAAGCCTCGAAGACGCTCGGCGGCAGGTAGATGCCCGACTGCAGCATCGAGTGGAAGAACGGCGCGTAGCGGTAGGCTTCCTGCGCCTGGGCCTGCGCGTAGTTGTGCACGCCGTGCTCCGAGGTGCCGAAGGCGACGGAGAACAGGTTGCCCGCACGCTGGATCGAGTGATCGACCCCCGCGTCGTTCAGCGCGGAGGCCAGCGCGGCCTGCAGCTCAAGCGACTTGGCGTCGATGTGCGCGTAGACCTCCGGGGTCGCGTGGGTCAGCTGGGCGATGCCCGCGGCCATGGCGACCGGGTTGCCCGAGAGCGTACCGGCCTGGTACACGGGACCCAGCGGTGCCAGGTAGTCCATGACCTCGGCGCGGCCGCCGAGCGCGGCGGTGGGCAGGCCGCCGCCGATGACCTTGCCGAAGGTGTAGAGGTCCGGGGTCCAGCCCTCGGTGCGGCCGGTCAAACCCCAGTAGCCGGCGTCGGAGGCCCGGAAACCGGTGAGCACCTCGTCGAGGATCAGCAGCGCGCCGTTGGCGGTGGTGGTCTCGGCCAGGAACTTGTTGAAGCCGGCCTCCGGGGTGACGACGCCCATGTTGCAGGGCGCGGATTCGGTGATGACCGCTGCGATGTTGGCACCGTGCTCGGCGAAGGCCGCGGTGATGGCCTCGCGGTCGTTGTACGGCAGCACCAGGGTCTCCGCGGCGGTGGCCGCGGTGACGCCGGCCGAGCCGGGCAGCGCCAGGGTGGCCAGGCCGGAGCCGGCGGCGGCCAGCAGGCCGTCGAGGTGGCCGTGGTAGCAACCCGCGAACTTCACGATCAGGTCGCGGCCGGTGAAGCCGCGGGCCAGGCGCACCGCGGTCATGGTCGCCTCGGTGCCCGTGGAGACCATGCGCATGCGCTCGACGCCACCGACGCGGCCCATCACCAGCGCGGCGAGCTTGCCCTCGTCGGGCGTCGAGGCGCCGAAGGACAGCCCGCGGTCGACGGCCGCGTGCACGGCGTCCTGGATGGCCGGGTGCGCGTGGCCGAGCAGCGCCGGACCCCACGAGCAGACCAGGTCCACGTAGGAGTTGCCGTCGGCATCGGTCAGGTAGGCACCCTTGGCGCCGACCATGAACGGGGGCACTCCGCCGACCGAGCCGAAGGCGCGCACCGGGGAGTTCACCCCGCCGGGCATGAGCTTCTGGGCGGTGGCGAAGAGTTCTGCGGAGCTGGTCATTACTTTCCTTCTTTCAGCCACTGGGCGAGTTCACTGGCCCAGTAGGTCAACACGGTGTCGGCACCGGCGCGGCGGATGCCCAGGACGGATTCGGTGATGGCGGCGCGGCGGTCGATCCAGCCGTTGGCGGCGGCGGCCTCGATCATCGCGTACTCGCCGGAGATCTGGTAGGCGGAAACCGGCACCGGGGACATGGCGGCGACATCGGCCAGCACGTCGAGGTAGCTCATGGCCGGCTTGACCATGACCATGTCGGCGCCCTCGGCCAGGTCGAGCTCGACCTCCAGAAGTGCCTCGCGGCGGTTCGCGGCGTCCATCTGGTAGGTGCGGCGGTCGCCCTTGAGCTGGGAGTCGACGGCCTCGCGGAACGGGCCGTAGAACGCGGAAGCGTACTTGGCGGCGTAGGCCAGGATGGAGACGTCCTGGTGGCCGGCGTCGTCCAGGGCCTGGCGGATGACGGCGACCTGGCCGTCCATCATGCCGGAGGGGCCGAGCATGTGGGCGCCGGCTTCCGCCTGCGCGACGGCCATCCGGCCGTAGATCTCCAGCGTGGCGTCGTTGTCCACGTTGCCCTTGGCGTCGAGCACGCCGCAGTGGCCGTGGTCGGTGAACTCGTCCAGGCAGACGTCGGACATGATGACCAGCTCGTCGCCGACCTCGGCGCGCACGGCCTCGATGCCGCGGTTCAGGATGCCGTTCGGGTCGGTGCCGGCGCTGCCCATCGCGTCGCGGGTCTCCGGGATGCCGAAGAGCATGATGCCGCCCAGGCCCAGCTCGACGGCCTCCGCGGCGGCGGCCTTGAGCGTGTCGAGGGTGTGCTGCACGACGCCGGGCATGGAGGTGATCGGGTTGGGCTCGGTGAGCCCCTCGCGCACGAACGCGGGCAGGATCAGTTGCTGCGGGGCCAGGGTCAGCTCGGCGGCGAGTCGGCGCATGGCGGGGGTGGTGCGCAGGCGGCGGGGCCTGCGGGACGGGAATGACATTCTGGCTCCTTGTGAAGCTCGGGGTTTTCCAAGTTCTGGGGTGTTCAAGTTCGGGGTGTTCGGGTGCGGGGTTGCCAGTGGCATCCGGAGTCGCTAGCCGCTTCGGGAGGCAGCCAGCACGGCTTCCCAGGCGGCGATCATGCCCTCGGGTGTGGGCATGTCCGCGACGGCGGCGGGGGTGAGCCCGCGCTCGCGCAGGCGCGCCGCGGTGCTGTCCCCGATGGCGACGAGCGCCGGTGCGGCACCCGGATCGGGCACCACGGCCAGGAACCTGTCCACGGCGCTCGGGGAGGTGAAGAAGACGGCGTCGATGCCGGGCAGCGCGGCGGCAAGCCCGGCGGCGTCCAGCAGGAGGCAGCCGGGCGGCAGGTCCGCCGCGGATGCGCCGGCGGGGGAAACCAGTGCGCGGTCGGGGTCCGCGGGGGCCGCAACGGTGTTGTAGGCAACCACGATGTGGGCGTCCCACCCGCTGGCGGCGAACCCGTCGCGCAGCGTTGAGGAGGCGATGTCCGCCTGCGGCATGAACACGCTCGCCGGCCCCTCGCGCAGGGCGCCCCATTCGGCGAGCATGCCGCGGGCCGAGTGGTCGGCACTCGGCATGAAGTCGACATTCGAGCCCAAGGCCCGGACGGCCCGCGCCGTGGCCTCGCCGACGACGGCGATGCGGGTGGCGGACGGGATGGCCGGTTCCAGGCCCAGTGCCCTGGCGCGCACGGTGAGCGCGGCGAGCGTGTTGACGGAGGTGAACACGCACCAGTCGAACCCGCCGGCCAGCAGCCGGCGCAGGCCGGCATCCAGTTCCGCGGTGTCGGCGGGCAGCTCGAAGTCGATGAGCTGGCACAGCGCGGTGCGCGCCCCGCGTTCGCGCAGCGCAGCGATCGTGGCCGAGGCCCGATCCTTGCTGCGCAGCAGCAGGACGGTGCGCCCCGCCAACACCCCGGAAATGGACATGGCCGCTAGAGCCCCGCCAACGCCGCGGCGCCCTCGCGCAGCAGTTGCTCGGCCAGGGCCACGCCCAGGGCGACGGCCCCGTCGAGAGTGAGCTCCCGCGTGGTGGCGGAGCGGCGCATGGTGTCGGTGCCGTCGGGACGGCAGGCCACCGAATCGAGCACCAGCGTGTCCTCGAAGACGCGGGCCAGCGCGCCGATGGGCGCGGCGCAGCCGGCCTCCAGACGCGCCAGCAGCGCGCGTTCGGCGGTGACCGCCAGGCGGGTGTCGTGGTCGTCGAGCTTCTCCAGCGCCGCGTCGACCGCGGCGTTCGAGCTGCCCGCGGCACGGACCTCGACGGCCAGCGATCCCTGCCCGGGGGCCGGGAGCATGATCTCCGGGTCCAGGTACTCGGTGATGTGGGATTCGAAGCCGAGGCGTTCCAGGCCGGCGGCGGCCAGGATGACGGCGTCCAGGTCGCCCTGGTTGGTGCGGCCCACTCCCCCGTCGTCGGCCTGCGCGGGCGAACCCTTCACGCGACCCAGCCGGGTGCCGACGTTCCCGCGGATGTCGACGATCCTCAGGTCCGGGCGGAAGGCCAGCAGCTGCGCTGCGCGGCGCGGGGAGCCGGTGCCCACGGTTGCGCCCTCGGGCAGCTCGGCCAGGAACAGCCCGTCGCGGGCGCACAGCGCGTCGCGCACGTCGGCACGCTTGGGGGTCGCCGCGATGACCAGGCCCTCGGGCTGGGTCGTCGGCAGGTCCTTGAGCGAGTGCACGGCCAGGTCGCACTCACCGGTGAGCAGCGCCTGGCGCAGCGCCGCCGCGAACACGCCGGTGCCGCCGAGCTGCGAGAGCGGCCCGGTGATCACGTCGCCCTCGGTCTTCACCAGGACGGTTTCGATCTCGACGCCGGCCAGCGCCGCAAGCTCCGCGGCCACGTGCCCGGTCTGGGTGGTGGCCAGCGCGGAGCCGCGCGTGCCGATGCGGAAGGGTGCCTGGGTCATGGCGTCGGCACCCCGACCTCGGAGTCGACGGCGGCGATGGTCGGCTTGACGGTGCCGTCGCGCATGGCCTTGGCGCAGCAGTTGGGTCGGCAGACGTCGAACCACGGCCCCAGCGCGGCCACGGAGTCGCGGCCGGGCTTCAGCGCGTTTCCGTCGGCGCCGGCAACGCGTTCGCTGACCAGGTCGATCATGCCGGAGACGAACGTGGCGTGGGTTCCAGGGGTCGGCACGCGGTGGAAGGCCAGGCCGAGCTCGGCGCAGGTGTCCTTCGCCTCGGTGTCCAGGTCCCAGAGGACCTCCATGTGGTCGGAGACGAAGCCGATGGGCACCACCACGACGCCGGCAACGCCGGCTGCCTTGTACTCCTGCAGGGCGTCGTTGATGTCCGGCTCGAGCCACGGGATGTGCGGGGCGCCGGAACGCGACTGGAAGACCAGCGTGTGCTCCAGTCCGGCCGCGGCGGGCACGCCGGCGAGGATGGCGTCGGCCACGGCAAGGTGCTGGGCCGTGTAGAGGTCGGTGTCCAGGGTCGCGACGAGGTCGCGCGGGCCCGCAGCCTCGGCGTCGGAAACGGGGATGGAGTGGGTGACAAAGACGATCTTGATCTCGCCGTCCGGGTTCCCGGCCTGCGCCAGCTGCGCCCGCACGTCGGCCAGCGAATCGGTGAGCCCCTCCATGAAGGGTGTAACAAACGCGGGGGTGTCGAAGTACTGGCGCACCTTGTCCACCTCGAGCTTGCCCTCCAGTCCCGTCTCGCGCAGGGCCTCGCCGAGGTCCTCGCGGTACTGGCGGCAGCTCGAGTAGCCGGAGTAGGCGCTGGTGGAGAGCATGAGCACCTTGCGGTGGCCCTCGGCGTACATCCGCTCGACGGTTTCCGGGATGTACGGCGCCCAGTTGCGGTTGCCCCAGTAGACCGGCAGGTCGATGCCGCGGGCGGCCAGCTCGGCCTCGAGGGCCGCCTTCAGCGCGCGGTTCTGTGCGTTGATCGGGGAAATGCCGCCGTTCTTGCGGTAGTGGTGGGACACCTCCTCGAGGCGCTCGTCGGGAATGCCGCGGCCGGCGGTGACGTTGCGCAGGAACGGGATGACGTCGTCCTGCCCCTCCGGGCCGCCGAAGGACGCCAGCAGGATCGCGTCGTAGGCCTTGGGTGCCATGACACCGTTTTCGTCGTAGCCGACGCGCGGGTCGAAGGCCTGGCTCATCGCAGGACCTCGGCGACCTCGGCGGTGGAGATGCGGCGTCCGGTGTAGAACGGGGTTTCCTCGCGCACGTGGTTGCGGGCCTCGGTGTAGCGCAGGTGGCGCATCATGTCGACCAGGTCGATCATGTCCGGGGCCTCGAGGCAGATCTGCCATTCGTAGTCGCTGAAGGAGAACGCGGCGACGGTGTTGGCGAGCACCATCGGGAACTCGCGGCCCAGGATGCCGTGGTCGCGCAGCATCTTGCCGCGGTCCTTCGGGTCGAGCAGGTACCAGTCGTTGGTGCGCACGAACGGGTAGACGGTCATCCAGGCCTCGGGGGCGACGCCGCGGGCGAAAGCCGGCGAGTGGTCCTTGGCGAACTCGGCTTCGCGGTGCACGCCCATGGTCGAGTAGACGACCGAGGTCTCGGCGAAGAGGAACGAGCGGCGGACCTTGCGCAGCGCGGCCTGCAGGGACTCGGCGGTGGCGCCGTGCATCCAGATCATCACGTCGGCGTCCTCGCGCATGCCCGAGACGTCGTAGGTGCCGCGCACGGTCACGCCCTCGGCGGCGAGCTCCTCGACCAGCGAGTCGAAGGCCTCGACGCCCTCGGTGCGGTCCAGATCCGAGTCGCGCTTGAAGATGGTCCACAGCGTGTAGTACATCTTGGCGTCGCCCGCGGCCTCGCGGTCGCGGATCACTGGCGAATTGCTTTCAACTGCACTCATGATTCTTCTGCTTTCTCTGCGGTTCTTCGCACGTGAAGGCGAAGGGGCTGTTTCTTCTCTGGTGTGAAAGTCTGTTGCTGCCCGGCCGCCCGGCCGGATCCCCGGAGCTAGCTGGCACTGACGCGCAGGCGCCTGCGGGTGTCGGCCACCACGGCCGCCAGCCCGGTCCCGGAGAGCCAGGCACCCACGATCTCGAGCCCCGGGGTCGCATCCGCGCGTTCGCGGATCGCCGCGACGCGGGCGGCGTGCCCGGTCGTCGCAAACGGCAGCGCGCCCGCGTAGCGCACCACGTCGAAGCCCAGCACGTCGCCGGCCGTGATTTCCAGGCCCAGCAGGGTGGAGGCGTCCAAGAGCGCCGCGGCACGCAGCGACTCGTCGTCCGCGTTGGCCAGCGAACCGGCCACGTCGTTCAGCCGCCCGTAGGACAGGCGCAGCACGTGGGAGCCGGGTCCGGATTCGTCGCCCAGCCACTGCCACTTGGCGGTGCCGTGGGTCAGCGCCTTGGCCCCGACGGTGTCCACCGTGGGCGCGACCAGCAGGCCGGTGCCGCGCGGGGCGTCGTCGAGCTCGGGCTTGTCTATGACAAGTGTCACCAGCGAGATGCCGGCGCCCGGGGCCGGGCGGTGGCCGGTGAATCCGGGGTCGATGCCGGCCAGCAAGTCGGTGGCGATCTCGCCGGGGGTCGCGATGACCACGCGGGAGAAGAAGACGGGCTCGGCCGGCTCTGCACCGGCTTCGGAGGCCAGATGGAGCTCGAAGGCCCGCTCCGGCTCGCCGCTTTCGGCGTTGTGGTGCACCGAGGCGACGGGCGTCCCGGGCAGCAGGACGACGTTCGCGGCGCGCAGGTCCTTCAGCAGGGCAGCGGTGAGCCTGTTCATGCCGCCGACGATCGAGGCGACCGCGGAGCCGGCCGGGGCCGCCGCGCGCATGGCGGCCACGGCCCTGGCCAGCGACCCGTGCTTGAGCACTGCAGCTCGCAGGCCCGGGGCGACGGCGTCGACGTCAAGGGTGTCCGGGTCGGCCGAGTGCACGCCGGAAACCACCGGAGTGACGAGGTTTTCCAGCACGGCGGTTCCCATCCGGGAGCGCACCAGCGCGCCGAGGGACAGCTCGCCCTCCAGCAGTTTCTTGGAGACCGGGGTGATCAGGTCCGCCGCCGCGCGCAGGGCGCCGGCGCGTCCCACGGCGCTGCGCACCTCTTCGGCCCACGGGTCGCCGGGGATGCCCAGGATGCCGGTGGCCGGCAGCGGCTGGGCGGAGGATTCGCTTCCGCGCTTGAGGTACAGCCAGGCGCCGCCGGGGGCCGGGGTGACGATGTCGTCGCCCAGCCCGAGTTCGGCCAGCAGGTCCGCGACCGCGGTGGAGCGGGTGGCGAAGGATTCCGCGCCGGCGTCGAGCACCAGGCCCGCGACCTCGTGGGCGCGCACGCAGCCGCCGAACTGGGCGGAAGCCTCGTAGACGGTGACCGAGTGCCCGCTCGCGGCGAGCTCGCGGGCCGCAACCAAGCCGGCGATGCCGCCGCCGATGACGGCCGCCCGCGGCCCGGCCGGGGCCTTGGGCTCGGCCGAGCGGTGTTCGCCCGCGCGGGCGCGTTGCAGCAAGCGCATGGCGTGCGCCGCGGCGTTTGAGGCCACGGGTGCACGCTTGGCCTTGGGCGCCGCGCCGGGTTCCTGGTTCGCCGCTGCGGCGTTGGAGGCGGGCTGCTCTGGTGCGTTTGACTGCATGATCTCTTCCTGGAGACGGGGTTGCCCCTCCGCCTTCCCCGCCCCTTCCCGCCGCGGCCCAAGGGCGTCGCTGCGGGGTATTCCGGAACGGGGAAAGCGGATGCGGGCCGTGTTTCTAGCTTAACGTGCTATCGGGGCGATCGAGTGGATGAGTTCGACCACACGGGTCAGCGTCTCCGGGTTGGTGTCAGGCGGCACGCCGTGGCCGAGGTTGGCCACGTGGCCCGGCGCGCTGTCGCCGGCGGCGAGCACCTCGCGCACGTGCGCCTCGAGCACCTCCCACGGGGCCTCGAGCAGCGCCGGGTCGATGTTGCCCTGCAGCGGGATGTCCCCGCCCAGGCGGCGGTTCGCCTCGTCCAGCGGCAGGCGGTAGTCCACGCCCATGACGTCGACGCCCACGTTGCGCATCGCGCCGAGCAGCTCGGAGGTGCCGGTGCCGAAGTGCACCAGCGGCACGTCCAGGTCGCGCACCGCGTCCAGGGCGCGGGCGGAGGACGGTGCCACGAAGTTGGTGTAGTCGGCCAGCGAGAGCGATCCGGCCCAGGAGTCGAAGAGCTGGCCGGCGGAGGCGCCGGCCTCGATCTGTGCGCGCAGGAACGCGCCGGAGGCGTCGGCGGCCCAGTTGGCCAGCTCCTCCCAGACACCGGGTTCGGCGTGCATCATGGTGCGCGGGCCCAGGTGGTCGCGGGACGGGCGCCCCTCGACCATGTATGCGGCGACCGTGAACGGGGCGCCGGCGAAGCCGATCAGCGGGGTGTTGCCCAGCTGTTCGACGGTCATCGCGACGGCCTCGCGGATCGGGTCAAGGGCCGCGTCGTCCATCTTGGGCAGCGCACGCACGTCCGCGGCGGTGCGTACGGGAGAGCCCAGCACGGGGCCGACGCCCGGGACGATGTCGACATCGACGCCCGCGAGCTTCAGCGGGATGACGATGTCGGAGAAGAAGATTCCGGCGTCGACGCCGTGGCGGCGCACCGGCTGCAGGGTGATTTCGGACGCCATGTCCGGGCGCAGGCAGGATTCGAGCATCTGGGTGCCCTCGCGCAGCTTGCGGTATTCGGGCAGCGAGCGGCCGGCCTGGCGCATAAACCATACGGGGCGGCGGCTGGGGGTCTTGCCCCGGTAGGCGGAAATCAGCGGAGAATCGGCGGTGCGACCGTCCATCATCGGGTGGTTCTGGCTCAACGTCATAATCATGATTGTGCCAAGTTGTTGCGCCGAACTGTAATCCGCACGCCCCGGGCGAACAAACGCGCCCCGGGCCAGGCTGAAACCGATCAACACTCAGTTTTCTACGCGCAGTAGAAGCGCTACTATGGGAGGCACTGTGGTTTTACTATCTCTCGTTGCCTCCCATTCAGACATCGACCTCGAGACCGTGGCAAAGATCAGCGCCGACGCCTCCCAGGTCGCTTCCGTCGTGCTCGCTTCCGCCAGCCCCGTCGCCGGTGCCATCACGCTTGCCACCTGCAACCGCTACGAAATCTATTGCGAGGTGCCGCGTTCCGAGGACGTCCCGGCCGCCCGCTCCTCGGTGATCACCCAGATTGCCGCCAGCACCGGGCTCAGCGAGGCAACGGTGTCCACCGCCTTGGTCTCCAAGACGGAGTCCGACGTCGTCTCCCACCTCTTCTCGGTGGGCGCCGGCCTTGACTCGGCCGTCATCGGGGAACGCGAAATCGCCGGCCAGGTCCGCCGCGCCCTGAACGAGGCGCAGGCCGCAGGAACCGCCACGGGCTCCCTGGTCCGCCTCTTCCAGACCGCATCGCGCACCGCCAAGGAAGTCGGGTCGCGCACGGCACTGGGTTCGCGCGGCCTCTCGGTCGTCTCCGTGGCGCTGGATCTGGCCACCGACCTGAGCGTCGACCCGTCGTGGGAGAACAAGAACATCGTGATCTTCGGCACCGGCGCCTATGCCGGGGCCACCATGTCGCTGCTGCGCGAACGCAAGGCACACAACATCTCGGTGTTCTCCGCCTCCGGCCGCGCCGAGGCCTTCGTTTCGACCCGCGGCGGCACCGCCCTCGACGAGGAATCCCTCGAGTCGGCGCTCGCGGCCGCCGACGTGCTGATCGGCTGCAGCGGCTCGGACCACCGGCTGATGCGCGAGGACATCGCGGCGCTTGACCGCGGTGGCCGCGCGCTGATCGCCATCGACCTGGCCCTGACCAACGACTTCGACCCGAGCCTCGGCCAGCTTCCCGGCGTGGACCTGGTCAACCTCGAGTCCGTGCGCATGGCGGCCCCCGACGAACAGGCGCAGGCGCTTCACCAGGCACGCGCAATCGTGCAGGACGCGACCCATGCTTTCGCGCTCGAGCAGCGCGAACGTGCCGCCGACGCCGCAATCGTCGCACTGCGCAGGCACACCCAGTCCGTGCTCGAGGCCGAAGTGGAGAAGGTCCGTGCCCAGCACGGCTGCACCGCCGCGGCCGAAGAGGTCGAATTCGCGATGCGCCGCATGATGCGCCAGCTGCTGCACGTGCCGACAGTCCGCGCCCGCGAACTCGCGGCCGAGGGCCGTGCCGGTGACTACATCGACGCCCTGGAGACCCTCTACGGCCTCGAGATCGAGTTGCCGGCGGCACCCGCGTCCAAGGGAACCTGCCCGGCCGGCGGCGCCTCGGGGGCCTCCGCAGGCACGTCCGACACCGGCGAGCTCCTGCGCCAGGTCGGCTAACCACACGCCACACCACTCCGGGCGCCACCCGCCGTGCCGCGCCTGCAGCACCTGCACAGACACCGCGGGAGCCAACCCTTGATCAGGTTGACTCCCGCGGTGTCTGTGCGTTGACGGTCTCTTTGCGCCGCGGTCCTTGCCCGCTGAAGCAAGTTCCGGCGTTACGCCCCGGCGGGCCGTTTGCCGGCCAGCAAGGCACTTGCCGCTTGGTTCTGGGCGGAAGTGCACTTGCCCTGGTACCCGGCGATGTAGCTGTTGCCGTTGGAAAGCGTTCCGGTCCGCTTGGCACCCATCTTGTCACTCATGCAATCGGCCAGGTGTTCGATCCCGCGTCCGTCACGACGCGGATTGATACGGTCTGCGTACGCCGTCAGCTTTGCGAAGCCCGAGGGGTAGACCGTGAACTGGAGGATGTGCGCACACTCGTGCAGGGCGACGGCCTTGATGTTTGCCGCGTCCGGGTCGTTGTTGCCGACCCGGCTGAGCGTGATGCGACGCGGGATTGATTCCGCGTAGTACTCGCCCTTGACCTTGCTGACACGCACGGGAATCGAAGGGCAGTACTTGCCGATGTTGCTCTGGACCTTCTGGGACCAGGCCGCATTCGAATACGACTTCGTTCCTGCACCGGCAGCCGCGCTCAACGATGCACCCTTGAGGTCCCGGGAGGCGACCCATCCGGTCTTCCCCTGGTACTGGACCTGGATCCACATGTTCTTGTTGGCGTTCGTGAGTGTCCCGACGGTGTAGTCGCGGGGCAATGTCGCAAGCGTCTTGCCCGCCGCCGCCTGGGAACGGAACTTTGTGCCTCGAGTGGTTGTGTAGTTCGCAGCGGCTACGCGCTTGAGCTGGTTTGACTTCACCCACGCGTTCTTTCCGAAGAACTTGATTTGGGTGTGTCCGGCGGAAGTCTTGCCCGTGCCCCACACGGCGTATCCCTTGGACGCGGAGCCGAGCTTGGCTCCGCTGCTCTTGCCGGATCGCGGAGTGATGGATGCGGTCGTCAGGAACCGTGGTTTGGAGGAAGTGACCGAGCTTTTCCCTGAAAGCTGCACCTCGCCCGGTTCTTCTGCTTGCGTTGCATCCTGCTCGGAACCGTGGGCGTCGCCGCTCATTTGCCGGGATATTTCCGGTGGGGTAGGCAGTGCATTAATGTTTTGGGCCGCAATTGGAGCCGGTGAGAGCGCCAATAAACTCACAAGTGCAAGTAACAGAACTTTCATGGTGAACCTTAACCTCAGTGCCCTCCCCACAGAGCAACACTTCAGTATGTTCACCTCAGACTATGTGAATTTTATTCGTTTTGCATGATTTCTATGCACAATTTTTTCCGTTGTTGGGAACGCCACATGAGAATGCGCGAATCCGTGGTCTCAGTAGGCAGGAAGCGTCGCATCGACTTCGTGGATCCAGGCCAGAATCCCGCCCTCCAGATGACGAACTGCCGGATAACCCTCGCTGCGCAGGAACCGCAGGACCTCGGCCGAACGGGCACCGGATTTGCAATGAAGAATGATCTCTAAATCCATTGGCAAGATGATTTCACCCGAAAGTATGGCTCCCCTGGGAGCAAGAACGGCACCGGGAATCGCAACTATTTCATGTTCCCCCGGCTCCCGCACGTCGACGAGGAGGAAATCCCGCTCCCCCGCCGCACGATCATCCAGCAATGCGGCAAGTTGCGGGGCGCTGACGGTTGCCGGACCTTCCATGCCCTCCGCGGGGGCGTTCGCTGCGGGCCCGGCACAGAAAGCCTCGTAGCTGGGCAGCAGCTCCTTGATCCTTGGCGCACCCGGGTCCTGTTCCAGGCGGACTTCGCTCCATCGCATGTCCAGCGAATCGAGGATCAGCACCCTGCCCAGGAGCGACTCCCCCACACCGGTGATCAGCTTGATGGTTTCTACAACCATGACGGAACCGACCTGGGCGCACAACACGCCGAAGACCCCTCCCTCGGAACACGAGGGAACGGTGCCGGCCGGAGGCGGAGTGGGGTAAAGGTCCCGGTAGTTCGGGCCGAACTTGTCCCAAAAGACGCTGACTTGGCCGTCGAAGCGCAGGATGGACCCCCACACGTAGGGCTTGCCGCAGATCGCCGCCGCGTCGTTGACCAGGTACCTGGTGGCGAAGTTGTCGGTGCCGTCAAGAATGACGTCGTATTGCGCAAACAGTTCCAGGACGTTCTCGACGTCCAGACGGTGCGAATGCAGGTTCACGGCGACCAGCGGATTCAGTTCGCGGATGCGGGCGGCGGCCGATTCGGTCTTGAGCCGGCCGACCGAAGCCATGGCGTGGATGACCTGTCGTTGCAGGTTGCTGACGTCGACCACGTCGTCGTCGATGATCCCGATTGTTCCGACGCCTGCGGCGGCAAGGTAGAGCAAGGCGGGCGATCCGAGTCCCCCGGCGCCGATGACCAGGACCTTGGCGTTCTTGAGACGGCGCTGGCCGGCCATCCCGATCTCCGGGATGATGATCTGCCGCGAGTAGCGCATCCGTTCCTCGGCATCGAGCTCGGTTCCGGGCTCCACCAGCGGCCCGGGCCTCATCCCCGGACGCCGTGCCGGGGACGTGCCGGCTGAAATGGTTGTCGGCTCGTTGGGTTCCATGGAAACACCATAGCCCCGTATTGGAGGCCGTCGGCACTCTTTCCACTTCGTTACCCAAGAGTAGACTTGCACGAGAGTCCGCCGCGTCCGACGGCGGCTTGCACCTCGAAAGGGCCGATGTGACCACTCCCCCCAGCCGTGGCGTTCGTACACAGCGGATGCCGCGCGAGGCCCGCCGCCGCCAGTTGTTGCAGGCCGCGCACCAGGTATTCGTCTCCCACGGTTTCCACGGTGCCTCGATGGATGAAATCGCCGAAGTCGCCGAAGTTTCCAAGCCCGTGCTCTATCAGCACTTCCCCGGCAAGCGCGAGCTCTACATTGCGCTGCTGGACCAGCACATGGACGAGTTCAGTGCGCTGCTGCAGCAGGCGATGAACTCGACGAACGACAACAAGCTGCGCGTGCGGGCCACAATCCACGCGTACTACGAGTTCATTGCCCGCGACTCCCAGGCGTTCCGGCTCATCTTCGAGTCCGACCTGCTCAACGACGAGGAGATCGGCGGGCGCATCGAGGCGTTCAACGCCAAGTTCGCCCTTGGCATCGCCGAGGTCATCGCCGAGGACACCAACCTTCCCCCCGGCCAGGCGGTGCTCATGGGCCGGGCCTTGGCCGGGATGGCCCAGGTATCGGCCCGTTACTGGGTGGACCTGCGCGATGAAGTGAGCATGGAGGAGGCCAGCAAATTGGTCTCGCGTTTAGCTTGGCGCGGAATCGGTCGCTTCCCCAAAGAATCGTGACGTAAGTTCAGATCAGAAGTTTCTCGGTGTCATTGGGCACCGACGTACGCAAAAACCAGGAAGGCCATCATGGACGTTCGCATTGGAATTCAGAATGTTGCCCGCGAGATCGTAATCGAGTCTGCCGAAAACGCGGAAGAGTTGGCCCAGCGTGTCTCGGACGCCCTGAGCGCCGGTGGAGAATTGCGCCTCACCGATTCCAAGGGCCGCCTCATGTTGGTTCCTGTCGCGGGCATCGCCTACGTTGAGATCGGCGTGGAGGAAGCCCGCCGCGTGGGCTTCGCGCACTAGTTCCGATTAAGCCGGGGGCGCCGGGTCTGCATTCCAGATGGAGTGCGGACCCGGCGCCCTTTGGTCTTAAGACGTGTGCGTGTGTGGACGAGGCTATGCGTCGTAGGTCTCGCCGGGGACCTCGGGTTCGGCACACAGGCACATGCGGTTGCCGTCGGGGTCCGTGTAGACCACCCAGCGCGGCGCGTGGGTTTCATCGCCCGCGCCGGCAACGGGAAGCATTTTCTCGCGGGCGGCATCGAATTCCGACCGGGCGACAAGTTTGTCAATGTGGAACCGGCTGGCGCTTGGCGTTCGGGTTTCCTGGAACCAAAGCGGCGGGTTGCGGCGTTCGGGATCCACGAGGTCGCCCTCGCGACCCTTGCGGTAGCCCAACGTCGCGGACCAGAATGCCTCGAGTTTCGCGGGGTCCTGCGCGTCGATGGCCAGGGTCACGTCCTGGTGCCGGTGCGGGACGGCAATGGCCCCTGAATCCGCGGCGGCGAATTCCAGCAGCGTGGCCAGCTCGATGTCGCGCGGCGTGATCTCCCCGCCCACGTCGTGCGAGGAGGTGGTGAGGAAGATGGTGTTCCATCGCCAGTCGACATCGGGGTGGTGGCCCAGGTGCTCGGCTGCCTCGGCAACGATCGCCAGGAAGTCCACGGCCTCCCGGGAGGTCGCGAACGACCAGGCGCACACCAGTGTTCCCATGCGCTCGCGCCACGACGGAAGTTCCTTCAGCGCGCGGGCAATCTCGTATCCGTCCAGGACGTGTTTTGGTGAATCCATCGTCGTTCCTTTGGTTCTGGGGAGTGGGTCGGGTGGCATATGGCCGCGCCTAGGCCGTCATGCCCAGTTTGCTCATGCGACGGGAATGGTTTTCGACAAGCCGGGCAAAGAGCGCCGTCATGGTCTGCCCGCGGTCGCCGCGTTCCTCCAGGGAACCCCAGTAGTCGTACTGCTCCCCGATCTCGCGGGCCTGGGTCAGCGCTTCGCCGAGCAGCCGGCGTCCCCACAGGGCCAGGCGCGAGGCCCGCTCCGGGCGGTCGGCGATGGCCAGCTGCAGGCGGTCCCTCAGCCACACGGTGTTGGCGTCGGAAGTCTTCACGCTCTGGACCACCGAGCGGGACTCCTCGGTGAGCTCCGAGGCGATGTAGGAGTAGAAGTCGGCGGCGACGCCGTCGATCACATAGGCCTTGGTCAGCGATTCGTACCAGTCCCCCGGCTTGGTGCGCTCGTGCATCTCATCGAGCGAGGACATGAACGGTTCCATGACCTCCTGGGCGTCCATGCCGCGCGAGGCGATGATCTCCCGGATGAGCTCGTAGTGCCCGAACTCGGTGACCGCCAGCCTGGCCAGCGTTTCCCTGTCCACGAGGGTCGGCGAGAACCTGGCGTCGGAGGAAAGGTGTTCGAAGGCCGTCAGCTCCTGGTAGGCGATCAGGCCCAGCAGCGCCATTTCGTCCTGGGCGGCGTCCCGCCGGGCGGGGATTGCGGAAGGATTGCTCATGCGTTCAGCCTACTCGGGACGCCAAACCCGCGACAGTTGGGGACCCGGCGGCGGCGCTGTGGCTATGCTGTCGTTGTGAGCCACAACATCCTCGGGCTAACGCCCGACGCACAAAGTACAGCCCTGGCCCAGGCACTGGTTGCCCTGGAGACCGAATTCGAGTTGCGCACCGATTTCCCGTCGGCGGTGCTCGAGGAGGCGGCGCGGGCCATCAGCAACTTCGAGTTCCCGCCCACCGACAGGCGGGACATCGAATTCGTGACGATCGACCCCGCGGAGTCCACGGACCTGGACCAGGCCGTGCACCTGTCCCGCACCGCCGACGGCTACCTGGTGCACTATGCGATTGCCGACGTGCCGGGCTTCGTGGCCCTCGGCGGGCAGCTGGACGGCGAGACCAGGCTGCGCGGGCAAACAGTCTACCTTCCGCACCGAAGGATTTCGCTCCACCCGGAATCGATAGCCGAGGATGCCGGTTCGCTGCTGCCGGACCGGGACCGCAGCTCCTACCTGTGGTCCTTCACCCTCGATGCGGGCGGGGTCGTCACCAACACGGCCCTGGAACGCGCCATCGTGCGCAGCCGTGAAAAACTCAACTACGTCGGCGCGCAAAAGGAGCTCGATGCGGGGACGGCACCGGAGATGCTCGGGCTGCTGCGCGAGATCGGGCTCAAGCGCATCGAGCTGGAACGCGAGCGCGGCGGCGCCAGCCTGCGCATCCCCGCCCAGGAGGTCGAATGCATCGACGGCACCTACGTCCTGCTGGCCAACGCGCCGCTGCCCGTCGAGGACTGGAACGCCCAGATCTCCCTGCTGACGGGGATGGAAGCCGCCCGGCTGATGATCCGGGCAAAGGTCGGCATCCTGCGCACCATGCCCGCACCGCTACCCAAGGACCTTGAGGTGTTCAGGCTGCAGGCCGCCACGCTGGGCGCCCCGTGGCCCACCGACCAGCCCTACGGGGAGTTCCTGCGCTCGCTGGACCTCGACGATCCCGGGCAGCTGGCGCTGATGCACCACGCGGCAAGCCTGTTCCGCGGCGCCACCTACACGGTGCTTGACGGGGAGGTCCCCGCCGACCTGGAGCAGGCGGCGATCGGGGCGCCCTACGCGCACACCACCGCGCCGCTGCGCAGGCTGGTCGACAGGTTCTCCCTGCTGGTGTGTTCGTATGCGGCACGCCGGCAGGAAGTCCCCGCGGCCGTCCGCGAGGTGCTGCCCCTGCTTCCGAAGCTGATGGGCTCCTCCAACCAGTTGGTGAACAAGGTCGAGCGCGCCGTGATCGACACCGTGGAGGCTGCGTCGCTGGCCCACCGGGTGGGCGAAAGGTTCGCCGCCGTCACGCTGACCGGCACCATGCCGGCACCGGGCGGCGGGGAGCCGGGTCCCGCGCATGCGAACGGTTCCAACGGATCGAACGGGGCAAACGGTCGCAACGGGCACAAGTCGCGCGGCACCCTGCAGCTTGTCTCCCCCGCCGTCACGGCCCCCTTCGAGGGCTCGGCGGCGGCCGGGCAGCACGTCGAGGTCGAGCTTGTCACCGCCGACTTGTTGACCCGCACGGTGCTCTTCAGGATCGTAGGTCCCTAAGGCGAAGCCCGACGCACCCGGGGCGGCAGCTTTGCGCCGTCCCGGGTGCGTCGGGCCGCGAAATGCCGGGATCGGAACGGGTGCGGGATATGCTTGGGGGGTATACAAGGATGCCCGGTCGCGTATCTTGAACAAGTTTTTTAGCGGGATTACCCAGCGACTCCTGCGCCCACGCAGCCACAACAGCCTGGCTGCGATGCATAGCCTGCGATCGGCTCCGCTGGAATCACCGCCATGTGGTGGACTCCGACCCCTGGTCTTTTCTCGACTTCTCGGGGTCGTCGAGCACCCCAAGCACGGTGCCTAAACGAATGAGAACCCTGTCTTGAACACTGAACACCTGCTCACCGCCGACTCGGCGTCAGAAGCCGTGGACATCGAAGAGTCGCTGTCCACCGACGAAAAGCCCCACGAACTGCCCGAGCAGTCCTTCGCCGACTACGGGGTCCGCTCCGACATCGTCGAATCGCTCGCCGCTGCCGGCATCACCCACCCGTTCCCGATCCAGGCCATGACCCTTCCGGTCGCCCTGGGCGGCCACGACATCATCGGCCAGGCCAAGACCGGCACCGGCAAGACCTTCGGCTTCGGCATCCCGGCGCTGCAGCGCGTCGTCGGCCCGGACGACGAGGGCTACGACAAGCTCCCGGTCCCCGGCGCCCCGCAGGCCCTGATCGTCGCACCGACCCGCGAACTGGCCGTCCAGGTCGCCGCCGACATGGACAAGGCCTCCAAGTTCCGCAACGCGCGCATCGCCACCATCTACGGCGGCCGTGCCTACGAGCCGCAGATCGAGCAGCTCAACAGCGGCGTCGAGATCGTCGTGGGCACCCCCGGGCGCCTGATCGACCTCTACAAGCAGAAGCACCTGAGCCTGAAGAACGTGCGCATCGTCATCCTCGACGAGGCCGACGAAATGCTGGACCTCGGCTTCCTGCCGGACGTCGAGACCCTGCTGGCTGCAACCCCGGCGACGCGCCAGACCATGCTCTTCTCCGCAACCATGCCCGGCGCCGTCATTGCGATGGCCCGCCGCTACATGACCAAGCCGACGCACATCCGCGCCGCCGACAACGACGATGACTCCATCACCAAGAAGGACATCCGCCAGGTCATCTACCGCGCCCACCAGCTGGACAAGGACGAGGTCGTCGCCCGCATCCTGCAGGCCGAGGGCCGCGGACGCTGCATCATCTTCACCAAGACCAAGCGCTCGGCCGCCAAGCTGACCGACGAGCTGGTCGATCGCGGCTTCGCCGCCGGCGCCATCCACGGCGACCTGGGCCAGGGCGCCCGCGAGCAGGCGCTGCGCGCCTTCCGCAACGGCAAGGTCGACGTGCTCGTCGCCACCGACGTCGCCGCCCGCGGCATCGACGTCGACGACGTCACCCACGTGATCAACCTGCAGTGCCCGGAGGACGAGAAGACCTACCTCCACCGCGTGGGCCGCACCGGCCGCGCCGGCAACAAGGGCACCGCGGTGACCTTCGTCGACTGGGAAGACGTTCCGCGCTGGGGCCTGATCAACAAGGCCCTTGGCCTTGATGTCACCGACCCGGTGGAAACCTATTCCTCCTCCCCGCACCTGTTCGCGGACCTGCACATCCCCGCAGGCACCAAGGGCCGCCTGCCACGCAGCGCCCGCAAGCTCGAGGGCCTGGCCGGCGAGAAGCTCGAGGACCTGGGCGAGACCGGCAAGAAGAACAGCCCGCGCACCGGTGCACCGCGCCGCGGCGGCGAGCGCGGCGGCGAGCGCGGCTCGGAGCGAGCCGGCCGCCACGGCCACTCGCACGGCCGTGCGGACCGCCCGGCACGCGAGGACGAGCGCCACCACGAAACCAAGGCCGCCGGCCACGAGGACGCGGCACCCGCCGGCGAGGGTGCCGAACGCCCGGCACGCACGCGCCCGAACCGCAGCCGCACCCGTCGCCGCAACGGCGAAGTAGTGAACAAGACCGACTCCGAGTAGATCGGTGAGCCGTCTTAACACCCCCGACGGGCCCGTGCAGGCAACCGAACCGGTTGCCAGCGGGCCCGCCGGTCCCCCGCCGGTGCAGGCCTGGGATCCGGAGGGCCCCAACCTGATCGTGCACGCGGAGAACGCGACGTTCCTGCCGACGCTCCCCGACGGATCCTTCACGCTGATCTACGTCGATCCCCCGTTCAACACCGGGCGCACCCAAAAGCGCCAGGTGCTCAAGGCCGTGCGCGCGGCCGAGGGCGAGGGCGACCGCATCGGCTTCCAGGGCCGCAGCTACTCGACGCTGCGCGGGGACCTGCACAGCTACGACGACGCCTTCGACGACTACTGGTCCTTCCTGGAACCGCGCCTGCGCGAGGCCTGGCGGCTGCTGGCCGACGACGGCACCCTGTACGTGCACCTTGACTACCGCGAGGTGCACTACGCCAAGGTCATGCTCGATGCGATCTTCGGCCGCGAGTCGTTCCTCAACGAGATCATCTGGGCGTACGACTACGGGGCGCGCGCCAAGAGCCGCTGGCCGGCCAAGCACGACAATATCCTTGTCTACGTGAAGAACCCGAAGGCGTACCACTTCGATTCCGCCGAGGTCGACCGCGAGCCGTACATGGCCCCCGGGCTGGTCACTGCGGAAAAGCGCGAGCGCGGCAAGCTGCCCACCGATGTCTGGTGGCACACCATCGTCTCGCCCACCGGCAAGGAAAAGACCGGATACCCCACGCAGAAGCCCGAGGGCATCCTGCGCCGCATCGTCAACGCGAGTTCGCGCCCGGGCGACTGGGTGCTGGACTTCTTCGCGGGCTCCGGAACCACCGGGGCAGTGGCCGCGGCGACGGGCCGCCGCTTTGTCTGCGTGGATGAGAACCCGCAGTCGATCGCGGTGATGAGCGCCCGCATCCCCGGTGCGAGCCTGCTCGAGTCCCCGCCGGCCTAGCGCTTCCGGCGTCCCGGCACCCGCCTTGCAAAGACAGCCCCCGACCCGTACCGCATTCGCGGAACGGGTCGGGGGCTGTCTTGTCTTGTCGTGTCCTGTCGTGGAATCCGAACGGGCTCGGAAAGCTAGAGGACCGGCATCCCGACGGCGCTGCTGCCGGTTCCGGCGGCGAGGATGCGCCGCAGCATCTCCGGTGAGGTGGTGTGCTCCCCCAGCCGGTTCGGCTTGCCCGTGCCGTGGTAGTCGGAGGAACCCGTGACGATCAGGTTGTGCCGTTCGGCGAGCGCCCGCAGGTGCTTGCGTCCCTGCTCGGGATTGTCCCGGTGGTCGATCTCCACGCCGAGCAAACCCGCCTCGATCATCTCCTCGTAGGTTTCTTCCCCGACGACGCGCCCGCGCTCGGAGGCGACGGGGTGGGCGAAGACCGGCACGCCGCCGGCATCGCGCACCAGCCGCACAGCAGTCACCGGGTCCATCGCATAGTGGCCCACGTAGTACCGGGAGCGCGCGGTGAGGACCTGGGCGAACGCATCGCTGCGGGTGCGCACCACCCCGGCGGTGACAAGCGCGTCGGCGATGTGCGGGCGGCCGATCGTGGCTCCGGGCACGGAATGCTTGGAGACCAGCTCCCAGTCCACGGGGTAGTCCTCGGCGAGCAGTTCGACCATGCGGCGGGCGCGCGTGATGCGCGCATCGCGGGCCTTCTCGATCTCCTCGAGCAGCCCGGGGTGCGTCGGGTCGTGCAGGTAGCTGAGCAGGTGCACGCTGATGCCGATGCCGGTCTTGCAGGAAATCTCCATGCCCGGGACCAGCCCAATGCCGAGTTCCAGGGCCCGTGCGGAGGCCTCGGCCCAGCCGGAGGTCTGGTCGTGGTCGGTCAACGCCACCACATCGAGCCCCGCGGCGGCCGCAGCGGTGACAAGGTCGGCGGGAGACTCGGTCCCGTCGGAAATGTGTGAGTGAGTGTGAAGATCGATCCGCATAACATCCAGCGTAGTCCTTGCCCGCACCGCGGAGCGGTTTGGGCCCGGCGGTTCCTCCACCGATGAACAGGAACGCGGCGGGAGCCTTTTTCCCACACCCGGCTCCGCCCAGCGCATAGCGCCTTGGCACATGTCGCCACGCTTTGAGACGATTGGAACCATGAGCACTGATGCAACCACCACCACCGGCAGCGACCAGCCCCTCGAGGAGCGCGTGAACAACCGTTCGCAGCGCCCGTCCTCCGAGGCCTTCAAGACCTTCATGGCGTCCTCCTGGGCGCCCGACACCTCCGAGCTTCCCGGCGCCGACGAGGTTGCCCCGTACGCGGCCACCCGCCGCGCCGCGGTTTCCGCGCGCTTCCCCGGCGAGCGCCTGGTGATTCCGGCGGGCCCGCTGAAGGTCCGCTCGAACGACACCGACTACCGCTTCCGCCCGCACTCGGGCTTCGCCCACCTGACCGGCCTGGGACTCGACCACGAACCCGACGCGGTGCTCGTCATGGAGCCGACCGACGAGGGCGCCGGCGACGGCGGATCCAACCACAACGCCACGCTCTACTTCTCCCCCATGGCCGGCCGCGACACCGAGGAGTTCTACTCCAACGCCCGCACCGGCGAATTCTGGATCGGCCCCCGCCCGACCCTGGGTCTGCTGCAGGCACGCCTGGGACTGCCCACGGCCGACCTGGGCGGCCTTGAGGTTGCGATCACCAAGAACGCGGGCGTCGTCGAGCTCGGCGGCATGCGCGTCCGCCTGCTGCGCGACGTCGACATGAACTGCGACGCGCTGGTGGACACCTCCCGCATCAACACCGGCGTGGACCTCGAGGTCTCCGACTCGCTGGACGGCGAGCTGACCGAGGCCCTGTCCGAGATCCGACTGGTCAAGGACGCCTGGGAAATCGGCGAGATGAAGAAGTCCGTCGCGGCGACCATCAACGGCTTCCACGACGTGGTCCGCTCGCTGGACCGCGCGCTCACCCACCCGCGCGGCGAACGCGTCGTCGAGGGCGCCTTCTTCGCCCGTGCCCGCGAGGAGGGCAACGACCTGGGCTACGACACCATCGCGGCCTCCGGCAACAACGCGACGGTCCTGCACTGGATCAACAACAACGGCACCGTCAACGACGGCGAGCTGCTGCTGCTCGATGCCGGCGTCGAGGCCGAGTCCCTCTACACCGCCGACGTCACCCGCACCCTGCCGGTGAACGGCAGCTACACCGAGGTGCAGCGCAAGATCTACCAGGCCGTGCTCGACGCCGCGGACGCCGCGTTCGCCGTGGCCAAGCCCGGCACCAAGTTCCGCGACCTGCACGGCGCCGCCATCAAGGTGCTCGCCGAGAACCTCGACGCCTGGGGGCTGCTGCCCGTCTCGCTCGAGGAGGCGCTGTCCCCCGAGGGCCAGCAGCACCGCCGCTGGATGCCGCACGGCACCAGCCACCACCTAGGCCTTGACGTGCACGACTGCGCGCAGGCCAAGGCCGAGCTGTACCTGGACGGCGTGTTGGAGGAGGGCATGGTCTTCACCATCGAGCCCGGCCTGTACTTCAAGAACGAGGACCTCGCCGTGCCGGAGGAATACCGCGGCATCGGCGTGCGCATCGAGGACGACGTGCTCATCACGGCCGACGGCTGCGTGAACCTCTCGGCCGCGCTGCCGCGCACCCCGGAGGCCGTCGAGGCCTGGATGGCCCAGATCCGCAACAGCTAGCCGCCGGCGCAGGTGCCGCCCCCGAACAACGGGCGCTGCGCCGGCGCACTTGGCACAAAAAACGGCCCGGGTCCTTCCCGCATCTCATCGGAGAGCGGTAAGGACCCGGGCCGTTTGACGTTAAGTAACGGGCCGCTGAACGACGGTCCTAGTGGCGCGGGCCGGCTTCACTGCCGGTTTCGTTTTCGGTGCCCGCGGCCTTCGCACCTTCGGCTTCAGCTTCAGCTTCGGCTTCAGCCGCTGATTGCTCGCCCACGGCGGGTGCCGCGCTATCGGCGGCGCCGGCTTCCGGGGCAGGCGCTTCGGGTGCGGTTGCTTCCGGTGCTGCGGTTTCCGGTGCGGTGGCCTCCGGGGCGACGTGTGCCTGGGCTGCGGCGACGGACGCTGCGACCGGCGCCTCCGACGCCGGGGCCTCGTCCGCGGGAACCGCCGGCGCTCCGGGCTGGACCCGGATGCCGAACTGCGGGCGGCCGTCCGGAAGGTCGGAGTAGCTGCTTGACGGTGCCGGGGCGGCCGGGGCCTGCGCGTTGCCCGGGGCGACCGGGGCCTGCGGCTGGACCGGGGCCGGCGGCTGCACGGGGACCGCGTGGACGCCGACACCGGCGTCGGCGGCGCCGCGGCTCATCGGCAGCTTGGATGCCAGCGCGCGTGCGGCGTGGGCGTGCGAGAAGTCGACGACCACGTCGTAGCTGGTCGCCAGCACCTGGGACTGCGAGGCGAAGTCGCGCTTGCCGCGGCGGAACGAGTAGCCCACGACGGCCACGATCAGCCAGATCGCGATGCCCAGGCCCACCGAGGACAGGATCTGCGCCCACGCGTCGCTGGCCGGGTTGAAGATCGACAGGATCAGCCCCACGAACACGCCGAACATGGCGCCCTGCGCCGCGCCGGCGGCCGCAACCTTCGGGTAGCTGAGCTTGGCCGTGACGCGCTCGACGCTCTTGAGGTCGTTGCCCACGATCGTGATGTTGCTGACCGGGAAGTCGTTGTCGGCCAGGTAGTCGACGATCTTCTGCGCATCGAGGTAGGAGTTGTAACGCCCCAGGAGTTCACCGCGCGGCAGGCCGAGCGAGTTCGAATGGGTCTGGGAAGCACCAAGTGGGGATGACATGCTTCCATTGTGCACGCTCGCGGCCCCCCGCCGCCCGCTTGATCGCTGAAGGTGAAAGACAAATGTCGCGCGAAGCGGCGCCGGCACGGGTGACTCCGTATGTGCTCCCCGCTTCGCGAGGCAGTAGCCTAGAGAGCGTGAGCAGCAATTCTTCGAAGGTCTTCATTGCACGGTTGTTGGGTCTGGACGTGTTCGACCCCCTGGGCGACCGCCTGGGCCGGTTGCGCGACGTCGTCGTGATTTCGCGCTCGCTCACCAAACCCGCCCAATGCGTCGGCGTCGTCGTCGAGGTCCCCGGCAAGCGCCGCGTCTTCGTCCCGATGACCCGCATCCAGGCTATGGAGTCCGGCCAGATTATCTGCTCCGGCCTGGTGAACATGCGCCGCTTCCAGCAGCGCGGCGCCGAGATCCTTGTCGCGGCCGAGCTTTTCGACCGCCGCGTCGTGTTCGCCGACGGCAGCGGCCACGCCGTCGTGGAAGACATCGGGCTCAGCCAGGAACGCGGCGGCGACTGGATCATCTCCGACTACTTCGTGCGCCGCGGCGAACACCTCGGCGGGATCCTGGGCCTGCGCCGCACGCGCGGCGAGCGCCTGCTGGTGCCCTGGGACGCCATCGTCCACACCGCCCTGCACGAACCGCAGGCGGCCAGCACCTACGTCGCCGCGCACGACGAGATGAAGCCCGCCGACTTCGCCGACGCGCTGCACGAGATGAACGACAAGCGCCGCGTCGAGGTCGCTTCCGAACTTCAGGACGGCCGCCTGGCCGACGTCCTGCAGGAAATGCCCGACGACGAACAGGTGCAGATCCTCTCCGCGCTGGGCATGGAACGCGCGGCGGACGTGCTTGAGGAAATGGACCCCGACGACGCCGCCGACCTGCTCTCCGAGCTCAGCGAGGACACCAAGCACGCGCTGCTCGAGCTCATGGAACCCGAGGAGGCCCGCGACGTGCGACGCCTGCTCGAGTACGCGGAGGGCACCGCCGGCTCCATGATGACCCCGGTGCCGGTGATCCTCTCCCCGGAGGCGACGGTCGCCGAGGCGCTGGCCTCCGTGCGCCGCGAGGAGCTCTCCCCCGCTCTGGCCTCCACCGTCTACGTGACCCGCCCGCCGCTGGAAACCCCCACCGGGCGCTATCTGGGAGCCGTGCACATCCAGGCACTGCTGCGCACCCCGCCGCCCGAATCCCTGGGCAACATCCTCGACACCCACCTGGCCCCGATCTCGGACATGGCCGACGTGCCGGAGGTCGCCCGCACGCTTGCCACCTACAACCTCACCTCGCTCGGTGTCGTGAACGACGCCGGCCGCCTGGTCGGCGCCGTCACCGTCGATGACGTGCTGGACCACCTGCTGCCCGAGGACTGGCGCACCCACGACGACCACACCGCCAAGAGCACCGCGGTGGAGAACGGAGACACCCATGGCTGAGAAACGCCAGTCAGGCAGCGGGCTGGACACCCCGATGAGCGCCCGCGACCGCTTCTTCCCGCGTTTCTCCCCCGACCCGGACGCCTTCGGTTCCAGCACCGAAAAGTTCGCGCGGTTCATGGGAACCCCACAATTCCTGCTCTACATGAGCTTTTTCTGCATCTTCTGGCTCATCTGGAACACCTGGGCGCCCGTGGCGTGGCGCTTCGACTCCGCGGCCCTGGGCTTCACCGCGCTGACCCTGATGCTCTCGCTGCAGGCCTCTTACGCGGCCCCGCTGCTGCTGTTGGCCCAGAACCGGCAGGACGACAGGGACAAGGTGTCCCTCTCCGACGACCGCGGCCGGGCCGAACGCAACCTCGCCGACACCGAGTACCTCACCCGCGAGCTTGCCGCGCTGCGCATCGCCCTGCGCGACGTCGCCACCCGCGACTACGTGCGCTCCGAGTTGCGATCGGCGCTCGAGGAACTGCTGGAGACCGCCGACGGCGAGGAGCTGAGGCTGCGCGCCAAGAGCCCCAAGCGCCGCGACCGCACCTCCACCAACACCGGGCTCATCCCCCAGGTGGCCAAGGCCTCCAAGCGGGCGGACAAGAACGACAGACAGCGCGAGAAGCAGCACGAAGCACAAGCAGAGAAGAACATACCCTCATGAGCATCGAGCCACGGCTCCTTGAAGCACTCGCCGCGGTCCAGGACCCGGAACTGCGCCGCCCCATCACCGAACTGGGCATGGTCGAATCCGCGGTCCTCGAGAACGGCACGGCACGGGTCAAGATCCTGCTCACCATCGCCGGCTGCCCGATGCGCTCCACCATCGAAAACGACGCCACCGCCGCACTGGCAACCCTGCCGGAGGTCGACTCCGTGGAGGTCGAGCTCGGCGTGATGAGCCCCGAACAGCGTGCGGCCCTGCGTGAGTCCCTGAAGGGCCGCGCGGTGCCCTTCGGCGACCCGGCCTCGCTGACCCGGGTCATCGGCATCGCCAGCGGCAAGGGCGGGGTCGGCAAGTCCTCGCTGACCGCCAACCTGGCCTGCGCGATGGCCGCCGACGGGCTGCGCGTGGGCCTTATCGACGCCGACGTGCACGGCTTCTCCATCCCCGGCCTGCTCGGCATCGCCGGCGCCAAGCCGACCCGCGTGGACGAAATGATCCTGCCGCCGGTCGCCCACGGCGTGAAGGTCATCTCCATCGGCATGTTTGTCGACGACAACAAGCCGGTGATCTGGCGCGGTCCGATGCTGCACCGTGCCCTCGAGCAATTCCTCACCGACGTGCACTTCGGGGACCTCGACGTGCTGCTGCTCGACCTGCCCCCGGGCACCGGGGACATCGCCATCTCCGTCTCCCAGCTGCTTCCCGGCTCCGAGCTGGTGGTCGTCACGACCCCGCAGGCCGCGGCGGCCCAGGTCGCCGAGCGCGCCGGCGCCATCGCCGTGCAGACGGGCCAGAAGGTCCTCGGCGTCATCGAAAACATGAGCTGGCTGCAGATGCCCGACGGCTCCACCATGGAGATCTTCGGTGCCGGCGGCGGCCGGGATCTCAGCGAACGCCTCTCGGCAACCCTCGACGCGGAGGTACCGCTGCTCGGGCAGATCCCTTTGGACCCGCTGCTGCGCGCCGGCGGCGATGCCGGGCTGCCGCTGGTGCTCTCGCACCCCGGCTCCTCCGCGGCGGCTCAGATCACCGCGATCGCCCGTTCGCTCTCGCACCGCCCGCGCGGACTGGCCGGCATGAAACTATCGGTCACCCCCGGTCAAGCCCGGCAGGTCGGTTAGGCCCGGTCGGCTTCCGCCCCCCGGACGCCGAAAAGGTGGAGGCCGCAATCCCCGAACGGGAATCGCGGCCTCCACCTTTTGCCAAATCATGCCCTGCGATGCCGGGGCCGGCCCCCTGCTAGGTGGCTTCGGCGTCGAACGGCGCCGGCTCGTTCGGCTCCAGGCGTGTCACCTGTGCCGTCGCGACGGGACGCTGCTGGATGGCAACAGGCTCCTTGACGGCGCTGGCGGCGTCCTCGAAGTCGTCGAGCAGCGCTTCCTTGATGATCCGTCGCGGGTCGTACTGCCGGGGATCAAGCTTTTTCCAGTCCATGTCAACGATGTCGTCGCCGACCTCTTCGCGCAGCTGTTCCTTCGCGCCGGTGGCCATGCGGCGTAACTCCTTGACCAGTCGCGCCAGCTGGGCCGCGTATTCCGGGAGTTTTTCGGGTCCCAAAATAACCACGGCCAGTACGGCCAACACCAGCAACTCACTACCGTTGATTCCCAGAAACACCCTAGTAGACTACCTGCTTTCGTTGCATCATTTGGCCACGGCCTAGTCGAAGTCCAAAACCATCAGTCTGGACAGCCCGCGCATCAGGCGTTCGCCCAGCTCCTCGGGACTCGCGTCAAGCCCGGAAGCTCGCGTGTGTTCGCCGACGACCAGGCGTTGCAGCAGCCGTTCAACGTCCTTTTTCGCAAGGTTCGACGTGATCGTGTAATCCACGTCGTCCATGCTCAAGGTGGCCTTGCCCTTTCCGAAACTGACGGCGGCGGCCGCCTTCGCGCCAAGCCGTCGCCCCAGCTCCGTCAAGGGCCCCTCGGTGGCCTCGGCAGCCGACTGTTTGGCCGTTACCTGTTCCGGGGCGGCCAGGCTGCCTGTTGCCAGCGGACCGCCCGCCAGTTTCCGCACCTCGGTCACGTTGAGTTCGTGTTTTCCGTTCTTCATCACGATGTGGACCGCGGCGTTGCCCCCCGACCGGGTGCCAGTGGCAGAGGCCAGATGGTAACCCGCCGACTCGACAACGGGGCAGGTCCAACCCGACTCGCGCAAGTCTTCTAGTTCATCTTCGCCAAGGTGTGTGGCCGTTGCGTTCCAGGAACCGGTGGGATCGTGTTGCCCGGCGGACGCGACGCCCTGAGCCCCCAACGACCATGAAAGGCCCACGAAAGCTCCGACCATCACCAGGATGCCCAAAAGCGCCACGGCCGGGATCCATGGGCGGAAATGGGAAGTGCGGTGTTGCCCACCCAAGCCGCCGTCCGCGGAGGCGCTGCTCAGAAGGGTCTGCGCGGTGAGCGGAGGCCGCGGGATCTCGGATTGGCTGTTCCACTGCGGAGAGGTCCTCGGCATGGCCGACTGGAGTGCTTCCCAGCACCTCAGGCATCGATGCACATGTCTTTCGATGCTGCGGCGCTTCTTCGCATCCAGCTCGCCGGCGAGATACGCACGGATCCATTCTTGTTGTGAATGCATGCCCTAGCGGACTCCCGGGATCGGCCGCCGGATCTTGGGCAACCCCACGGTTGCCGATGGTCGGACAGCGGGATTTCGGTGGGCAAGCTTTTCGCGAAGCATCGCCCGACCGCGGTGGATGCGCGATCGAACCGTGCCAAGCTTGACGTCCAGCGCATCGGACACCTCCTCGTAGGAGAGCCCCTCCAGGTCGCACAGGACGATGGCTGCACGGAATTCCGGGGACAAGGCATCGAGCGCGGCCTGCACGTCGACATCCAGGTTGTTATATTCGAAGCTGCGCTCCGGGCCCGGGGCCGTACCGGGCAGCTTCGCTTCGGCTTCCTCGCCCAGTCCGTCAAACCTGATGCGGGACTTGCGGCGCGCCTGGTCAAGGAACAGGTTCGTGGTGATGCGGTGCAGCCACCCGCCGATGGTTCCCGGGGTAAATGTGTGCAGGGATCGAAAGACCCGCACGAACGTTTCCTGCGCCAGGTCCTCGGCATCCTGCCGGTTGCCGGTCAATCGGTAAGCGAGTCGGTAAACCCGTGGGGAATGATCCCTCACGATCTCATCCCACGTGGGAACCCCATCCGCACCGAGCTCGTCGGTGGAGCTCGGGTTGATGGCCAAGGTCGGATTCGTTGCGTTCACGGTATCAATTCTGGCTCAGGCTCCTGAGCGAATCCTGTATGCAACCTGTGCCACTCCTACGATTCCAATTCAGCCGCTGAAGTGGACACTCAGGGATAGGATGGGGGACGTATCGGCACCCCGCCCGGCGGCAGGCCATGGCCGGGCGCTTGAAGACGCCGCGCGCGCGGACCGGGACGGCGCCCGCCAACTCACGCGCTTCTTGAAAAGGACCCCACCACACTCATGAACCTGGATGTCTATAGCAGCTGGTCGTACGCCGAGGCCCAAGCCACGGAAGATCAGGTCATCGAGCGGGCCCGCGAACGCGGACGCGAGCTCGGGGTCGAGTCCGTGGGTCCCGCCACGGCCAACTTGCTGACGGTGCTGGCGGCCACGTCCAAGTCGCGCAACGTGGTGGAGATCGGTTCCGGCGTGGGCGTCTCGGGAACCAGCCTGCTCCGCGGCCTTGGCGCACACTCGGCGCTGACCACCATCGACATTGACGTCGACCATCTGGCCGCGGCGCGCGAAGCGTTCCACGAGTCGGGGTTCGACTCCTCCCGCTTCCGCGCCATCGCCGGCCGGGCCGAGGCCGTGCTGCCGCGCCTGACCGACGCCGCATACGACATGGTGTTCATCGATGCCGACAAGGCCCACCTGTCCGACTACGTCACCCAGGCGATCCGCTTGGCCAAGGTCGGCGGGATGATCTTGCTTCACGACGCCTTCGACCACCACCGCGTGGCCAAGCCGGCAATCCGCCAACCCAGCACCGTCGCCACCCGCAACGCCATCCGGATGCTGCGAAGCGACGAGCGTTTCACCACCACGCTGGTCCCCACTGGCTTGGGGATGCTGATCGCTGCGCGAACCATGTAGTGCGAGGCAACGGAACTGTGCAGGTCGGCACACATGCACATGGGAGCCGACCCGTGTGGATCGACCCCCATGTGCACAATTCCAAACCGAAGATTACTCGGTGACACCCACGAGGCAGTCACGCAAGGCCGCGGCTTCGTCGGCGTTCAGTTCAACTACCAGACGTCCGCCACCGTCGATCGGTACGCGCATGATCAGGCTACGGCCTTCCTTGGTGACCTCCATCGGACCATCCCCGGTACGTGGTTTCATCGCAGCCATTAGCGCTGTCCCTTTCCTATGAGGCGGAGGGGGGTTGCCCCTTCGCCCGGTCGTGAGTTACTTGGCGAATTCAACTATTCCGTGAATCGCTTTCAACTTGCTAACTTCCATTATTCCGAATAATCGCCCGTGTTGCTAATCACACGCTCTTTACCGCGTTGCGCGATGACCTGATGCAACCTGTCGATCTCGGCCGAGAGCGCATCCAGGACCTCATCAACCTGGTCGCACCGGTACCCCCGCAGAGCCAAGGAGAAGCCCACCGCCTCGATGTCGGCGGGCTTTGGCTCCAGGGGCAGCAACACCGGGGGCAGCGACGCCACCGGCTCGACAAGCCCCTGGATCGGGGTCCGCGGCGATTCGTAACGCGACCCTCCACCCTGTAGGCGCGCACGCCGGGTTCCGACACCCATCAACACGGCCGCACCCAACAGCAAGATCGCCAGGACCAACAAAACGTACACCAATACATACTCCTCTTGAAGCCAGTAAAGCCCGCCGGGGGCCGTCAGTCAGCCGCGGTAAACCCATTGGCGTGGGCGGATTCAATAACAATCCGCACAGCCTCGTCGATGTCGTCGGTCAGCTTGATCAGGTCGAGGTCGGCAATCGAGATCGCGCCTTCCTCTGCGACGGTGTTTCGCAGCCACTCAAGCAGCGGGCCCCAGTAGTCGGTTCCCACCAGCACGATCGGGAACCCTGTGACCTTCTCGGTCTGCACCAGGGTCACCGCCTCGAACAGCTCATCGAGCGTTCCGTAGCCACCCGGCAACACGACGAATCCCTGCGAATACTTCACGAACATGGTCTTGCGAGCAAAGAAGTAGCGGAAGTTGATGCCGACATCGACCCACTCGTTCAAGCCGGTCTCGAACGGAAGCTCGATGCCCAGCCCCACGGACACACCGCCGCTCTCGCAGGCGCCCTTGTTTGCGGCCTCCATGGCGCCGGGGCCGCCCCCGGTGATGACAGCGACGCCGGCCTTCGCAATCAGCGAACCGATCTTTTCCGCCTGCGCATAGCGCACCGAATCGCGCTTGGTGCGCGCCGAACCGAAGACGCTGATCGCCGGCCCGATGCCGGCCAGCGCCCCGAACCCCTCGACGAATTCGCTCTGGATCCGCAACACGCGCCACGGATCGGTGTGGGTGAAGTCCTGGTTTTCCCGGGTGTCCAGAAGATAGCGGTCCGACTGCGGAATGTCGGCCTGTCCGCGGCGCAAAACCACGGAGCCCTTGCGGCGCGCCGGGTCGGGCAATGATTCGAAGTTCTTGGCTTGAGAGTTCTGGCGTGGCATGTCACCCACTGTATCGGCAATCGCCGTGTTCACCGGTCGCGCCCTAAATAATTTAGGAAACGATTCGGCAAAGGTATGCGCAAGCTAATGGTGATTCAGCCCACGTCCGCTAAGGTCGACTCATGAGCACTGATTCCCCCGCGAGTAGCGCTGGGTCGGCCTTGGTTCCGATCGTCAAGCTGTCCGCTGTCAACAAGCACTACGGCCCGCTGCACGTCCTGCAGAACATCAACCTCGAAGTCGCCAAGGGCGAGGTCGTCGTTGTCCTGGGACCCTCCGGCTC